>JBGTQJ010000005.1:0-48219 GCA_041941305.1 Saprospiraceae bacterium
TGGCAGCTATTGAGCCCTTAACAGGCAAAAGAATCGCCAAAGTATATGACCAAAGACGGAAGATAGAGTATGCTGAATTTATGCAAATCTTAGCAGGGCATTTTCCTAAAGCCAAGAAAATAAGATTGATTCAAGATAATCTTAATACTCACAAGGCGGGGTCATTTTACGAGCGATTTGATGCTCAAACTGCTTTTGAATTAACTCAAAAATTTGAGTTTCATTACACGCCTCTAAAAGGTTCATGGCTTAACGTCATTGAAACTGAGTTTTCTGCTCTTGCTAGATTATGTCTCAAAAGACGTATTCCTACAAAAGAAAAACTGGAAAGTGAAGTCCTCAAACTTGTCAAAGAACGAAATGATAAACAGATTAAAATTAGCTGGAAGTTTTCTATCACTGATGCCAGAAGAAAAATGAATCGGCATTACGCTAAAGTAAATCCAGCAAACAAAAAACAATAACTTATTTATTTTACAATGTACTTAGCTTGTGGGAGCTGGAAAGTGATGTCCGCATTTACGCTTAAAATATGACCTATCTCCTTCCCATCATTTTAGGATTCCTTCTCAGCTTTATCGGTTCCTTACCGCTTGGTATCATCAACATGACAGTTGCTGATACCGCTATTCATCGGGGGATGAAAGCGGGCATTTGGGTGGCAATTGGAGCATCTCTTGTAGAATTCATACAATCTTTTGTAGCTATCAAATTCACCTGGTTGTTTTCCGAAAACTCGGAAGTTGATTTCTGGTTTGGAATTATTGCTTTTATCGTTTTCTGGGCTTTGGCGATTTATTATTTCTTTTTTGCAAAAGCCTCAAATCCGGCATCCGACATAATGAAAGATGAAAAGAAACATTCTGACTTTTTTAAAGGCATGTTGGTGAGTGCTATGAATGTTTTGGTAATTCCATATTGGGTGTTTTACGGAAGTTATTTGAATTCACAAGGCTGGTTGAGCCTTGAAAATGAGATAATTGCCGTATTTGCAATTGGAGTGATGTTGGGGACTTTTGTATTGCTTTTGCTTTATGCCAAATTGGGGCAAGTGATAACCAGTAGGGCAGCTCAAGTGACTCGTTATGTGAATAAATTTATCGGCGGTATTTTTTTGCTTTTTGCACTTTACCAAACATGGAAAGTCTTTTTAAACTAAACCCATTCAATCATGAAAGAGATTCTAGATAGCGATGAGATTCAAGAAACTCCCCAAAGAGAAAAAAACCTGAAAACAAAAGCCATTGTCTATTGCATCTTAATATTAGGCTCCTGGATTTTTCTGCCTTTATTTCAAACTTATGTTTTGATGTCCGTTTTTCTAGGATTAATAGTAGAGGCAATTCGGTGGTTGTGGAGAAGAAACAAACCTGAAGCAGAAAGAAAAAACGCAAATCCATTTTGGTTTGAATTGATTGAGAGTATCTTTTCGATCTGGATTTTGTCTGTGATCGTTTTTGTTATTGGTCTGTTCATTTTGCCATCATTTTAAAAACATGCGCAATAAAATCATACTTCCCATTTGTATAGGCTTTTCGATCATTTGGATATTTCTTCGCTAGTTCTTGTTTCAAAATAGAATAAGCATTGGCAGATTCCGGATAAGCATTCAAATGGTCTCTAAAATTCAAATAATTAGACCATTGTACATCACTAATTTCTACAATGTGAATATGGTGAGTTCTGACATCAGGCTCGGAACATTTTACAAATAAAAACCCACCTTCGGCTCCGCTATCACCTCGAAATTCATAGCCAATCTTTTCCAGGCGAATTATACATTTTGGAATCACCTCCACGCTTTTTATTCCAATAGCAATATCCAAAATAGGTTTTGCCGGGATTCCTATAATTGAGGTGCTTCCAATGTGTTGAATATCAATGATTAAGTTTGCTAGAGCTTTTGAAAGTTGTTCTTTGGTTTCCAAAAAAGCTATTGCCCAATGTTCATTATGCTCAACCAGTTTGACGGTATGTCTTTTTAATCCAAGCATTAGAATTTTTTTATTCTATGTTCTACCGATCTCTAAATTAACTGCAATTCAAAAAAATATACTCGTTCTAAATTAAAATCTTACTAAAAGCCTCTATTCCAATCTTGATTATTCTTTTACTTTTGCGCAAAATTTAGGTTTGTGGTGTTCATTGACCAATTTTAGAGTCTGATGAAATCATGAATCAAGAAGCCATGCAACTATGAATTACAGAAAAGAAAAAGACAGTATAGGCTACATAGATGTTCCAGCTGATAAATATTGGGCAGCCCAAACCCAACGTTCTTCCCAAAACTTCAAAATTGGAGGAGAAAAGATGCCAATTGAAGTAATTAGAGCATTTGCCATTTTGAAAAAGGCGGCAGCTTATACCAATATGGATTGTGGTGTATTGCCCAAAGAAAAAGCAGATTTGATAGCTAAAGTTTGTGATGAAATTTTAGAAGGCAAATTAGATGATCAATTTCCGCTGGTTGTTTGGCAAACTGGCTCTGGTACTCAATCCAATATGAATGTCAATGAAGTGATTGCAAATAGAGGGCATGTGATCAATGGCGGAAATTTGACAGATGAGCAAAAAGCATTACATCCAAACGATGATGCCAACAAATCTCAATCTTCAAACGATACTTTTCCAACTGCGATGCATATATCCGCTTACAAGGCTATTGTAGAGTGGACCATTCCGGGAATCAAGGCATTGCGGGATACTTTGAAGGCAAAGTCCGAACAATTCATGAATGTGGTAAAAATCGGACGTACCCATTTCATGGATGCAACGCCAGTAACCGTGGGGCAGGAATTGTCAGGTTATGTTTCTCAACTGGACCATGGTTTGAAAGCGATCAAAAACACCTTACCCCATTTGGCAGAATTGGCTTTGGGCGGTACAGCTGTTGGAACTGGCTTGAATACCCCTCCCGGTTATTCCGAAAAAGTAGCAGCTAAGATTGCAGAATTAACAGGATTGCCCTTTATCACAGCTGAAAATAAATTTGAAGCCCTTGCAGCTCATGATGCCATAGTCGAAGCGCATGGGGCATTGAAAACGGTTGCTTGTTCATTGATGAAAATAGGCAACGACATTCGAATGTTGGCGTCTGGTCCTCGATGTGGTATTGGTGAATTGATTATTCCGGCTAATGAACCGGGTTCTTCCATCATGCCTGGAAAAGTAAATCCGACTCAATCAGAAGCCTTGACAATGGCAATGGGACAAGTGGTGGGAAATGACGTGGCAATCAATGTAGGAGGGATGACGGGACATTTTGAATTGAATGTCTTCAAACCAATGATGATTTACAATTTCCTCAATTCTGCAAGATTAATTGGAGATGCATGCAATAGTTTTAATGACAATTGCGCCAAAGGAATTGAAGCCAACCATACACGAATTGTTGAGAATTTGAATAATTCCCTGATGTTGGTTACTGCTTTGAATACTAAAATTGGGTATGACAACGCTGCAAAAATTGCTAAGAAAGCTTATGCGGAGGATAAGACCCTGAAGCAAGCAGCAGTAGAATTAGAGTTATTGACGGAAGCAGAATTTGATGAGTGGGTCAGACCCGAGAAAATGATATGAGCGCATTGAATAAAAAAGCCGGATTTCAGAAAAATCCGGCTTTTTTATTCTTAAGACTAATTAATTCAAATTGGGATCCTTAAAGTCTAAGCCATCCAGATCTAAATCCAGATCGTCTCTATCTTCCAGTATTTTGTCAATTCTCAAAACTTTTACTTCCACTCCTTGCTGTTCACCGATTCTAGCCATGATTTCCTGAATCTTTTCCATAATCTGTTCTGGTGTCAATTCAGAACGATCACCCAGTTCTGCCAGCCCTTCTTCAATGGCATCCATGGCACTTTTGATGACTTCCATTCTGGTATGAACCTGGTTGAAATCTTCTGTTTCCCAATAATTGCCTTCATCGATGACTTCCAGATTTGCGATGTATTTATGCTTCAGGTATTTAAGCAGTTTGATAATTGAAATATGTGCTTCGGCTCCGGCAAATTGGGTTTTTGTAAAGACCCAGGGAAATTCCCCTTCTTCTCCTTCATTACCCATCGCAATATTAATAATTGAATTGAGCATTCCTTCCTTATTAAAGGTCAATACGACTCGCTCACATTCCTCATTTGGTTTGAAAATAACTCCCTTGAGACTTGCATGTCCACCAAGTTGGACGCTATTTTCATCTCTATCTTCAATTTCAACATTGGGTGTTTTGTCCCAGTCTTCATCCATGACATTGTAATCCCAATCCATGCTTTCACAGATGTCAGACACCTCATCAATGAAATTGTGAATTTGTTTTTTTTGATTCAAACTTCCTCTGTAATGAATGGTAACTCCCATGTTCGTAATGAGCGGTAATAGCTGGAAGTATATAGGGGCTATTAGACGTTATTCCAAAATAATTTTTTCTCATAAAAACCATCTTGGATTAAAGTCTATTGACTTCCACCTTATAAAGTAGTATGAATTGCCGCATCAGACCGATTTTAACTACTTTATTTTAAAAAAGCTATAATAAAGTATTGGAGGCTATTAAAAAACTCCGTAATTTCGCGCCCCTTTTAAAATTGAAAGGGTTTATATATCAAATGTACTAAATTTATTTTCCTTATGCTGATAATTGATGTAAAAGACAGTGAATCTATCGACCGGGCTTTGAAGAAATACAAGCAAAAGCACCGTCGTACCAAAGTCATGAAAGAATTGAGAAGTAGAATGCACTTCGTGAAGCCTTCAGTAAGACGTCGTACAGAGATTTTGAAAGCTGTCTACAAAGAGCAAAAAATGGCTGACTTTCAGGATTAATTTTTTGCCTTTTTTAAATTTATAAAGTCAATGTTTATAAGGGTTCTGTTCAAGAACCCTCCCTTGTTGAAATATTTATAGCATTTCTACCATTGCTTTTTTCAACCTGATGGCCTAACTTTATCAAATCGTTAGTCTTACACTGGTTGGAATGAAGCAAACTACTTCTTTTTTTCACTTTCTACAATACGAAAAACGATTTTCACCTTCCACACTGGAAACTTATCAGAATGATCTGAATCAATTCCTTCTATTTATCAAGTCTGTTTATGAGATTTCTGAGCCTGGTGAGGTGCAGCATTTGCACATTCGTTCCTGGATTGTAGAACTAATGAGTAAGGAAATTGCCAATCGTTCCATTCGACGAAAACTTTCTGTACTTAAGACCTTCTTCAAGTTTTTGATAAAAAATGGGGCCTTGGAACAAAATCCAATGCTCAAGGTTATTGCCCCTAAAGCCGGTAAGGTTCTGCCTGTTTTTGTAGATGAAAAGAGTATTGAGCAATTGTTTGATCACCTGGAATTTGGAAATGATTTTTCAGGTTATCGCGACCGTTTGATCATGGAAATCTTGTATGGCACAGGTATGCGGAGAGCAGAATTGATCAATCTTCAAATTTCTGATTTTGATTTTTATACCAATCGAATCAAGGTTTTTGGAAAGGGAAGAAAGGAAAGGTTGGTACCTATTGCTCCTTACCTGATAGAATTAATTCATCAGTATCTTCAATTAAGAACTATAAGCTTTGAAAAACCTGAATCGTATTTTTTGCTAACGGACAAAGGCAGAAAGATGTATCCTATGTTTGTGTATAGGGTAGTCAAAAAATATTTGTCTATGGTCAGTACTGTTGAAAAGAAATCTCCACATGTTTTGCGCCACTCCTTTGCCACCCATTTGATAGATAATGGTGCCGATTTAAATGCCGTAAAAGATTTGCTTGGTCATGCCAATCTGGCGGCTACACAAGTTTATACCCACAATTCTGTCAAGCGACTTAAAGAAGTTTATCAAAAGGCGCATCCTAAAGCCTCCTTAGAGAAAGCTTGAGCGATTGAAAATCGACTCTTTCTCAAAACTCAAACGAATTCACAGAACTCAAATCGATTTTTTAAATTATAAAACCAAGAAAAGTATGAGAGTTAACACCGAATCAGTTCAATTTAAAGCCGACCAAAAATTGGTCAATTACATTGAGAAAAAACTAACCAAACTTGACAATTTTTTCGATCGCATCATCGATGCAGAAGTCAAACTTCGATTAGAAAATTCAGGACAGGTTAGAGACAAAGTTGCCGAAATTAGACTTAGTGTACCAGGTAACACGCTTTTCGTTAAAGAAATCAACAAAACTTTTGAAGCTTCTATTGACAGCGCTTCCGACAATTTGAAACGCCAACTAAAAAGATATAAGGAAAAACTCAGAGCCAAAAACGGCTGATTCGCCTGGTAGTAGACAACCTTTCCAATGAATTCTGACTATTTCTACTGCCAGATAATTCCAGAAATATAAAAGAGAAAACAGTAATTGCAGAAGCCCGCATCTAAAATGCGGGCTTTTTTTTTGGGACTTTTAAAAAGAAAATAATCTGAGCTTGTTTGAGTTCTAAAGTTAAAGGTATATTGGATTGATAGTCAATATTTTAAAGGAAATAAATTGTCAATACTGACCATTCAGTTATCAATACTGTCTATTTCTTTATATTTGGCTGCTTAAATAGTGTTGTATGGAGAATCATATCAAAAATTTAAAGATTTCCAATTTCAAATCTATCAAGGAGATAGAATTGGAATGCAGTAGGATAAATCTGATTGTAGGAAAGCCAAACGTAGGTAAATCTAATATTTTGGAGGCAATCTCTATGTATAGTGCTCATTATAGTCAATATCAATCAGAGAGATTTTTAAATGATTTTATTCGATATGAAGGTGTAAGTAACTTATTTTATTCACAGGAAATTGAGAGGTTTGTTAAAATTGAATCAAATATTGGGGTTGCTTTTTTAAAATATGATTATTCATCAGATCTATTTACTTGGGTTTTTGGCCCCACAAAAGTAATTTTTGAAGAATTTACAAAGGGAAATCCCATTGATGAAAGGCATTTATTTTCTATCAACAACCCAATAATTCCTTATTCTTATGTGATTTCTGATTCTGAAGGGAATAGGAAAAGTTTTTCAATCAGTGGGAAAATAACTCCAGTAAAAAAATATTCATTTAGGGAAATTAATTTTTCCAATGGAAGAGATAATAAATTCTTATTACCACCTTATGGAGATAATTTGTTTAATGTTTTGCGAACAAATACTAATTTAAAAGAAATATTGCCAGAATTATTTTCTGAGTATGATTTAGAAGTAGTTTTTGATATTCAACGAAAAGCAATTGAATTACAAAGAAAAGTTGAGGGCTTGGTTTATAAAATTCCGTATTCGTTGGTAGCTAATACGCTTCAAAGAATAATTTTTTATTATTCAGCTATTTTCTCAAATGAAAATTCTACGATTCTTTTTGAAGAACCAGAAAATCATTCTTTCCCTCCCTATATCTGGGAACTTTCCCATAGAATTATCAACTCAGAATCTAACCAATTCTTCATAACTACACATAGCCCTTATCTTTTTAATACCATAGTAGAAAATACCTCCGAAAAAGAATTGGCAGTTTTTGTTACCGAATTCAAAGATTTTGAAACCAAAATCAAAAGATTGAGTGATTTAGAGATTTCAGATTTGCTCAATTATGGTATAGACATTTTTTCCAATATAAATCGATTCTGGAATGAGTAATGCAGATAGAGTCTTACCTGAATGTTATGGTGATACTGCTTTGATTGAGATGCTTGGCTACAAAAATCCTAATCATCAATTGTCTGGAATTGGCCAGGTTTTGAAAGTCATGGACGAAAAACTAGCTAAACAAAAAGTGGTAGGAATTATAGATGATGATAAGAAAAAGACTTCAAATTATTTTAAGTATTTTGTAGAACAAGAAGCCAAGAATGATTTAATAAAAATGAAACATTCTGACCGTAACCATTTTCTAATTATTGTTCAGCCTGTTTTTGATATGTTTGTTTGGAATGCAGCTTTCGAAAAAGAAGTTAATGTCAGTGACTATTATAAAACATTTGAGATATTTAAAAAGGCGTCAAAGAAACAGAGTGTAAGTAAAGATCAAAAATTCAAACAATTTCTAAACACAATTAAACAGAAAAATGCTTCAGGGTTTGAAACTTTGAAATTATGGTTAGAGGAAATTGTAGGTGAGCCTTTATAAATATGACTTCTTGAAAACCAATAAATATCCTTTTTGGGTAATCAACTACACCTCACTTTCATATATCAATAATTCTAATTAAATTGCTGCCACTCCCGTATTATATTGTTGTTTCCACTACACAGAAAAACAGCAATCACAGTTTTATTCCCTGATTTTTTTGCTCAAAAACTATGACTGACCATAGCAAGATGCTCCTTCATCGTGCTTTTTTCGATCGGTTGAAAATGCCGTCTATATTTATCTAACCCACTATTCGAGGACACAGTAAAGGAGTGCTGTGTTGTATAAAAATCAACTGTTTATGTTAGCTCTCAAATGTTTAAAAACGCTATTTTTTGTAATGTGCTTTTTGGCTCACACCTCTATGTATGCTCAAAGTCCAATTACTGCACCTACAATTTGGACGGATGTCATTGAACCCTCCATTGCAGAAAGTTCAAATCTTGAACGACCCATCATCCCTTTAAAGTACCGTACGATTTCGGCAGATGTCGTGGAAATGAAGGGCTTCCTTCAAAATGTTCCAAAAAGATTTAGTGAAGCTGCTGAAAGTACAACAGCTATTTTGGAACTCCCTATGCCAGATGGCAAAATGAAATCTTTTAAAATTGCCGAAACTGCCGTAATGCACGCGGATTTGGCAAAAAAATATCCTGAAATCAAAACCTATGCAGGTATTGGAATTGATGATCCTTCTGCAACCATGAGTTTGACCATCCACTCTTCAGGAATTCGAGCGACCATTCTTTCAAATAAACACAAAACGATTAATATTCGACCCTATGCAACCGGTATGAAAAATACTTGTATGAGCTTTTTTGTAAATGATTTGGATGCACAGGATGCAGAAAGTTGGGAATGCGGAGTTTTGGAAGAGGTAAAAGAACAAGAGCAAAATCAGGCAGAATCTTCTGGCGATTGCAAATTGAGAACCTACGAATTGGCCTTAGCCTGCACAGGTGGTTACGCAGGAAAACATGGCGGTACAAAAAATAGTGTCATGGACGAAATGGTTTCAACAGTAGCCAACCTCAACACCCGTTTGGAGAGGGAGGCTGGTGTAAGACTGGAGTTAGTACCTGACAACGATGATTTGATATTTTTAAATGCAGGTTCAGATCCTTATACCGAAGGAGACAATTCCGCAATGATTAATGAAAATCAAACTACCTGCAATAACATTATTGGTGCAAGTGATTATGATATAGGACACTTGCTAAGCGTAACAGGTGGAGGATTAGCAGGTGTTGGCGTCATTTGTAAAGACAATAGCAAAGCACGGGCAGTGAGTGGTAGTGGCAATCCAACCGGCTATTATTTTGAAACCATTGTCTTGCATGAAATGGGGCATCAATTCAGCGCACGACATACCCAGAACAATGATTGCAATAGAACTGATTTTACCGCAAGAGAGCCTGGAAGTGGTTCTACAATTATGAGCTACGCAGGAGTCTGTGCTCCTAATGTACAATTTCCGGCAGATGATTATTATCATGCCATCAGCCTTGAGCAAATTCAAAATTATACAATAAACAGTACAGGTAATAACTGTCCGGTGACTCAGGATATCGGCAATGTACTACCATCTGTAAGTGTGGGTCCAGATAATACTTTGCCAACAGATACTTATTTCGAATTGGAAGGAATATACACGAATCCTGATGGAGACCCCCAGACTTTTGTTTGGGAACAAATGGACAACGAAATAACTACAGCCCCTCCAGTTTCAACAGCCACTGGAGGACCGGTTTTTCGTTCTGTTGAACCGGGAGATGATCCCATCCGAGTTTTCCCTAATATACAGGCTATCCTGGATGGAGAGACTCCTGAATGGGAAGTCTTGCCTTCAGTTAACAGAAGCATGAATTTCCGATTCAATCTTCGCGATATCCATGATGGCATAGGTTGTGCTCATGATGACGATGTAGCATTGGAATTTTGGGATCCTCCATCTAATCAGCATTTTAGAGTTTTAGAACCTGAAACACTCATAACCTGGTTTGTGGGAGACCTAATGCCTGTACAATGGACACCTGCAGATACTGACAAAGCTCCAGTAAATAGTACTGGAGTAGATATTTTTCTTTCTACAGATGGAGGTTATACCTATCCTGTTTTGTTGGCAGAAAATGTGCCCAATGCATCAGGTATTTATGAAGTAGAAGTACCAAATTTGATTGGCACTCAAAATCGAATAAAAGTAAAAGGGCATGGCAATTATTTTTTCGATATCTCTGATTCCGATTTTTCAATTGAAGAGCCGCCGGTGCCTACCTTCTTGTTTACAGTATCACCTTTTGATTATCTGGTTTGTAGTGAAGAATCTCCTGAGGTGAGTTATGACTTAACTTTACTTTCTATCGCTGGATTTTCAGAGGAAGTCAGCTTTGATGTGGAAGGCTTGCCCAATGGAGCGACAGTAGATTTCAATCCCGAAGTTTTGACTCCTGAAGGAATCGTTGAAATGACCATCGGAAATTTACCGAATGGCGAGGAGGGTTTTTTTGAAATCACCGTCAATGCTACCTCTGCAACCGAGAGTCGTAGTGTCATGGTGGAATTGGAAATCGTACACCCAGGGGTAGAAACTACTAAATTATTAAGTCCGGCAAACGGTTTGGGTGAGGCGCCCTTAGCTACAGAACTGAATTGGGAAGTGGTACCCGAATCAGAAGGCTATTATCTCGAAATCGCTACCAATCCCTCATTTGGAGCTAGTATCATTGTGGATACGATGGTTATGGATACTAATTTCATGACCTCAAACTTGGACCCTTTTACTGTTTATTATTGGAGAGTGCGTGGCAACAACCTATGTGGTAAAAGTGATGCATCCGAGTTTTTTGCTTTTCAAACAATCGGAAGTTATTGTCAGTCTTTTGCTGCTGAGGATACCCCTGTTCAAATTGACCAGCAATCAACTACCTGGCCACTTTTGGATACCTCGAAAATAGTTGTGCCAATTGACCTTGATGTAGTCGATATCAATATTTCGGCTTTCAATATTACCCATACCTATGTAGCGGACATGATAGGTCGTTTGATTTCGCCATCGGGAGAATCTATTATGTTATTTCATCAGCCAGGCTTTCCGGCTTCGCCATTTGGTTGCAATCGACCTTTTATAGATTGTACGTTTGATGATGAGGCTGAATTTACAGCCGATGATTTTGAAAATACCTGCAATATCATCCCTCCTGCAATCACTGGAAATTTCCAAACGATGGATCCGCTCTCTAATTTTCTTGGCGAAAGCATTCAGGGAGAATGGCAATTAGAAATTCAGGATATGTTTATCGGCGCTTCAGGTGGCTGGATTGAAAATTGGGAATTAGAGTTTTGTGTAGCACCTCCTGCTACGCCGGACTTAAGCCAACAGGCCTTGCAAGTATTAAAAGGGGATAGCCAAAATATTTCCAATACTTTTCTGAGTACTATAAAGATGGACATGCCTGCTGCCGAAATTATTTACACAATTCTTTCTCTTCCTTTAAATGGAGTTTTGTACATCAATGGAATGGAGGCAGCCATTGGCGACCAATTTTCACAAGAAGATGTAGATAATGAATTGATTAGTTACACACATGATGACTCTGATACGGATGATGATAGTTTTGATTTTGATGTATTGGATAGCGAGAATATCTGGCTTGCGGCACAGACCTTTGAAATTCTGATTGTGGACCTTCCTTCTGCCATCGCTACTTTGGTTTCTGATATTGATTGTCATGATGCTAATAATGGTCAAATTGAAGGACAAGCTTCCGGAGGTCTTTTGCCATACGAATACAGCATTGATGGAACCAATTTCCAGGCTAGCAATGTATTTGATAATCTTTCTGAAGGGATCTATACCCTGATTGTAAAAGATGGCAATGGTAATACTGCAACTGCAAGTCAGGTTACCATTACCAATCCACCAGCTATAATGGGTTCGACTTCCGTAGATGCATATAATGTTACAGTTACTGCTAGTGGTGGAACCGGAAGTCTGGAATACAGCTACGATGGCCAAAATTTCCAAAGCAATAATGTCCTGGTCGTTCCCGGACCAAATATTTATGGCATCACAATACGGGATGAAAATGGATGTGAATTGAGCCTGTCGGCTGAAACTATTTTTACTGCAAGTTCTATGCAAACGAGTTCAATTAGCTGTTATGAAGGCAATGATGGAGCATTATCTGTCTCAGTTACAGGTGGTGCACCTGGCTTCGAATACAGTTTGAATGGGCAAAATTTCCAGGACGAAAATGTCTTTGACAATTTATCTGCAGGAACCTACACAGTCACAGTGAAAGATGCTGCTGGATATGCATTCACAACCAATTCCGTGACACTCACAGACCCTCCTGAATTGACTATTTTTGCAACCACCAATGATTTTGAAATTATCGCAACGGGAGGTGGCGGAACCGGAAATCTGGAATACAGTATCGATGGTCAAAATTTCCAGTCAAGCAATGTTTTTAATGTTGTGAATAATGGAAATTATATGATTACTGTCCGTGACGAAAATGATTGTGAGGCAAATACAAGTGTCGAAGTCTCTGTAAATACACTCATCGTGTCTGTGAATTTGGTGAATGACATTTCCTGCCATGATGAAAACGATGGATCTATTACAACAACTGTTTCTGGTGGACAAAGTCCATATCAATACAGCATTGATGGAAATAATTATCAGGACAGTCCAACTTTTGATAATCTTTCGGCAGGAACTTACACCATTACAATTTTAGATAACGAAGGATTTACCAAGTCAACAAATTCGGTGACGATTACCAATCCTCCATTGCTGACCTTATCTACATCTACCAATGATTTTGAAATTACAGCAAACGGAAATGGGGGAACAGGCAATTTACAGTATAGCATTGATGGTCAAAATTTCCAAAGCAACAACGTATTTATAGTCCAGGGCAATGGAGCCTATACCGTTACCGTCCGTGATCAAAATGGTTGTTTGGCTACAGAAGATGTGACCATTGCCGTAAATACTTTAATTGTTTCCGCAAGTTTGGTTGATGAAATTTCCTGCCACAATGCAAGCGATGGGAGCGTTGAAGCGACTGTCTCTGGTGGAACTATGCCCTACCAATACAGCATTGATGGACAAAATTATCAGGATGAAGCTTTGTTTGAAAACCTCTCTGCCGGAACCTATACCATTACAGTTTTGGACGCTGAAGGATTTACTCTGGAAACAAATGAAGTAACGATTGTAAACCCACTTGCTTTAATGGCTACAACAACAGTAGATGGCTACGACATTACAGTAAATGCCTCTGGAGGAACTGGAACGCTGTTTTATAGTATTGACGGCGTATTTTATCAGGAAGAAAATGTATTCCCTTGTAATTCAAATGGCAGTTACACTGTGATTATTCTTGATGAAAACCAATGCTTGTTGAATGTACAGGCAGAGGTAAATGTAGCTCCACTTTCTGCAATAATTTCAGAAGAACCGGCATCCTGTTTCGGAATGGCAGATGGAAGTTTGACAGTGCAGGCTTCTGGAGGTGTTCCTCCTTATCAATACAGTCTTGATGATGTAAATTATCAGGATGAACCAACTTTTGATAATCTTCCAGCTGGACAGCTTTCTGTCTTTACGAAGGACGCTTGTGGGTTTACGATATTCAATATTGCTATGGTTTTTGAACCGCTAGCATTATCACTTTCAGGTTCTGTTTTAGGTCCAATTATCACGGTTAATGGAGATGGAGGTACACTTCCTTATCAATATAGCATAGACGGCGTTAATTTTCAGGATGAAAATGAATTTGGTCCGCTTGACCCAGGTGTTTATGATATCCTGATCGTGGATGCGAATGGCTGTGAAAGTACAGGAAACTTTGAAGTGACTTACGAAATGATGTCATTTGGCAATGTCATCATTGGAGATTTCAATTGTGAGGATTGGCTCACGACTATGGAAGTTTGCGTAAATGGAGGGGAAGCACCTTATACATACGAAATTGTTCCCGATACCATAATCGCAGAGATGGTCTCTGGAACCTGTGATTTCAACCTGGCTTTTGAAATTGGTAATGGAACTTTTGAACTCACAGTTACAGATAATTTGGGTTATTCTGTTTTAAATAGTTTAACTGTTACGCAGCCAGATCCTTTGGATATTGAACTTACTGTTGATGGAAACGATATTGATGTAAATCCAACAGGTGGTACTCCTCCTTATGTTATTCTGGTCAATGGACAAGACCCTATGGGGCCATTGAATGATTTACCCAATGGTACTTATGTTATCGAAATTGAAGATTCTAATGGTTGCACAGATACAGAGACAGTGGTCATCACCAGGACGAGAGAAGCACTTAAAGACTTTGGTTTTGAGATTATGCCAAACCCCAGTGATGGCAAAGTGTTGTTGCAATTCCAAAATTCAATTTCCAAAGACCTGGTTATCAAAGTGATGGATGAGTTGGGCAGAACAGTTTTTGAAGGTCAATGGGAAAAAACTGAAGGATTGGAAAAATCATTGGATTTGGAATGGCTTGCAAATGGGGTATATCAAATTGTCTTGACGGAGGGTGAATTCCTGGGAAGTAAAAAGCTTGTAGTTGTCAAATAAAGGGTTAAACATGGATCATCCCCCCAAAGGAGCAGGCTGAATTTTTGAGTAAGTGCTTAAAGCATTGATTTTCAATCGCTTATTTAATATGTTTTTGTTATCGCTTGTCAGTTGTCCGTTGGATTAACCGACAACTGACAAGCGATAACAAATTGATTATCACCGATTTGAGTTATTTTTCTTTGCCCGGTCAATTTTACATGCAAAATTAGGGATGATTCATGTCTCTCAATATGCACATTATGTATTTGGGGCAAAAAATAATTCCCTACATTTGGTCAGACGTAAACTACAAAACCAACATTGAACTATGAGTAATCCTGCCAATTCTAACTCTACAAGTAGACTCACAAGTGAAGATATCGTCATCATTGTTGTTATGGCCTTTGGTTTTTTAGGAGGCCTAGCCATATTAAAGTTGAATTACCAACCTATCATTGTATCGGTGCTATTTGGAACCGGAATCGCGTCCTTAATTTATCGTTTCCTGGGAGGCATCGAAAACACAACCACAATTACGTTGGGACCAGTCAAATTGGTGGGAGCCTTGGCTGCCTTGATAGGAGCTGCCTGGATAATAAATATGAAACTGGAAGAGCAAACCGGCATGGGACCAAAACTAAGTATACAACCGGCACCACATTCCTGGTTTGGAATGGGAACAAAGGGGAATCCGGTGACTGTAAAAATTATGGAAGATAGCATTGCACCACCTGATAATGGGCTTACTGCAAATCGCTTGATCATGAAAAGTGGCAAAGAACAAATAAAAGTATTTGGAGCGCAAAATCCGAAATTTCAATTAGGGTTTTTAGGGAAGAGTGATTTTGAGGATTTCGGAGAAGATGGGCTATTCAATAAGTTTCCCAAATACATGCAAAATTTTGTGACTACAGATGAATTGCATCCAGATGATTCCCCAGTCAGCTTCAAACGCGATAACTTACCTTTCAAGCTCAATGTAACTTCATTTGGTGGAGGCAACTCCTATTATCAATTACTTAGTCTGACAGACAATTCTGTTTTGCATGAAGGTAAAATCAATACGCGTGGTGCTGAAATCGTAAAGTTGCTCAGCCGGCATTTCATAGTCAGCGTTTTTTCAGTCAATCATCAAAGAAAAGAAAAAAAACAGTACGCCCGTTTCATGGTAGGAGAGCTTTCTCCGGTATTATCATTTGAGTAATTCATTTTTGTTTAACAGTAACTTTGTGTTGTAGTGGTTGTTTTTTTTGTTGGGGATATACTTCAACATAAAAAGAAAACCAACAATACATCGTTCAAAACATATAACATTAAAAGTACTCTCCTTATGAAAAAAATTATTATCTGCCTTTTAATTTTTACAAGTACCAACCTTTTTAGTCAAGTTGAAATGAAAACGAATCCTGTTGCCCTCCTTTTTGAAATTGGACTTCTTTCTTTAGAATACAATAATCAAAAAGATTGGGGAGGGGAAATAGATTTGGGCTTTGGACAAGATTTTTTTGTTGCTTACGTGACGGGAAAACATTATTTCAATCCAAAACGTGGAGCAGACAAATTTAATGTAGGTGTATTTGCCGGTGGATTTAGTGCTGATGGAGATAGTGGTGGTGGACTAGGTTTTTTTGCAGGATACAAGGCTGTTTCTGAAAAAAATATTCTTCTTGAGATTGCTTATGGCATAGGTAGAGATTTTGGAGATTCCGGTATTGGTATTTTGCCATATGCCAAATTTCATCTTGGCTATCGGTTTCAGAAGTAATTTCTAGACCTCTTATCCGAAATAATGAAAAATCAACGTCTTGGGTCATTCGTAACATTTCTTGCGCTGCTTTTTGTTCTTTGGTTTTATTCAAACCGAAATTCAAAGAGTGGGATTCCTCAACATCTTGTCAATAACCCCGAATACGAAGCAGGAAAAGACGCCAAAAATGTTTTTGGTAGTGCCCTGCAAATTTGTTCCACTGAACCAATGACCGGGTATTTCAGATCTGGCAAATGTCAAACAGGGGAATATGACTTCTGCAGACACACCCTATGTGCAGAAATGACTGCTGATTTTTTGAAATACACAAAGGATCTTGGAAATGATTTAAGTACTCCAAAGGGCAAATTTCCAGGCTTGCAGGAGGGAGATTATTGGTGTTTATGTGTGTCCCGTTGGATGGAAGCAATGAAAGACGGAGTCCCACCCCCTGTATTATTGCATGCGACTCATGAGGAGGTTTTGGAATATGTACCTTTAGAGGCATTGAGTAAGGAAGCTGTTTATTTGAAGGAGAATTAAATCTATTCCAGGACTTCGCTTAAGACTACGTGTGCATAAATCGTTGGGAAATTTTCGATATGTAGTTGATAATAAGTCAAAAGATTGCGAAGCAAATCGGCTCGCATTTGCCGATTCATATTTACATATTGGCAGGTTTCCAAAGATGCATTTAACAACTCACTCATTTTATGGCCTAAGTCCGCTTTTAAAAAATGAATGGGAGAGGGAGTCGAAGTGAAATACCCTTCTTTTAAATCAAAAAAGGGAGTTTCATCCTGGTATTCACCTCCAGGCAAAAAACCAAGAAAAGCTGACAATTCCAGCATGAAATACAAATGCACATTTGCAAAAGAATGCTCCGTTTGATCCAGAAACTGAAAACTTTTAAAAAGGAACTGAAATAGCGGAGGATTCTCTTCGGTTTCTCTGAGCGTTTTTCTGACAATCTCTATCATAAATTGACCAACGGCACTTCTTCTGACATCAAAAGGTAAGGATTGATAGATATGTGCTGATTTGATCTCCTTTATTCTCGTTAGATCCCTATCATCGCGATGGTAAGCTACTATTTCTACTAAAGACATGATTTGTAATAAGCTGGCACTTACTTTGGCTTTTTTCTGCCGTACACCACTAATAATATAAGACCGCAAGCCTTTTTCCTCCGTATAAATATCCACAATCAAGCTGGATTCAGAATATTTTTTTGCGTGAAAAACTATGCCACGAGTTTTGATAAGCATAATTCTGTCAGTTGTGTTGCGTCAGGTGTTGAACTTTGTTTAAAATTAGATCAAAACCCAATTTGAGACTCAAACTAGGATCAATAATCTCATAAAATATTTTGCCAACTGCCAACAGCATCACCGTATCCACAATAAGTAAGCCGCTGCAAAGGGCAACAGAAAAATAAAGGCATCGAATCTGTCTAATACCCCTCCATGTCCTGGTAGTAAATTGCCCGAATCTTTAACTCCTACGCTTCTCTTCAGCATGGATTGAACCAAATCGCCCAATGAACCAAAAACACTCACAATCCCAGCAAGAATCAGCCAGTCGAACAGTCTTAGTTCTCCAAAAATGAAATAAAGGGCCACTGCGGTTCCAAAGGTAATGATGATGCCTCCAGTAGTGCCTTCCCAGGTTTTCTTTGGAGAAATGCTTGGAAATAAGGGTGTCTTTCCAAATTGTGATCCGGCAAGGTAGGCACCAGTGTCATTCAGCCAGGTCATGGCCAATAATCCAAAAACGGTATTGGCATAAAACTTTTCGTCATCAAATGCTATAAAATCCAGCAATGCAAACGGAGCCCCTATATATATCATGCCCAAAACAAGAAATGCCACATTTTGGAAAGGCTGTTTGGCTTTGGTGAACAATTCATAAATGAAAGCCAGAAAAATAAATGGGAAGAACAAGATGGAGGTTACAATGACAAATTGATCAAATCGCTCTATTAATCCCAGTTTTAAAATTGAGGCTAGGGCAAAAGGAGTTAGACCAAAAGCAACTCCTAAAAACATCCTTACCGAATCTCTTCTCAATACCCTTGCCAATACCAGATTGTAAAACTCCCATAAGCAAAGGGAAGTAATCAAGGCAAACAAAAAAACGAAAGAGTAGCGTCCTCCATATAATCCGCCAAGCATGACGATGACAAAAAAAACAGCAGTTAGTGCTCTTCGTAGTAGTCCTGGCATACAAGTTTGGTTTGAAATCGTTTTGTATTTGGAGTCTGGAGTTGGTACCTTATTTATTTTTCATTATTCAGCTTTATCAGTCTTGCAAGGTAAGCCACGAAGATAAAAGAAATGAGAGTAATACCAATCTGAGGTAAAATTGGCATTTCTGTGCTTCCTTCTTCCATTGTCTGAATATTATCAGCTGCAAAATAAACCATGAATACTTGAAAGCCATTATAGAAAAAGTGAGCAAGGATTGGTACCCAAAGGTTTCTTGTCCAAAAGAATAAATAGCCTAGAATAAGCCCTAAAAACAACCTGGGAAAGAAGCCCATGAACTGAAAGTGAAAAGCACTGAATATGATGGCAGATATCCAGATTGCTTTATGAGCATTGGTGAAGGATTTTTCCAGGTTTTTTTGAAGAATGCCTCGAAAAACAAACTCCTCTCCCAATGCCGGGAGTACTGCCATTACTAGCAAACTGAAAAACAATTCAAAAGGACTCTCCATTTGAATCAAACCAAATATAGCAGCTTGTGCACCATCTTCCCATTCCCTGAGTAAGTCGGGAAGTGGAATATTTTGATTAACCAAAATCAAAAACTGAACGATTGGGAGCGCAACAAAAATCAGAAGGATACCATGCAGGACATTCCGAAAATCAGGAGTAATAGCCAAGTTTAGATAATTTGCCCAGTTTCTTTTTTCAAGTAACCATACAAATAAAAAGGAAGGAAGTAAAAAGGTGAATGTATGATTCAAAAAGGTAACCCCTCTTAACAAGTTCCGCATGTTTACATTGATTTCCGCTGGATTGGCATTTAATAAATCGTCAAATTGAATGCCTTTAAGTTGAAAAATCAGAGCAGTAATGCCGTTCCCTAATAACATGCCCAAAAAAATCAGCAAAAAAAATCCAATCAGTAAAGATCGAATAGGCAAATACGGATACAAGCTATTTTTTAATTCATCCTGTTGAATTTCCGTCATTCCTTTTTCTAATTTTGCGCGAAGATATGAATCGGTTATCAGTTGCCTGCAAATCATAAAACCGACAACCGACAACCGACAACTGATAACCGACAACTGATAACCGACAACTGATAACCGACAACTGACAACCGACAACTGAATATGGCCAAATTAAGCGTAAACGTAAATAAAGTTGCTCTCTTGCGCAATTCCAGAGGAGGGAACCTTCCAGACCTGGTTCAAGTTGCAAAAGACTGTGAAACCTTTGGAGCACAAGGTATTACGGTACACCCCAGACCTGACGAACGCCACATTCGTTATGCGGATGTTCCAGCCTTAAAAGAAATTGTAACTACTGAATTTAACATTGAAGGCAACCCCAATCCTCGTTTTTTGGAATTGGTACGAAAAAACAAGCCACATCAATGCACACTTGTGCCGGATCCCCCTGGTGTACTTACTTCTGATACTGGTTGGGATACAATTAAAGAGGAAGCTTTTTTGACGGATGTTATTGCCCGATTACAAGATGCAGGTATTCGGGTTTCGATTTTTCTGGATCCAGAGGAACGATTTGTTGAAGGTGCAAAAAAAGTAGGAACAGATAGAATAGAATTTTATACGGGTGATTATGCCAAACACTTCAAGGAAGATAGAGAAAAGGCGGTGGAGGCACATGCCCGATGTGCAAAATTGGCAAATGAACTTGGTATAGGGATCAATGCAGGGCATGATTTAAATTTAGATAATTTGAAGTACTATAAAGACCATGTGGAGGGCTTATTGGAAGTCTCAATAGGTCATGCCATCATCTCTGATGCACTCTATTATGGGTTGAGCAATGTCATTCCAATGTATTTGCGAAGACTTTCCTGAAAATTATTTTCAGTTAATACATATTATACGTGGAAGACATGTATTGACGATTTTTAAGGAAAATTTAGAAAATTTGATTTTTTTTAATGTGAAAACTGGTGAATGGAGTATTGTATTGATAACCAGTTGATTGTAGATGCGTCCAGGATTGATTTTTAGTGAAATCACAATGTTTATTAAGGAATAATTAAGAATTTGAAGCAGCGGATTGAATCATTAAAACGATATTCAAAAGCAACCCCACCTTCAAATGAAAATAATCTAAACAAGTTGTTAAGCAAAAGTTAAGGCAAATTAATCTTTTATTTATCAGAAAATTCTAAATTTGCCGAAATTAGTATGAATCTTGAGCTTTGGACCTCTAGAGTTAGAAGAAAAAATTTGTGACACTCTCATTCATCCGAGGTTCTTCTTATCACAAATACCTCTGATCAAGCAACCGACTATTGAGTTCGCAAAACCTTCCAATTTCTAAATCCAAAGTTTAAATATTGTTTAATCCTTTTCATTAGTAAATTTGATGATGCAGGCATGAATGGTGAAAACATTGTAATCGCTTGATAATCAAAGTTGTAATTACTATTCATCATTCGTCATTCGTCATTAAACAAAATTGAATTAGTATGAAAAGACTCTCACTAGTGTTATCGCTGGTACTTTTTTGCGTGGGCTTTATGATGGCTCAACGTACAGTTTCTGGTACGATAACCGACGAAGGCGGTGAGCCGCTTATCGGTGCCTCAATCCTAGTAAAAGGCACATCCACAGGAACAGTCACAGATGTTGATGGATCTTACTCCCTCTCCGTTCCTGATGGAAACAACACCCTAGTTATTTCTTATACAGGTTTTGCTACTCAAGAAGTTGAGTTGGGCGCTTCCAATGTTGTTGATCTTGCTCTTGCGGAAGATGTCGAACAACTATCGGAGGTGGTTGTAACCGGACTTGGTATCAAGAAGGAAAAGAAAGCCCTGGGTTATGGTGTTTCTACTATCTCTACCGAATTGGTTGAAAACCGTGCAGAGGCGGATGTTGCTCGTATCCTTCGTGGTAAAGCAACGGGTGTTGATATTACTCAAACATCTGGTATGGCTGGTTCCGGTACAAACGTAATCATTCGTGGTTATTCTTCTATTACGGGCAACAACCAACCATTATTTGTTGTTGATGGTATTCCCTTCAACACCGACACGAACAATGACCGAAACTTTGTACAAGGTGGTGCAACTGCATCTAGCCGTTTCCTCGACTTGGATCCTAACAACATTGCTGAGATCTCTATCTTGAAAGGTCTTTCTGCAACTGTTCTTTATGGTGAAGCGGGACGAAATGGTGTAATCCTCATTACCACAAAAACAGGTGATGGTGGGGGAGCTGACCAAGGTTTCGAAGTTAGTTTGAACCAAACTTTCGGTTGGACAGAAGTATCTAACTTGCCTGATTACCAAAACACTTATGGTAATGGTTTCTCTGGAAATTTTGGTTGGTTCTTCTCTAACTGGGGTCCTGCTTTTGATGTTAGAGGTAGCAATGGTATTGACGAAAACGGACAAGTTGATCACCCTTACGATCAAGCACAATACAATGATGACTTCCCCGAATTCATTGGAGAAAGGTACGACTACAAGCCATACAAAAGTGTTGAGGGTTTCTTCAAAACAGGAAATCTTAGCAATACTTCTTTGAATATCAAGAAAAACTTGGGTGCTGGGTCTTCTTTCAATGCATCTTATAGCTACTTGAGCGATAATGGATTTACTCCAGATGATGCTGAAGGAAATAGTACCAACTTCCTACATAAGCACAATTTTGCTTTGGGTGCACGTACCAAGCTTGAAAACGGTTTGGGTGTAAGAGGTACATTTAACTACATTGATTCTGAAAGGCAAGCACCTCCTGCTGCCGTTGGATTCGGTAGTAATCCTTCTGGTGCTTCTTTGTTTGCTAACCTAATCTATACTCCAAGAAGTATTGATTTGTTGAACCTTCCTTACGAAAGCCCAATTGATGGCTCTATGGTTTATTACCGTCGTGGTGCTGCTATCCAAAATCCACTTTGGACAGTAAATCACGCGAGAGATAAGGAGACAATCAGAAGATTCTTCTCCACAATTGAGATGACTTATGAATTGACTCCTTGGTTGAACGCGTTGTACCGCCTGGGTATTGACCAATATACTCAAGAACAAAATCGTGAAGTTAACCGCGGTGGTTCTCAGGTGCCAGATGGTGTCTTTTTCACTTCTGAACGTTTGAATCGCATTACTGACCAGGTATTCAATGCAATGTACAACTTCAAGTTGACTGAAGATTTGGATCTGGATGGTATTGTTGGGGTAAACCTTAGAAGAGAAGCTGGTTCTTTTGTAGGTACTGCCAGTACCAATCAATTCGTTTTTGATTTCTTTAATCACGACAACTTTATCAATCATGAAAGTTTCTCTTTCAGAGGTGAAGAAAATACGGTTGGTGTTTATGGTACTGCTACTTTGGGCTATAAGAGTTACTTGTACGTGAACTTCCAAGCTCGTAACGACTGGACTTCTACTTTAGAGAAGGACAATCGTTCTGTATTCTATCCATCTGCTTCTGTGGCTTTCATTCCTACAGAGGCTTTTGCTGCATTGCAAGGCAACAGCATCTTGAATTACTTGAAGATCAGAGCGGGCTATGGTACATCTGCAGGTTATCCTGATCCCTATCAAACAAGAAGTGTATTGCAAACCAATACTGCCAACTTCATTACCTCTGGTGGTACTACTTTGAATACACACTCTGTTTCTGACCAATTGGGTAATCCAAACTTGGAGCCTGAGTTGCACACAGAGTTTGAGGTAGGTATCGAAGGTCGTTTCTTGAAAAACAGAGTAGGTCTTGACCTTTCATACTACAACAAGCAATCTTCAGATTTGATCATTCCTTTGTCTTTGGATCCTTCTACTGGTTACAGAGTAACAACAGTGAATGCTTCAGAATTAGAGAACGTTGGTGTTGAGTTAGGTTTGAACTTGATTCCTGTAAAAACAAAAGACTTTGTTTGGGATATTACTTTGAACTATACAGCAAATGAAAATAAAGTATTGAAAATTGCTGATGGTGTAGATCAAGTTTTGATTGATGGGTTCACTAATCTTGGAAACTTCGCATTGCCAGGTGAGCCTTATGCAGCTATCCGTGGATTACCTTATGCAAGACATGAAAACGGGCAACGGTTGATTGCTGGTGATGGTAACTTCGTTCCTGAGTCTGATATCGCTACTATTGGTGATCCTAACCCTGATTTCCAAGCAAACTGGATCAACACTGTTTCCTGGAAAGGATTGAGCTTTGATTTCCAATGGCAATACATCCACGGTGGTGATGTTTATTCTATCACTACAGCTACCATGTTGGCAAGGGGAAATACAGTTGATACAGATTTCGACCGTTTCCTTCCTGTAATTTTACCAGGTGTTGATAACGATGGTAATCCAAATGACATCCAGGGGTATATCGGTGACTTCGCATTCCGTGCCTACTTCTTTGCTGATGAAGGAGCTATTTTTGACGCTACTACAATTCGTTTACGTGAGATAGGTCTTTCTTATGTAATTCCTTCAAGCATTTTGGAAAATACACCATTTGGTTCTGCTAATATTCGCTTTTCTGGTGAAAACATTTGGTACAATGCACCAAATTTCCCAGAAGGCGTAAACTACGATCCTGAGATATTGAGTCTTGGTGTAGGTAACGGTAGAGGTTTCGAATTCGTGACCGGTCCTACTGCTAAGAAATATGCGGTAAGCTTAGGCTTAACATTCTAAGAGTTTTTTGAAGAAATGAATGCAAGGCAGGAATGCCTTAATCCTTCAAATAATTCAAATTGGTGAATTGTAAAATTAGGTTGTTGAAAAGAGAATTAGGCTTTGTAGAAACTTGTTAATCAATGACTTAATGGAAGTCAATTCAACGATTATAAACTAAATTAATATGAAAATATTAAAAAATATATTATTTCTTTCTGTAATGGTCTTCGGATTCACTACTTGTGATATGACCGATCTGGATCTTCAGGACGACCCAAATGCGGTATCACCTGATCAAGCCAGTATCAATGACCTTTACAATAATATCCAACTGGATTTCAACGATTTCTACAGCGGCACTTGGGGCGTTGGAGGATTGGCCAGAATGGTAAACTTGACTGGTGGATTTACATATAATGATGTTTTCTCTCCTACCAGCTTTAATTTTGTTTGGGGTGAAGCTTATGCAGTTTTATTCCCGGACATTGATGCCTTGATTGCATTAGATGCTGAAGGCGGATTTGGAACGCACACTGCTTCTGCTAAAATTATGAAAGCTTATGCAATGTGTGCTTTGGTTGATATGTTTGGTGATATTCCTTACTCTGAAATTGGACAAGGTACGGACATCATCAGTCCAAACAGAGACGACGGTGCTTCTGTTTATGCAGCAGCTGATGCATTATTGACTGAAGCTATTGCAACATTGGAGTCTGCTGATGTTTTTTCTCCTGTAGCTAGTGATATTTACTACGGTGGAGACAGAGGCAAATGGGCTGCTTTAGCTAAAACCTTGCAATTGAGAAATGCAGTCGTTACAAAATTGGCTGGTGGATCTGGTGGAACTGTTACCAAAATTGTAAATGATGGAGATTTCATTAGCTCTACTGATGGAGATTTCCAATTCCAGTATGGTACCAACCGTGACAATCCTAACTCTCGTCACTGGATGTACAATGATGCTTACGAAAATTCTGATGCTACCTACATGAGCAACTACTACATGTGGTTGATGGCTGAAGAAAAAGTAGATGCTGGAGACAACTTCGTAGTTGACCCACGTATCCGTTTCTACTTCTATCGTCAAGTTGCTTCTTCAATTGTTGATAACGATAATGTTTATTCATGTATCCATACGGATAGACCAGATGAGCCTGAAGATTTCTTACCTGCACACTATGCAGCCGTAGATCCAAACTTGCCATATTGTGTTGCTACCGAAAACGGATACTATGGTCGTGACCACATGAATGGTTCTGGTATTCCTCCAGATGGACCTATTCGTACGGTTTGGGGTGTTTACCCAGCTGGTGGATTGTTTGATGACAATTCTTTTATCTTGACTCAAAACGGTGGTACTGATGGTGGTCTTGGTGGTGGTATCGCCCCTATCATGTTGGCATCTTATGTTGACTTTATGAGAGCAGAGGCTGCTTTGACAATGGGTACTGGAGAAGATGCTAAACAATTGATGATGGATGGTATTCAAAAATCAATTGACAAAGTAATCTCTTCCAAGAGCTTGGTACCAGGTCAGATGAGCAGAATATTTAATCACCCTGTACTTGGGGAGATTAGTGTAGAAGCATTCTATGTAGACAGCACAGCTAGAAATGGAATCCAACCTTATATGGACTATGTAAGTGCTGAGTTCGATGCTGCAGATGCAGATGAACAATTGTCAATTGTCATGAGAGAATACATGATTGCATTGTGGGGTAATGGACTGGAAGCATACAACAACTACCGTAGAACTGGAAAGCCTAACAGAATTGCACCAACTACGGATGCGAATTCAGGTACTTTCTTGTATTCTGCATGGTATCCTTCCGACCATGTTAACTTGAATGCAAATGCTGTCCAGAAAGATAATCAAGTGATTAACAAAGTGTTCTGGGATACAAATGGGGACATTTGTTATTAATGGTTATTGAATTTTTCATGCTTCAAGCATTTTGCTATTCAATAACACTTTAAATTAAAATTCATTAAATCATGAATAAAAAACTTCCAATTGTTTCATTTTTTGCCGCTTTGATGCTCTTGACCGTATCCTGTGCGGACGAGGACTTGAAGCCTATCCTTACCTTTGACCAGGTTGGTAAAGGTGCTTATGTGCGCCTTCTGGAATTGATTTCCGGGGAGTATGATCTCAATAACTTTGACAACTCTAGTTATGAGTACACTATTGAGTTTGTGGATTTGGAGCAGGGTAACCTTGTAAGTCAATATAACCTTATGGTAAGCTTTGACGACAAGGACGGTACGCTTTCAGATCCTGTTCAATACAGAACCTGGAGCTCAGGCGACTTTACAGATAATGCCAATGGATTTAAAGGTTTGGCAAACATCCAAATTCCAATTAAAGACGTTGCTTCTTTATTTGGCCTTGGACTCGCTGATTTGGCAGCTGGTGATCAATTCCATTTTGACGGTTCAGTAACAACTACGGATGGTCGTACTTTTGGTTTTGAAAACTCAACTGCAGCTGTAAATGGTTCTGCATTCGCAGGTCACTTTGACTTTACAGTAAAAGCAACTTGCCCACTTCCTGATACAGACTGGGTGGGTGATTACCAAATCTCTTATGATAATGGAGTTCCAGCTGATGGTTTTGGTCCTATCTTTGGAGCAGAGCCTCCAGTAGTTACTTTGACCACTGTTTCCGGTTCAACAACAAGAAGACAATTCGGTTGGTCTTACTTGCCTGATTCCTACAACTTTGATGGTCAGGTAGGTGACATGGACTTCGTTTGTGTAGAAATTGTATTGTCTACAATGGATACCGGCGTTGGTTGTGGTGGAGGTAACATCCTCATTGGTCAGGATGGTCCTTCTCCAGTAGCTGACCTTAGTGATGATTCTTCTTTCCGCCTCAAGTTGATTGATTATCAAAGTGACGGAGGTTGTGGAGTAGATCCTATTCCTGTAGATGTTACATTTACCAAGCAATAAGAATGATAGCTATTTCTAAATAGCTGATTCATACTGAAGGGCACTCACGATTGGATTTATCGTGGGTGCTTTTCTTTTATCCCAAAACTGGTACTATAAAATCAAATAATACATGACCAGGCTCCTTTTTTTTCTCCTCTTTTTTTTAGGCTTATCAATCTCGGCTACTGGTCAGGATCAAACAGTCGGTTTATTTTCCATAAAATCAGCAGCCTCTGAAGGTTATACCCTTTATAGTCCAATGAACCATACTACAACCTGGCTAATAGACAATTGTGGTAAAGTGGTGAATAGCTGGGAAAGTGATTTTCAGCCTGGCTTGTCGACTTATTTATTGGAGAATGGGGATTTAATGCGTACCGCCAAGCTTTTTCCCAATGATTTTGGCATTGTAGGTGGAATAGGGGGCAGGATAGAACGATTTAATTGGGATGGCAATTTGATTTGGGAATACGAATTAAATGACAATACTTTTTCCCAGCACCATGATATTGAAGTACTTCCAAACGGCAATATGTTGCTCCTGGTATGGGAAAAGAGATCTGCTGATGAGTTTGTTGAAGCTGGACGAAATCCTGATTTCTTACCAGCTTCTATATTGTGGTCGGAAGTGATTTTAGAAATAAAACCTCAGGGCAGCAATCAGGCGACTGTTGTTTGGGAATGGCGGGAGTGGGATCACCTCATTCAGGAATACGATTCTACAAAAGCAAATTTTGGCAAAGTTGCTGATCACCCTGAATTACTGGATATTAATTATTTTGGAGGAGATAGCCCCAAAATTGACTGGACGCATTTTAATTCCATAGATTATAATGAAACGCTGGATCAAATCCTTCTAAGTTCCCGTCACCTTCACGAAATTTATATTATAGACCACAGTACCACTTCCGCCGAAGCTGCGACTCACAGCGGCGGAAACAGTGGCAAAGGAGGTGATTTTCTTTTCCGCTGGGGCAATCCAGAAGCCTATCAGGCAGGAACACCCGATAATCAAGTGTTTTTTGGACAACACGATGCCCATTGGATTCCAGAAAATATGCCTGATTCAGGAAAAATCATGGTTTTTAATAATGGACAAGCCAGAGATTTTTCTTCAGTGGATATTATCAATCCCTCCATTGACTCAGCCGGAGCCTATCAAATAAATGCCACAACAGATGCTTATTTGCCGGATAATTTATTTTGGACGTATACCTCAAATCCACCAGAAGATTTTTTCTCCCATTTTATCTCCGGTGCACAGCAATTGCCGAATGGCAATACTTTGATATGTGCAGGCTCAAAAGGACGATTTTTTGAAATAGTAACTGGTACAAATGGCATTGTTTGGGAATATATTAACCCCGTCACACAACTCGGACCTATAGAACAAGGCACTATTATTAATAGCGGAGGTGCCGGAGCTTTGAGTAATCCAGTGTTTAGAGCCAAACGCTATTCAGTTGATTATAATGCATTTTCTGGGAGAGACCTGACTCCTCAAGGCCCAGTTGAATTAAATCCCTTACCAGATGCTGGAATTTGTAAGGAAACAGCTAATACTCACCTCGATAAATCAAATATTCTGATATTCCCAAATCCAACAAGTGGATATGTGTTTATTGAATTTAATGATTTTGGAACTTATCATATTCAAGTAAAAGATGTTCTTGGACAGGTAGTGTTAAAGCAGAGAACAAAAAGCAGGAAAGAGAAAGTAGAACTAAGCAGTTTGAATAGTGGAATCTACTATTTACAAATTGATGACCGCATATTGAAAAAAATAGTACTCACGAAGTAGACGTTATTCGGTTGACGGTAAACGGCTTCCCTTACAAAATCTTTTCGAATAAAGTCTAGTGAATATGCTGCCTATCTTATCTTTTTTGCCAGCCGGAGAAGACTGACTTAGTCTTAGCTACTCCGGCTAGCATCCGGAGCTACTTTACAGGTCAAATGCATTTTTTACCTTTTCTACGTAATCCAGTTTCTCCCAGGTAAAGGTTTCAACTTCTTTTTGAATGGTTTCTCCAGAGCCATTGGTCATGGCAACTGTTTTGATTTCGGGGCTTCTTCCCATATGACCATATGCAGCAGTATCGCCATAAATCGGATTCCTCAATTTCAAACGATTTTCGATTGCATAAGGGCGCATATCAAAAATCTCATTGACCTTGTCTGCTATTTGGCTATCGGATAAATCGACATTAGACGTGCCATAGGTATTGATATAAATATTGGTAGGTCTTGCAACCCCAATCGCATAAGACACTTGAACCAGTATCTCGCCACAAACTCCAGCAGCTACCAGGTTTTTGGCAATATGACGCGTCGCATAAGCTGCTGAACGATCCACCTTGGAGGGGTCTTTACCTGAAAAGGCTCCACCTCCATGTGCACCTTTCCCACCATAAGTATCTACGATTATTTTTCTACCTGTCAAACCCGTATCTCCATGTGGTCCGCCGATAACGAATTTCCCCGTTGGATTCACGTGGTAGGTAATGGCATCATTAAAGAGTGCTTGAATATTGTCAGGACATTGTGCTTTTACTTTTGGAATGATGATGTTGATGACATCTTCCTTGATCTTTGCCAGCATTGCCTCATCTTCATCAAAGTCATCGTGTTGCGTGGAAACAACAATGGTATCAATGCGCTGTGGTTTGTGGTCGTCAGAGTATTCTATAGTCACCTGAGATTTGGAGTCAGGACGGAGGTAGGGCATCAAATCGCTGTTTTTGCGAATGTCTGCCATCACAATCAGAATTTTATGTGCCAGATCCAATGCCAACGGCATGTAGTTGTCCGTCTCATTCGTCGCATAGCCGAACATCATTCCCTGATCACCCGCTCCCTGATTTTCGGGGTCTGCCCGCTCTACACCTCGATTGATATCGGGGCTTTGTTCGTGAATTGCCGACAATACTCCACAGGAATTGGCTTCAAACATGTATTCCGACTTGGTGTAGCCAATATTTTTAATGACCTCCCTTGCAATTTGCTGAACATCGAGGTAAGTCGTTGTTTTTACTTCTCCCGCGAGTACCACTTGTCCGGTAGTGACTAATGTTTCACAAGCAACTTTTGAAGAAGGGTCAAAAGCCAGGAAATGGTCCACCAAAGCGTCAGAAATTTGATCAGAAACTTTATCAGGATGTCCCTCGGAGACAGATTCGGATGTAAACAGGTATGGCATATTGTTTATTTGGATTTAGAGATTTTGAAAGTTGTATAACGGTGTTCAATTTCATTTAAACCAATTTGAACGATTTTGAACAATCTTTTAAGCACTTAAAACGGCTAAATTTTAGCGTTTTCAACTATGGTTTATTGACCGTTTTTTTTAAACGAGCGCAAAGATAGGAAATTGGGGGATATGCATGAATGTTAGCGAGCATTTTGAAACCAATAAATGTTTTTCAACTTTTCACATATCGGATAAGTTACTTTTTGGCTCTATTCGATACAAACTTTTATAAGAATGATTTTTTTAACACGCTAAATTATGAGGAAGCGAAGAACTCGCCAACATATCATTGAAGATTTGGGATTTAATAATATTGAAAAACAAATATTGCTTGCAGGGTTTGTTATGGAGCGATATTTAAGAGATTACACTACTGATGGGAATATTAGAACTTTTGATAGTAATGGTGAAATCGAGCCTGGAATTATTGACTTTCAACTAAAATCTACAGAAAAAATAAAAGTAGATAATTCTGGAAACCAATACAAATTCTCATTATCCAAAAGAGATTTGGAAACTTGGCTATTTGAACCAATGCCTGTTCTTCTATTTTTATATGATGCTCAAAAGGAAACTTCTTATTATTTGGAAATAAAAAAATATTTTCAAGAGCAGAACATTCAAATAGAAAAAATCAATAAATTTATTCAGGTTTTGATTCCTGCAGCAAATGAATTTACTGTAGAAGTCATCAAAGAACTTCGAAATATCAAAAATTTAGCTATATGAATGTAATAGCATTAAAAATTGATCAGGTTACCTACAAAGAATTAAAAGAGGGCTTATTACATTTAAATTATATGGACAGAAGTACTAAAGATAGTTTTCGTTTTGAGCATGCGGCTACAAAATCTGTAATTATCATACGAGCTGGCAAAGATGATGAAATTGTAAACCCTGCAAATTTTACTTCTTTGACTTTGGATCTGCATTGGCATGGGCTCATAAAAGATCGAGAAGATTTAGGCGATTGGATTGTCAAAAATTGCAGGCAAAACCAGCCTCAATCTTTTGTTTGAATTAACATTGTGGGTCTGAGTAGTGTCTCCTGAGCTAGGAAAAGTGGTATGGCAGAGGGACACTGCGGAATCTCGTCGCAGCGTCCCTATCCCACCCACACTTCCATACGCAGGAGACACTGCTCGGACTTTAAAATAATTTGTAATGATACCCTTGGATTTTGAATTGATGGATGTGACCTATGCTGAATTGGCAACTGTATTGAAACAATTGAATTTTGAGGATAAAAGTACCACTAAAGTATTTCGATTTGTAAATGAGTCATTCGATGCAGAGGTTTTTATTCAACTAGGTGATGCGAATAGTTTAGTACAAAAAGCAAATTATCAGGCTATTACCTTTATTTTAACAGCCAAAGGCGTATTCGATAAAAGATCCGATTTGAATGCATTAATAGAAAAAAATCGTCAACAGCTTACTCAGTCCAAGAGCCTCCTATAATAAATACCGCTCCTTTCGTCATATCGTCCCTATTCCGCCTACATTGTGTATGCGCAGAGTCTCCTGAGCGAGGATATGCGGTTGGCAGAGGGACTCTGCGATCTTCAAGTCGCAGAGTCCCTCTGCCGCCCACATTCTTTTACTCAGGAGACTCTGCTAGAACTGTAGAAATTAATTTGCAGTGTCTCTATTCCATCCATACTTCCATTCGCAGAAGCCACTGCTTTCGTCTAATCAAAAAGGACATGACTGATTTCAGCCATGCCCTTTCAATGGTATGAGTCTAGGTCTACGCAGCGTCTCCTGAGCGAAGAAATGTCGTATACCAAAGGGACTCTGCGAATGAATACCGCTCGTTTCTTCGCAGCGTCCCTATTCTGTGCCCACATTGGGTCCGAGCAGAGTCTCCTGAGCGAGGAAGAGTGGTATGATATAGGGACTCTGCGATTTAAAGCCGCAGAGTCCCTCTGCCGCTCACACTCTTTTACTCAGGAGACTCTGCTAAGACTGTAAAAACAAATTTGCAGCGTCCCTCTCCCTCCCACGCTCTCATTCACAGGAGACACCGCTCGGACAATAGTCTAATCCAAAAAGGACATGACTGATTTCAGCCATGCCCTTTCAATGTTGCGAGTCTGTGCAGTGTCTTCTGAGGGAGGAAAAGTGGTATTGCAGAGGGACATTGCGATATCTCGTCGCAGTTTCCCTATCTCACTCACATTCCATTCCGTAGGAAGCACTGCTTGAACTCATTCAATTTCACAAGTATTAGAATCCATTTATTTCATCAATCACTATAAACGCAGTCGAAGTCTGTGCACCACAAACCGTATGGATGTAAAATGAATAATCGCCTGCACTTAATCCGGTAAAAGTAAAATTCGTATTGGTCGTGAAATTATCGGGGCCTGGGTTGGACTCGCCGTCTTTCCAGTAGTAGAGTTTGTAGGAAGTTTCCCCACAATTGCAGGCATCCCAGCTAAAGGAAATAGTAGTACCTGTCTCGCCCGTTTTTTCAACATTTTCAGGTTCGTCGCAACTAAGGTCATTGTTTACTGTAGGTTGGATTGTGGTTGCCGCGATAAGCGGTACCAGGAAGGCCAATAAAATTATCATCTTATTCATGGCTTAAATGGTTTTTGGAAAACAAAGGGAAGAAAAAAGCTAGCCGATGTTTGAAAATCGATAGAAGAGGTGCTTTTTCAATCATTTCATTTTCCCTGTTAATAAAAAAATTACTTGGAGCTCCGACAGGGTATCAGGTGCGGAAAAGATGTCAAAAAGGAAATGTGTTGAGAAATAAAATTGTTTACATATTGTGAGTTTATTTTTTTTTGGGTAGATTTTGTGTTATTCTAATTCGGCAATTTTTTCTTTGAGCCATTTAAGGTTTGCAATTTCTTTTGTAGTTTTTATTTCCTCTTTTAATTTTAATAAAGCTTTAGATTCTCCAGGCATAATTTTCGTGAGCTTTTTTGTAAACTTAATTAGGTTTAAATAATGTATTCTTCTATGATCAGGAAGGTTTTTATGTCTATTTAAATAAGCTCTAAAGCTTTCCAATAAAGAATAGAGGGCCTCAATCTCATCAGTTTCATAATAAATAAGCAGTAGCATTGTTTTTGAATTTAAGTTATATGTAAAATCTTCATATTCAACTGTTTGTAATAGTCTGATTACTTTATTAAATTCTTTTTGATAATAATAAAGTTGTGCTAAATTGAAAGAAACAGCATTTTCCCTGAAATCTTCTGGAAGATAGGAGCTATAGGTTTTTATAAATTCTTCAGTCCAATCATAATTTCCTAATCTCAAAGCGCAAGAAACTATGTTCTTGAAATCCCAGGGTGATAATTCTCCATCGGTGAAAATGATTTCTTTTTTAATTAAATCAAAGTATAGATCGAATAGCTCTTGTAAAAATTGTTGTTGACCCTTATTCGCATTTTGTATACAATAGTTAATAGCCGAATGGTAAATAGGGAGTACTTCGTGTTTTGGGATTTCTAATGAATGATTCTCTAAAAGTGATTTTAATTTGAAATAATGGTTTTGATTTGCTGTTTCTGTTATTGTTAAAAAAACTTGATAATAAATCGATATTGCTGGTATGGAATCGAAATTGTAGTTATTTTTATTTACATGAGAAATTATCTCATCCATAAATAATAATTCATATTCGTGGGAAGCTACAAGTTTTTGGTTAAGAACAAGGCAATATAATCTTAACTTTTCTGCTATATAAAACCTGTCAAGATTGTTCGCAATTTCCTCAACATTGGTCTTTTTTGCTCTTTTTAATTCATGTTGGGCTAACTCGTAATAAATCCTTTCAATTTGATATTGATGATAATAATAATTGGCAGGTTTCTGAAACTGTTGATTGGAAAGTCTTCTAGCAGACTTCATGCTACTATTATATAATTTTTCCATTTTATTTATCTCAATCGCCTCCATTAAATAAGTAGCTTGATGAAGTGGATTCTCTTCATATACTTGTTGGGCTAAAAAACCTTCTACTAATTTTAGCAAGTCTGAAAAATGTTTTCGAAACCTCACATCATCATATTTCTCAGACTTATTTAATTTTTTCCAAACCCCTTCTTTACTTAACTCCTTAGGGGTTTGTGAATTGATATTTTTAATCAAAATTTCAAAGAGATGTACCAAAGTCTGATTCTTATTAAAATAAGGTGACAGCAAATACTTCCGCAATCTGTTCTGTTCGTATTTATTAAAATACTCGAGTATGGAATACAATTTGCTAGAATTCATAATTATGAGTGATAAATGATGAGTGATGAATTTTATTGGGCCGGAACCCTTTCTTTTGGATTATTGTAAGTTGGAAATTCGGTTCTTTGATTTCTTTTTGAAATACAGTTTTATTTAAGGCTTTTCAATTGATTTTTTTTTCTATCTTAGTGCCTGAATTCTCATCCCACACTTCCAGCCTTCCAAAACCGCCTCCGAATAGTCGGGGCATATGAGGGAAAACTATTAGAAAGGACATTCAATCACTTACATTTTAATAACCATTATTTTTGCACTTTGAAGTGTCCCTTTGGAGGTCTGAGAATTCAGGAAATATAACTGCCTCAAAATTAAGGATTTAAATAATTATTACAATTGTATTTATGAATTTTAATTATTGAATCTATAAGGCATTGATTGTTTGGTGGTTATAAATTAGTTCTATTTTAAGATTTGAAAAAAAGTTTTCACAATCTTCCAATTTTGTCTTTGAAATCAGTTTTATATATATGTAGTATTGTAGTATGAAATAATGCCTACGCAGCCCCCTAGCTAAACTTTTTTGCCCCGGCAAAAGCAATCGCAGCCCTAAAGGGGGGAATCCGCCCGCGAATACAAGCTAAGTTTACCACGAATAAAAAAAATGCGGGTTTGAGGACTAACTTTTTAGGTGACAAAATTTTTCACTAAAAGCGAATGACAAATAAAGAAAGGGGCATTGAAAATTTATTAAAGAAGAAAAAACAAAGAATGTGAGCATGAATTGATTGAGCGTAAAGGTTTTCAAAAAAAGAAACACTATTTTAATTAAAAGCAATGAATTAAATCCACGATCCATGAATGTATCCCTACAAATCAAAAAAATCTTGCTTCGGTTGCTGCCGGCCGTCCTCTGGCTGGGCTTTGCGACTGGAAGTCAAGCTCAGGGACTGTCTCATGACTTCCATGAGATAGTAAGTGGCGATTCGGTCGTAATTACATTTTATCATCACCACGTTTCCATTCCACCACAGGTTAAAACGGTCAACTTACCTTCTAATGGTAGCATCTATTTCGATCCCCATTATCATTGGGGGACGCGATTTGGTGTTCCGGCTGCTTCCGGTAATCCTCCGGTGCCTTCACTAAATACCTTGATATACAAGCCCGATCCAGGGTTTTATGGAATAGATCACTACGTATACGATTATAAGGTTTGGAATGGCAGTAATATGGAAGATTACAGTGTATATGTGGAAGTAAAGGTTTTGCCTTCCTGGTTGGTGGTTGAAGATGATTTTGCGACGACGAATGCCGGACAATCTGTTACCATAGACGTATTGGCCAATGATTTGAGTAATGCTCCTATCATTTTTGTTGAAGTACTACCTGTAAGCAATTTTGGCACCGTTGTTTTAAATGCAGATTCTACTGTCACCTTTACACCTGATGCCGGCTTTTCCGGAAATGCGAATTTTAATTATACAGCATGCGATGATTTAGGCTCTTGTGAAGTAGGTACTGTAAATGTTTATGTTGAGCCAGCTACTACTCCTGCCCACGAAACCCTTCATATATTTACCAAAAAGAATGCTTCTCAGGTTGTACTGCTTCCATTGGATGGCTTTACATTGATGACGCCTCCTTCCAATGGTGATCTGGACTCTTTGGACATCATGGAATATATTCCTGACAGCAATTATGTGGGTACAGATAGTTTTATTTTCGAGGATGTCAATCAAAATAAAAAAGAAATTACGGTAGAGGTATTAGATGCTGCGGCTCCTAATGTATTTGTGTTTGACGATTTTGCCTTTATGCCAATTGACGGCGGAGAAGTAACGACAAATGTATTGGCAAATGATAAAGGAGGAGATGCACTGGTTGGACCTTACAAGCACCAGGACCCTCAAAATGGTAGCTGGTGGTATATGGGGAATGGCAATTACCGCTATGAACCCGACCCTGGCTTTGCAGGTATTGATTACGCAATTTACAAAGCGAAAAACGGAGCAGGAGATTGGGAATACGGCATATTGAACTTTGTCGTATTTGACCATGAGCCGGAATTGCCCGTTTATCAATTAATCACACCTAAGAATACTCCTCTAGTACTCAATTACAATATTCCGATTGAAGATTTTGATTTTGTCAACTTCAGTGCAGACCCACCTAATGGTGATTTGGAATATTATCCAGGACATCAAACCGTCAATCACAGTTATGGGCAGGAAGTATCTGGATACAATATGGTCGTTTATACACCTGATACCAATACTGTCAATGTTACCGATGAGTTTGAGTTTGAATATTGCGTAACTGGCAATAACAATTGCCAGGTAGTGAAAGTCATTGTTGATGTTATTGATCTTGTAAGTCCACCTCCAACCGATACCCTCTGTGCAGGAAATGATTGTGTATGGACAGGTGATACGAACCACGACGGTGTCGTAGATATTCGCGATTTATTGCCGATTGGGCTTTGTATGGGGGAAGTTGGTCTTGCCCGACCGAATCCGGCAATGGAATGGTATGGTCAATATGGTGATGACTGGTACAACCCTTTTGCGCCATTGCCCATGAATGTGAAGCATATTGATACAGACGGTGACGGCAAAGTACAGGCCATAGATACTACTGCAATTGGTGACTTTTACAATAAAAGACATACGCTGACGCCCGAACCATTTTTGGGGGCAACAGATACGCTTTTGTTTATTGAAGATATTGAGTTTGACCCGGATACGGTTGAAATTGGAGATGTATTTCTTGCAGATATTAGTTTAGGTTTCCCCACAAATCCCGCTATTGATGCCTATGGTGTTGCCTTCACATTGAATTATGATCCTGGTATTTTTGAGGCCAATATTACTTTTGATAATGATGAGTGGCTGGATTATAATTCTCCTGTTATTGGTATGACTAAGGAGCCTTTTGCTGGCAAACTGGATGCAGGTTATACAAGAACAAGTGGGGTTTCCACAAGTGGGCATGGAATAATAGGGAAAGTCGAATTCATTGTTGTTGATGATTTAATTGGTGTTCGCCCTAGTGACAACAAAACCACTATCACCCTCACTCCACTAGGCATGATGAACAGTGCCGGAGAAATGAGTTACATTGGTGGTAATACCATCACCCTTTATCTGGAAGATGGTGCGGAAAAAGAAGAGGAAGAAAGAAAAGTTACAGATGAGGATCTGCTTGCTTATCCAAATCCTGCCAGTGACTACATGACCGTACATTTAAATGGCTATGGCAATGAAATCGAACAAATAGTCGTTTATACCCTGGCTGGTCAACAAGTATTCGATTCCGGACCTACTCAAACCAAGCGTTATAACATGGAAACCGGTCATATCACTCCTGGAATTTATGTGATGAAAGTATTGACGAATGGAGGAATGGTCAACAAGAAAATTGAAATTATCAGATAGTTTGGAGTTTGGTATTCGGAGTTAAAGACTCCGAATACCAAACGCTCTTACCCCAAGCCGAAAGATTTATATTCGTGGAATTTTATCATTGCTAGTGAGTCGCACAAAGGGTTGTGCGGCTTTTTTTTTGTTTAAAATTTTCCTTTCTGCACATCTTCCTTATATTTGGGCAGAATAGACCCATAACTTGCCGAGATCGGTCGATTTTCATTTTACTTTTCTGCTCTTTAACAAACTTCAATTAAGGATGATTGAATGATTCCTTAAGAACTCTTAATTCATTACGTACTTGCCGAATCATAATTCCATGAACTAAACCTGTTTGGTTTTTCTGTTATCGCTATGAGAAAAATACACCTAATGAGCCTGAAATTTTCAGGTACCCTGTCTATTTGATTGAGAATATTTCACAATCAGGTATCCATAAACATTTAGCGGTAACGAGTGGTCTTTGGATTTTATTTATGCGAATCCAGAAGATCATGGTATGCTTTAATATGCTACCATATTGGAATATAGATAATTGATATTCAATTAATTAGTAGGTTTTATAACCAATCTTACAAGTAGCAGGATTCAAAACCCTGTCACCCAAAGGACTGGTAATCTATGAGTGTTTCCTAAATACTACTTAGCAACGGAATCAATTAAACAATATGACAATATATCCATATACCAATACAACAATTAATAGAGGAATGCTCAAATAATAACTTACCAATTTATGATGGAAAATTTTGAACCAATACTTCATTAAAAAGCCTCGCTGAAGCGCTGCTTCACCTACATTTTTTGCCTCGTATTGCCACAAAATTTCCTCATCAAAATGGCTAATGTATTATTTCACCATTCCTAACCAAATTTTTAAACCATGATGAAACGTTTTAACCTATTCTTTTTACTCTTGATGTTTAGTGCCAGCTTGTTTGGCTTGACCAACTGGACGGGCAATGTCAACAACGACTGGTTTAATCCAGGAAACTGGGACAACGGTCTTCCCGGACCCGGGAATGATGCCCTAATTCCCACCGTTCCCATAGGTGGGCTATTTCCAGAAATTAATGCTCCCGTGATTCAAAATTATACAATTGACAATCGTGGAACACTAACTATTGTCGCAGGTGGCTCTATTTCCAATTCCTCCAATTATCTCAATCGAAATGGTGCTTTTACAAACATTAATGCTGGAGCTAGTTTTACGAATGGGGCTGGAGGAGTCATTGATAATTACGGCGTTTTTTCCAGTCAGGGTACTGTTACAAATACGGATGGACAAATTTTTAACTATGCTAATTCTTCTATGTCCAATGGAAACAGTTGGTTTAACAATGGTACAGGAACTTTATCCAATGCAGGATTTTTCTTCAGCATGGGAACTTTTTCAAATATGGCTCAGGTGACCAATAGTGCTACTTTTGACATTTTCGCATTGTTTAATAATAATGGAACCTTTATTAATAATCAAACGGGAAATACTTTTTTAGAAGTGGGGGCTGAATTCAGAAATAACCTATCCCTTTTCTGCCAGGGTTCTGGGTTTTTCACAGTTTTGAATGGTGGTAACTTCAACAATTTTGGAGATGCCTGGAATCAGGAAAATTCTACTGTGGTGGTTAATGCCGGGGGGACTATTAATAACTCGGTTAATCTGGTCAATCGAGGAAATGGACAAATCATCAATAATAGCTTGATTAATAATTTCTTTTGTGCTACTATTATCAATGAATCTACCATCACCAATTTTACTACTATCAACAACGATGGCTTTATTTGGAATTATGGAATCATCTCTCCAAATATGCCAAATAATCTCAATAATGGCGTAACCATTACCCCAGGAAATCCAAGTGGTCTTTGCACTAATGTTACGCGAGCTTTAGATGGCGTAGGAACACCGATTGTAGTGCTGGTAAATGATTTGGTAAATCCCATGATGCCATTCTGCATTGCTAATTATAGCTTCAATGTAAATGGAGCCAATTCAGTCATTTTTGATTGTTCCAATTTTGGCGTCAATATGGTTTCTGTTACCATAAATGGTCCTCTTGGTTACTCTATCAATTGCACTGCCGAAGTAACGATTACTGACCCCCATCCTGCACAACCATTTTGTATTCCCGCTACCATTGAGATTCCCGCTGGTGGCGTAGCTACTGTCACACCAATTGATGTTTTCGGAGGTGGTTTTGATAATTGCGGAATTATCAACCTTGTATCGGTTACTCCAAATATGTTCTACTGTGCTCAATTGGGTACTCATACAGTTGCGTTGAATGTAAATGACGGACATGGAAATATGAGTTCTTGTAATGCTCAGGTGACGATTACTGATACCACACCTCCCACATTGCTTTGTCAAAACGCAAATGTTACTTTAGATGCCAATGGAAACGCCAGTATTTCAGAAGCTGATGTAATTGTTTCAAAAGATGACAATTGTGGCATTATGTCCACTCATATAAGTCAGACTGATTTTACATGTGATGATGTAGGAAGCAATCAAGTGACGGTTAAAGTGACTGATCACAGTGGTTTAATGGCAACTTGTTTGACGAGCGTTACCGTTGTAGATGATATGGCACCTGTATTGGGTTGTCAGCCTCAATTACAGGGTCATGCTGATCAAAATGCCTGTGGGACGAATTTGCATCCAGCACCTCCAATCATTTTAGCAGAGAATTGTGGTATCGCCAACATTACAAGCGACTCACCTGGATTCTTCCCCGTAGGTACCACAATCGTTACCTGGACGGTCGTTGACAATTCCGGAAATACTTCTACCTGTACTCAGGAAGTTGTTGTTTGGGATTGGGTTCCACCTTCAATTACCTGTAATTCGGTGGTGTACAACTTAGCAGATAATTGTGTAGTGCCTGGTACGGTGGTCAATAACTTCCCTCCGTTTGTAGATGACAACTGTGGAATTGAAAGTGTAACCCATAATGGATTACCAGCCTATTTGCCTGGAAACCACGTGGTTGTTTGGACAGCAGTGGATGTCAATGGAAATGCCAATACATGTGAGCAGTGGGTAAAAGTCATGGACTTGAATGCACCTGAATTTACAAGTTGCCCTGATGATATTGAGGCACCTGTTACAGATTTATGTACTGGGCCTGCATTTTGGTCACAGCCAAATGCTACAGATAATTGTGGAGTTGCCTCAATCGAAGGCACTCACAATTCAGGAGATATATTTGATGAAGGAACTACAGAAGTTGTTTATACAGCTACAGACGTTAATGGAAATGAATCGATTTGTTCTTTTAACGTAACGATTGCAGATGATACAAGTCCTTTGATTTACAATGCCCCTGAGGATATCTATTTAACAGTTGACAATTGTGGAGAAATGGCAGTAGCGGAGTGGACAGAGCCCCTGGTTTCTGACAATTGCGGTGTAAGCCTATCAGTTTCTGGAGGTATTCAATCCGGAGATGAATTCCCGACGGGAGTAACCACAATTACCTATAAGGCAATAGATGCTTCAGGAAATGAGGCTGAACACAGTTTCGAAGTTCATGTGGAGTCCAACCTTCAGATGAAGTGTCCAGATGATATTTATGTTTCAGGAGGTGCTCCTGTGGCATGGAATGATTTGGTGCCAGGTTCTGTTTGTGAGGATTGTCCACAAGCCATAGAAGGTTACACTTTCTTTGGTTGGCATAAAGGACATCAATATTACATTTCAAATGATTATACCCCCTGGGATGTGGCTCAATTGAATGCTGAAATCAATGGTGGGCATTTGGCAATTATGGATGATCAGGCAGAAAACTTTTTTGTTTCCAGTTTCATGGGAACAGATATCAAATCAGCCTGGATCGGTTTACGTGATTACGGCAACGGTTTTGATTGGGGAGACGAATCTGGTTTGAGCTACAACAACTGGGTAGGTGGAACACCTGCGAGTGATCCTCAAAAAGATGCAGGATTGATGAAAAACAACGGAACCTGGATCAATGATTACAGCGATATGAACCGTCGTTCAATCATTGAGGTACCTTGTTTTGAAGTTGAATTAACTGGCTCTAATGGAACAGGAAATGGAGACTACTTTAATGAAGCAATTTATACCATTACCTATGACGTGATGGATATGTGTGGCAATATTTGTGAATGTAGTTTTGACATCCATGTTGTAGATGCTGGTCAAAAAGTGGATTACTGTACGATTGCCGGTGATGGAACATCTTATGTTTCAAGGGTAGCTTTGGCAGGTGGTGAATTTAGTTCAGCTAATGACAATGGTTATGGCAATCACACTGCTCATACCTTTACCGTAACTCAATCCGTATTTGATTTGGAATTGACGCCTGGTGGGGTAGATGGCGAAACTTTGGTATTCTGGAGAGTTTGGGTTGATTTTAATCAAGATGGAGATTTCTATGATAAAGGCGAAATGGTTTATCAGGCTTCCGGAAAAGAATCCGTATCTCAAATTCAGGCTTTCGGAAATCTGCTTTCTGAAGATGGTACATTGATGAGAGTGGCAGCTTCTCAAAACTCATTTGTAGAAGCTTGTGGAGACTACATCTCTGGTGAAGTTGAAGATTTTACCATTATTGGTCAGGTTGAGAATAAAATACTACCTGGGCTAAATAATGGGAATACCGTATCTGGCGCTTCCCTTGCTATCTATCCAAATCCAGCAAGCAATGTCCTGAACATCAATACACTGGATTACGAAGGAAGTGAAGCGACTATGCGCGTTTTCAATTCGTTGGGACAAAAGGTTTATGAGTTTTCGACTCAGGTACTGGACGTCAATGTTCAATTGAATTTGGAAGACTTCAATGATGGAGTCTACCGACTTGTATTAGATGCAGAAGGGCAGGATAGAACGACCAAAACTTTTGTTGTTGCGAAATAATCTGTATTGAAAATAAATGTCTAAGGGGTTTGCATTTTTGCAAGCCCCTTTTTTTTGGACTTCCCAAATCAGCAAAATCATTCACTTCCTCGTTTTAAGACCATGAACTCATTTAAACTTTTGTGGCGGCAATTCTCACGTTAGGAAATTTTTCAGGTGATGCCTTGAGTGAAAGCAAGCTCCTGAGGAAAAAGGTGTTGCCTCAAAAATTTCCCCCTGCCCTATTTTTGAGGCAACACCTTTTTGCCATCCCAACAAACCCCATCCCCCATGGCATCACCTCAAAAAGCTAAAGTGAGAATTGCTGCATAATAAATTTAAATGAGTTCCATACCTTGTAAAAAAAATCGATCATGCGAAAAATTAGAACATTGGTTGTAGATGATGAACCTTTGGCAAGAGCCAGAATTTTAAAGCTGTTAGAACAATTTGACTATATCACAATTCTGGGAGAATGTAAAAATGGAAGAGAAGCACTACAGCAAATCAAAACCTACAAACCAGATTTGGTCTTTTTGGATATTCAAATGCCTGACTTGAATGGTTTTGATGTACTGGAAAAAGAAGAGCTGAAGCCACTTCCTTTTATCATTTTTGTGACTGCTTTTGACCAATATGCCATCAAGGCTTTTGATGTGCATGCAATAGATTACTTATTGAAACCTTATGACGACGATCGCTTCATACAAGCCTTGAATCATGCCAAAGAACAAATTTTATTAAAAGATGCTTCCATGCTACATCAAAAAATGTTGAATATTTTGGATACCTACCAAAATCAATATTCTGACAGTTTAACAGCCATAGAAATCAAGGAAAAAGGGCGAATCAAATTGATCAGAATTCAAGACATTTATTGGATAGAAGCTGAGGGCAATTATTTGAAAATTCACCTGGAATCTGGAAGACACCTTATTCGCCAAACACTGCAAACGATTGAAGAACAACTTGATAAGGCATTCTTTATTCGAATTCACCGTTCTATGATAGTCAATGCGCTCTATATTGAAAATATCAAATACCGTGGAAACAATCAATATGCGTTTAATTTGAGAAACGGAGAAAAAATTATTTCCAGTCGTAGTTACAAAGAAGAAGTTTTGCGTTATATTGAGGAAAAAGAAATTAAGGGAATATAACTTATTCCTATTTTTGCGTTCTTTTTATCGCAATAATTCTACAATATTATAGCAAAGGAGTATTATAAAATTGTAGTATCATGAAAAGTAGCATCAAAAAAATAATTTAAAATGAAGCATTTCCTTTCTTTAATGATAGCCTTAATGACGCTCCCCGCATTTGCACAGCACTTCGAACCGGGCTTGATGATTGGGGCATCTAACTACATTGGAGACTTGGCAAGGAATTCCAGAAAAGTATATATGAAAGAGACCAGACCTGCCCTGGGTCTTTTTATGAGATACAATTTAAATGATTTTGTAACATTGAAGGCTTATGGAAATTACGCAAGTATAGCAGGCGAAGATGCAAATGCAGATGATGAAGCTATTCAAACGCGAAATTTGAGTTTTCGTTCTACTTTGGTTGAATTTGGAGTAACAGGAGAATTCAATCTTTCAGGTTATCAACCATATGCACTTTCAAAAGTCTTTTCGCCCTATCTATTTATAGGTGTAAGTGCTGTTTGGTTTAATCCTAAAGCAAAATACAATGGTGATTGGATTGCCTTACAGCCCCTTGGAACTGAAGGACAGGGTATGCCTAATTTCCCTGAAGCTTATAGTCGGACCAATTTTGCCGTTCCATTCGGAATTGGTTTCAAATATGCCTTGACTGATCAACTGAATTTGGGACTTGAATTTGGCGCTCGCCGCACATTTACGGATTACCTTGATGACGTCAGTGGCACTTATGTTGCCTACTCTGAATTGTTAGCAGGAAATGGTGAATTGGCAGCAGCCTTGGGTAATCGAACAGGTGAATTATTAGGTGGTGAACCCGTAACCGTACCTACAGGAACATCCCGTGGCGATGATGCAAGGAACGATTGGTTCTTTATTTTTGGAGTGACTGTTTCCTACAATTTTCTCGATAATGGATTAATGGGCAGTAGAAAGAGAAGTCGTAGGAAAGCCGGGTGTAAGACCTAGAGCAATTAAAATGAAAATGAAAATGAAAATGAAAATATTTTCATTTTCATTTTCATTTTAATTTGAAACTTCGGAGGTTATTGGTTTTTTCTCCTTCACTTTTGGACGAATAATCAATCTCAATGACTGGTCATAAGTCATATAATTCCACAACCAATTGATAAAGACAAAAAGCTTGTTTTTCACGCCAATCAATTGGAACAGATGAACACCCAACCAGATTACCCAGGCAAAAAAGCCCTGAAAACGCCACCTTGGCAGATCACAGACTGCCAAATGACGACCTATCGTAGCCATACTACCCAAATCCTTATAACTAAATTCTTTGAGCGATTTTCCTTTTTGTGATAATTTCATGTTTTTGGCTAAATGCACACCTTGTTGTATCGCTACCTGTGCTACTTGTGGATGCCCCTCAGGATATGCTTCTTCTGTCATAAAAGCAATGTCCCCAATGGCATAAATATTCTCCAAGCCATTTACTTGATTGTATCGATTTACCACAATTCGATTGCCCCAGGTGATGGCTTCATCGGGTAATCCTTTTACTTTGTTTCCAGTAATGCCAGCTGCCCAAATGACTTTATTTGCCTGAATTTTTTCGCCTTCTTCGGTGTATACAAAAGAACCATCGTAATCAGTTACACGTGTATTTAGGCGAACATTAACACCCAGTTTTGTCAGGAATTCCATTGCTTTTTCAGAGGCTTCCTCTGACATGCCTTTTAATAAACAGGAACTGCCCTGTAGTAAATGAATATCGACTTCCTCACAATCCAACTCTGGATAGTCTTTGGGTAAAATGAATTTTTTCATTTCTGCCAGAGCCCCTGCTACTTCTACCCCAGTTGGACCTCCACCTACAATAACAATGTCAATCAAGCCTTGTCGGTCGTTATAGTCTTCTGTAGAAAGTGCTTTTTCGTAGTCTTCCAAAATGGAATTTCTAAGGTATAGTGCTTCCGAGACCGACTTCATTGGTATGGTCTTCTCTGCCAGTTTTTCATTGCCAAAAAAATTGGTATCAGCGCCTATTGCCAAAACCAGATAGTCGTATTTCAAACTTCCAATGGATGTGTGAATTTCATTATTGACCGCATCTACTTCCTGCACTTCCGTTACTCTTATAAAAACATTTGGATTGCTTTGGAAAACTTTTCTAAGTGGAAAGATTATCGAACTTGGTTCTAAACCAGCCATTGCTACCTGATAGAAAAGTGGCTGAAACTGGTGGTAATTATTCTTGTCAATCAAAACAATCTGGAAATCAGATTTGGCAAGTTTTTGTGCTAAATTAACGCCTGCGAATCCTCCTCCTACTATGACGATTCGCTTTTGATTGGAATCGGGAATGTTTATGGTCATGTATGTGCTACTGTTTTTTGCTGAATTGATCATTTTTAGTATTGATTAAAAAATAACCTTCCTCAAAAAGATAAGCTACTTAATTTACAGAGTACTTTTAGCTTTTAAAAAAGGATCAATTTGAACTGCGAAAATACTCTTAAAAACAACAAAAAAGGCAGCAAAAAGGTCATAGAATATCCTCAATTTACCTTAATAAATCGTTCCATATACACAATTCCTGGTTTGGTTTTAAAAAACAGTTGATAAGTTCCATTTGGAAGCGTTTCCACATTGACCGTGGTTTGGTTACCGGAAAGAATAAATCCAGAAAGTTTTTGTCCTAAATTGTTAGATAGCACAACATCTATGTCTCCTTCTTCGAACCAAATTTCCGGTACAATTAACTGAAATTCATCTCGAACAGGATTGGGATACAATGCGGCTTTATTTTGCATGATTTGGCCTTGTATATATGGGAGGTTATCAATTTTCTGATTCGGAAAAGATAATAAGGGTGCTGCATCGTCATTGACTAAAGTTGCCTTGCCTTTGTCTTTGGTAAAAGAAATACCAGGACTTGGGTTGCTTAAATTTATCCAAAAATGTTCATCACCTTCATAGTTGGCGTCTTTGGTTCCTCGTACGATGATGTAGCGAATATTACTGCCACTGGATGTGAAATAATGCGTTCCACTTTGATTCAAATAGTCATTGTCTGCTAAAGTGGCTGTGCCGTTAGTGGTACTATAGTCTACTTGATCTATGCATCCACCAGCAGCGCGTTCAACTTTGAAGAAGAAAAAGGTATAGCCTGTCCCAGTCCCCTCATTTTGACTGATATCCTCAATGCTCATGGTCGTTCCTAATACCTCGATATCAGTAGCACATTGGTGCGTATTGCCAGAATCGTCAGTAATAGTCATGGTGACGGAGGTATTACCCCGATCCGAACAATCAAAATTGCTTTTTGATAGGCTGAGGTTAAAATTACAATTGTCGGAACTACCTGAATCAATGTCATTTGTAGTAATAAAGCCAACACCATTATTGAGTTGTACAGTATGACTTTCAACGCATAGGGCATTCGGGATTTCGTTATCAATTACAGTAAAAGTTTTTGTACATATCTTTTTGTTTCCTGCCTCATCTTTTGCACGCCATTTGATTTCATAAATATCCGGAGCAAATTGTCCATTAGGATTTGTCGTCCAATTTTGAACGATATTGCCATTAGAATCCCAAATTTTGGCCTTGAGTTCTGCTATGCCACAATTGTCTGATGGATTTGGAGAGACAAAGGTGATGGTTTTGAAACATTGTCCAGCCTCGGTGCTAAAAGGAGTGGCGTAGCTGGGGCAGGTACCATTAAACTCCGGTTTTTCCACATCACTTAAGACGGTCACGGTAAAACTACATTCCGTGGAAACATTATTGGAGGCATCAGTTGCGAGGTATTTGATAGTTTGGACACCTTCTGAAATCATGCTGCCACTTGGAGGACCTTGTGTTTGATTTACTGCTGGGTTGTTGTCGCAATTATCACTGGCAGTGGGAGTTGACCAGGAAATAATAGCCCCACATTGCCCTGGATCCATGTTTTTAGTTATACTTGAAGGACAATTATTTAAAACCGGTGGCACATTATCCAAAGTAAGTGTGGCTATATTAGAAGCTGCAGTGCCACAATCACTTGAAACTTCGCAAGTATAACCAGCTGCATCGCTGGCTTGAACATTTGATAGACTCAAAGTAGCATTCGTTGCACCATTGATATTCATCCCATCTTTTTTCCATTGA
>JBGTQJ010000005.1:48229-278903 GCA_041941305.1 Saprospiraceae bacterium
ACTCAAAGTAGCATTCGTTGCACCATTGATATTCATCCCATCTTTTTTCCATTGATAGGTCAAATTGCTGCCAGTGGCACTGACCGTGAAGCTGACATTGTCACCCGGGCATTTGGTTTGGCTACTTGGATGATTTGTAATGGAAAGGCTTTCCAAAATAGTTAAAGTCGCCGCATTGGAAGTGGAATTACCGCAATCGCTGGAAACTTCGCAAGTATAATCAGCCGCATCGCTTGCTTGAACATTTGATAAACTCAAAGTAGCATTCGTTGCACCATTGATATTCATCCCATCTTTTTTCCATTGATACGTCAAATTGCTGCCGGTGGCACTGACCGTGAAGCTGACATTGTCACCCGGGCATTTGGTTTGGCTACTTGGATGACTTGTAATGGAAAGGCTTTCCAAAATAGTTAAAGTCGCCGCATTGGAAGTGGAATTACCGCAATCGCTGGAAACTTCGCAAGTATAATCAGCCGCATCGCTTGTTTGAACATTTGATAAACTCAAAGTCGAATTCGTTGCACCATTGATGTTCACGCCATCTTTTTTCCATTGATAAGTCAAATTGCTACCTGTGGCACTGACAGTGAAGGAGACATTATCGCCTTGGCATTTTGTTTGGCTACTGGGATGAGAAGTTATTGAAGATTGTAAAACAGTTAAAGTTGCTACCGAGGTACTGACAGTTCCACAGAAATTGATGACATCGCAGGTATAATTTCCAGCATCACCTGCTTGCAAATTTGTTAATGTCAAGGATGTACTTGTTGCGCCATTGATATTCACCCCATTTTTTTTCCATTGATAGGATAATGAATATCCAGTTGCGCTCACGCTGAATGTGACATTGTCACCTGGGCATTTTGACTGGCTACTCGGTTGGCTGTTGATAGAAACAGGATCCACTATTGACAAGGTAGCTGCATTGCTCGTTCCATTGCCACATAAGCTTGTCAGCACACAATCGTAATCACCAGCATCAGTTGCCTGCAAATTGGTCATCGTCAAAAAGGCATTGGTTTCGCCTGGCAGGTTGCCTCCGTTTTTTCGCCATTGGTAATTTATGCCGGTACCAGTAGCAGCTACATGGAAGGTAATAGTTTGACCGGGGCATTTGGGTTGAGTGATTGGATGAGCAATGATATTTAATGCCCCAACAGCAAGTTGTTGGTATTCGAAACAGCCTAAATCAATCTTCGCTCCTCCTACAATAGCATCAAATTTCCTGTTCTGCCCTGCCAAATCCAAAAGCTCCAAATTTGCTGCATCATCACCTGCGTCATGGGCTGGAGAGCAGGTTTGCAAAGTCAAATCACCTGCGGCAGCATTGACGAAATTGGGATTTTCATTATATATCATTCCAGTTCCACAAGTAGAAGAAGGCGGGCAAGAGGTTTCTTTAATCAAGCAATTATTAAATATTGCAGAGGAATTACCGAAGTCTGAAAAACTTCCTCCCTCCCATAATATGCTATTCTTTATTGTGGTAGTGCCAATTCCCCCAAAATTGGCTTGACTCCTGATACTCTGATTATTATTGCCATAAATCGTACAATTAATCAGGCTTATCTGAGATGTACCTCCATGAGTGGCATTATTAAAAATTGTGTGATTACCACCAGCATTATTATTGTAAAAGAGTGTATTGGTAATAATTGGATTACTAATTCCACTATTAAAAGCGTCATTGGACAGGGCTGCAGCAGTGAAAGCATAATTTTCTATGAATTTACAATTTAAAATTATTGGACTACTATTGCCTGATAATCCATAATTACAAATTCCTCCACCAGAGCTTTGTGCAGCATTATTTTCCATTGTGCAATGTTTTATAGTTGGTGAACTGTTTCCACCAGAAAAGCCATCATTAAACATTCCCCCTCCATAAATAAAAGTAGAAGGACCATTGGCATTGCCATTTTTAATGATGAAACCGTCTATGACAAATGAGTTATTTACATTTTTAGTATGGACGACTCTATAACTATTGTCTTGTTTGCTTGCATGGCTTTCCAAAGCTGCTCCACTTAGTCCTGGTGCATCATTTCCGCTCAAATCGCCATTTAATATCGTTGGATGAGAAACCCAGGACCTGTTAATCATTGTTGGATTTCCTGATGCTGGAAAACCACCATAAATTTTCAAGTTTTTGTCTATATAAAAAGTTTTCGTTCTGGAATTTGCAGGACTGGCATTGCCGCTGGCATCCTTGGCAGGAAAGTAAATTCCTTCAGCTACCCAAATTTCATCATTTACAGCCACCACATCCAATGCTTTTTGAAGTGTCTGAAAAGCATTTATCCAACTCAATCCATCCTTGCCGTCATTTCCTGTAGGTTTTACATAATAAGTAGTTGCAGTTAAGGAAAAGGTAAGAATGATAAAGAAACTAAGAGATAAGGTTCTTATCAAGAAATAATGGTGGTGAATGTTTTTTGAATTCATGATTGCTTTTTTTTGATATGAAGAATTTTTCGCAATCTATGAGCAGGATATTTCATTTTACCATCATTTCAGTAAGGAGCAGTTATATCCCAGTGAATCCCCATTTTTTTTCAGGGAAGGAATTTGGAGAACTAGATGGGTTTATTTGATTTAATGTTTACTAAACATGAGCTCGAAATTGACTTTTTTCACAACCCCCTACGATGAATTTATTTAGCTCCAAAATTGGCAAGTGTGTTCTTCAATTGTTGCCGGGTAAAAGGTTTAAACAATATATCATGCCCAGCGTAGAAATCTTTGGCTCCAAAAATGTCTTTGGGTCTTGCACCTGTAATAATGAGGGTGCTAATGCCAAAATGGATACGTAGTTGGCGAGCGATAGAAAAAGGAACCATTTGATTGGAATAGTGGAAATTCAGAATGGCAAAATTGGGAAAATGATGGGCACAAATTGGCAAAACATCATTCAATTGGCTGGTTTGGATGACTTGAAAGTTCATGGATTCGAGTACCATTCTCAAATCCATAGCGATAATTGGTTCATCTTCTGCCAATAATATTTTCTGGATGGGCATAGAGCAAATTTGTGTTTTTGCCCTTTGTTTGGAAAATGTTTTCAGTGAAGAGCCTTAAATTTTCAGGGAATGATTTTTAGATGTATTACGAATTGTCGTACTCATTGTAATAAGCAGCGTCTCTCGAAGAGGACGTTGCAGCAATCCTGGATTTGTTCTTTTCGTAGTCAGAATCCTATTCGAGAGACGCTGCCAATTACGGTATGGCGGCGATGCTGTAGTATTTAATTTATGCCATTTTATAATAATCAAACTTTATTAAGGTAGAATAACCATCATCCTTTTGAATTTCAGGCACTCCCTCCAATCGTTTGCATAATATTTGAACCAAATTGGTTCCGAAAGAAGTACTGTTTTTTAATTCAGGTGCTCCTCCTATGCCAACTCCGTTATCTGAAACTTTCAAACAAAGTTGTTTGGAATCATTGACCCATAGCGTGATTTCAATTTTTCCTTTTTGTTCATCAGGGAAGGCGTATTTCAATGAATTTGTAACTAGTTCATTGATAATCAGTCCTAAAGGAATTGCAGTGTCCACATCTAAACGCAAAGGATCGATATGATAAATCATCTGAATATCTGCTTCGTTAAATCCGAAAGAATCCAATAAAGTATCGCCCAAATTGTATAAATAATCCCCCATATCGATTGAGGCGAGGTTATCCCCCATATAGAGTTTTTGATGGATCAAACTCATCGCTTCGACTCTATTTTGACCTTCCCGGACGGCATCCAGGGCGGTTTCATCCTTGATTTGGCGTGATTGAATGTTTAGCAAGCTGGAGAGGACCTGCAAATTGTTCTTCACTCGATGGTGAATTTCTTTGATCAAAAACTCCTTTTCTTCATTGCGTTTTCGCAATTTTTGAGTTAGTCGGAAAAGAATTAATCCAGCCGAAAGAGCTAATAAAAGAATTATTAAACCTGCCCATAAAGTTATCCTTTGACTTGTCAGTTGTTCTTCTTGTTGCGCGATGACCGTTTCCTTCTGGGCTGTTTCGTACTGTGTTTGCAACTCTGCTATTTTTTCAGAATTTTCGGCGTTCAATAAGCTGTCTCCCTGTTCCTTGCTAATGGTTTGATAATAAAATGCGGAATCAAACTGTCCAATTTTAGAATAGGTGATGGCAAGGCGTTCATAAGTTTTGTCTGAAACATATTTAATGTCTGATTCTTTTGCAGAAGCAATACTCAACTGGTAATTCTTCAATGCTTCAGAATAATTTCCAAGAAAAAAATGAGCATCAGCAATATTGTGAAACATTGTGTAATCAAAATAAGACAAGCCAATGTTTTTGCTCATTTCACGACTTTTTTCAAAATCCTGCAAAGCCTCCTCATATCGTTCTTCCCCCAATTGAAGATTTCCACGAGAAATCAGGGAAGTGATAATTCGCTGTTTTTGATCCAATTCTTCATAGACCCTTAATGCCTCATTTAGAAAAGAAATCGCTTTTTGTGTTTCATCTTGTATGACGTAAATATCAGCTAGCAATCGAGCAGCATAGGCTTTCTCGCTTGAGTGTTTTTCAGTTTTTGCCAATTCGTAAGCATTTTGAGCATATTCCAATGCTTTACCCCAATTTTCCAGGGTATAAAACAGACTACCAATTTTTCCGGTAGCCGAAGCCATACCACGGGTATCTTCTAACTGTTCATAATTTTTCAGTGATTTAAAGGCGTATTCATTGGCTTTCTCAAAATCCCCCAGTCGCTTATATACGTATTGAAAAATATCATAAATTCTTGCCAAGCCTTTTAAGTCGTTTATGGATTCATAATTTTCGCGACATTTTTCCGCAATTAGGAGCGTGGTATCATATTTTCCTTCCATTCCATAATTTCGAGCAAGGCGATACTCTACTTTTGCAAGCCATTTTTTGATGCTTAAATCCTGGGCAAGAGCGTAGACCTCCTGAAACACCAGCCGTCCATTTTCTACATTTTCCTTTTCTCTTTCCCTCCCTAAATCATAGAGTTTTTGAAGCTTGGTAGTGTCATTTGGCAGGTTTTGAAGAACAACAAAAAGGCTGTCCGTCTGAAAGGTTTGTCCCCAAAACTCCAGATTAAATAGGCAAATCAATATAACTATCTGAATAATAATCTTCATTAGCTTATTTAACTTTTTAGTAATCGTTTTAGCATATCTTCTTTATAAGTTCGGCTGATGGGAATCTTTTTCTTGTTGATATAAATATATAATTCGCCAATCTCCTCAACTTCTAATAGATTAATTATAAAAGACCGATGAATTCGCATAAATTGATTTCTCCCTGCCAATTGTTCACCAAATTTTTTTAAGGTTTTGGTCACTAAGAATTCCTTTTCTTTTGTCGCTATTTTGCAATAATAATTATCCGCTTCCAGCCACAATATGTCCTTCCAAAATAGCCGTACCATCCGGTCTTTAACTTTTATAAAAAGGCGGTCATTTAACAGGATGGTATTGTTGTCTTCCTGAATTTTGTCTACAGCGCCCTCCTGTTGGGCAAATTGACTGATAGCCAATTCAATTGCATGTTTGAGATCTCTGCCTCGATAGGGTTTAGTTAAAAAAGCTTGAGGGTGAACTTGTTTGGCTTCTTTAAAAGTTGCTTCATCTGAATTACTGGTGAGAAAAATGATGGGAATGTTATGAGTTTTTTGAATATTTCGAGCAGTATCAATGCCAGTCCATTCACCTTTTAATTGAATATCCAAAAGAAGCATGTCAGGTGCCTGAGGCTGCTCAAAAAAAGCAGGCACTTGCTCTCCTCTGTCAACGATACCAATCACATTATACCCCATTTCCTTCAATCTATCTTCTAAATCAACCGCGATTATTGGATCGTCTTCAACAATTAATAGGTGTATTTTCTCCATAGGGAAGCAATTTAGACATTAGATTTTGCAAGTTATTGCACTAAATTGACTCCCACAAGTACTCCCTCAACAATGACGACTCGTTTTTGATTAGAATCGGGAATGTCTATGGTCAAAAAAGACATAGATGTTCTTCTTAGGCAGTTATTAGGTTAGATGCAGATTTTTATCGCAAAAGCATCACATCTCCCTGTTGCACCTGCTCTTTACCATTTGTCAATAAAATAATTGCACGGTAAACATAAACATCTGACGGAGCAGCTTTTCCATCCTGCTGTCCGTTCCATCCATGGTTTTCTCCAGAAGATTCGTGAACGAGCTGTCCCCAACGATTGAAGATTTGAAAATTTAATACCTCAACAGGGGCACCAAAAGTAACCACTTCAAAAATGTCGTTCATACCATCTCCATCAGGTGTAAAGACATTTGGGATTTTAGGTTCAGATTCAAGGGTCTCGAAGCTGATTTCAGCTTCCTGAGAGCAGCCATTGGCATCTGTGATAGTCAGGTAATAGGTAGGGTTATCTAGGGGATTGACAATAATAGACTCGGTAGTTTCACCAGTAGACCATTCGTATAGCAGGTTTTGTGGGTTTTGAGTATCCACCTGTGCCATAAGTTCTACTTCAGTTCCTTCAAAAACGATATTGGTGTCAGGTACGGAAAAGATTTCTTCCAGTATAAAATCTGGGGTATTGACGTCGATCATGGTGGAGCCACTCACAGGGCAACCAGATACAGTCCCCGAAACAAAGTAAATGGTGGAAATATCGGGAAATGCCAATGGGGTAGGGCAATCGTCACAACTCAAGCCTTCTGATGGTTGCCACGCTAATATAATATCACCGTTGGCTTCAGCAGTCAATTCAAGGGTATCTCCTTCGCAAATTGTAGCATTTTCAGGGATAATGGTCAATTCAGGAAGGACGACATTTACCGTTGCAAAACTAGTATCCACACAAGCTCCATTATGTACAATTCTGAAATAAGTAGTTGTTTCAGAAGGCTGTACAGTCATATTGTAGTCTCCGGCAGGGTCTTGCAATCCTTGATTGGGTTGCCATTCAAAGCTGATATTTGGAAATTGGCTTTGGTCAAAACTTGGGGAAGTTAGATTTGTAGATTCGCCTTCACAAATGGTGATGTCCTCAGGGCTGATCTCCAGGTTTTGAGGCAATTGATCCACAGTAATTAAAACACTATCAATTACTGGAAAAGGACAACCTTGATTATTGGCTTCCAAATAGTAAGTGGTTGTTTCCAAAGGGTTTATACCAGGATTCGCCTCGTCAGAATTGAAATTGGAGTTATTGGCAGTCCAGGAATAAGAAACGCCCGTATTCGCATTTCCGCCAATATTTATTATCTCTCCCGCACAGATATTTGCGTCGTCAATTATTTCAAATTCAGGAGCCTGAGCATCCAAAACAGTGACTTGTACATCATCTGTGGCAGAGCAATTTGGACCACTTACGGTCACTGAATAATCAAAACTCCCGGCAGCCAATCCCGTAACTACAGGATTTGGGCAATCATCACAACTCAAGGTACCCGCTGGACCTGACCATTGGTAATTGGTCGCACTAAATCCACTGCCCACACTCAATTGCACTGTTCCATTTAGGCAAACCTCCAAATCTGCTCCTGCATCTACATCTACTAAATCAATATTTACGGAAAGGGTGTCCGTTTCGCACAAACCATAAATAATGACCTCATAGGTAGTAGATTGGGAAACGGTGGCAACCGGATCTGGACAATCATCACAACTCAAACCTTGTGGATTGAGCCATTGGTAGATAGCCCCACCGCTTGCTTCCAGTTGTACTTGTTCTCCTGGACAAACAATCTGGTCAGGTGAGATGGAAAACACTTCATCTTCACCCCCCAAGACGCCATCAGTTGTATTGCTAAAATCAATGGAAACAGCTCCACTGGTAATTGCTTCACCCCAATCATTGACCAATACAAAATAGACTTCCCCTTCCTGAACCTGAATGGTTTTTAAAAAGTCGTCTCCATCTGCATCTTCACAAGTATCGTTTACATTCCAGCCGGTGACTGGGTGGGTATTGGCTAGTCCCGTAGGATCTGCTCCATCAGCATAAGAACTTCGGATGGGTTGATTGTTTTTGATAAAATTACAGCCATTTGCCGGGTCATTGATAGGCCCCCAGATCTGAAAATCAATATCTGAAGCTTCATCCGGATTGGCGGCTTCCATGACAAAACCAAATTCCCCATCAGCTTGTGCTTCAAAATAAAACCAGGTGTAATTGAAGGGGAATGCAGGCTCCCAGGTGGGAAATGGAAAAATAATCAGGTTGAAGGGCCAGCATCCATCATTGACTGATTGTTGAATACAGGCCGGATCGCCTTGCCCGGGCCCAACAGTGATGATGGCGGGCAAGTCGCCGCAACCATTCAAAGACAGGGCATCCTCACACTGGGCTGCTGACGGGAAGACGATCGGACAATCGGCCTGCTCAACTGAAATATTAAAAGGTGTGCACAAACTGGGGTTTGCTACTACAATATAGTAGGTTCCAGGGTTGCTTAAACTAATGGCATTCAGTTCTGGATTGGCTTGCCCTGCCAAGCCTCCAGCGACTGCCATACAATCATTGGCATTATTGGGACAATCATCGTAAACTGCCACGGCAGTTCCATTTAATGTTCCTGAAAGGGATATAGAAATACATTCATTTCCAGGAGAATTGTAGGTAAAAATGTAGTCTTCACCCTGCAAATGTTCATCATCATCGCAAGGTCCGGATGTGACTGTATTTCCAGCACCACAAGTACTTAAGTTATTATTTGAATAGGGCAATTGGGGAATTTCTATAGGGTCGAGGCAAGAGATGATGGGCGGTGCAGTGCAAGGATCGGCACTACAGCCCCAGGTCATTTTAAATCCAGCTTCCCGCGTAATAAAATCTGACTCAAAACGAACAGTTACACAACTGCTGGTCACCTGGTAATTGACGTTGCCTCCAAAGCCAGTCAATTGGGCAATTTGTGGTCCATTCGTATTGGGACCTAAGTAAATGGTTAAAAAGTCGTAATCCTCTTCGATCTCATACTCCTCAATATTCAAGTTGAGACACTCAAATGGATTAGAAGGACAAATTGTAAAAGTGAGGTCTTCAAAATTCGAATAATCACCATTTTGTCCACCAGAGTCATACAAAGTCCCCAAACAAGAGGTAGTGGAAGGAGAATCGCCCATATTGAAAACCTGGGCGGGAAGCGCAATAACTGAAAGTAGTAAGATTTGAAGTAGTAGAAATATTTTCATCTGATAGGCAGCATATTCTTTATGAGGGGATTGAATATTTTAACTTTAATAAAGTCAAAATATTCAATCCCCTCCATTTTTTTTTGGGTGCAGGATGCAAACCAAAAGCTTTGCATATTTATTACAAAACAAAGTTTTCGTAACCTGATTGGGTATCCTTCAATTGTAATTAAGATACAAGTCGTGTGGAGAATGGCTGCTGAGCAACCATTAAAATAACTTTAAACAACTTCTATAAATAATTGGGACGTAAAATGTGTAGGCGGGTCAAGTAGCGGGGTTAAAAATAGGAAAAAGATTTGGATGTCAAATGGTTTGAGGAATGTATCGCAAAAAATGTTTTAAAGTCTACACTTTTTTCGATTTTAGATTTATTAAAGATCTGTCTATCAAATGCTCAGGATTAGATGGATATTTTTCATGGAACCAGTAAAACAGCATGCCTATCAAAATGCCAATTAGGGCTCCGGCTAATACATCTTGCAAAAAATGTTGAACCAGATAAATTCGGGAAATACCCACGATTAATGCCAAAGCAAAAAACAAAACTGCAAATTGCTTTTTTGGTGGTAATAAAAAAGTGAGCAAACCATAAAAAGCAAAAGCTGACATGGTATGTCCAGAAGGAAAACTGGAAGTTCCAGTAAGCATATGAACTCCTTCGACTGGTATGATTTGATCTATATTGCCAATTTTATAGAAATACAATGAAGGACGGTCAAGCGCGAAAAAGGCTTTGGTGAGGTAACTGACGATGGTGACGACCACTCCAATAAGTGCTATCATTACAGAGATTCGGAATTGAATAAAGAGGTAAACGATTCCTATAATGGCATACACGACTTCTTCGCCAAATTTGGTTCCTATCCTAAAAAAAGCATCCCAGAAGGGACTTCGGTTTTCAGAAAAAAATATAATGGTGTCTCCTTTTTCAATTTGGAATAGAAGGATAACACCTACCATAAGAAACAAGGCAAAGAAAACGAAGAAAACTTTATGGGTGAGAATTATTTTTTTCATTATCAGTAGTGATTAAAAAATAACTTCATCATTTTGATTTCGTCAAATAAGCTCAACTTCATTTCTTATCAGGCTTTCAGCCTTCGCTTATTTGACGAAACGATGAAGTTGTTTTTTAAGGGTTCCTCAAACAAACCATTTGAAAAGTCTTGAAACCAATTGTACGACTCGGGTTACTTTTAACAGGGATTGAACGCCCATATCTCTCATCGCCATAAAGGAAAGTGTTAGTCCAATAGGGAAAATGACCAAACAAGGAGTCCAGGCTGCCAGTGTAGCATCAATTACAAATCGTTCCGCAATGTTTTTACAAAAGATGGTCAAAATAATATAGATCATAAAAAATATGATCGAAATGAGCAATGGCCAACCGAATCCTCCTTTTTTTACAATTGCGCCCATTGGTGCTCCAATGAAAAGAAAAATAATGCAAGCCACCGCCATGCTGAATTTTGAGTTCAATTCAAAAACATGCATAACTCGTGATTCTCCCATGCGATCGTTGGAACGGATAGCAGCCTCTGCCTGACTCAAAATAGAACGTGCAAAGGTTTTTGACTTGTCGTATAATTCTGATTGCTTTTCCGATGGAAACAACTCGGCAATGGTTTTGTATTCAGAAAGTGGTTTATTTATTTCTTGTTTGAAGGGCTCCTTCTTGCTTGCCATCCTTTTCTTCTTGTCACTTTTCTTATCGCTCTTTTGGTCGTTTTTCTTTTTATTGTCCTTCTTTTTTGGAGCTGGTTTCTTTTTTGGTGTAGTTCGGTTTTTCTTTTGTTGAGCCTGGAGTGGAGGTTTGTTTTTTATTTTGGGGGTATTGGTAGGACTTTTTTGTTTGGCTTTTTTTGGAACTACTTTTTTCGGACTGGTAACTGTTGGTTTTTTTGAGTTGGAACTGCTTGATTTTCCATTTTTTGCTGCTTCTTTTTGTAAGTTTTTGTATTTCTCAGAAGGATCCACTGAGATTTTATTTTTGCTGGAATCGGTTTTTGTTGAAGCTCTGTCCAGGGGATTTAAGACATCTCCCCGTCCCTTCTTTTTGTTTTGTTCAGCTTTGCGTCTACGAGCATCTTCTCTTACTTTGTCTTTTCTGGCTTTATCAATAAAATAAAAATACTTCTCTGTGGATAAGCCCATTTTTCGGATGCGTTCTGCCATTCTGGCATCAATGGAGTCCAGAGCAGTATTCAGTTGACCAATCGTCAACATGGAGTGGTGCGATTTGAATAAATCTTCGTCTGTTCTATCAATTTCAAATTCATCTAAATCAAAAACCTTATACCATTCCTTAAATTTGGTGCGCACAAAAGGAGCATTTTCTTTTCCCTCTTTCTTGGTCGGTTTGGGTTCGCTGTATTGATTGCCATCGTAGAGATGCATTATGAAATAGCGATCATCTTCTGTAGCAAACATCTCTCCGCGGTCTGCTGTAACCGAAACCAATCTGCCTTGAGCTGCCTCAGAATGATCGTAAAGCAATATATCCTTGATGTTTTGACCATCCGGCATTTTTTTGCCAATTCGGATGGAGTAGCCTTCAAAGTCATCATTGAATAAGCCCTCTTCCAAACTCAAAGTAGGCTTCTGTCTACGAATGTCATGTAGCCTGGATTTGAATTTCAAATTGGAAACGGGAATTAGATTATTGGAACAAAAAAAGGAAAGAGTTGCTATGCCAAAAGTTGTAAAAACCAGCGGAAACATGACACGCCACAGAGAAACTCCCGCCGATTTGAAACTGGACAGCTCATACCGTTCTGCCATATTCCCCAAAACCATAACTGAGGAAATTAAAACGGCAATCGGCAATGCCAATGGGATCATGGAAACAGACATATAAGCTAATAACTCCACCATCAAAAAGAAGCCCACGCCTTTGCCGGCAATATCATCAATATAGACCCATAAAGTCTGCATCACCAACACAAACTGTGCGATGAAAAACGTGACGATGAATGGCGGCACGAAATTGTGAATCAGTAATTTGTCTATTTTTTTCACTGGCAAATAGCGCTTTTCAAAAACAAACGCCAAAGATAGGATTTTGCAGGGCTTGTTGGGCTATTCTTAACAGAAACGGTTTATTCAAGAATCAAAACCTTATGGAATACAGCACCCTCTAAAAGAACATAATAGACCCCAGGAGGAAATTCTGAAATATCAATTACCAGCTGATTTTCAAATACAGCTAATTCCCAAACCTTTTTTCCAAGAACATTCCATATTTCAATTTTTCCATTGATTGCATGCTCACTGTCAATCCTCAAAATATCCAATGCTGGATTGGGATAAACCTTCAGATTAGAACCAATAACATCATTCATTGCCGAAATGCCGCAATCATAAACGGGATTGAGTTCAACAGGTAAACCAGGGGTTAAATCCTTCCCTTGAAAAGCAGGATAATCTTCAGGGTACCTTTCGAAGCGAAACATCAAATTGTCAACTGGTTCATCACCTTGTGTTTGTATGAAGTTGGAGACGGGATTGATGTATTTCCAAACGATGTTGTTTTCGGGGTCAATTTCAAAAGCGGTACCCGTGGTGGCTTCACAAATCAAGGTATTGCCATTTGCTAAACGTTGTGCGCCAGCCATGTACTGGGAATAGAACTCTGTGGGCTCTGGTTGGGAGAGGTATTGCCAACTAGCTTGGGTTGGTGCAAAGGGTAAATGGTCTTCCAAGATGTAATTGCCTTCAATATCTATCGGCGGTTCTATAATTTCTACAGAACTGAATTTACCCGCTGGTCGCTGATTGCCATTGTTGAAAAACATGATTTTCCCGCCGTCCGCCAAAGCCGATGGAATCCAATAAGCGTCGTGTTGTCCATAAAGTTTTCGATCTTCAAATAGGCCACGATGGTAAGCAGATGGATTACCCCAACGGTAGAGGAAATCTCCTCCTTTTCCACTATTTCCTCCACTGTGTGTAGCAGCTTCTGCAGTTGTGGTACTGTGGTCTATGATGAATATTTCACCAGTGTTATTGGACGAAATCAGGATCTGGTCGAGTTCGGCATTATAATCTATCGAATTGGGGTGCCACCAACTAAATAGGTCTATTGGAATTGGGTAATTGATGTCTACGAGTTCGGGGTGTTCTGCAATTTCCCCAAAGTTTTCCTTTGTTTCATCAAAATCCTGAATCAGATGATCCCACAAGTGCCACTCCCAGACAACATTTGCCTGATTGTTTCCTATTGGTTCCAATTCCAAAATAGAGGTGGAAGTCACATCACCTGATCCAACTTTGCCTGCTGCAATGGCTTCCGCTTCTGTTTTTTCGTCTTTAACTAAAACCAAAATGTTGCCATTGGGCAGGGGCTCGATGTCATGGTCCTGCCGCTCTATTTTATATTCCCAGACCAGATTTCCTTCCCAATCCCAACGCTCTATTTTGTTGCCTTCCAGAGAGGAAATGTTCGGTCGGGAGGCTTTGAGTAAATCGCCATTTTCCAATAAATAGACATAAAAAGTGGGATAGGTACCCGTTTCCCATTTGTGAACGATTCTTCCACAATTATCCAGCAAGAAGACCTCTGGATATCTCATAGGTGCTAGCAGATTATATCCAGGAAAGGCAGTTGGTTCATTTTGAATCAGCCCCATGGTCTGGGCAGTAGAGTGGATAATGGAAGTGCATAGCAGTAAAAAACCAAATACAGTGGTTTTGCTGCCTCTGAAGCAGGGTAAAGCAAATCTTTTCATTTTAACAGTCGGTAGTAGATTAAAATAAACCCTTCTCTGATAATTTCCTTAAATCAAATCATTTCAATTGTCAGAGAATCAAAATAAAATTAGTAGGCTAGGAGGTAGGGACAAAATCTGGGTTTTATAAATGTTGAAGAAAGAAAGTTGTGAGACAAAATTTTAGGGGTTAAGATGAGTGGGATTTCAACTTTTCAAGACCTGCTTTTCGTTTCCGTATCAAAATAATTGAAAAGACCCAGATCAAATTGTAGGTGATTCCAGAAAAGAAACCTGCCATTGGAGAATCCATTCCTATACCAAAAATCAAGGCGATTAAAATGGACAAAGCACCAACACCTGCCACCATTAAAGATTGCTTGATTGAAAATTGGGTCTCAAATATTTCAATTTCATCCAATTCCAAAAGGACTCTATTTCTTAAAGCATGCCTGTTCATTGCCCAAAAAATGATAAAAATGCCCATAAAGCCCAATCCATAAATAATCATCAAAAGTGGCATCTCCCGGATTGGTATGATTTGGTTGAGTTCCTGAAGTTGAGCGTTGAAATCTGTTCCAAAAGCGTGCCCTAACAGCCCTCCAAAAAACTTGCATAACCAGCTCATCAAAAATTTAAGTGGATATACATAGAACAGCACAAAGAATAGCAAAACCATATTCAAGTTAGACGTCTTGCTATCTGTCATACCATAGCGAAGGAAAAAAGTGTTGTGCCATCGCCAAATCCAGTAGATAAAGAGAATACATAGTGCCAGAGGAACTAAATCCTTGACAAATACCATCAATTCATCAAAATTCTTTGGGACACTGCTTGAAATAAGTAAAATGGCAATAGCGAGTGCAAATACCGCATCACTGAGGGCTTCAATTCGGGTACTTCCATTTCCTCGAATTTGAAAATTTTCCAATGAGGTTGATTTTTGAATGATTTTTTTGATCATTTTTAATGGTGTTTCGAATTGCTCCAGGTTGTTCAAAGTTACTTCAACCATTTTGAACAACTTTAGACAATGTTGAACCATTTTTTACCCTAGGTCCTTATTATTACGTTCAAAATAAAAATACACCATGCACACCATCCGTCTTGCCCAAAATAAGGATGCTTCTGGAATTCAGGCAATTTATGCACCTTTTGTGAAAAATACAGTGGTTTCTTTTGAAATAGAAGTCCCTACGGTAAAAGAAATCGCATACAGGATTGAAAATAATCGCCCTTTGTATCCCTGGTTGGTTTCAGAATTTGAAGGAAAAATCACAGGATATGCTTATGCTGGATTTCATCGAAAAAGGAAAGCTTATCAATGGACAACCGAGGTCTCCGTTTATATACATCCAGATTTTAGAAAGAGAAGAATTGCTACAGCTTTATATAGTGCGCTGTTAGACATCTTAAAATTACAGGGTTTCGTTAATGTATATGCAGGTATTACTGTACCAAACCCGGAAAGTGTTAATTTCCATAAAGCCTTTGGATTCGATTTTTTTGCCAGATATGAAAATGTTGGCTATAAATTTGGCGCTTTTCAATCTACAGAATGGTACCAAATTTGCCTCCACGAAGAGCTTGATACCCCAAAGGAGTTAATTCGGGTCGAGGAAGTGGAAAACGATTTGGGTTTTTTGAATATTTTAAAAGCAGCAGAAAAAAAGATAAATTCGGGTGGATGACTTTACTTCCTATTTAAACTAATTGTACTTTTGCGGCCTAAATTAAAACGATAATTCTCAAAACTTCCAATTATGGAAAATAGCAAGCACGGTTTAGAAGAGGTATTTAATGAAAAGGGAGAGCGTTTAAGCCCCCAACTGGGTTCAAGTGTCAAAAATTTTCTGATTGATATTGATGGAACCATTTGTGATGACATTCCAAATGAAGAACCTGAGCGCATGGGGACAGCTGTTCCTTATCCCGATGCACTAAAAATGTGCAATAAATGGTATGATGAGGGCCACATCATCACCTTTTTTACTTCACGTACCGAAGTTCATCGCGAAATCACCGAAGAATGGCTTCAAAATCATGGCTTCAAATACCACGGTTTATTAGTTGGAAAGCCACGTGGGGGAAATTATCACTGGATTGATAATCACATTGTAAAAGCCACAAGGTTTAAGGGGAAATTTACTGATTTGGTGATTCAGACAAAAGAAATAGAGGTTTTTGAAAAGTAAAAGCCTCCTTCAGGATTGTTCAGAATGGTTTAAAATTGTTTAAACCATTTTGAACAATCCTGAAAAACTTGCCCCCACCTATATTTTCCTTTCCAAAATGTCCTTCAAAGCTGGCAGTAATTCTGGAAATTTAAACTCATATCCCGCCTTTTGAATTTTTTCGGAGGAAACTTTGGTGCTATCTAAAATAATAGAAGACATCTCTCCCATTATGAGCTTTAAAGTAAATGCTGGAACGGGCAAAACCAAAGCAGGACTTTTCAGTGCTTTTTTAAGGGTATAAACCAAATCTTTGCATCTTTCGGGATTCGGTGCAACTGCGTTGTAAATATCCTTTATATTGTCGTCCTCTATGGCTTTCAAGAAAATTCTAGACATATCTTCAATGTGAATCCATGAGTACCATTGTTGCCCATTTCCGAAGTAGGAACCTGTAAGGAATTTAAATGGTGTCAACAATTCTTTTAAAGCGCCACCTTTTGTGGATAGAACAACTCCTGTTCTCAATGCCACGGTTCGGATGCCAGTTTCATTAACCTTTTCGATGGCCTTTTCCCAGGCCACTACACATTCTGAAATAAATCCATCGTTCCCAGGTGCTGCTGTTTCCTTCATTAATTGCTCTCCGCTATTGCCGTAAAAGCCTATGGCGGAAGCACTTATATAGGCTTTTGGACGCTCGTCCATTTTTTCAATTGCCGATTTTAAAAGCAAGGTAGATTGGGTTCTGCTTTCAATTATGACCTTTTTACGGGCTTTTGTCCAACGGCTATCTGCCAGATTTGCTCCTGCCAGATTGATAACATAATCTGCATTTTGAAATACATCTTCGTCAATAGTACCAGCATTCAAATTCCAGGCGAAGGCTGGAAAAGTTGCTTCCAGGTTTCTTTTTCGGCTCAAATGACGAACGGCATACCCTTTTTCCGTTAAAAGATGACTCAAGTGTTTTCCTAAAAGCCCGGTTCCACCAGCGATAACTACTGTTTGCATGATTTCGCATTTTCTTTACTTTATTCTCCATGGTTTTTTTGTTAGGAGATGTTTTCTCAATGAACCTGAGAATTCATCTAAACCTAGGACCATGAAGTTCTAAAGATTGAGGAAAAATTTTAATATAAAATCCAAAAGGTCTAATTTCGGGACTCTATCGGGAGAATGTGAGAATTTGAGAATATGAGATATTGAGAGATTTTTTCAAGTCTTCTCAAACGCTCATTTTCTCAAACGCTCATTTTCTCTTTCTAAATAATGCCATGATGAATGTACTAAGTAAATTCTCCTTTTTCGCGCTTTTCACTATTTTTTGTTTTTCCTGTGTTTCGGATACTGAGCCAGAACAAACAAATAATGAAATTGTTCGGGTTAGATTGCAATCTGATTTTACTACCTTAAACCCCTACTTGTACCGAACGAATTTGGAAGCCAATGCCATTGGTTTATTGTACTCCTATCCATTAGAATTTGATTACGCCACTTTGAAATTGTCACCACAACTCGCAAAATCTTTACCAACTGTAGAAGACGTCACCGAAGGAGACTATGCAGGAGGCAAAGCTTTCACTTTTGAATTTTTTGAAGAAGCAGTTTGGGATGATGGAACTCCGATAACTGGTCATGATTACGCTTTCACAATGAAAATGATTTTTAATCCCAAAATGCTTACTCAGCGATTTGCGGCGTGGATTGATTATATCAGAGATGTGAAGGTGGATGAAGCCAATCCAAAGAAATTTACGGTTTATACTGCCAGACATTATTTAATTGATGTGGAGGCTTTGAGCAATTACATCATTTTGCCAAAACACTTATACGATCCTGAAGGCATCATGGACAATTTCAACCTTCCTGATTTGACAAATGCAGAAAAAGCCAGACAGCTTGCTGATGAAGATCCACGATTGCAACAAATTGCTGATGTTTACCACGACCCAAAATATAGCCGGGATGTTTTTCATGGCTCTGGGCCTTATAAAATGGTGGAATGGGTAGAAGGACAAATGATCGCCTTTGAAAAAAAGGAAAACTGGTGGGGTGATAAAATAGCTGATGCCAATCCCATGTTGACTGCATACCCCAAAAGGATAGAATTTAAACCTATTCCGGATAATGGAGCAGCAATGGTCGCTCTGCAGGATGACCAAATTGATGTCATGTCAGAGGTAGATTCCAAGGAATTTTTAGAGGCTAGAGACCAGGAATTCCTCAAAGATAAATTCAATTTCTTCACCCCAAATCGGATGTCTGTTTTCTTTATAGTTTTAAATACTGAAAGTCCAAAGTTGAATGATAAGCGGGTTCGTCGGGCTTTGGCCCATTGTTACGATATGGAAGAAGTGATTCGGGTTACCTATGAGGGTTTGGCAGAGCGTGTGGTGGGTCCCTTTTTACCAATTAAGTCCTACTTCAATTCCAATTTGGCATTTATTGAAAAAGATTTAGAAAAAGCCAGAGCATTGCTTGCAGAAGCTGGATGGGCTGATTCTAATAATAATGGTATAGTCGACAAAAATATAGATGGTGAATTGACTGAACTTAGTTTGGAATACCTGTATTCTCCAAAAGTGCCCTTTCAGGACAATCTGAGCCAACTTTTGGTCAACGCTGCCCAGCAAATCGGTATTGAAATCGTGAGAGTCCCTGTGGAACTGAACGAAAAGAGAGAACGGCTTAAAGCAAGGAATTTTGAACTCAACGGTTCTGGTGCTGGTGCTAATCCGGTTCCTGATGATCCTAAACAATTTTGGCATTGTGATAGTGCGAAACCAGGAGGCTCCAATTATTCGGGGTTTTGTGTAGAGGCAGCAGATGAACTCATAGAAAACATTCGCAATGAAAGAGATCCGGCCAAACGCGATGATTATTATCGAGCATTGCAACAAATCATCTATGATGAACAACCTATGATTTTCTTATTCACACCAAAGAACAAAGTAATTGTAAATAAAAACTTCAAAGACCCCATTATTTCCAAGATCAAATTTGGCGTTTCTTTACAGCATTTGCGATAGGCTCTGTGCCTGTTGAAAGTTGTTGAAAGTTGTTTAAGGTTGTTTAAGGTGGTTTAAAATGGTTCAAGGTGGTTTGAGCAATTTTGAACCACCTTGAACCATTTTTCACCTAAATGCTTGCTTACCTTCTAAAGCGAATTCTTCTCTTCATTCCCACGCTTTTCTTCATAGCCCTTTTTGCCTTTGGGTTGAGTAAAATGGCACCTGGAGATCCTGTGTTGAAATGGCAGGGAGCGGATGATAGGAATGGCGTATATTCGAAAGGGCAACTGATTAGATTAGAAACAGAGTATAGGGAAGTAAAAGCCAAATTGGGTTTGGATAAACCAAATTTTTATTTTTCTGTAAGTCAGGCAGCTTATCCAGATACGCTTTTTAAATTATTGCTGGAAGAAAACCGTTTAACGACTGAGAAATTGATAGCCCAAACGGGCAATTGGAAAGCAATTGAAGCATATTATCACGGTATAAGAGACTTTGAAATTTCACTTTTGGAATTGCCATCCATTGCTCCCCGTAAAGAAGTAAAATCCATCAAAACCACAGTATGGAGCTTGTACAATGAATACAAACATCCTGTCATTGAGAACAAATTAAGTCGGATTTCAGAAACCATAATAAACGATAGCCTACTCAATGCTGAATTAGGAGCCTTTTTTGAATCATTTCAATCCAGGTATCAAAAGATTCACCAAACAGCAAGTCCTACAAGATTGTACGTCCCAACTTTTCGATGGCATGGTTTAGATAATCAATTTCACCATTGGTTTTTTAATTTAATTTCAGGAGATTTTGGATATTCTCTTACAACAAAACAATCTGCCACGGATCGAATTATCCCTGCCTTAAAGTGGACATTGCTCATCAATGTCATTGCGATTTTTATTGCTTATGGACTCTCCATTCCCATGGGAGTGAAGTCAGCAGTGAAAAAAGGTTCCCGATTTGATAAGGCAACTACTTTGGGCTTTTTTATGATGTACTCCTTGCCCAGGTTTTGGTTAGGCACTTTGTTGTTGATATTTTTTACAACAAAAGTGTACGGGATGGAATGGTTTCACGGTGTGTGGGCAGGAAATATGAAATTTTCGAATTTTGGGACAGACTTTTGGAATACTTTAGGGCATTTGGTTTTACCTGTTTTTTGCGTGGTCTACCCATCAGTGGCCTTTTTGACAAGGCAAATGCGTTCTGCCATGTTGGATGCATTGGGACAAGACTATATTCGCACTGCAAGAGCGAAAGGCTTACCTGAAAATGTAGTCGTATGGAAACATGCCTTCCGAAATGCCTTGTTTCCCCTGATTACAATTTTTGCTAGCGTGTTTCCAGCTTCCATAGTTGGTTCTGTTGCTGTCGAATACATTTTTAATATACCTGGAATGGGCAAAACTATGCTGGAATCCTGTTTACAATACGATTGGCCAATCGTATTTGCCATATTGATGCTTGGAGCAATTTTGACCTTAGTGGGGATCTTGATTGCTGATATATTATATGCGGTAGCAGACCCGAGGGTATCATTTGATAAAAAGTAATTAATCTAAGTTGCGAACAATAACCCCCTCGAGCCAGGGTTGATTGGTTCTATTATTTTCATGATGTGCTAAAGGATTATGCAGGTTTTTTTCTTCTAAATTCCTGAAAGTTCAAGTTCAAGACCAAGTTCAATTTTAATTCTTGGGCTTGAACTTGGTCTTGAATTTGAACTTGAAAAAAATCACTGAGCATATTTTTAGAACCAATCACCCCTGCCCTCGAGCGCCAAAGGCGCGGCGAGGATTATTGTTCGCAACTTGCGTTAATTAAACTTAACCCATAACCGTCGACTCAAAAAATGATTTTCGGAAAAAGTACAGAGAAGAAATTGGTGCAAAAGATGGAAGGGGCAGAAATGCCTCGGAGTCACAGGATAATGTTGTGGGAGCGATTCAGGAAAAATCGCATGGCCCTGTGGTCTTTACGGATTTTATACGGCTTAGTTTTTCTCACCATTTTTGGACCATTCCTGGCAAATGAAAAACCATTGGTATGCAAAATTGATGGAAGGATCTCTTTTCCAATATTACAAGCCAAAAAACTACAAACCATACCCTGGAAAGAAAAGGAATACGATTGGGTGTTATTTCCTCCAATCCCCTATTCTGCTAATACATTAAACCTGGATTCAAAGAACTTTGCAAGTCCATTTGGAGAAAAAAAGTCAGATCAGGCAAGACACTGGCTGGGGACGCACAATTTGGGAAAGGATGTATTGGCAGGGATGATAGAGGGGACAAGAGTAGCCATGTTGGTAGGATTGATAGCGATGTCTATTGCTGCATTTATTGGAATATCGCTTGGTGCACTTGCAGGTTATTTTGGAGACAATGGAATCCGACTCTCCAGAGGAAAGGTGTATATGAATTTGTTAGCCTTGTTTTTTGCTTTCTTTTACGGTTTTGTAGTAAGAAGCTATGCACTGACAGAAGGCAATGGGGGAATAGAGTTGCTTAAAAGTATTGGGATAGTGGTCTTTATCTTTTTGGTATTCAATGTTTTGGCTATTCTTTTTAAGCCAATTTCTTTTTTGAAAGAGGAAATTCCCATCCCCCTGGATTTATTGGTGATGCGTCTTATAGAAATCGTGAATGCCATGCCTGGGTTACTTTTATTACTGGCAGCCATCGCTATAATCAAGGAACCTAATGTATTTTATGTGATGGCGATAATCGGTTTAATCTCCTGGACAAGTATCGCCAGATTTATTAGGGCTGAACTATTGCGAATTCGACGTTTGCCATATATCGAGGCTGCTCGTGCTTTGGGTTTTTCAGAATTCAGCATATTGTTAAAGCATGCTATTCCCAACGCTCTGGGGCCAGTACTCATCACCATAGCTTTTGGTATCGCAGGGGCTATTTTAGTAGAGTCAACCTTGTCTTTTCTTAGTATTGGAACTGGAGAAGAAATGACCTGGGGAAGAATGCTTTCTCACGCTCGTGTGAGAGAAGAAGCATGGTGGCTGGCTATATTCCCTGGACTTGCCATTTTTGTTACCGTTACCATTTTTAATTTAATTGGTGAAGGGCTTTCCGAAGCTTTTGAAGCAAAAAGCAACACAAAATAATTGACGGAGAAACAAAATATTTTGAAAATAACCAAAAAGGTGTATTTTTGCGAATCTGTTCTTTATTTGATTATTATTTTTTTCGTTTCATCTTTTTAGGATAAAGTCCTGAACGAGTTCTTGATTTAGGGTATTTACCTTTTTTATTAGGTTGTATATGCGCAGTTTCGTTGATGGGGCAACCTGTTTTTGGTGAACAGGATGGAGTTAAGAGAAAAAGGAAAGAACCCAGGAACAAAATAGATAAATATCCAGTATATTTTTTCATGAAACAGTGATTTTGAATTTAGACAAACGCTTAATGCAAAGGTAGTGAATGTTGTCGTTTGTCGGTTATTCTGGGTCAGCTGGTTTGTCATTGTTTTTTAATAATGGAAATTCAACGTCAATTTTAGGTGATATATTTTTAAAAAAAGATAGAAAAATCATCCTTAATAAAGATAAGGAGCAATTGAGATGTCAGAACACTAAAATTGCAAAAAACCAGCAATGGCAAGGGTTTTCGATGTTTTTTAGGACGAAAATTTTGGTAATAATAAGGAAGCGTCTAAATTTGCGGCGCTTTATTTTAATCTAAACTCTCTTTAGACTTTGGATTTGAATTGTGGCTGAGAGCTTTTTTTTGCTAAAGTACTGTAAATCAGTTATCTACTGAAAGAAATCTTCCCGACACAATATCCATTTCAAAGTCTGAACTTAAAAACTTAAATGATGAATAAAGGAGATTTAGTAAACAAGGTTGCTGAAAGCGCAGGAATTTCAAAAGCTGATGCAACAACTGCAGTTAATACTGTATTCGATGCTATTACAGAAACCTTGAAAGGTGGTGGTAAAGCTACCTTGATTGGCTTTGGTACTTTCTCCGTTGGACACCGAGCAGCTCGTACAGGACGTAATCCTCAAACCGGCGAAACTATCCAAATCGCTGCTAGCAACTCTGTAAAGTTCAAAGCTGGCAAAGAATTGAAAGGAGCCGTAAACTAATTGAAACCAAAAGAATAATTTAGTTTCACTTTGCAACAATGGACGAAACAAAGGGCAATTCGGGCAACTCCTGAGTTGCCCTTTTCCATTAAAAGATGGTTTAGAACTTGAGGTGCAAAAGTATTTCCACTTTGTTCTTCAATTTTTGAACAACCTTTTCTTCTCATGAAATTCGGAACCAAAGTAATACATGCCGGAATAGAACCGGAACCATCTACGGGGGCTGTAATGACTCCTATATTTCAAACTTCTACTTATGCACAGGAAACACCTGGAAAGCATAAGGGGTTTGAATACGCACGTACTCAAAACCCTACCAGATCTGCTCTGGAGAAAAACCTGGCAGCATTGGAGAATGGGAACTATGCAATTTGCTTTAGCAGTGGAATGGCTGCAATGGATGCTATTTTAAAATTATTGAAACCTGGAGACGAAATCATTTCTTGCGATGATTTGTATGGGGGTTCTTTTCGATTGATCAGAAAGGTTTTTGAAAAATTCGGTCTTAAAGGTCATTTCATTGATATGACCGAAGCCAGTAATGTCGAAAAATACATCAATGAAAACACCAAATTGGTATGGATTGAGACACCCACAAACCCTATGTTGAGGATTATAGACATTAAAGCTGTTTCCAAAATTGCCAGGAAGCACAATGCCTGGGTTTGTGTAGACAATACATTTGCTTCACCTTATCTACAAACTCCCCTGGATTTAGGAGCAGATATGGTCACACATTCGGCTACAAAATATCTGGGAGGGCATTCTGATAGTGTACATGGAGCTGTAGTTGTAAAAAATAAGGAAATTGCCGATGAACTCTATTTTCTACAAAATGCGGCTGGTGCGGTGCCTGGACCAATGGACTGTTTCCTAATTCTTCGGGGCATCAAAACCCTTCACTTGAGAATGGAAAGGTCTTGTAAGAATGCTAAAAAGATCGCAAAATTCCTTAAGGGGCATCCGAAAGTAGGGCGAGTCATCTATCCTGGATTTAAAGATCATCCCAATCATAAAATTGCAAAATCTCAAATGATGGACTTTGGAGGTATGGTTTCCTTTGATTTGAAGGCAGATGATCCAAATAATGCCATGAGGGTTATGAGCAATACTAATCTGTTCATATTAGCAGAGTCTTTGGGAGGTGTTGAGTCCCTCATTGGCCACCCAGCCTCTATGACTCATGCTTCTATTCCTAAAAAGGAAAGACTGAAAGTAGGATTGACTGATTCTTTGATGAGGTTGAGTATGGGTGTAGAAGACGTAGATGATTTGATTATGGATTTAGAGACGGCATTAAGACTTGTTTGATTTTTTTATTCTGTGATACTATAGATTCTGCGATGCTGCAATGTTTATTCCAATGATTTTAGCTTTACATCGCAGCATTGTAGTATAGCAGTATCGTAGTATTACAATATCGTGGCATTGTAAAATCAATAAAATGTTAAAAATCGGGGTACTTGGGGCTGGTCATTTGGGAAAAATTCACATGAAGTGTTTACTGGGTTTAGAGGAGGTTTATGAGGTAGTTGGGTTTTATGATCCCGATGATGACAATGCAGCTTCGGCAATTGAAAATTATGGTATCAGGCGATTTAAGGATTTAGATGAGTTGTTGGATGCTGTGGAGGTAGTTGATATTGTCACACCGACGACGACACATTTTGACTTAGCTACCAACGCGATTCAAAAAGGCAAACACCTTTTTATTGAAAAACCATTGACGAATACCATTGAGGAGGCAGAACAACTCAAGGAGCTGTGTGCAAGGTATCCTGTAAAAGTACAGGTGGGGCATGTCGAAAGATTCAATCCAGCTTTTCTGGCAGTGAAGGATGTGGCTTTTGATCCTATGTTTATTGAAGGGCATCGCTTAGCGGCTTTCAATCCACGCGGTACAGATGTTTCCGTGATTCTGGATTTAATGATTCACGATATAGATATTGTGCTAAAACTCGTTAAATCCGAGCTGAAAATTATTAGTGCCAGCGGCGTAGCCGTTGTAAGTGATACACCCGATATCAGCAATGCCCGGCTCGAATTTGAAAATGGGTGTGTAGCAAATTTGACAGCCAGTCGGATCTCCCTGAAGCAAATGCGCAAGGTGCGTCTGTTTCAAAAAGATGCATATATTAGTCTTGACTTTTTGGAAAAACAAGCCCAAATCGTGAAGATGTTTGACAAAGGTGCTCCGGATGTTCCATCGGATTCCAATTTTTTGGAACTGGAAACACAAAGCGGTACAAAATTGATTACAATGGAAATGCCTGAAAGTGAACCTGTAAATGCCATTCAATTGGAATTGAAATCTTTGGCAAGCAGTATCAAAAAAGATACGCCAGTTACCGTTTCTGTAGGGGATGGTTACAAGGCATTAAAAGTGGCTTATGCAATATTGGAACAAATTGAAGAGCGCATCATGAAAGCAACTGTATGAACTGATTTAAATGAGTTCATAGAACTAAACATTTATTTATACCAAAAAGCATGAAAAAACTAAAACAAAACTTCTATTTCTCAGCAATCATTGGAAGCTTTTTTTTTATCCTTCCAGGCTGTGAGATTATCAATCCTGATGAAGGCCTTCCGTCTTACATCCACATTCCTGAAATTTCAGTAGAAAGTGTACCCGGATTAGGGGAAGGTAGTCTTTCGAGTAAAATCACTCACGTCAATATCTTCATTCCTAATCCTACAGAAAATAACACCACCACACTTGGTATCTTTGAATTGCCTGCTACCATTCCCATTTTATTAGAAGGAGATTTTGAAATCAATATTGATCCCGTTATCCAGGCAAATGGTAGCAGTTTTAGTCTGGTGCCCTATCCTTTTTACGAGCGATTGGCACCAAATAGAACTTTAGAAGTTGCAAAGGTGGATACCCTTAATCTGATTACCCGATACAAAAATAATTCTCAATTTATCTTTATTGAAGATTTTGATGTTGGGGCTGCAGTCTTTTTTACGAGAAGCCTGGAGTTGGGGAGCCCAAATGCAATAGATGCCACAGAAACCGATGCTTTTGAAGGTAGATCCGGACTCATCGAATTGGATACTGCCAATGCTGGTTTCAAAATAGCTACGGAGCAGTTTTTTACGATTAACAGAGCAACGGCTGGGGCTGTATTTTTAGAGATGAATTATAAAAATGAGATCCAAATTGAATTGGGTTTGAGGGGTAAATCGGCTGTCAGTGGCGAGACTGAGGTCATTGAATATATTTTGCGAGAACAAGAAGACTGGAACAAAATATACATCAATTTGACAGACTTGATGGCGTTTATGAACCAGGATGAATACTCCGTTATGATACAAGGAGTGATGCCGGTTGGAATTGATGGGCAATTGCTCATCGAAAGTGCAAATGTCTGGCTTGACAATATTAAAATGATTCACTTTTAGAAGCTGTTAAAATTTAACACTTTCCATCATATGAGCGTCTTTTCCAGTCAAATTTCAGCTATTTCTCGCCCCATAGCGCTGCTATAAAGCTCTCCAAAGGAGTCCCTTGGACAAAATACCTTTCATTTGACAGAAAAATACTTCTCATATGAAGAAAAAGCTAAATCTTAATAGCTTCATAGGAATTCCTCGTTTTTAGTTCCCAATCTCATCTGTTGGAAAAGATTCAGAATTGGGAGCTGAGAATCGGGAACTGAGAACTCACATACATGCCGAAACAAAGGCGTAGAGACACTCGAATATACCGACTTGCAGATTTCCTGGCTGCCCTCTTTGCCTGGATAGGATTCTTCTTTTACCGAAAAAATATTGCTGGAGCTCCAGTTGGTTGGGATGTTTTCAAAACCGAATCTGGAAATTGGGATATGGATTTCATTTTTGGAATGTTCATTGTCCCCATCAGCTGGATATTGTTCTATGGTCTTTTTGACAAATACAAAGATATTTATCGCCTTTCAAGGCTTTCGACCTTATCTCGTACATTTTTCCTCAGTTTTTTTGGTTGCCTTTTTTTATGCTTCACCTTGATTTTGGATAAAGTGGTCCACAACTCAAGTACCTGGCTTGCTTCATTTGGGATTTTATTTTTCCTGCATTTCATTTTTACAGTTACGTTTCGAATGATTTTGCTGACGAGGGCAAATCAAAAGCTGAAAAAAGGAAAGGTTTACTTTAACAGCCTGATTATTGGCGGAAACCAAAGAGCTGTCAATATCTATAAAGAACTTACTGAAGGCGATCATTTGGGCTATAATTTTTTGGGTTTTGCAGATGATAAAGACGCAGAACGGAGTGTGCTTTCCGGGTTTTTACCCAAACTCGGCAATTTTGAAAAACTAGCCTCCATCATTTCTGAAAATAAAATTGAAGAGGTTATCATCGCTCTTGAAAAGGGAGAACAAAAAAATCTTCGGCAAATTTTCGATTTGCTGTTTGATTTTGAAGATCGAATTTTTATCAAAATAGTTCCGGACATGTACGACATCCTTCTTGGGAATGTCCAGATGAGTGAGGTTTTTGGAGCAGCTTTGATTCGCGTAAAGCAGGAGCTAATGCCAGCATGGCAAAGAATACTCAAGCGATTGTTAGATGTTGCCGTTTCCTTTGGTGTATTGTTGATATTGTCACCTGTTTATTTATTTATTATTCTCAAAGTCAAGCTTTCTTCTCCAGGTCCTATTTTTTATAAACAAGAGCGCATTGGCTTTAATGGGAAACCTTTTCACATCATCAAATTTCGCTCTATGGTGGTAGGAGCTGAAAAAGGTACACCTCAACTCTCGCAGGATAACGATCCAAGAATTACCCCTTGGGGACATATCATGCGAAAATACCGACTGGATGAATTGCCCAATTTCTGGAATGTATTGGTAGGCGATATGTCTCTGGTGGGACCTCGTCCTGAGAGACAGTTTTACATCAATCAAATTGTTGAAAAAGCTCCGCACTACAGACATTTGTTGAAGGTGCGACCTGGTATTACCTCCTGGGGGCAAGTCAAATACGGGTATGCCTCAAATGTGGACGAAATGGTGCAACGGTTGAAGTTTGATATTTTATATATTGAAAATATGTCCTTAGCCCTGGATTTTAAGATTATTATTTATACTGTATTGGTTATTCTTCAGGGGAGGGGGAAATAGTTTTAAAATACTGTTTCACATAATGATTCCTTTTTCGTCATTCTACAAAACCTTTTTTCTCCTACATTACTCAAGCTCAGGACATTTGTTTGCGTTGGAAACAATTCCATAAAGAAGTCAGCAGAAATAAGTACTTCAGTCCAATTCTTTGGACAACTCATTTCAAAGGTCAACCAATACACATCATTTTCCTTTTGGCAATTTTTATAATTTAAATGCAAGGGCTCACCATTGATGGTACATTTAAAATGTTTGGAAAAATAGGGTTCAAAGAAACGCTGGTTCTTTTCGCATAGTTCTGTTTCGGGAACTATTGGATAATCCTCAAAGGCATTTCTTAAAGCGCTTTGTAAGTCATCAGTGAATACTTTAATGTTGATTTGAGCTTTTTCAGTATCAGGTTCGTGGTTGATTTGGATAACGGAAAGGTAGAGTGCGTGGGATTCTGGAGTTATATGGATTTTGCTGGGAACAAGATATAAATCATCATTTATATAGAAACGGTCGAACCAATATGGTTGAAAATAAATAAATATGAAAGTCAAAATTACCATGCCTCAAATCTAATTATATTTTGAATAATATAAAGTTCACATAAGCTCTGGTGGTTATTTGATTCAAGTTGTTATTTGCTACATTTGTTATTCACCAAATATCTTTAGTCATGAATTCCAATGAACTAACTCCAAATACTATTGAGTTTATACATTCCAAGCATAGAGAAGAAATGCAATATCACCGAAACATTATGCTTCAATTATTTAAATGGTCAACTAATATTTTAATGATAATTGTTGGAGTTGTTGTTACCCTTTCAAGTACTGGAAAAATTCATATTCCCGATTTAATATTTGGGATAATTTTGCTTTTAATTTTAGCTATTGGAAGAATTGCATTTAAGCTTATCAATACTGCAAAAAGTAACATGGATGATAATGCTCAAGTAATAGTGAAATTAAGTAAAGCACAAGGATTATTTGATTCCGGACAATTTGGTAGAGAAGAATCAGTATATAAAAATAAATGGAAGAATTGGGGGAAAGAATTAACTTCAGGAAAATATGTGAATTACTATAATGATTTTATTTTTATTATTACAGTGATGGCTAGTGTAATAGTCTTAATTATTTGGTTTATCTTATGAAAAGATTTGCAATCTCTTTAGCAATTGAGCGTCAAGAGAAAATGTTGTTTTGTGTTAGATTAGGACAAAGCTATGAATTCCCACATGCATGGAGTATCCCTACCAAATCTATTGAAAAAAATGTTTTTTCTAATCTAATTAAAGGAAAATTTAGCTTCAAGGAGATAGTTGCCTTGTTCGAGGGAAAAGTAAACAATTTAAAGCTTAAAAGAATACAAGTTGTGAAAACTGGAAGTCGGGTAAGAAAAGATTATGAGCTTTATATTGCCTTATTATTATGTAAGGTCGAGCATTTTGAAATTTCTACTTCTAAATATAAAAAGTTAGCATTTTTATCTATAAAAGAATTTATAGATAAATCTGAAGGTATAGCAGGTGCATGTACTTCTTTATTGTTACAATATTTAATTGAACAGGGTAAACTTTCTTCAACAATTCAATATCTTGAACTTTCACCATATTTATATAATAATAGAAACCGGCTTAAAGAGTTTACATGCTCAGAATTATGGAAACTAGCTATTCCAAACTATAGAAAATTATTAGAAAATGAATCTGGGTCAGATGGATTATTTATTAGAAAAATATCCCTTGAACGGTTTTTTGATAAATTAATTGATGAAAAAATTTCTCGAGGAAATACAGTATTAGACATTGGAAGTATAGACGGATTTTTTTTAAAAAGAATATCAAGAAGTACGACCAGAATATGGGGATTAGAACCTTATTTAAAAAAAGAAGATTTGAAAAACTCATTTAAGGAAAAAATAAAGCAAGGAGAAATTAAGGATGCTTTAGATTTATTTGGTAACAAGAGATTTGATTGGATTTTTTTAAATAATGTAATACAATGGTTACCTGATATTGCCTTGGCAACTTCAGTAATATCTCAACTACTGAAAAAAGGAGGATGTATCATAGTTTCTTGTCCTACTCCTGAATTTTCTAAAAATGGATATTGGATAAAAGAAAAAGGAGAACATAAATGGGTGATTGAGAAAAAATTCGATAGACCTCCTTTTCTTACTATGATAAACAGAGTTATTGGTCCTGTTAGGTTTTTTCCTCGCTCAAGTGAAACTATAATAAATTCTTTTTGTGAAAAAGGGCTATCTTTTAAATATATTCAAAATATCTATTTTGATTCTTTTACTACAGAAATAGAAAGAGCTGAAATTTTAATTAAATATCCTGATATGGATCGTCATTTGTTAATTCCATTTTTTTCTGTATACATTTTTGAAAAGGGAAAAAAAATATGAGTATATTTTCGATTGGAATTCATCAAGACACAATGATTATAGAGACGCCAGAAGGTGGAGTTGATGTCCCTAGATTACATTATTTGTGATATAGATAAGAAATTATTTGTCTCTCATCTTAATTAATTACCACTGAAAACGCTACTTCTATATCAGAATCACCAGTAGTACAGGATGTAAGGTAGATGGCAAGAAAATGTTTTAGACCACCTCATTTTTTTATATTAATTTTCATTCAATTACCGAGTGTTTAATGGACGACCCAAACAGGTTTTTCCCGAAACTTCCCGACCAAAGTTTCCGTTACGCTTCCATAAATGAAATGCTCCCAGGCGGAATGCCCTTTTGCTCCCATGACAATCAGGTCTGTAGGATTATTTTTGGCGAAGTCTTCAATCCACTTTGCGGGAGAATTGAGGTCATCTTCAATAAAAGTAGGTTGTATTTTAGAAGCAGGCAAATCGTATTTCTTCAGAAAATTTTCATAATGCTCTTCAGCTGCATCCATCAATAACCTTCTGAAACCTTCATTTTGAAGATCTTCCAGGTAGTAGTTTGGAGGTGGCATGCCTACAGCATAGAATGCTTTTACCGATATTTCATTCAATGGATTCTTAAATTTCAGCGCCGTTTGTAGAGCCCTTGCAGAATACTCAGAAAAATCCATCGGCACTAAGATGTTTTGAACTTTTTTAGTCGCATTTTCCGGTACAAATATCACACTGGCTTTGCTTTTTCGGGCTACTCTCTTGGCAGTGATGCCACTTCCTTCGCTTTCATTTTTATGACCTACGATCAACAAATCAATATTTTTTACTTCCAGCCAATGCATCAATTTTTTATAAGGATTACCTTCAATGACTTCTACCTGAATATCTACGCCTGGTGTTTCGCCAAAACAGGCTTGGATATTTTCTGCCAGTTTATCCCGTACTTTTTCATCCACAGGATATTCAGGATTGAATAGCTTGTGAAATTCCACCGATACATTTTTGGGCATTGTGAAATCTGGAATAATGTGCAAAAAGTAAATTTTCTCGATGTCTAATTGCTTCGAAATGAAGGAACTGTATCGTATCAACTCATCATCCATTGTGGAAAGGTCGAGGGCGACTAAGATTCTTTTGAAGGCGGTCATTTCATTGTGTTTTTGGTTTCTACGGTATTTTGATAACTCAAATTATCATAGAAAAGAACTGATGATTCTTTGAATTCCAGCATCAAAAAACCGGCGGATTATCCTTCCCGCCGGTGATTTTAACAACTCGTAATCCCATGAACGATTTTATTATGCATTAGTAGTGATCGTAGTTCAAAATTACCCTTCAAATGGGGAGTTGACGGTGATAAATGTCAATGTGGATGGTGATTTTAATCAGGATTTAAAGAGCCCCACAGAGGTAATTTTATTCAGTCAATTATTGAGAAATCAACCAATTTACAGGCATGAAAAAAATATTGTTTCCTACCGACTTCTCTCCAGCAGCTCAAAATGCATTTGATTTCGCAAAAAAAATGGCTGTTGATTTAAATGGTAAAATTGATGTATTAAATGTTTACGGGCTTCCAGCTGTGGATGCCAGTAGCGTTCCGCCAGAATACATCCAGCAAATGCTCGATGAACACAAAGAAGTAGTAACCAAAAAGTTGGATGCTTTTGTGGGCGAAGGGACCAATGGATTGGTAGGAGAAAAATTTGCTGAATATGGTTTGTTTGTGGCGCATGAAGTAAAAGATTATGTGAAGAAAAACAACCACGATTTGGTGGTTATGGGAACAAAAGGGGAACGGAATGTACTGGCGAAAATGATGGGTAGTGCGACTACTGAAACCATGATGACTGCTCCGAGACCTGTTTTAGCTGTACCGCCTGATGCAAAATATACAGGCATTAAAAAAATAGCTTATGCGACGGACTTTCATCCTGCCGATGCACCTTCTATTGAGCAATTGATTGAATTTGCAAAAACCTTTGAAGCGGAAGTTCATTTCGTACATGTGGATGTAGAGAGCAAATACGAGGAACCCGAAATTTCTGCCTTTCTCGACCATTACCCCTTTGAGTTTACAGACTTTACCCTGGTAAGTGCTAACTCTGTAATGGAAGGACTAGAAAAGTATATTCAAGATAATGATATTGATTTACTGGCACTTTTTATTCCCAAACGTCGCTTGTGGGAAAGATTGTTCCATGCCAGTTTTACCAAAAAGATGACCTTTCACACAGATATTCCTTTGTTGGTATTTCATGAATAATTTGGAGATAAAAACTTTAAAAATCTATCGAAATGGAGCTAATTAGAGCAATTAAACTACTTGTGTTGGGGTCATTCCTTTCACTAAACTTTTCATCCTTTGTTATTGCACAAGATGTAGCGTTTACTGAATTGCAAAACTTACCCACTCCAAGGACCTTGTTGACATCAGCAAATGATGGTGAAAATATTTATGTACCCAATGGATTTCATGCTCCATCAGATTTTAAGACCAATGTTCTGAAATATAACATTGCCACAGATACCTGGTCTGAGTTTGTTCCATTGACGATTCCTAAACGTTGGGCCTCTTCTGCTATTATTGGCAATTCACTTTATATTTTTAATGGCCAGGCATTTAGTGGGGCGTATAATAACAAACTTGAAGTGGTTAATTTAGAGACTGGGGCAGTGTCTTTTTCAACGGACAATCCTCATCCCGGGAACAAAGCAGGCGTAGCTACCTGGGATGGAAAGATATACAGTTTTGGAGGAGAAATAGGTCCAAACCTCTATTCCAATAAATTATATGAGTTTGACCCACAAACTGAAGTTTGGACGGAATTGGCAGATATGCCTGTAGCTTTGGAGACCAAAGGTGAAATCATCAGTGGCAAACTGTATGTCTTTGGAGGATACAATGGAAGTGTATCAGATAGAATTGATGTTTATGATATAGCAACAAATACCTGGGAAGCTTCTTATACAATGCCGGTTGGCGTTTCTGCACACGCGACAGCTGTTATTGATGACAAAATATACCTGGTTGGGGATTATGCCAATCTTACTTTCCTGGCTTTATATGATGTTTACAACAATAGTTTTATAGAATTGACGAGCAATCTCATCCCCAGAAGGCACTGTGCTGCAGAAGGAGTGAATGGAAAACTCTATACCATAGGAGGCAATACTTCGACTGGCACGCTTACTAGTGTACAGGTCGCAGATATTCTATCGGGGGTTAGTGAACCTATTTTTGAAATTGTCAATATTTATCCCAATCCAACTTTTGATGTTCTACATTGGGATATTGATTTTGAAGTAGTTAAAATAATTGATGTAACTGGAAAAACTATAGAAGAAATAGATGGGACATTCAGGAAAATAAGTGTAGGACGATACACTGAGGGTATTTATTTATTGATGGGTAGAAAGAACGACAAATGGTATTCATACAAGTGGGTTAAAAAATAAAAACCATTTTAAAATATATGGTTTCTATACTGGCGCGCCTTAGATGTTTTAGCTCTTCAAGATTTCTCAGCTCTTGGAGAGCTTTCTTATTTGAGAAAACGTGTAATAAAGTCATCTAGTAATGCACGGCTAAGGAAAGCCGTAACCGGATTAATTGATCAAAAAACATAAGCCAGGAACCTTATTGGAGGTAATTGTTAAAGAGCCCTTATTTTTATGTTTTTCTAAAAACCTCTCAAGAAAATATCCTTTATGCAAAAATTGCTCATCTTCCTGTTTCCCGTCTTAACTCTGGTAAATTGTCAAAATAACCAATTGGAATACCCAAATATCATTTACATCCTGGCGGACGACATGGGATATGGAGATATAAAGGCATTAAATTCCAATAGTAAGATTTCAACTCCAAATTTGGATAGGATAGTAAAAGAGGGCATGCATTTTACGGATGCCCATTCTCCTTCGGCTGTTTGTACTCCCACCCGATATGGCATTTTGACTGGGAGGTATTGTTTCCGGACTAAATTGAAAAGAGGTGTCTTGGTGGGCTATGACTCTAGTTTGATTGCTCCTGAAAGAATGACTGTTGGTAAGCTGTTACAAAAAGCTGGTTATCATACTGCTTGTATCGGAAAATGGCATTTGGGCTTGGATTGGGCAAAAAAAGATATGGAAAAGCCACTACTGGTGGGAAGTCAATGGGACAACCCAAATACAGAAAATGTAAACTATACGGCCCAAATAGAAGGAGGACCTGTAGATCGGGGTTTTGACTATAGTTATATCATACCCTCTTCATTGGATATTGCTCCTTATTGCTACATCGAAGATCGCCATTTAACAAAACCTATCAGTAGGAAAATTGAAGGCAACAATGAGCCTAGAGGTGTTTTTTGGCGAACTGCAGATATTCAAGAGGATTTTAGACTGGAAGAAACGCTGGGACATTTAACGAATAAGGCAGTGGAGTACATTCGTAATGTCAACGAAGCCAAGCCCTTCTTCTTATATTTTCCATTAACTGCTCCTCATACCCCCTGGTTGCCAGTGGATAGTGTGCTTGGAAATTCAGGAGCGGGCATTTATGGGGATTTTGTTGTAGAAGTAGATAATGCAATGGGCAAAATTTTAAAAATTCTGGAGGACAAGAACATTTCAGAAAACACACTTGTCATTTTTACTAGTGACAATGGTTCTCATTGGACGGAGTCTGACAAAAAACTTTTCCCGCATCTTGCCAATCACGTTTTTAGGGGCATGAAATCAGATGCCTGGGAGGGAGGGCACCGGGTTCCTTTTTTGGCTCGCTGGCCAGGGAACATTCGTGCAAACTCAAAGAGCGATGAGGTGATTTGTTTGACAGATTTACTTGCAACTTGTGCAGCAATCACAAATCAGGCACTGGAAGGAGGGGATGTAGAGGATAGCTACAATATTTTGCCTTATTTTTTGGGAGAAACATTAGGGAAGCCAATTAGGGATGTCACCATTCACCATTCCATCAGTGGAAAATTTGCGATTCGAAAAGGAAAGTGGAAGTTCATCAATGCAGAAGGTTCCGGAGGTTGGACTTATAAAGGTGTAGAAGAAGAGCCACCCGGACAATTATACGATATGGAAAATGATTTTGGAGAGCAAGAAAATTTGTACGAGCAATTTCCAGAAGTTGTAAATGATTTGAAAGTTGAATTAGAGCGATATGAACAGTAGAGAAACATGAGTCATCCTAAATTTTGTTGATAAAAACCCTTTTGTTTTTTTCGTTTTTAATTCTTTGATAATCAACCTGTTGCGGGGTGCGCGTTGTGGGTTGACCTGCCCGCAACGCGCACCCCGCAACAAAAGTACATGACATAGTGAGTTGAAATTCAATGATTTAAGATGATATCTGAAAATTGGGGATTGCTCTTGTTTCCTCTTCAAATAGTTTTCCCTGTACAACATCTGGCAACAATCGAAATGACCTTCTATGCCATTTAGTAGCTCCAAACAATCGAATGGCTTCTCGGTGCGCCTTGGTAGGATAGCCTTTATTTTTCTCCCATGCGTAATTTGGAAATTGAACAGCCAATTGTTTCATGTGCTCATCCCTGTAGGTTTTTGCCAAAACCGAGGCAGCTGCAATAGACAAATATTTTCCATCGCCTTTGATAATGCAATGATGAGCAATGTTTTTGTAGGGCTTAAAACGATTGCCGTCGATCAATAAACTAGTGGGCTGAATAGATAAACCATCCACCGCTCGATGCATTGCCAAATAGGAGGCATTTAAAATATTGATATTGTCAATTTCGGTAGGAGTACATTGGGCAACCTTCCAGGCTAGCGCTTCTGTTTCAATGATTGGACGAAGCGTATCTCTTTGTTTTTCAGTAAGTTGTTTGGAGTCATTTAATAAGGGATGTTTGAAGTCTTTTGGTAAAATCACTGCAGCTGCATATACAGGACCCGCCAAACAACCACGCCCGGCTTCATCGCAACCAGCCTCTGTTTCATTTTCGTTTAGAAAGGGTTGGAGCATATTGGGAAAAAATTGATAATAAGAATTTCTAAATTCCACATTACGAAGTACTAGGTTTTGAGTACTGTAATTTTTCCGAGAAGTTGAATTACAGGGTTCAAAACCCTGTTACTCGTAGATTCAAAATATCTTACCTGGAATAAGAAATTCGATAAATCATGTCTGCGAAATCATCTGAAACCAACATAGAACCATCTGGTAGGAATTCTAAATCTACGGGACGACCCCAGGGTTCATCGCTTTCTTTGTCCAGCCAACCATCAGCAAATGTAATATAGCTGGTTGCTTTATTGCCTTCCATTGTGACCATTGATACCTGGTAGCCAATTTTTTTGCTTCGATTCCAGGAACCATGCTCCGCGATAAGTATGTGATTCTTATAGGTATCTGGAAATTGTTCACTCGTACAAAATTCCAAGCCAAGAGGGGCAGTATGAGGTCCAAGATTCTGAGCAGGCGGGGTGAAATCCGAGCAAGGATGCTTGTGTCCAAATTTCGGATCCGACAAATCTCCCTGGTGACAATAAGGATAACCAAAATGCATTTTATCCTGTGGTGCATGATTCAATTCACAAGCTGGCAAATCATCGCCCATCCAATCGCGTCCATTATCTGTGAACCACAACTCCTTTGTATCCGGGTGCCAGGTAAAACCCACTGTATTTCTGATGCCTTTGTGGACGATTTCCAAACCACTCCCGTCGGGATTGATTCTGGTAATGGTATTAAATATTTCCTCTGATTCACAAATATTGCAGGGCGCTCCAACCGGAACGTAGAGTTTGCCATCAGGTCCAAAAGCGATGTATTTCCATCCGTGGTGAGTTTTGGTTGGATATTTATCATTGACTACCTTTAGTTGAGGCGGATTGTCCAAATTGCGCTCAATATTCTCAAGTTTAGTGATGCGACTTACCTCGGCGATGTACAGGTCTCCATCTTTAAAAGCGACACCATTGGGCATTTTTAATCCTTCAACCAAGGTATATTTTTTATCAATTTTGAAATCTCCGTCGGTATCTTTCAGCGCATACACAGACCCTACATCTCTGGTGCCGACAAACAAAGTTCCATTAGGCGACAAACACATCGAACGAGCATTCTTCACATTATCCGCATAAACGTCAATTTTAAAACCGTTTGGTAAATTGATTCTGTCTAATAGACCTCTGATGCCATCTTCGGAATCAGCAGCGGCTTTAAGGATACTGTTGCCAGGAGGATTGACGGAGTTGCAGGTTAGGAAAAATACGGAAAGTAAGAGGATCAGGTTTTTCATAAGAATTGTTCTAGTTTTAAACAAGAGTTGGACAAAATTAACAAATGAGGCTGGACATCGCACAGCGATGGGAGAAAATTGCCGCCATAAGGCGGCAATTTTAATTATTAGGGGGACATTTTTTGATGATTTTCCAGACGGAAAATCATCAAAAAATGTCCCCCCTTAATTATTATTCAGTTTTATTTCAAACATGAATTATTCAATCAGTATCTTTTTGGTCAATACTTTATCGTTGGAAAACAGTTTCAAAAAATAAAGACCAGAAGGGAAATCTCCTACATCCACACTTAGGTTTGCACTGTTGGTTGGAATCTCACTTTCCATTAGTTTTCGTCCATCAGTTGCCAATAGAACAACTTGCAGGTCTTCATTAAAAGGCTGTTCAAAAACAATGTTCAGGTTTTCCGAAACGGGGTTCGGGAAAATCTGTAGCCCAGGAATCGACAATTCTGAGACAGCACTTTCAATAAATGTTTTAAACTGAAAAATATCTGAGTAAGAGGCTCCACAATCATTGTTTAGATGTATCCGCCAGTAGTAAGTCTTACCTTCTTCCAAAACCAATGGCGACACTAAATTATTATTAATAAAAGAGCCTTCAAATAGAATGGTATTATCAAAGTTGGTATCACTGGTAGCGAGTGCAAATTGATAAGGCGTTATGAAGGGGTCGAAAGCTGGCGACCAGGAAAATAGCGGCTCAAGTACCACGTCTTCTTCATTATCGGTAGGAGATTGCAATACTACTGCTTCGGCTACATCCAGAACGGTAAGGCTCAAACTGCCTTCTCCACTGTTTATATTATCGGTAGCCAGAAAAGTGATGTCGAAGTCCCCGACTTCTCCAAGATTGGCAAAGGTGACAACAACGGTAGTTCCAGGAGCAGCCGGGTTTTCACTAAAGGTTGCTGTTGCCCCAGCAGGTAGTCCGTCCACAGACAGATGAACATCGCTTTCAAAATCACTACTCAATTTCATTTCAAAGGTCAACTCTTCATTTCGGCAAGTCTCAACTTCTTGAAATTCGGGTAGGGTGAAGTATTTGGAGAATCCGACTACATACAAGCCGTTATTCATATCGGAAACCAAAATATTACCGGAAGGCAAAAAAGGATAAACTCCCCAGGCTCCCTGGAAAAAACTGTTATTGGCTGCTTCATAAGTATCGTAATACGTTACCCTACATGGCTCCACTGGATTGGAAATATCATATACCTGGATACCATCGTAATAATAAGAAACATATAAATAATGATCGTCAACAATTGCATTATGGGCAATTTGATTGAAAGTGGATTCTGCATCGAAAAGAGCAACTACCTGCATATCAGCAGGGTCAGTGACATCAACTGCTTTTACCGCCATGCCATGCGTTTCATCGCACAAATAGTAGGTATTTCCGTCATTTGACAGCCAGCCTGCATGGTTGTACCCTTGTTGCGGATAACTGGTCATTGTGCCCAAAAGAACAGGGCTTGCAGGAATGGTAAAATCAACTACATAAAATCCAGAATTACCACAATTTAAGTAGGCAATATTATCTCTAACATAGCAATCATGCACTCGAGGAATCGGGAAGGGCGTATTATTGGTGAATTGGGCCAGGAAAGTTGGGACCTCTGGATTGGCAAGAGATAACAAGAGCAAACTATTGCCACCGCTGCCACCACAACTGTACAAAACCTGGTTGGTAGAATCAATGAAGATGTTATGCGAACGTGTAAAAAACTCATTGGAATCATAAACCAAATCGACACTTGTCGGTAAATTATTCATATTGATGACCTGTAAGGTGCTGGGACCTTCATCAGCTACTGTGTACAAATAGCCATTGTGACTGTGATAGTCTCGATGTACTAAATTGTCTCCAATCGCAGCGCCTTCAACAAAAGCTACTTCTGTTGGATTGGTTGGATCTGCCAAAGAAATAAAATGAACACCCTCGGTAGAACCCATGATGGCATATTCGACACCATTGACCACGGTTCCCCAAACATCATTGTAGCGGCTATCGAGCCAGGAGGTAGGTATCAGATCTGGATTTTCCCAATGTCCCAAAAGGTCAGCTTCAAATTGAGCAAAAGAAAGTGTTGGAATTACAAATAATAATGCTAGTAGCTGTTGTTTCATGTTAAGTATATTTTTGAAAGCGTATTTTTCATACGACTTTATTGGACAAAAAAATCCGCTCAAAGATGTATGATTTTGAGCGGATTTCATGTCAGCCAGTTAGCGAGAATATTGATTACATTCCCAAAATAGCAGGATTCATCCCCATTTTGGAGAAGCCGCCATCGTGAAATAGATTTTGCATCGTTATCATTCTGGATAGATCAGAAAAGAGGAAAATGCAGTAGTCTGCACAAGCCTCTGCAGAGGCATTGCCCAGTGGTGACATTTTATCCGCATAGTCAAAAAACTCCTGGAATCCTTTTACTCCACTTCCTGCCGTCGTCATGGTAGGAGATTGAGAAATGGTATTGACGCGTACATTTTTCTCAGTTCCAAAATGGTAACCAAAACTTCTGGCGAAAGACTCCAAAAGGGATTTGGACTCTGCCATTTCGTTGTAATCTGGAAAAACCCGTTGAGCTGCGATATAAGTCAATCCAAGGATGGAACCCCAATCATTCATCGCATCCATTTTCCAAAGCGTCTGCATCATTTTATGAAATGAAATAGCAGAAACATCAAAGGTTTTCTGCATCCAGTCGTATTTCAGGTCGGTATAGGCTCTGTTCTTTCTAACGTTTACCGACATCCCAATGGAATGCAAAACAAAATCCAACTTGCCTCCTAAAATCTCAGTGGATTTGCCAAACAGATTTTCCAGGTCTTCGATGCTTGTCGCATCTGCTGGAATAATTTCTGCATTTAATTTTTCAGATAAGTCATTGATTTTCCCAAAACGCATAGCCACAGGAGCATTGGTGAGGGTGATTTGTGCCCCTTCTTCCACACATCTTTCTGCCACTTTCCATGCGATTGATTGTTCGTCAAGAGCACCGGAGATGATGCCGCGTTTTCCCTGAAGTAGGTTATTTGCCATGTTTTGATGTTTTTGTTTTTTATATCCAAAAAAGAGGCTAAACTCTTTCCGGTTTTATTGGAAGCGCAAAAGTAGGAAATAGTTTGAAGTTCTTGGTGCTGGGTGCTGGTTTACTGGGTGCTGGGTGCTGGTTTGATTTACCAAGGAACAAGTGACCAGTACTCAGCACCCAGAAACCAGCCCTAATTCGCAGCAAGCCCCAATAACTCACGAGCGTTCTCCAGTGCAGCGTCACTCGGAGGGTTTTGGCTCAACATAGTGGCTATTGCTCTAATTCGTTCATTTTCAGTTAATTGTTTCACTTTTGTGATGGTTCGGTCCTCTGTGTCTTTTTTGTAAACGAAATAATGGGCATCTGCCTTGGAAGCTATTTGAGGTGAATGGGTAATAGAGACTACCTGGTGGTGATTGGAGAGTTTCCGAAGAATGTTTCCGGTTTTTAAAGCGATGTCACCTGAAACGCCAGCGTCAATTTCATCGAATATCAGGGTAGGTAAGGGAATGGCATTCGCAACGAGTGATTTGGTCACTAAGGTTAGCCTTGATAATTCACCACCAGAGGCTACATCTTTTATCAATTCCATTCGCCCTCCCTTATTGGCGGAAAAATAGAAATTAACTTCATCCAGCCCAGTTCCGGAAAGTTCTTCATAAGGTTTGATTCTTACTTCCAATTGGGCATGAGGCATGGATAATTTGGACAGCATCTTTAATACCTTTTGCTCGAAATCCGGAATTTCAGCCTTCCTTCTCTTTGAAAGTTCCAAGGCGATGTCAAATAATTGATTTTCCTGCTCAGCTATATTGGTTTCCAGTGCCTGGATATCAGAAGATAAATCTCCAAACGCATCCAGTTGATCTTGCAAATCCTGCTGAATGGTTAATAAGTCTTCTACCGAAGCAACCCGGTGTTTATTTTGGAGGCGATAAATCAAATCCAGTCTTTCCTGAATTTCCTGAATCCGTTCACCATCGTATTCTGTTTGTTCTGAAATCTTTTCAAAGTCTTGGGCAACTTCCTGGAGTTCATACAACAAGCCCTGGAAGCGGCTATGAAGGGATTCCAGATTAGGATGAAATTCCTTTACTTCTCCTACAGATTTAACGACTGTTTCTAATTGTCCAATAACAGATTGTTCATCTTCCAGCAAATGCTGAAAAGCGGCAGCAAGGGTTTGTTTGATGTTTTCCGAATTGGAAAGTCTTTTCAATTCTGATTCTTGTTCTTGTTGCTCATTTTCAATCAATTCTACCTCATTGAATTCCTCCAACTGAAACTTTACAAAATCGAGTTCTTTTTCTGCATTCACATTTTGCTCAATAAGTTCTTCCAGTTTTCTTTTGTCAGATCGATATTTTCGATACAATCCCTGGTAGCGGACAAGCAGATCTTTGTTTCCAGCCAGCGCATCGATCATGCGTAGTTGAAAAGAAACATTGTGTATATCAAGGGTGTCAAACTGCTGATGGAGGTCTATTATAGAACTACTCAATTGTTTTAGTAAGTTCAGGTTTACAGGAGTATCATTGACAAAAGCCCTGGATTTGCCAGAAGGTGTCAGTTCCCTCCTTATCACACATTCTGTTTCGTAATCAATATCGTTGGAATCAAAAAACGCTTTCAAATTGTAATTGGCGACCTCAAAAATCCCCTCAACCACACATTTTTGATTCGTATCGTAGAGCGATTTGGTATCAGCCCTTTTGCCCATTATCAAGCCCAGGGCACCTAACAAAATTGACTTTCCTGCGCCTGTTTCTCCCGTGATAATCGTCAAACCATCCGCAAAATCTATTTGCAAAGCTTCAATGATGGCGTAGTTTTTTATTTGAAGGCTTTTGATCATAAAAATTCACTGTTCGAAGTTCAGGGTTCAAAGATTCTTTTTTAGACTCTAAATCAAAAACTTCTAATACCAAGAATCAAACAAATCGTTTTAAACAAAGTGGTTCGCAAAGTTAGAATAAGTGTTTGAATATTTATTTCCCAGGGTTTAATTTTCTTTAAAGATTCTTCTTTGCTTATTCAGTTCCTTCGCAATCGCGGGTGTGCGGGTTGTCGGGGAATCGGGGTGGCGGGGATACGGGGAATCGGGGTGACTGCTACTACTCAATATTGGGAAATTCCCTCAATATTTCTCCAACCCCATATCCCTGACAACCCAGGGTTGATTGGTTCTAATTTTTTAGATATTATTTTTTTTAAGTTCAAGTTCAATACAGTAGACTTTATTCGAAAAGATTTTGTACGGGAAGCCGTCAACCGTCCGCCATTTACCGTCAACCGAATAAAGTCTAGTGTAATCGAAATTTCTTAAAGCTGACTCTGAGCGGTCGGGTTTTGCAACCCGACGTGCCAAAGACTGAATAACCCATTTGTGGTATTAATAGTTGAAAAACGTTGGATTGCAAAATCCAACTGCTCCATTACAATTTTAATTAATTTAGATTACAGTGTATTCAAGTTCAAGCACAAGAATTGAACTTGGTCTTGAACTTGAACTTTCAGGAATTTCGAGGAAAAATATCCTAGCATAACCCTTTAGCACTTTTTGAAAATAATAGAACCAATCACCCCTGCCGACACCCCCCCAACCCATATCCCCGACACCCAGCAAAAGGAAAGGCAGTGAATCAAAAATAAGGGGCAAAATGTCCAACTTATTTTTTAAATGATCCCAAACGTTCTTTTAACAAATACAAATCTTCTATTTTTGCCGTTGGAAGTGTGTTAATTTTTTCAAACTTTTAAGGTTTTAGGTTAAGTTCTAGGCATCTCCCTAAATAACGAGAAAGTATAATTTTCAAAACAAGACTTGATGAGATTCTCCCTTATCACTGGGCTGTTGTTGTTCTTTTTTACAGCCTGTCAAAACGGAAACCAAAAAGAAACCCTGGTACCCCTCGATTTACTAAAGTATGGCATTCCAATCACCGTCATGGCTCCCGATAGTGCCGAAGTTAAAATGATGGATATGGGCTTGCTCAAAGATGTTACGATTAAGAAAGGAGATAACTTTTACGTTCAGATTTATGCTTCTCAAGCTGCGACCACTGATCCCGCCAAAGTACTTGCCCAGCAATTGATAGAGGTAAAAGAGAACAGGTATTTCTCAAAAATCATCAAAGAGGAGCCGATGGGTTTTTTATATGAAACGGCAATTGATTCTTCCCTGATCAATTATGGTTTCAGGCATGTGCGCATTCAAGGAGATCAAGAATTCATTTTCCAAACTGGTTTAATTGGGACTTTTTCACTGGAGGATGTAGAAAACATGTACACAGCTGTGCAGGCAAAATGACACTTAGGGCTTTAGCAAATAATAACCTACGCATTTGAACTCGTCCTTTTTTCCTCACATTTCGTTTGCCAAGGGCATCCCTTTGGGGGAAAAGCCTCGCTGATGCGCTGCATCATCTACGTTTTTCGCCTCATTTGAGAAAAAAAACTTCGTCAAAATTGCGTAGTGTATTAATTTCTAAACCCCTTATTCAAATCTTTTGAATGCTTGCCAGAATTTTTTGGGCAAATCCCCCTTACCGGCTTCCAAATAATCATTGTAAGAACATGGTATCAGGCGATGTCTCCTGAGCCTGCGCTTGGTTTTTGCCGGTACTTCCAGCCACCATCGACCGCTCTTGGTACTTTTCCAAAAACTGATTTGGTAATCATGCCCTTTGAAGTCTACGACATATTCCACCAGGCTATTCATCGAATTTGGAAAATCGTTTTTGCGATTGTAATAACCATCCAGGAAATACCAAATTAGTTGGGCAACTGCCTGTGACGATTGTTCGGCTCGATCCTGCTCTTTTCTAAAACCATAAAAACCTATCGAGCTCAATTTGTCATTCATTCCCGCATAGCGACTTATCTGGCAAGCTTCTTCGATAAATAATCCACTCGGTGAAGCATGGTCTACAGCTGAAAAATCACTTTGCCTCAATACCCCTAAATTGAAGCTGAGTAGATCCCCATCTCTTATTATTGGTTCAATTTCTGAAATATTGGAGCGGATTTTTCCGAGGCGAATGCAATTGAAATTTCTATGCTCCAGATCTAACAAACTTGGCATATCCAAAAAATGAGATTGACCACCCAAGGCACTGAAATTGAATAACTTGGAACGTTGGTTTTTTAAGATAGTATTCAGGAAATAATGCTCATTCTGCTCCTTTTTAGGATGAAATGGCAATCGTTCATCCACATAGACCAAATTGATTGAGTTTTGAATAGCCTGATGTGCTCTATATTGAGCAACCGCGAGATTAGCTTGATGTCCGATTAGAATAGGTAGTATCTTACCTTCAATCAATTCTTTTAGTAAGGGGATCAGGAAGGAAGTCTCCGTTTTTCTGGCATTTCCCAGGTCTGCAACTTTTAATCTGCCAAAGGGGAAACTCAATTGGTACAAGGCTTTTCGAATGGCATCTGCATCTTCCTCACCTAAACCAATCAGGGCGACTTTGGCTTTTTCCAAATTTGGCATCTTGATTTCATACCGATCGATTTTTTCTCCAAATTGGTGTTTCAATATAGCGCTTCCTTCAAATTTTTCTGCATTTAGTGGTCGAAGCCAGTTTTCTAGCATAGTATCGTTTTGTTCAAGGTTTATAATGGGCAAATGTAAAAAGAAATGCCCCATTTGATAATTTAGGGCAATCGGGGAGTTGTAAGAAGTCCAAATAAAAGATACATTTGTATTGTGGTTAAAAATAAATCTTCCTCACTAGTAGTAATTAAAAAATAACTTCATCATTTCGTCAAATAAACTCAATTTTATTTCCGTCTATTCAACCTCCAGCTATTTGACAAAATGATGTTTTAAGGCTTACTAAACCGACCACCCCATGAATTATCTAAAACATTACGTAGCACTCGCCTTTCTATCGGTACTCTTACTTTATATTCCCTCCTATGCACAAGTTGACGTACAGAGCAGAAATCCTGGATTGACTTATGCAGGGACACCACCTCACATGTGGGAACTTGGTTTAAATGGCGGTACGTTTATATCTTTTGGTGATGTAGATTTTGAGCCGGGATATGGTGGAGGTTTTCATTTTCGAAAAGCGCTTGATTATGTGTTTTCTCTTAGAGCTGATGCGCAATTTGGAGTTTTTAAAGGCAATGATACTGAAGGTACACACGAAACAGATTTTAGAACGGGCTCTTTGCAGTTGTTGATGTCCATCAATAATTTGATTTGGAATAATGATGCCAAACGAATGTTTAATCTATACCTTCTGGCAGGGGCAGGAATGAATTCCTTTTCTACAGATGTTTCAGGAAGCAATATGCAGACTACAGATCACAAATGGATCCCACAGATAGAGGCAGGGCTTGGAGCTGCTTTTCGAGTGTCGGATAAGGTGAATATTGGTCTGGATACCAAGTTTCTTTTATTTCTAGGTGCAGGTTTTCGGGCAGATTTGCTGGATGGTATAATTGCAGCTGACAATGATGTGCCGAGCTATACTTCCCTTAGGGTTAATTTTAACATCGGAAATCCAGATAAAAAATCGGAACCACTGTATTGGGTGAATCCAATGGATGTTGTATTGGCAGAAATCTCGGAATTGAAAGCCAGACCATCCTTTGATTTGACGGATACAGATGGAGATGGAGTCATCGATATGCTGGATCAGGAACCCAATACTCCTCCAACAGCCACAGTGGACACCCGAGGTATCTCATTAGACAGCGATAGTGACGGAATTCCGGATTACAAGGATCAGGAGCCTTATTCTCCGCCCGGACAGGCTGTGGATCTTTCGGGTGTTGCAGTTAAAACTGTTTACCCCACAAAAGATGATGTCAGAGAAATCGTAAAAAGTGAATTGGACAATTATAATTTATCTGATCCATCCGGCAATCATTCTTCTACTGGTAGAGCTCAAAACAATCATTCAGCTTTAGCTGATTGGTTTTTGCCTATGATACATTTTGACGTCGATAAATTTGAAGTTCGTTACGCTGATTATAGTCATTTAGCAAATGTGGCCAGGGTTTTACAAAGTCATCAGGATCTTCGCATTGTAGTTACTGGATTTACAGATAAGACGGCTTCCAATAAATACAATTATCTTCTTTCCTATAAACGTGCAAAAGCGACCATCGATCATTTGGTTCGCGTCCACAATGTGCCAAGGAATAGGTTGATTTTGCAATACAGTGGTGAGCATGATAACCTTGTACCTGAAAGTGGAAGTAGTTATATGAATCGCAGGGTAGAATTTAAAGTGGCAGCAGGAGAGGAGTTTGAAATGGAACGACCGGAGGGGAATATGGGGTATTGATGTATTTGGGGACATTTTTTAATTGAGTAAAATGAAAAGCAAAACCAATGAAATATTTCTTTCAAGAAGGAACTTAAATCTCTCGTTTGAGAAAAATTGTATTAACAAAAAGGTAGCCTAAACCTGAAGCGAATGTATATGGGCTTGAAATGAGAATAACAGGTGACAAGCTGTATTACAGAAATCTATAGATTTTTTTTGATAAGCACCAAATCATAAATATGTATAAGTAAAATTTTGGAATTCATTTTTTCTCTCACAAGGCGAAAAACGCAGCCAAAGCCTAAGCTCTGGCGAGTATTTTCCCCCAAAGGGATGCCCTTGGCAAACGAAGTGAGCGATAAAATGAAGCTAAAATTACTTGTAGATAATTGTGGTTTGGTGCTTACATCTTACAATATTATTGTTAAAAATCTGTGTTCTATAAACACCTTCAAAACCATTCTTATAGATTTCGGAATGGTTTTGAAGGTGTTTTATGAGCGAAATTCTCAATCCACTTTAATAAATTTTTCGGAAGTTCTTTCTCCATCTTTTGTTGTAAAAACCACTTGGTACGTCCCAGCCATCAATGCCGACACATCCACAACCGAATGATCTTCAGACATTTCGAAAGCAGCTATTCGTTTTCCTAAAATATCAAGTAGTGCGACCTGAATACTTTCTTCCTCCAACCAAACTGATGGAATTGAAATATTCAAATCACGAGCTACTGGATTGGGATAAAGCGAGGCTTTGCTTTCAAATGTTTGTGCATTCGCATTTTGGAAAACACTATTGTTATTTGAATTGCCAATCAATGGCGCCGCATCATCATTCACTAATATCCCTTCTCCTTTGTCCTTTGTGAAAGAAACGCCTATCGTCGGATTACTCATTTCTACCCAAAAATCTTCGTCACTTTCATAATTGGAATCTTTTATCCCTCTACAAATGACATAGCGAATATTACTGCCGCCGGGAGGATAATAAGCAGTGCCACTTCCATACACATAGTCATTGTCAGCAAGGGTGGCATCGCCATCTGTTGTTTCATAATCTACTTGAAGGGCGCACCCATTGTCTCCTCTCTCGATTTTGAAAAAGAAGAAAGAGAAACCTGTACCATTGCCTTCATTATTGCTTAAATCATTGATTGTCAGAGTCGTACCTTTTACTTCAACATTTGTGATGCATTGGTCTGTATTTCCGGCATCGTCGGTGATAGTGAGGATTACGGTAGTATTGCCTCTGTCATTACAATTGAAGTTTGTTTTGGAAAGACTCAGATTGAAGTTGCAATTGTCAGAACTTGCTGCATCAATATCTGCCGTGGAAATGCTCCCCGATCCACCAGAAAGTTGAACGACATGGCTTGCCACACACTGAGCATCAGGATTTTGTGCATCCTGAACAGTAAAGTTCTTCGCACAAGTCTTTTTATTGCCAGCAACATCTTTTGCGCGCCATTTGATTTGGTAGGTATCTGGAGCATATTGCCCATCGGGATTTGTTGTCCAATTTTGAACTACATTGTTGTTGGAATCCCAGATTTTGGCTTTGAGTTCGGTTACTCCGCAATTGTCTGATGGATTTGGAAGGGTGAAATTGATTGTGGAATAACATTCGTTGGCATCTGTGTTGAAAGCAGTTGGGTAAGTAGGGCAAGTACCGTTAAAGTTGGGCTTTTCGGTATCGCCTTCTACTGTTATGGAAAAAGAACACAAGTCTGACTCATTGCCGGCGGTGTCTATAGCTTTGTATTCTATTGAGTGGGTGCCTTCATTAAATAAGGAGCCACTTGTTTGCCCTGAAGTTTGACTTACAGTTGGGTTGGCATCACAATTGTCTGTAGCAGAGGGACTTGTCCAATTAACAATTGCGCCACATTGTCCAGCATCCATCGCTTGAGTGATGTTGGGAGGGCAGTTATTCAAAATAGGCTTCTCGTCATCTGGCAGAACAGTAATGGTAAAGGAACAGGCCGTAGATTCATTGCCTTCCGAATCTGTTGCTTTGTATTCGATGGAATGTGTGCCTTCCGAAAAGGAATTTCCACTGCTGTTTCCCAAAGTTTGGCTCACCACAGGATTAACATCGCAATTATCTGTGGCTGTTGGAGTAGACCAGGTAACCACGGCTTCGCATTGCCCAGCATCCATTGATTGTGAAATATTAGATGGGCAATTTGTTAAAACGGGTTTTTCCGAATCGCCTTCAACGGTAACGGTAAATTGACAAAATTGCTCATTGCCTTGCGCATCTTCGGCTTTGTATTCAATGGTATGAACACCGCTCGAAAATGCCGAACCGCTCGGGTCGCCTATCGTTTGGGTTTCCGTCGGATCAGCGTCGCAATTGTCTGATGCTGAGGGAGTTGTCCATGTAACAACTGCCGAACAAGCCCCCACGTCCATTGATTTTGTGATATTAGATGGGCAGGTGATTTCGGGTTTCAGGTTGTCTTCGACGGTGACGGTTGCCGTGCAATCTTCCAAATTTCCGTTTTCATCGGTGACGGTTAAAGTAACTGTTACTTCGCCAACATCATCGCAATCGAAATCTGTTTTGTCTAATTCGTAAGTGTCAATGGCGCAATTGTCCGTTGAGTTATTGTCAATGTCGGAAGCGGTAATGCTGCCGTCGCCGTTGGAATCCAATTCGATGGTTTTGTTTTGGCATTGAGTATTGGGTTTTAGGTTGTCTTCGACGCTGACGGTGGCAGTGCAATCGTCTGAATTGCCGCTTTCATCGGTGACGGTTAAAGTAACCGTTACTTCGCCAACATCATCGCAATCGAAATCTGTTTTGTCCAATTCATAAGTGTCTATGGCACAATTGTCGGTTGAATTATTGTCAATGTCGGAAGTGGTAATACTGCTGTTCCCGTTGGCATTCAATTCGACGGTCGCATTCTGACATTGGGCATTGGGTTTTTCTGAATCGCCTTCAACGGTAACGGTAAATTGACAAAATTCCTCATTGCCTTCCTCGTCTTCGGCTTTATACTCAATGGTATGAACACCGCTCAAAAATGCCGAACCGCTCGAGTCGCCCATCGTTTGGGTTTCAGTCGGGTCAACATCACAATTATCTGATGCTGATGGAGTTACCCATGTGACGACTGCCGAACAAGTGCCCGAGTCCATTGATTTTGAAATATTAGATGGGCAGGTGATTTCGGGTTTTAGGTTGTCTTCGACGCTGACGGTTGCCGTGCAGATTTCTTCATTGTTATTTTCGTCGGTGACAGTCAATGTGACTGTATTTGCCCCTAAATCATCGCAATCGAAATCTGTTTTGTCTAATTCGAAAGTGTCAATGGCGCAATTGTCCGTTGAGTTATTGTCAATGTCGGAAGTGGTAATGCTGCCGTCGCCGTTGGAATCCAATTCGACAGTCGCATTTTGACATTGGGCATTGGGTTTGATGTTATCTTCGACCGTCACGGTGGCGGTACAAGTCTCTGAATTGCCGTTTATATTAGTTACCGTAAGAGTGACCGTCACATCACCTACATCATTACAATCAAAATCGGTTTGGTCAAGTCCTAAACTCGCAATTCCGCAATTATCTGTTGAGCCGTTATCAATTTCTGAAGCGGTGATGTTCGCATCGCCGTTGGCATCTAATTGAACGGTTTTATCTTGGCATTTTGCTTCGGGGTTGATTGTATTATCAATGGTTAATTTCCAGGAAACAATCCGGGTACAGCCGCCGGTGCCATCTTCAATTTTTACAAAAAGGTCATGACTACCCTCAGGAAGAATTGGATTGGGTGTAAAAGTATTCGTATTGACATCATAGGTTCCCGCTGAATTTATTCCGGACGCATCTTTGAAAACACCCAAGATATTAAAGTTAACAGGATTGCCTAAATTGAAAACAGAGCTTATCGGACTACAATCCGCTGAGGTTATTGGTTCGAGGATGATTTCATTGTTGGTTACGGTTGGGATAGGATTATCCTCGATATGATGTAAGATGCCGTCGTTGGTAAATGTCCCTGTGTTTTCATGTAAATTTGAGGTATTGAAGGTAGCTAATCCTTTATTCGTAAAGGTATTGGAATTGTTCAAGGCACCTTCAACTGTCAAAATGCCACATACCTCATTCGTAAAAGGTTTTACAGAAAATAAACCTTCTACATGAACGGTGTTTTCTATTTCAATTTTACCTTTATTCTCAAAAAGCGTCGCAGATATCCCATTAAAAATGCCTCTATGCCCTGCACTTTTGATAAGTATTTCCCCACCAAATTCATTGGTAAAAGAGCTTTCATTTTGAATGCCGTCTCTACCAGGTCTGGATAATTCACCGATGATAATTTCTCCATAGTTAGTTACTGTAGAAAAAGTACCTTTACAAAAAATACCTTCATGCCAGGTTTTATTAATTTCAATTATTCCGCCCGGCTTGTTAATTAGGGTACGGGCATTCCAAATGCCTTCCCTACCTACTGTTTTATTCTTCCCAATAGAAACATTCCCTTCGTTTGTGAAACTATGCGAACTAATTAAAAGACCAATATTGCCTGTCTGATCAATTTGAATATTACCGCCTGTCGAATTATTAAAATTTCCTTTACTCCATATACCATATAAACCTATTGCTTTATTTTCACCAATAGTAATGGTCGCAGAATTTGTAACTGTACCTCCCACATTATAAATACCACTTTTGTCTGTTTCATCAATCTGAATATTACCACTATTATTAAAAATGCTTAGGTTGATAATTCCGTTAAAATCAATATCCTCAATCTGAACACTCCCTCCTGCATTGTTATTAAAGGTACTTCTGTTGATAAGACCATTTGAGGATTCTAAGCTGCTTTGACTTGTTTTAATTGAAATGCTCCCTGCATTCGTAAATGTACCTGTTTCATTTTCAATATGGGTTCTTGCATTTTTACTAACATTAATAGTACCGCCTGCATTGTTATTAAAAATACTCCGATTTCGAATGCCTTCATAGAACACATTTTTAATTGTGATGCCTCCCGAATTGTTAAAAGTACCCTGATTTCTAACACCATGATTGAATGCCTCCAAGATATTCAGGATTCCTAAATTATTAAAAGTACTAAGGTCTTCATTCACAACACCGTCATTGTCCGCATCTACAATCGTAACGACACCTGAATTATCAACAGTTCCGTAATTCCGTAATCCAAAGGCGAACCCTTGATTCACCGTTAAAGTTCCACCTGATTCCACAATTAGTTGCCCGCCTGATTCCACTTTTAAAGCCAATGCATAAGCAGATGTAGTATTAATAGTCAGATTTTTTGTAGGATTAACGGTAAGGCTTCCGTTTCTGACATTCAATGATTTAATGGTCGAATTATCATTAAGGATTACATCTTGATAAGGTGCCAGAGGGTCAGGGTCAATTATTACAATATCACCTGGTTGTGGTATTCCGAAAGTAAATGGATCCCAATTGAGGATATCTGTCCAATTTTCGCTGAATGTCCCTTTAAATGTATATGTAGTTTGTCCTTGGGCATTCAACATACAAAACATCGCAGCAATCAATACGGAAAATCTTAGGACTCCTTTTTGGAGACCATTTTTGTCAGACTGATTGATAAAAAAGTTGAATTGTTTTGTTGAAGAAATTTTTTGTGTGTAGTGGGTTGACTTTTTCATAACAGAAATAATTAATTTGAAAACACAAGAAGACAGCAAGCCAAAGCAGTTGCAATTGCCACTTGTGGAGTTAAAAAAAGAATGAGAAATTGAAAGAATGAGTGGTTAAAACTCCGCTAATGCCTCCTTCGACCACTGAATATGTTCTTCAATTTGGTCACAATCCGTTGAAGTCAAAAGTTGCCTGTATTGAATGTTGGATTTATCTTTAAAAATCAGTCGGTCGCCTGATTCAGTCATTTCGCCGCTTCCCTGATAAATGTTTTCGCCGTCAATTTTGAAACTGATTTCCGAGGTCATCGTCGCACCCTCAAAAAGTTGTTGGCAATTGGCGAGGATAATTTCATTCTTTTTTAAACCTGAAAAATGACCAAGAATGCTGTGTCCGTTAGGGTTGTAATGGGTCAAATAACCGTTCACTTGGTCACCATCGTAAATGATTTGCAACGAAATCTGATTAGTGCTATTTTCCGTGCCTCGATAACAGGCAGTTTGTTGTGCTTTTGTCTCAGGTTCATCCGGCAAAGTTGCTGCCGAAGGTTCATTTTCAGAACTTTGCGACGGGTTATTTTGGCAGGAAAAAAGAAAAGCCATTAACAGAAAAAAGATGCTTGTTTGAATTTTGTTTTTCATCTCACAAAAGTTTTGAGTTTCATCCACACAATGGCAAGGCTGCCCAAGACGAACAGCACCTGCTGTTTGTGGAGATGAATTTTGTTTTGGATTATAGTCAGATTAAAAATTGGGTCTTATGTTCGAGACTGAACTTGAACTTGTTTCTTGAACTTGAACTTTTAAATATCCCCCTTCAAAGATTTCTTTATCAATTCAGATTTAGAGCTGACTTCCAATGTTTTATATATTTTTTTGATATGAAATCGTACCGTATCTATGGAAATAAACAGTTTATCCGCAATCTCCTGATAGCTCAATCCGTCCAAAATGCCGTTCACAATTTCCTGTTGTCGTTGAGGCAATACAGGTCTTTTTTTTTGGACGGGATTGAAATGGTCTGCAATCCTCCGGGCAATGGTCGGTGACATAAAAGAACCACCCTGACTCACGACCTGAACCGCTTTCATGATTTCCTTGAGTGGCGTTCTTTTGGAAATATAGGAACAAGCTCCCTCGCGCAAAGCCTTAAAAATACTGTCCGTGTCTTCAAAAGTGGTCAGCATGATAATATCAACTTCAGGCAATTCTTCTTTTATCAAGCGAATGCCTTCCAAACCTGTCATGCCCGGCAATTGAATATCCAATAATAAAATATCGGGCTTGGATGGACTTGGCAATTTGATGATGCGTAAAAAATCCTCTACCGATTCTTCTGACCAACGTATTTTAAATGTTGGATTGGCAGATAAATAGGTGAATAAACTTTCCCGAATCACTTTTTCGTCTTCAATAATGGCGAGGTTGATAGTTTTCATATTACAAATGTAGGGGACGTTTTGGGGTTTTGCGCTACATGGTCATGTGGTCGTTGCGCAATTGTATTGTTTTTTTTAGACTCTAACCCCAATCAAAATCCCAAATCCCTCTTCCGTCTCAAACTCAATCATTCCATTCATTTTTTTAGCTCGCCTTTTCATATTTGAAAGCCCCAAACCTGTAGAGATTTTTTCGGAATTGAGATTAGTGCCGTTATCCCAAATGCACATTTCAAAATTGCCTGATTTGAATTTGGCGGAAACAGTCATCTTAGTTGCATTCGAATGTCGGAGGGTATTCGTAACAGCTTCCTTAAAAATCAAAAACAAATTTTGGCGCACTTCCAAAGGCAGTTTTTTTGATTGTTGAGTTTCGTCTATATTGATTTTAAAACCTATACCTTTCAGTTGAAGTGTTTCCCCTGCATGTTCGCGCATTCGATCAAAGAGATGTTCCAATTTATCTCGACGACCATCTATTGACCATACCAAATCGCGCATTTGAGCAATGGCGTTTTGGCTCATTTCCTGTATTTTTTTAATTCGGCTTTGGTCTTTGATACTTTCGTCCAATTCCAAAATTTCGGATTGCATGGCAATGCCTGTCAACAAACCGCCTACATCATCATGGAGGTCACCCGCGATTTTTGTACGCAGTTCGAGCATTTTAAAAATTTGATTAAGACGATATTTATAAATGCCAAAAACGATTGCTGCAAAAGTTGCCATACACAATATTAAAAACCACCCTGTTTTATAAAAAAATGCTTTGACATGTACTTTTACCACAAGGGGTTCAGGTGTCCATATCCCTTTGTAGTCAGCACCCTTGATATGTAATTGATAATCTCCTGCTGGCAAATTATTAAAAATAATTTCATTGGTATTGCCGAGCTGCCGCCAATCTTGGTCGTAATCTTCCAGGAAAACGGCATACTTATTTAATTCAGGATTACTAAAGTCGTTTATACCAAATTGCACTTTCAAAAAGCGATTTTCAGCAACCAAGTCAATTTTTTTCAGCTTATCTAAATGACTGGTTTGGGTGATGATTTCATTTTTTATTTGTTCATAAAAAGTTATCGCAGACAGAAATAACTTATGGAAAGTATCTTGTTTTAATAAATCTTCGCTTTTGAATACATTAAAACCATTCATGCCGCCAAAATAAAATTGTCCCAAACTGTCTTTATAAAATGAAAGGCGATTGAATTCATTAAAATTGAAGCCGTCCTGCACATAAAAATTCCGAAAAGTTTCATCTTTCGAATTAAAATAACTGATGCCATTATAGGTTCCCAGCCAAAAATGGCCCTCCTTTTCAGAAACAATAGAGCATACATTATTATTTGCCAAACCATCCGCTTCCGTATAGTTCGTAATTTCTTCGGTAATCTTATCATATATCAAAATACCGTTTCCTAAAGTTCCCAACCATAATTTTCCTTTTTCATTTTCATGAATGGTCAAAATACTACTTTGAAGAAGACGCTTGTTTGCTTTATTATTCTGTTGATGTAATAGTTCAGCATTTTTTTTCATTGGGTCAATTCTCAACAAGCCGCCATCAGTTGCTATCCAAATCAATTGTTCTGAATCCTCAATAATTTCATGCGGGAACAATTTTTCCATTGGATCCGTCCCATCCTCATTTTGATAACGAAAAAACTGCTCCGTCTCCGGATTGAAATAATATAAATTATTAGTACCCGCCAACCAAAATAATCCTGAACTGCTCAAGGTTAGGCATTCTGTCCTGCCGGGGCAATCAAAAACTTTAACTTCTTGATTTTCAGAATTATATTTCAATAAATAGCCACTTGGTGTTGCTGGCAATACATGCTCTTTATAGGCAGAAGTCCAAATAAATCCTTTTGAATCTTTGATGAAATTTCTGGAAGAGGTAGGTTTTAGGAGATCTGGATTTTGATTATTTGAAAACCTGAGGGGTTGTACAATCTTCGATTCAGAATCCAGTTGGAACCAACCTTCCCGTTCTGTTGCGATTAACAAATTCCCGTTTTCGTCTTCAATTATTCCTCTGGTGCTTATCCCAAAATCTCCTTTTTTTAAATCCTTTTTTAAATAATTTTTTACGGAGGTGGTTTTAAAATGTATTTTCGATACGCCGCCATTTGTTAATTGGAAAAACAGCTCTGTTAAATCTTTAGAATAGACCCTATTGTATTCGTGTTCCAAATCCATTAAATCAAAATAATCATACAATTGTCCTTCCGAATCGAGTAGCCAAGCATTTGGTTTTTTGTTAGAAACAATGCGATTATAAAACAAAATATTACCATTTTCGTCGCAATGTGCGTCAGAAAAAAAAGAATGTTGAGGAATTAAGGATGATAATTCAAAATATTGATTATCGTTATTATATAAATAGACCCCAGGCAAGTCGTTAAAAGAAATCCAAATCCTATCTAATAAATCTTTGAACATAAAATTCAGATGGACGGGCAATCGACTAAAATCTTGCAAGCCTTCAAAATTAGCAGCATTAAACTGCTTTAATAACTGACCAGTTGAATCAAAAACACGCAAACCGGTTTCCTGTTCTAAAATCCAAAAAGTACCATCTCTGTGTATAAAAAAATGAAATCGCAAACTACTCACATCCATTTTTTCAGGGCTTCTCAATCGCTTTTCTTTGATTTGAAAGACCAATTGGAAAGAATGGTTTTCATATTTCAAAATGTAAAATCCTTCACTATTTTCCGTAATTAAGAAGATATCCTCCGTTCCAGTCTGATGAACAGCCCTGACTCCACTCATGACACCAATGGGTTTCAAAAGGTCTAGTGGCACTAACTGATTGGTTTGGGGGTTCAGAATTTCTACATTATCAAGCTCATTGAATAAAATCAACTCTCTTTCTTTAGTTAATAACAGCCACCATACAATATTATTCGATATGTGATTGGGATTTCCAACCTGATTGTTATATACCAGAAAGTTGTGCCCATCAAAACGATTTAACCCATTTCTGGTCGCTATCCAAAGAAAGCCCTCCTCATCTTGTACCATATCATAGGCTGCCCGATGGGACATACCATCCTCCATCGTCCAAAAGGTTTTGTGTACTTCTTGAGAAAAGAGAAAAAGCGGTGCAAAAACCAAAAGAAAAAGTATGTGCAAATGAGGTTTTGCCATATCTGTCAAATATAGAAAGATTGGAAGCATTTGAAAAATACGAATGCTTAACCTCAGCAATTTCAAGTTGGGTTATTCCATGAAAAGGAAGTATAAGGATAAAAAATAGAACATACTCTAATATTATTTTCATTGTTGTAATTCTTTATCAGGAAGATTCTGAAGACTCCTTGTTTATTTCTCTTAAATACAAAAACAAAGGCAATCCACTAGCTATTCCAAAAGCAAAAGTCCATAACCAGCTTAACCAAAATCGCTTTATCTGATGTCTTTTGGCTTCTTGGTATGACCAAATCAAAAACAGTAAAACGATGAAAAATAAATCCAACATAAAAGCAGTGGAAATGTCATTGGCAAACATTTGTTGAATAGTTGTCATTATGTCTGTCCACAGCAAAATATTACCAGTCTCAATACTAACTTTAGCGACAAAAATGTTGGGGAGGATAAACCCTATTATTGTAAGCAATAAATATTTTTTCTTCATGATGAAATTTTTTAAGAGTTTGTCGAGTGATTTATTACAAGAGGTTGCCTTGAATTATTCTTTTATATGCTGCCTTGTCATTTCTAAAATATCAAACATGAGCAGTTGGCTATCTTCTCCATTATTGGTCAAAATAATGACTTGTAAGTCTAAATCAGGATTGATCGAAAGCACTGTCCGATAACCATCGAAACCTCCTGTATGCCAAAAGTCATTATCATCGCTATATTTATCTGAGTGCCAATAATTTCCCTTGCCTGTCATCCATCCCAATCCATAATCCGCAATTCCAGGAAGGGGGCCCTGTACTTCTATCATTAGGTTTAAATTGGAAAGAGAAATGAGTTCTCCATTTAATAATGCTTCTGTAAACAAGGATAAATCATGTGTAGAACTGATGACGTTGCTCGCACCATATAGTAGTGCATTGAAACCAAACACTAAATGAGTATTGCCATAAGCCAAGGCATAGTTTTCACCGTGGCTGCCAAATTGTTCATCCTCGTGATATACAAATGAATTTGTCATGCCAGCAGGATTGAAAATTTCAGATTTTAAAAAGTCAGGAAATGACTCTCCAGCAACTTCCTCAACGATAGTAGTCAATAATGCATAGCCTGTATTGGAATAATCTCCGCTGCTTCCTGGTGCGAATTGTAAATTATCCAATCCAGAGGTAAGTAGGGCATCAATTATCCCTTCATTAGTGAAATTGTGCAATGCAGCAAGATTGGTATTGTCGTCAATGTAATCGAGCAATCCTGCACGATGAGCTAATAAATGTTTGACAGTTATGTCAGAGAATGATGCAGGCAAATTGTCAAGTATATCCACAATTTTATCATCTAAGGAAATAAGCCCATCTTCAACCAGCATCATTACGGCTATTGCTGTGAATGGCTTAGAGATAGAACCTATACGAAATTGAGTATGCTGATTAATGGAAGCACCTGTCGCACTCCTCGCAACACCTCTGCTTTCTTGGAAAATAACATTCCCTTCATGTTTAATCAATATACTCAATCCTGCTTGAGTATCCGACTGATTATCATCAAGATAATCAGTCAGGTTTTCCTGTAAATTCAGTTCTGTCAGTCCATCTTTTTCAGTTGTCTTTTCACAACTTAAAAGAAGCGTGAAACTCAATACGAAAATGGTATAACAGATGTGTTTTTTTGTATTTAATACAGTTCTATTGGGATAAGAATAGGTGTTTAAGGAATTTTTCATGATGCCTGTTTTAGAGTTTTAAGAATGATTGATAGTACAAAGGTGAGCATAGGTGTCATGCTTTTCGTTCGGACTTATAAACCCGAACTTATTGGGTGATTTCTTAATTATATTCCACTTTCTCAGGCAATACTTTTATTCCATAATTCAGAATGAGACTCAATTTAAGGATTGAGAATCAATGGGTTAGTAGTATTGTCAATTTGAAACTATCCTAGTCCCGATTAAAACACATAAAAATCAATGATAATGCACCCCTTATTCAGCAGGATTAAACATATTAGTGTTTATCTTAATTTAAATTATCGGGATAAATCAGTTCTGTCTCATTGCTTTCCAATATTGACTTGGCGTCATGCCCATCATTTTTTTAAAAAAAGTATTAAAAACTGTTTTAGAATTAAACCCACTTTCATAGGCTATGGCAAGTATGGTCAAATGTCTATTGGCGGGGTTTCCGGCTAAAGATTTGAAAGTTTCCAATCGGTAGGAGTTAATATATTCTGAAAACCTTTTGTCCATTTGTTCATTCAATAACTGAGACAAATGATTGGGGTGGATATCCGTTATTTCAGCTAACTGGCGAAGGCTTAAATCAGGCTGTAGATAGGGTTTTTCTGTTTCCATGAATTTTTCTAAACGATGGAGATAGGCATTGACATCTTTTTGTTTTAAAGACGATTTTTTATATTTCTTTTTGGGTTGTAAGGCAATCTGTCTTTTTTTATAAATCTCTTGTACTATTTTTTGATAGCGGGGAATAGGGCGCAGCGTTTTGACGATTGGGTCGGGAGGCATCATAACCATTACAGGTAATCTTTCCTTGACACCTTGCTCAAATAAATCAATAGCTGCCTCATACTTGCCCAAAGCAGAATAGCATACCAAAAGGAAAATTAAAGTTCGTTCCCTAAATTCTGATTGCAATTCAGCTTTTAATAAGGCAATACCCTCTTCTGCTTTTTCTTCATTTCCTGCTACTGCATAAACCAAAGTCTCGCCTCCTAATTTTATTAATTTCCCAATTCTAACTTCTGGAAGATTTTGATAAATCGACATTCCTGCTTCTATTTTCCCCAACAAAAGTAGGGAGGCACTTTGCATAACATATGACATCATGAAATTAGGCTCAATGGAAATAGCTTTTTCAAAAGATGGGATTGCTGACTCGTATTGTTCTTTCATGTAATATAAAATGCCTAGCAAGTAATGGTTCATTGCGGAAAAAGGATTCAGTTGCAGGGCAGTGTCTATATAATTCTTGCCAGCAGCAAAATTCCCATCTATGACAAGCAAAAGACTCATTGCTTGATAAGCATCTGCATAGCCAGGCTTAATTTTGATGGCTTTGTTTAAGTGTTTATAAGTTGCGTCCAAATCCCAGCGTTGCCAAAAATTGACCCCAGCAAGATAGTGCTGGCATTCCGGTAATTGACTATCTAATTCAAGTGCTTTTATAATATAGTGATTGCCTTTGGCAAAAGCTTCATGGGCAGGTATTATACCTAAAACAGCTAAAAAAGTGTAACCGAAATGGATAGCAGTATATGGCAATGGAAAATTAGGCGAAGATTCAATTATTTCCTGCAAAACGGCTATGCCTTTTTGAATATCTGATAAGTTCAATTTATGAATCAAATACCTGCCTTTCAGATATTTTTTATAAATGGGAACAGGTATTTCTGGAGTTTCCACTAATTGGTCATCAATGTCGAAATGCCCCATATTCTCTCGCAATTTATCGGCAATTAACAAACTGATTTCATCCTGGACCGCAAAAATGTCATCCAAAGATCTGTCAAAAGTCTCTGACCAAAAATGAAAATCTTCTTCTACATTAATCAATTGAGCAGTAATCCTAACTTTATTTCCTCCTAACCGAACACTCCCCTCCAATATGCTGGAAACATTTAACTCCTTTCCAATTTGAGTAATCGGAATATTTTTGTTTTTAAAGTAAAAAGAGGAAGTTCGAGAAGTAACTTTTAGGTTTTTGATTTTTGCTAAAGCGTTGATAATCTCTTCCGTGATGCCATCACTAAAATATTCATTGTCTTTGCTCGCACTCATATTGATAAATGGCAGTACCGCAATTGAGGTAGTTTCCTTTTTTCCTTTTCCCTTTAATGCTTTAAGGGGTGGTACTTTAATTCCTTCATTAGAAATCGCGAATATTTCAACCGTCTGTTTGATGTTTTTCAACTCAAAATATCCCATTGATACTGTCTGAATATGAGGGTGGTTTTGAAGTTCTTTGTTTAATTGTCCTGAGATAAGAATTGCCTCCGCAGTACCCATACTTTCAATTCGGGAAGCTACATTTACTGCATTGCCATAAATATCCGTTCCATCATAAATAATATCTCCCAAGTGGATACCTATTCTTAGCGGTATAGGGTTTTGGGTTGTTAGCTTTTTTTGAATAGCAATGGCACATTCAACTGCTTCAATAGCACTTTGAAAAATGCTCAAGGTTCCATCTCCAAAGTATTGTACCACTTCTCCCTGGTTTAAAGAATGCTGTTCTTCAAACACTATTCGATGACGCGTTCTAACCTCAACTGCTTTAGCTTCATTTTGTTGCATCAATGCAGTATATCCTATAATATCCGTAAACATAATCGCGGCTAGTTGTCGGTTTCTCATATTCCAGAATTAAAGAGTTCTTAAGCAAATTTTTCAAAATTAAAAAATTTTATAAAGTAGGCTGAGGTTTTATTTTAGTCCGGATTTTAGCCGTTGAAAGAATGATTGATTTTCGGAAAAATGAACTATTATTTACCCGTAAAAGGCAACATAACGATTTATTAAAGCTTGGTCAGGCATTGATTGAATTAATTGATAAAGAAATACAATAGAGAAGTTTTTAATCAAATGAGGTTGTCTAAAGTTTTTCGTTTTGGCTAAAAACTCGTCTTTTCCGCACTGTATTCGGAAAATCTATCATTTCCATCTCCAACAAAAACTATATAATATTTTCTCAAAAAATCAATTGGTCACTTCTACCTCAAAAAAATGAAAGGGTGCTACATTTCGGACTCCATCATTGGCGCCTAATGAGAACCGATAACTTCCTGCAACCAAGGTTTGTCGTACAGTGTACTCAAAGTCGAAGTCAAAACTGGTATCTACAGTTTCATCAAAAACAAAAACAGCATCAGTTGAAAAGGTATTGCCTGAGGAGAGGTCCGTATAAGCAAGAAATAAAACACCATTGCCACCATCGCTGAGGGAACGGTCGTCCGTTACCTGACCAATAAAGCGAATGGTCTCCCCTTTTTTTACAGAAAAACTGGTGTTTTTTGGTTCTTGTATGCTGATTTGCGGTAAAACATCATCCAGGGGATTTTTAATTTTTAAGGCAAAAAAATTGGCGGCAGGGTTGTCATTTCCCGATTGATCCAAAACTTGTATTTGAAAATGATAATTACCCGTTGTTACATTTTCCGGAACATCAAGGGTGCGCAATATTGGGGAAGTCGTTCCGTTGATGTTTTGAATTTCCAATACGGACCAATCAGTAGTTAGATTATCTACATTTGGTACCGGTACAGGTGGGGCACTACCACCACCATGTCCATGACAATCAAAGTTATTGTGGATATCAATCTTGTACTGTGACAGTGCATCATTGTCATTGAAAATAACGTCGAAAGTGAGTTGGTCACCACCTGTCAGATGAAAAACCACTGGTTCCTGTGCGCCACAGATTTCATCCGCCATGGGAACTGGAGTAAAAGAAGTTACCTCCATCGACGGTGGAGTCACATCCACGTTTTCACTGTCGCAGGCAAGCATTGTAAACACAATTATTAGAGCTATAAATTGAAATATTTGCTTTTTCATATTGTTATTTTTTAGAGCAATCAACTTGATTAAGCATAGTCTGTTGTTTTTAGGGCTTTAGCAAATAATAAGCTACGCATTTGAACTCGTCCTTTTTTCCTCACATTTCGTTGAAAAGCCTCGCTGATGCGCTGCATCATCTACGTTTTTCGCCTCATTTGAGAAAAAAATAACTTCGTCAAAGTTGCGTAGTTTATTAATTTCTAAACCCCTTACTTTTTTCAAAAACGCTACTTTTGCCCAATGATAAAAAGACTCCTTTTTTTCTTTTTTTTTCAGTTAATCCTTTTTCAAACCTGGGGGCAAATCGGCGGTTTTATTATTGACGAAAACAAAACTCCATTGCCGGGTGCCAATATTTTGCTTTTGCCGGATAGCCTGCAAACAGTAACGGAAACTGACGGAGGATTTACTTTTGAAAACCTACCCGATGCCAGCTACCAATTGATGGTTTCCTTTATTGGATATGTTACCGACACGATTTCCGTAAAAGTAAAAAACGGCCGTTCTAAAAACCTGAATATCCGATTACAACCTTCCCAAATTCTACTTCAAACTGTCGAAGTGACAGAAGAACATGCCAAGCAGGAAGAAACCCTTCAATCTGAACACATCCATGAGGATTTTTTCCAAAAGAACCTGGAAGGTGCATTCGCAAAATCCCTTGAAAAACTCCCTGGTATTAGTGCCATCAATGTGGGAGTGGGCATTGCCAAACCCGTTATCAGAGGACTCTCTGCCAATCGAATCATTGTCAACCACCAGGGAATAAAGCAAGAGAGCCAACAATGGGGTAGCGACCATGGACTGGAAATCGACCAATTTGATGTAGAAAGTGTCGAAATCATCAAAGGTCCTGGTTCCCTTCAGTATGGCTCAGATGGACTCGGTGGAGTTATCAACATCATGCCCGACAAACTTTTACCCAAAAATAGTTTTGCTGGCAGTGTACATGGTGTCTATAAAACCAATAATGAACACTGGGGTGGCTCCGCAAAATTGGGTTTCAACATAGCAAACTGGTTGCTAACAGCCCGCTATACCCGACAAGATTTTGCCGATTACGGAGTTCCAGACAGTTCGTTCAATTATAATGGTTTCGAATTACCCATTTTCAATGAACGACTGAAAAACACGGCCGGTGATGAAACCAATTTTAGCATTTCTGCCAGCCTGAGCAAAGCCTGGGGCATCACCAGACTCCTGTTCAGTCACTACTCATTGGACGCCGGATTGTTCAGTGGTGCGGTTGGCATTCCCCGTTCCTATGCACTCACTGAAGATGGTAATTATCGAGACCTCGATGTTCCTCGGCAATCTGTAGATCACTATCGAATCTCTCTCAATCAGACCTTTTTCTATGGCAGCGACCACCTTACCATTGACATAGGACTTCAGCGAAATCTACGGCAGGAATTCTCCGAACCGGAATTTCATAGTATCCCGCTGTCAACACTCCCTGACCCGAACGATAAATTAGCCATCGAACTCGAATTGGAGACTTTCAGTATTGCAACTCACTACGAGCATCGATTTCGTTCTGATTGGAAAAATATCTATGGTGGCAATGTTCAATGGCAACACAACCAACGAGCTGGTTTTGAATATCTCTTGCCTGAATTCCGAACCTTCCGAGGTGGTGTATTTACCATTTCGGAAAGGGAACTTCGGGAAAATTGGCTTATCAATGGCGGATTCCGCTTTGATATTGGTCAAAATGACACTGAATTTTCCCGTCAATTTGTATGGGACAGCAACGAAAACATTACAGATTCACTTATTTCTCCTTCTACCAATGACTTATTCTTCAACTGGTCTGCTTCTTTTGGCAGTAACCTAACATTGGTAGAGGGAAAATGGATTTTAAAAGCCAATCTTGGTAAAAGCTTTCGGGTACCCTATCCCGCTGAGACTGTTTCGAATGGCATCCACCACGGTACTTTCCGGCATGAAGTCGGTACACCAGATTTAAAATCGGAACATGGTTACCAACTCGACCTGAGTGCTGATTGGAATTTCGAAAAATTTGAAGGCAGCCTAGCCCTGTATTTCAATTATTTTGACAATTATATTTACCTCGGTCCTACATTTCCTGCTCGTTTTTCACCACTGCCTGAAGCTGGGCAAATTTTCCAATACCGGCAAGATGATGCCATTTACACTGGATTCGAATTTCAATGGACCTGGGAATTCATGCCCAATTTCACCTTTGACCAAGCCATAGATTTTGTCCAAAGCTTTAATCCAAAAACGAAATTAGCCTTGCCATTCACTCCTCTGCCCGCCATTCGAACCGACCTCCGATATTCCCTAACAGAAAAAAAATGGTTGGAAGACTTTTACATTGAAATCGCCCACCAATATCATTTTGCTGCCAATGGAAAACTTCGAATTGATCGTTCTGAGCAATCTACTCCATCCTACCAACTTTGGGGCTTGGGAATTGGTACTGTATTCCATTTTGGAGAACAAGAGATACATTTTAATTGTCAGGTGCAAAACGTTTTTCACACCAAATATTTGGCGCACCTCAGTCGATATCGCCTCATCAATGTCCCCGAACAAGGACGAAATGTAGTGCTAACGATCAAGGTGCCTTTTAGGGGCAGTTTTTAAAAAAAGGTTTACATAACTTTTGGCACTGGTGCCAGTTATGTAAACCTTTTACCACTACTGTAAGCAAAACTCCGCTTCTGCAGTTACTTTCTCTCCACAGTCATGGTCAACACAGGCTTCTACTTCGAGGTGGAAACAAGCTCCAGCTCCATAGCTGCAAAGGTCAACTTCTTGTACAAATGAAATTTCCTTATCATGTTCGTGCATGTCAATATCAATGATTTTGTCACTTGTATCCCCTTCTGGGTGAAGCACTACCTCTACCTCATGGTTTTCATCAGTTGCTACTATATCAACATGGATATGTACATCCGCACAGTCTGCAATAGCAATGGTTTCTCCATCCATAGGTTCGTCAATCGTAATGGTGATTTGGTTGACCATTGGATTATCATCATCATCGTCATCACAACTGGTGAAAAAAAGACCTACAGAAATAAATACAAACAGATAAAAGAATTTGAAATTTTTCATGGTTGAAAAAATGGTTTAAGATGTACTGAAATACCAGCACAGAAGTGAGCTGCTATTTTTGTAGTACACTAAAATTTATATGGAATTTATTATTAAGTGTAGTTGGATAAACCCAATGAATCCCACGCTTAGATTCCAGACAAATTGATGATCAGAATATTTGAAAAGCCTTAGATTTCAGTAAAACTGTTCATCAACTATTAAAGAATGAAACGAGGTCAAAAAATAACTTCCCTTACATTGTCCATTGATAGGACTAGGCAAGGCATGTCTAGGTTTCCAACTAATAAAAAGTAAGATTAGAAAGTAGTATGAGGTGGGCCTCGCAGACAGGATTGCCTGTATTTTTGGGCAAAATGACAATCTGGATAGCCATATGGAAGTTCGGTAGATACAATACTAGGCTGAGCAACAGCTAGTACAAATGGATGTAAATCAGTAGGTGCAAAATGGAAGAGGCAGATGTCGCATGAAAAATGCTCATGCCCATCAGCGTGAATATGTGCTCCTTCAATCGAGCAGGTTTCAACCTCATGATGGTGTCCATAAATATGGTGCAGCCCCTGGAGAATAAAAACCTGGAACACTAAAGCTGCAAAAAAGAAAGCAGCTATTAAGCGATATGTTTGATTTTTTATCAAATCAATATTTACCTACAATAACGATTGACACTTAAGATTTTGTATCAGTGCGCAAAGGTAATTAAACTAAGAGCTTGTTTAAAAATTTTATGAACTGAAAATCAAAAGCTTATGGTTCTGACAATAAATTGCTGAAAGAATTTATCGGGATAAATGATTGAGGAAATTTGCAGTCAGGTTCATAAGATGTTGGTTTTCAGGAAAGAAAAATTTAAACAAGCTCTAAGAGCAATTATTTGAAAAAAGTCTGTTTTGGCGACAGACGAGTGACAAATTTGCAAGGCAGTAACAAATTTGTTAATTTTTCTTTTAGGTTTTATTTTTAAAACTTGAATTGTTTATTGACGATTAATTTCATGTTTTTACACAGTATGAAAGTAATCACCATAGCTATATTAATGACATTAATGCTGTCGCCAATTCTTAGAAATGGATTGGGCCTGGTGCATTATTTAATGGAACTTACGTGCTAGCTGGGAAGACCAACCGCTTTCCTTTGTTTATGTAGTATTTAATAATACACAGTTTAATGATTTGACTGAATCTTTTAGTGAACAACAGATAGTTTCAAAGGTTACCTTTATAAGGCAGGTTTAATCGCATGTTCAAAATTTAAACATGCTCGTAATTGGAATGCTGCTGTTATCAGTACTAGCTACTATCTTCCCCATATGGAAAGCCTTGTTTATTAATCCGGTTGAAGTACTGAGAAGTGGTTAATGGAATAGTATTGAATGGATACGGTCTTTTTCCAGAAAAATCAAGCTGTTTTTAGTAAACCCCAATAGACAACATCACCAAAGTACAAGCCATCTCCACTTCAATGCCCTGCTCCTTTGCCAACTTCGCCAATTCATAATTTTCCGTCCCGGGGTTGAATATGATTCGGGTGGGTTGAAGCCCCAGGATATAATCGTAATAAGGTTTTTGCCTTTCGGGGTTGAGGTAAAGGGTGATGGTATGAATGCCTTCCAGTGGAGGAGTGCCATGCTGTATTTCCAAACCGTCAATGGCTCCTTTGCGAATTCCTATTGGGACAACTTCGTGCCCTTTGGATTTCAATCTTTTCACTGCACTATAGGCAATTCTTGAGGGGTTGGTCGTGGCACCTAATACCAGCGTTTTTTTCATAAAAATTGCGTTTGAACTCTTCAATCCTATTTACCAAATCATTTTGGCTAAAAATAGAAAAGTATTTAGTATTTAGTGGTTTCTATTATTCTTCAACAACAAAAACGATAATAAGATGAGTGCAAACACAACAAAAGTATTCAGCCCAATGCTGAACGAAGCGAAACGAGTCAATTGGTTGTTTATTTTTAAATTTTATAATAGATGAAATCAACTTTTGTTCTGGTAGTTGCAGTATTGCTTATTGTTAATTGTAGTCAACCTGAACCCTCCAATTTAAAACCAAATGTCATTTACATTCTTGCCGATGATTTGGGGTATGGAGAATTAGGGGTTTATGGTCAGACCAAGATAGAAACTCCTCATCTCGATGCATTGGCAAAGTCGGGAATGCGCTTTACTCAACATTATTCGGGAGCGCCAGTCTGTGCTCCTGCAAGATGTATTTTGATGACTGGAAAACATGCAGGGCATGCACACATTCGAGGCAATGATGAATGGAGGGCGAGGGGAGAAGTCTGGAGTTACAAAGCCATGTTTGAAGACCCAAAACTGGAAGGTCAGCGCCCTTTGCCAGATAGTATCATTACGCTGGCGGAAGTTTTTAAAGAAGCAGGCTATCAGACGGGAATGGTTGGCAAATGGGGTTTAGGCGCTCCAGAAACGGAAGGGGTTCCCAATAAACAAGGCTTTGACTTTTTTTATGGCTACAATTGTCAACGACAGGCGCACACCTTGTTTCCAATGCACCTATGGAGGAACGACCAGCGCCATCTATTGGATAATGAGCTGGTTGCTCCGGGTGAAAACCTGGAAGAAGGGGCTGATCCCAATGACCCAGCGAGTTATGCTCGTTTTCACCTCAATGACTATGCACCTACCTTGATGCACGATGAAGCATTGCAATTTATTGAAGCGAATAAAGACAAGCCCTTTTTTCTCTATTATGCTTCCCCTATACCTCATGTACCCTTGCAAGCCCCAAAAAAATGGGTTGAACACTACCAAAAGAAATTTGGCGAAGAGGAACCCTACACCGGGAAAAGTTATTTCCCAAATCGGACACCACGAGCCACCTATGCAGCCATGATTTCCTATTTGGATGAGCAGGTAGGAGCATTGGTAGCCAAACTCAAAGCAATTGGGCAATACGAAAATACGCTGATCATATTTACAAGTGACAATGGACCTACTTATGCCGGAGGTGCGGATACGCCTTTTTTTGATAGTGCCAATCCTTTCAAAACGGAATATGGCTGGGCAAAAGGTTTTACACATGAAGGTGGAATTAGAGTACCCATGCTTGCGGCCTGGCCAGGACATATTGCCCCAGGAACAAAAAGTGCACACCTTTCCGCATTTTACGATGTGATGCCAACGGTCTGTGAAATTTTAGAAGTGAAGGGTCCAGAAACCGACGGCATTAGTTTTCTTCCAACATTGTTAGGGAAAGAACAGTCAGCAGTACACGATTTTCTTTATTGGGAATTTCCAGCTTATAAGGGGCAACAGGCAGTGAGGATGGGCAATTGGAAAGCTATTCGGAAAAATATTTTTGAGGGCAACATGACTTTGGAATTGTACAATTTGGAGGAAGACATTCAGGAGCAAAATGATGTAGCTGAGGATAATCCGGAAATTGTAAAAAAGATAGAAGCCATCATGGTTCAAGAGCATACTCCTGCGACCATTGAGCGATTTAAAATCAAACAATTAGGGGATGGGTAATTACTAATTAAGGCAAGATGCGAACAATAATCCTCGCCGTGCCTTTGGCACGGCTCGAAGGGGTTTTAGGGGAGAAACAGGCTGGTTCCAGCCTGTTTCTCCCCTAAAACCCATCGTGAGCGCAGCTATGCTGCGCGAACTTTGATTGTTCGCAACTTAAATTAATTGCTCATCTCCCAATCAACTGAAACGCACTCCAATATAGCGGCAAGGCACTTTGTTTTTGCTCCAACAATTTCAGTTTTGCGAGATGAAGGGCTTTTGCATAAGGCTGTCCATTAACGACCTGTTTGTAAAAATCAATCATCAATTCAGAGGTGGTCTTATCGTTTACTTTCCACAAGGAAAAGAGGACATTGGGAGCTCCGGCGTATATGAATGCCCGATTCAGTCCCAGCATACCTTCCCCCACCAGCAATTCTCCAACTCCACTTTCACATGAACTTAAGGTGACCAAATCTGCCTGCAAGGAAAGGTTGTAGATTTCATTGACATACAGGATGCCATCCTCTTCAGCTGATTCGTCATCTTCTGGCAAACAGGCGATTCCGGAATAATCAGGTCGTTTTAGATTGGCAAAGCTATGAGTAGCGATGTGTATGTATTTGTAGGGCTTTTCTATAAATTGTTTCAGGAGTGCTTCACGAGCATCATTATGGAGAAGGAGGGTGTTAATGTTTTGATTATTGGCAATGAACAGTGAATCAATCGTTTCTACTTCTTTTATTGTCCATTTGAGCGGCAGAAATTTTCCAGAGCGAACAAATGATAAGGTGGTATCTTCAAAAAAGCGATCTTCTATAAACAGGCTTTGGCTTAGAGATTCTTTTTCAAAAGTAGGGGCAAAACTGAGCATCCCTCCGTGTTCATCATTTCTATTTTGAAAACTATCGTACAATAAGGTTGCTGAGTAATGATAGGAAATTTCAAACTCTTTCAAAAGGAAGGGCATTTCCTGAAATGCATCACCAGGTTCTTTAGTCAACAAAACTTCAAAAGGCAAATAATTCAGTTTGTCTTCCCCAATAAAAATGATGCGTTTGGCACCTTGGAGGTAGGGGCGAATGGGTCTAAGCAAAACGTCGTACAATTCTTGTCCTAACTTTATAAATTTTTCCTTTCGCTTTTTTCGGACAATGGTTGCCTTTTGCAGCAAATGATAAAATTCTGAAATCTTTTTATCCAATTCTTCATTCCAGGCGGTGACTGTAATACTCAAATCGACATTGCCGATAGTGTAAATGTACATGGTTCGGTTATCGCTTCTGTAAATACGATCGTCCAGTACGTCATTCATTGAGTATTCTACTATAATCGTTTCATTGTCAAGTTGTTGTTGGAGCTTTTGAACTTCCGGAATATTGGTATTGAATTGCTGATTGAAAAGTTCTGGACTGTTTTTTTTCAAGGAATGTCTAAAGGCGTCATAATTCCAAATGGCTTCAAATAATTCGTGGTTTTCGATTCTTTTTGCATTTTGAAAATCTCCTCGTCTTTTAGATTTTTCAATCTCTATTTCTGCCTTGGCAATTGCATTTTTCAAATCCTTTTCCAGCTTATATTGTGAGGCTGACAATTCGGCATATTCCCAAACTTTGGCAGCGGTACGTGCTTCTGCAAGCAACAGCGCCTTGTTTTGTTCTGTAAAGAAGTAGGCTTCATCAAAATAATACGCATCTCCAGTAATTCTGAAAAGGGATTGCGCCATTTCGATCCCCTGTTCAAAAGTCATCAGAAAGTAGGGAAGCACCAATTCCTTTTGAGTCTGAGAATCCCCCAGGTCTTTTCGGATCAATTGAATCAAATCGGTCGTATGGTGGCAGGTTTGGAGGGCAAAGTCCAGTAGTCCTTTTTTTTCCTTATTTCTGCGCCAGCGTTGGTGAATGACGAAGATTTTGTAATTCAAACAGGTGAGCAACATCTGTCTATGGTAGCGGCTAAATTGTTGAAAATTGGTGGGGTTGGATTGCCAGTATTCGTCTTTATAAGCATCCGAAAGGGCGACGATAGCTTTTTGTAGCAATTTTAATTTCTCCGTTAAATCGGGATTGATGATTGCCAATCCATATTGTACTTTTGATTTTACCAGATTATTTGATGCACTTAATTTATCGCTGAATTTCAGTGATTTATGATAAAATTCTGTAGCAATATCATAATCATTTTGCCGCTCGTAATATTTGGCGATGTTTAAATAGTATTTGGCAATTTGATTGAAATAAGCTGATTCGTATCTCGTGTTCTTAAAACCAGCACTATCTTTTTCAGCTGCTACAAATCCATTTTTCAGCACTTCAAAAGCGATGTCAACATTTCCATTTTTTAGATAAATGGCTCCAAGTGCATTGATGGATTTTTGCTTTAGAACCCAGGAGAAATCAGGTTTTGTCTCCTCATTTTCCAGCATTTTCAAAGCCAAAGCATAAAAATTTCCTGCTTCTTCCAATCGTTCAAGATTTTCTAAAGCCTCTGCAATAGAAACCTGCAATTCAATCTTTTTTTGTGCTTTGATGCCTTCATGCTGTTTTACAACCAATAATGCTCTTTGAAAATAAATCAATGCTCTTTCGTAATCTTGTTGCAATTGATAATGCCTTCCGAGCAGTTCATATTTACCAAAACTTTTGGCTGAATCGAGAGCAGGGCTTCCACCAATTGAGTAAATATTGTCTGCATAAATTTGGTACATATCCAAACGCTCGGTTTGAGCCTGGATTTCAAAACATAAAAAGAGCAAAGGGTAAAGCCAGGAATGTAAAAACAGAGATTTGTGAGTTAAGAACATTGTCAATAAAGCAGTTTTCTTAGTAAAAATATTGTAAAGCACTATCAATAGATGAAATATCTAGTATACTATGAGTTAATGATTTCATTGAAGTTGTTTAATGTTTTTGTTTGGAGATGAAAATGATGGATTTTTTGTCCTGTTATCAGAAAATTATGTCCGAAGGACTCCTTTGGAGAAGGCATAGCAGCGCTACGGCTGAAAAATTTCCTGATAACAGGGCGAAAAAGATGCGTTTTCAACCCAAATGAAAAACTTTAGACAACTTCATTAAATAAAGTAATATCCTCATCAAATTTTCTTTCCAAAAATTCTGAAAAAGAATTAGTTATCTTTTCAAAGGTTTTCTGTTCGAATCCTTCTTTATAACAATATATAGGTGGGTTGTCTCCTTCATTTAGATTAAAAAATGCAAACATAACACCCTGACTCATCCAGAAAACAAAATCATCCGCTTCAAGTGAAACTTCCAGTTTATTTTTTTTTAATAATCTTTCTGCAGCATTTCTTAAAAAATAAAAATCATTAAAAAAACAAGATTCTCCAGCCAAAAAATCAGCATTCCTCCCCATTTCTTGAAGAAATTCAAAATAACTTAGCTTAGAGGTAAATCATAATTTATCAAATCTTGTATTTGAGCTATTTCTTCTTTTGAACATCCTTCCGTTAAATAATAACTCTTTTGAATTTTTTTCTTTAAGTCATTTAAATATTCCATGATAATGAATTAACGTGAGGTTTATGCTAAAAGTAGGTAATTATTATGAATAACCTGTTAGGTTGAAATTGGGCAAAAGAACTGCAAGGATTCATACATTCTCTGCTTATTTCGCAGTACAACCTAACAGGTTTTGGTGGCTAAATTGTATTGTTTTAATGCAGCTTTTTAGAAAAGATCATCCTAAAGGATTAATTTTGCCAGTATTCTTTTCGATGTTCCCACCTAAAGGGGTGAAAAATGATTTTGAAGGGTCTGACTTCTCACAAGAAGTTTCTAAGACTTACCTCCATAATTATCTCCTTTTGCCCTTATCATTTTTTTTTCTAAATCAATTTTACAGTAATGATCAAAAAAACACTCTTTTCCATACTCACTATTTGCTTTTTGTATTCTACATGTTTATTGGGGCAAAAAATGCGAGGGGACTTTATCAATTTCGAGCGTTACGAGTTGCCTGGCAATCCCTTTCCGGAAGACTATAAAACCTACTCTGTATCTCTTTTTGGTGGAGAAAAAACTTTAAGGGAATTGAATTTGACACCAGAAGCACTGATGAAAGATTACTTTACTTTTCGAGGTTTAAAAAGAGTTCAATTAGAAGGAGATGTGCAGATTATTATTCGCTTGGGGGAATATGACTTAGGTGTAATTGAAACCGATGTGGATGAAACAACAGTCAGAGACACTAGTGGAGGAACCAAAACGATAAAGCACTACTACAAAGATGTGGATTATGAATTCCTGGTAGATGTGCGGATGGTTGATACCAAACAAAATATGCTGGAAGAAAAAAAAGAATTGAAGGGCATTGCCAAAATCACGAACAGTAATAATGCTACTTATTATCGATACGGCAAAGACAAAAAATTTAAAACCAAATCTGCCTTAGAAGCAGCCTGGGCAAAAGACAAGGCTGAAATTTTGGAAAATATTCCTGGCAATCATTTGCGTTGGATGTTGAATAAATTCAGGAAGGATTATTTGAAAAAACATGATTATACAGTCACTGAGGATAGAATTTACCTTTGGCGATTGCATCATAAGAGCGAAAACTCCGAACCATTTGCTGAAGCATTCAAAACTGTTAGAGATGCATTTGCAAATTACAAAGCCAATGAGTCTTCTGAAAATATTAGAAAGCAGGTTCAGCCAGCCATTGACTTTTGGACCGAAATGAAGGAAACCTATCCTGCCGATAACAAAAAAACCAGGAAAGTCAACAAAATCCTTTTGCACAATTTGGCTTCTATCTATTATGCACTGGATGAAATTGAAACGGCTAAACCTATAGCAGAGGAATGTATTGAAGGGAAGGGTGGGGGCTATGGAGGCTGGACAAAGCAAATGATGAAAAGAATTGTAGAGACGGAGGAGCAATTTTTGAGTACTGGACTGACAAGCAGGCATATGGTATTCAATCACAATAATGAAGCGTTTGTATTGGATGAAAGTCTGATGAGTCAGGCTACCCGATTGCCAGGAAGTTTGGATCCAGAGGGTCGTTATTTCAATGGCTTTTTAGAACAAAAAAATGGGGAATTAATACCCGGTATTATAGAAATCCAACCAAATAAGCCTTTGAGGAATCAAAAATCTGTTCGTTTCATTCCACCTGAAAATTTTGCGGATGGCAAGGTCATTCAGACTGAGGGTAATAAACGAATCACTCCAGAAGACGTCGCCAGTTTTTCGTATGGAGCGCGAAAATTCAAACCAGTTATGACTGCTTTCCTGGGTGGACAAAAAGGTGCCTCTCCGCATTTTCTGGAAGTCCTGGAAGAGGGCAAAATCTCTATTTACAAATATTTCTTTCCCGATGTCGATGACCTGAGCGATTTGCGCAAGCTCAAAGATCTGGATGATCCGGGATATGAGACCTATCGGATTCAAAAGGGAAATGGCATTGCGGAAGATTATGAGTCTTTTGTGGTAGTTGACTACTTCGAGGATGCCCCGCCTGTTTGGGAAAAAATGAAAGCGGGCGCTTATGGCAATGAATTCAAGGATAAGAAAAGGGGTAAACTTGGGAGAATACTGCATGATGAAGGCATTGACATTGGTGATTTGTATCTAATTGTGCAGGATTACAACAAATATTTTAGGGAAAGGGAAATGCCTGGAGAAGGGGCTGATGTAAGGGGCTTTGGGAATCATTGAATGCTTTGAGGCACAACCCTGCTATCTTTTTTATTTTTATCCCCATAATGAGAAATCTCCTTTTTATTATTTTCCTAAGCACTACTGTTTTTGCATTCGGGCAAAAACGGGCTACTTATTTTCAACAATTCGGATTTGGTGGAAAAGATTTAGGGTATAAATCCTCATATGCCAACAAAATATTGGAAGATAGTAGGGGGTTTTTATGGTTTGCGACCGGTGCAGGTTTGGCAAAATTTGACGGCTATCAATTTTCCTATTTTACACATAAATCCAATGATTCCACCAGCATAAACAAGGGAGAAATCAGGGCACTTGCGGAAGATAGCCGTGGATATATTTGGGTTGGCACAAGAATGGGTTTGAGCAGGTTGGATGTCAAGACGGAAAAGTTTAAGCGATATGAACATGATCCAAAAGATTCATTAAGTCTTGGTTTTCGCGATGTCGCTGCTATTATTGAATCTTCTGATAAAGAAATTTGGATTTTAACCGAAAGAAGTCTTCAAAAATATGACCCGGAAAACGATAATTTTATCAGGTATGATTCAAATTTTGGAATTGAAGCACCTTTTTATTCCCATTTGTATGAAGACATCAATGGGCATATTTGGATTGGTACCTGGCTCAACGGTTTGATAAAAGTATTGAAAGAAACCCAGTCATGCCGTTCCTTTTTCCCAAATCAGGATGATTTATCCAATAAAGAAAATAAGTATATCAGACTATTAAAAAGGGATCGAAAAAATAGAATTTGGGTAGGAACCCTTGGTGGATTGTTTCAATTTTTCCCAGAAACGGAAACATTTAAAAAGCAGGTCATTATTGATTCCCTGGCAAGTTTCCATTATAGATCAATGGTAGAGGACGAGTTGAACAATTTGTGGTTTGCTATGGGTAATAAAGGACTTATCAGATGGAATGAATCGGAGAATGATGCTGAATTTTTTACGGATATTAGCCATAACCCATTTAGTCTCAATAGCCATCGGGTTTATGAATTACACATTGACCATTTTTCTAATCTTTGGATTACCACATTTAATGGTCTGAATAAGGTCAGATTGAATGATGATTTCGAATTATATCAAATTGAAAATACAATTGAGCACAATCGAAATTTTACTTCTGGTTTATTTAAGGGGAATGGGGAGAGCATATGGTTTAATAATACAAAGAGGGAGATATTTTATATCGAAAAATTAGGTGCGAAACCGGAAATCATGCCTGTTGGAAAAGGAGAAAATTCCTTCCAAAGTGGTATTGTTTCAGGAGGATTTTTGGACTTGGATAATCGATTATGGTTTGGAATGTTGGGAGGTGAACTTCAATATTTTGATGATGAAACCAAAAAAATACATTCGGTTGAAATAGTTGAACAATTCGATAAAATGAGCCCGGCTAAATTTGCTCAGGATCCGGAAGATCCCGACGTTTTTTGGTTCGCTTCCAATCTCGGAATCACAAAATTTAATAAAGAAACCAAGGCATTAAAGGCTTTTGCACCAATGGATTATGTCTCTCATCCTTTGTTGGTAAATAACGTCTCGAGGTCATTGGTGATGTTGGACAATGGGATCATTTGGGCAGGTGTGAAAAATGGCTTGGGAAAATTTGACCCTAAAAAAGATGAATTCCGTTTTTTTCACCATGATGATAAGGACCCGAATTCATTAATTGCGCTGGGAGTAGGGGAGTTGATTGAATTTCCCAGGGAGGTGGTTTGGATGAGTTCGAAAAACGGACTTTGCCGATTGGATACCAAGACAGAGACTTTTACCAATTTTACGAATTCAAACGGATTATTGGAAAATGTGGTATTGGCAAAAGTGCCGGATGGCGATAAACATCTCTGGTTTACCACTCCAAATTACCTCATGCGAATCAATGTTTTGACCAATGAAATTGAATCTTTTGAAGTCAATAATGAATTGTCAAAATACTTTAGAAGACCACAAGGATTTCGAGACGATAAGGGACGGATTCACATCGGTAGTGTCAATGGATTTTATGTTTTTCATCCCGATAGTTTGAACAAAAGCGAAATTGTACCCAAAGTTTATTTAACTGATTTCAAAATCAAGAACCAATCAGTTGATTTGGGTGTGGCTCCTACTTTTGTGAAAAAAATCAACTTGAATTATACGGATAATGTTTTCTCATTTGAATATGCGGCCCTGCATTTTACCAACCCATTCAAAAATCAGTACCAATACATTTTGGAAGGTTTTCAGAAAGAATGGACGCATGTGGGCAATGAACGAAAAGTGACCTTCACAAATTTACCCTCCGGACAGTATTTTTTCAAAGTCAAAGCTTCGAATAGTGACGGCATCTGGAATGAAAAGCCTTTGGAAATTGAAGTCCAAATTGCGCCGCCATATTGGTTGACAAGCTGGTTTAAAGCTTTGGTTTTTTTAGTCATCACGACTATTTTATATATCATTTACAATACTCGAATGCGGGCGATTGACCTCAAAAATCAAAAGGAATTGGCAGAACAATCCGCACGATACAAAAGCAGGTTTTTGGCAAATATCAGCCATGAGATTCGAACACCAATGAATGCCATCATTGGTTTGAGTAAATTGATGCTGGAAACACCGCTTTCTAAAAAACAAAATGAATATACGGATGCAATTCGGCAGTCTTCCGAAAATTTATTGGTGATTATCAATGATTTATTAGACCACTCAAAAATTGAGTCCGGTACTTTTTCTTTTCTCAAAAAACCGTTTGACCTGTCAGATAATTTGAAAACACTTATAAAAGCCTTGAGTTTTAGAGCAGAGGAGAAAGGATTAGACCTAAAATTAAAAATTGAAAAAGGCGTAGACAATCAATTAATCGGTGATAATGTCCGGCTCAATCAGATTTTGATAAACCTCGTTGGTAATGCCATCAAGTTTACAGAAAAGGGAACTATCTTATTGGCGGTTCGAAAATTGAACAATACTGGAAAAAATACCGAATTGGAATTTGAAGTTTCAGACACTGGTGTTGGTATTCCCAACGATAAATTGAAAATCATTTTTGAACGGTTTAAGCAGGCGAGTGATGAAACATTTGCGGAATTTGGGGGCACGGGATTAGGTCTGGCTATATCCAGGCAATTGGTTGAAAGACAAGGAGGTAAATTGGAAATAGAAAGTAAAGTGGGGCTTGGGACGAAGCTTGTGTTCAATTTGCCTTTTGAAATTAATCGAACAGCATCGCTTGTGAAAAAAGAACAGATAGTTGTTCCTGAATTTAACTTAGAGAACTTAAAAATATTGGTGGTGGAGGATACCTATTTTAATCAAATGTTGATTATAGAGCTATTGAAAAAGCAAATAAAAGGAGTCGTCATTGAGGTAGCTGAAAACGGTGAGAAAGCCTTGCAAATTCTGGAAATGGAATTATTCGATTTAATTTTAATGGATGTCAAAATGCCCGTCATGGATGGTTTTGAAGCGACTCAAAAAATTCGAAAAAAAGAACATTTAAAGCATATCCCTATACTTGGGTTGACGGCGAATGCCCTGCCTGAACAAGTCGAAAAGTGCCGCCTGGCAGGAATGGACGCAGTGGTGACCAAACCGATTAATGGCGCAGAATTGTTTTCAGAGATGAGAAAAGTAATTAGTCAAGTGGACTAATCCCATCCTTTTTTCAGATACCAAAGAATACCGAATATATTTTCTCATATTGGGTAAAACTTTTGAAAAAACCATTTGTATTCTTTAAATTGTATTTTGTATTTGCAATTAAGAGTTTGTTTAAAAATTTTCCGAACTGGAAATCAAGGCTTTATGGTTCTGGCGAAAATTTATTTAGGGAATTTGCCGGGGCAAGTGACCAAAATAAATTGAATCCAGGTTCACAAAGCCTTGGTTTCCAGGAGATAAAAATTTAAACATGCTCTAAAAGAATCATTATGAAATTGATACCTTTCAAGACACAGGCTGCCGAACTACCTTTGAGAGTTCTTCTAAGCCTTGATAAGCAAATAAAGTCTGTTGAGGGTTATGCAAATAATCCAGACCATCCAAATAATAAATCTGCAAAAGAAGTATTAAAGTCGATTGAAAAATATCCGGAATTGAGGGATGGTATTGAAGATTGGAGCCAGCTGCCCAAATATGAAAAGGAGTTAAATATTTTACTGGAACCACTTTTCCCCGAAACGCTCCAGGATAATGAAATTAAGGCGGTGGTGATGCCATTTAAATACCATGCCTTTAATCCTACCAGGCGGTTTGAAAATATTTTGAATAATGCGGGGGATGATTATGTATTTGATATTATTGGCTATGATGATGATAAGCTTTATTACTATGCAAGTTCCTTCATTTTGATGGCTTATTATAAACAAGCCTTTAAAGTAAGCCGACCTATTTATGCCAATATCCCTGATCAACGTACTGGAATGATGCGCCATTATCGCGCCCTGTTTAATGCGGATGCGATGGAAATCATCAAAACCGATAAAGCGCCGGATTTGACTCAGGAGGATTTTGATGAATTGCTGGTTGCGGGGGAGAATTTAGAAGTATGGAAGAAAAAAATTCCACCTAATAGTTATATACTGAAGGGCTATGGCATGATGAATTTGTACGATGCAACAAATGACATGATCATCTCTAAGACCCGATCCATATTTCTGAGAAATGACGAAAATGTATTTCCAGAATTTGCACAAAACCTCCGTCATTTATTTGGTATCAAAGACTTGCAGGTTGGATACTCTGTGTACAATACCAAAACGGAGGAATCTGTAGGTACTTATTTTAAAAGGGGATCGAAGAGTTTGTTTTTAGATGACAACGAAAATATCAAATATCAAAACATGTTTTGTGATGGTGTAAGTGGTTGTGCATTAAAGAAGAATAAAATTCTGGCTATTGCTGATGTAGACTATTATGGGAAAATGACCAATAAGAATCTTTTTTATCAGAAGCTGAGTAAGAAGGGCATAAAGAGTTTGATTCTGGTTCCCATGAAAATCAAGCAGGGTTTTGTTCAAATGATCGAATTGGCCTCGACGCGTAAAAATGAATTGAATGATCTCAATGCTTCTGTATTGAACGATTTAATTCCGTTTATTCAGACTGCCTCGGAGCGCTATTTTGATGAGAGTCAAAACATTTTAGAAAGTACCATACAGGAACATTATACCTCTATACATCCTACTGTAAAGTGGCGCTTTTTAGATGCCGTAAATGTCTACAATCAAGAAAAAGCTGCTGGTAAGGAAAATCCCGTTTTAGAAGACATCGTATTTGAAGAGGTCTATCCCCTTTATGGGCAATTGGATATCAAGGGCTCTTCAACTGCTCGGAATACTGCCATACAAACGGATTTGGCATTGCAACTATCACTGGTCATTGAAACTTTCAAAAAGGTAATGTCTGTGCAGCCTTTCCCAATTTATAAAAACCTGGTTTTCAGGGTTCAAAAATATCTGGATAGGGTGACAAGTGGACTCAATGCAGGTGATGAGACAGGTATTCTCGAGTTTCTAAAACATGAGATCAATCCTGTATTCAACCACCTACGTACCCTAAATCCAGAATTTGAAGCGGCCGTAGAAGGCTATTGTTCCATGATAGATCCCAAGTTGCAATTGGTTTATCTGAAGAGGAAAATGTACGAAGACAGTGTCACCATGCTCAACGAACGGCTCGCTACTTATCTCGATGGTAAGCAGGAAGAGGCCCAGAAAATGTTTCCACATTATTACGAGCGTTACAAAACAGATGGAGTAGAATTCAATATGTATATCGGCGATCAATTGGTCAACGACCAGGAATTCAAGCCTTTGCACTTGCACAATCTTCGTTTGTGGCAGTTGCAAATGATATGCGAATTGGAACAAGTGGCTTATGACCTGAAGGACGAAATGCCTTATCCATTAAAGGTTGCATCTTTGGTTTTAATTCACAGCAACCCTTTGGCCATTGCCTTTAGTATGGAACAAAAGCAATTTGATGTCAACGGAGCTTACAATGCACGATATGAAATCATCAAAAAACGCATTGACAAATCGCACATCAAAGGTACAGATGAACGTTTAACTCAGCCTGGAAAAATCGCTATTGTCTATTCTCAAAATCGCGATGCAAAGGAATACCTCAAATACATTGAATATCTGCAATCAGAAAATTTAGTAGGTAAAGTCGAAATGCTGGATTTGGAGGATTTGCAAGGGGTTTCGGGTTTGAAGGCAATTCGAGTAGAGATGATTTATAAGGAAAAGGAGAAGAAAAGAAAGAATGGTGTGAAGACAAGGAAATTGAAGGCAGAAGCAGTGGTTGGGTAGAAATTTTTTCTATGTTTGAGATATACTGAAATGAATTTTCTTTGTGAACATACGCTTATAGTTATTTTTATCAAATCAATTTTTTCATTTCAAAAACGCTTCAACCATGGATTCTAACCTTTTTATTGACAAAAAAATCAACCACTATGCTAATATGATTTTGGAGGACAAAGGCAAGGGAGATCAACAAGCAATTGGTGAATTGAGCTTCTACCTTGCTTTGCGTAGGGTGAAAAATGGCAAATTTACAGCAGAAGATCTAGGGCTGATGGACGCAATCAATGACTTTTTGAGGCATCAGGGGATTGTGAATAATACCACGCTTTTTTATAAGTAAGCACCAAATCATAAATATGTATAAGTAAAATTTTGGAATTCATTTTTTCTCTCACAAGGCGAAAAACGCAGCCATAGCCTAAGCTCTGGCGAGTATTTTCAACGAAGTGAGCGATAAAATGAAGCTAAAATTACTTGTAGATAATTGTGGTTTGGTGCTTAGGAAAGTATTTGGCATGTTTTCTTGTCCAGTCTAGTCTCTAAACTAAAGGAGTATCCATGTTATAAGTTAGTATTAATATCAAAACGACTTCCAAATTCATCTGCTAATAAATAAAGATTTTTTACCATATATTCCTCTAACTTACCTGGATCTTGACATTCTATTGATATCAAACCAAAGGACTCCTCTTGTTTACCTTGTCGTTTACGAATTGGGATAATGATTAATCCTCCTGGATTTTCTTTATCAATAATAAATTTTGACCTGGTTGTATTAAGTACCCAGTCCAAATGAAGCTTTAGTTTGTTTTGCTCTTTTATGGATGGCAAGGATTTCTCACCATAATTTTTGCCAGAAATCAATTTGTACTTCTCATTTTCCTTTTTTATTAACATAATTCGCAAAGCTCCTCTGCTAATAATTTTTAGTTCGTCAAAGTACCTATAAATATAGGTCGTGATGATTTCATTGTTGGCGATTATTCCGCCGTTTAGATTTAATTTTTCTCTTTTAATCTGCTCACAAAGTGAAAATATGATTTTCACCGTAGAGATTGAATTTCTACCGGGAGCGGGACTTTTTTTAATTGCTTCAAAAATAACATTAGCATATTCTCTTTTTTGAGTCTTTTTAGATTCGTGATAGTGTTCTTTAGAAGATCTCCAATTGAAAAATAAAGCTACCAATGGATCCTTTTTATCATCTCTGAGAATAAATGTAACTCTTGATTTAACGCCTTCTCTTTCGCGGAACCCACCCGAATTTTCCTTGTTTTCATTTGTGTCTTCAATCGGAGGAATACTCAACTCCCAATGTTCATCCGCTTTACCGTTGAGTGTTTTTCTAAAATCATCATATACCACCGGACCAAACATAGGAGTTGGGTCTCTTAATCCGGCATAGGCAATTAAGTTGTATTCATCTTTAAGGTCTTCATCAGCAATGTATAAAGTAATTGCATCGACTGCTTCCTCTTCTTCCACCAACTGTTTGATATAAGCTCTAACTGCAGCTATGCTTTCTTCATAGTTATACTTTACAATCTTTATTTTTTGTTTTTGAATTAGCAGGAAATAATTAGCTATGTGGGATACAAATAAGATTATAGCGGCTGTGAGTACGCCGAAGCCTACTTGTTTTTGCCAAATAAAATAATCTACTTCGCCTTCCAGGTATTTTCCCCATACCAATAAGACTATTGAAAGTAGGATCAGCGAGCCAAAATTAATTAGCTCCTTTTGAGACAAAAATTTAACTTTCATAATATATAGATTTGGTAGAGGTCTAGATTTCCATTTGAAAGAATTTTATTAATAAGTCAACTCAAAGGAATCATCTCCTTCGTCTTCTCCGACCAGTATTTCCTGTCCTCCATCAATACTGCTCCAGATTTTTCTTTGATAAAATCTCTGTAATCCTGTTCATTCATTTGATTCAACAGCGCGAGTGCACAATGCGAATCGATGATCAACCTGGAAACTGGGCATGGATCCTGTGCTAGCAAAGCATGCAGGATTTTTGCTTTTCGGGCTCCAACTGCAATGCCAATAACACCCCCTCCCTGTTTATTTTTGCGATGTTTGCTGGCGATGGCTTTAAAATCACCTGGGTTGGCAGCTAAAATTCGTTGATTGATGCGAACCAGGAAGTTAGATACAGCTGCATCATCTTTGCTATCTTGAGAAGACACCAGGTGTCCCCCGATATCTCCTACTATTTTACCTGCCTGAACATAGGTTTCCAATTCAGCTATTTCTTTTTCACTGAGTAAATGTGTAAGGTATTTATGAAATGTAGTCACGCTATCCACAGCTCCAAAGCCTGTTATAATAGTGGTCATTTCATTGATTAAAGCTTCATTGTTTTTATCTTTTTCTCGTGACATCATTGGATTTTTTGGTGGCCGTGTACCAAAAATGCGCTTGTAGGATACACGGTTGGTTAAAAATTTATGGGTATTCTCAAAATGTTGTGTATGCTCAGCAAGGTTCCAGGGAATGAAGAATGGTACGTTGAGTGGAACTGCGACCCCTCGTCCTCCCAATTTCTGCACAAACTTGGTAATAATGGAATTGCAACTTAGCTGGATTGCAGATTCCAGCTTTCTGATTGATTTGTTTTCCTTTCTTGTATATTCCAGGTCGCCAAATAAACTTACCCCCTTTATTTGTGAATCTCCAATTTCTCCCGGTAGTGGATGGAGGTTATCAACTACTTTCCATACAGCATATCCCCAGTTAAATCCTATGGTTTGATCTTTTCCATTAAACAGGATCTTAGATAATTGACGAGCAGCCTCTCTGGATATTAATTTCAAAGCTTCTTTTTCTGCATTGAAATCATCTCTTAGTGTTTCTTCAGCTATTCTTGGAGTAGGTTTAATTGTCAACTTTATTGGCTTCATTTCCAACTGTGCTTCCAACCTCTTTTTAAGTTCTTCTATTTGCTTTGTTTGATAAACAGTGGTATGCACTGAAGAGTCTAGTGCCTTCAGGTTCAGTTTTGGTACATGGGTAATGTCTCCTTTTTCAAGTCCTCTTTCTATGATTTGGTATACTTTTCTTTCTTCTTCCATAACCATTTGTGCAATCTGTTTTTCATGGAACCCTTCACAGTATAGTGCAATCACTTGTTGGTATATTATATCATTCATAAATCATTATTGAGTTTGTAGAGTGATTTAAATATTGCTATCAGAAAGTAAATGGGTATAAGTTTGTCTCATCAATCTCTGTGTTTGCAAGCCGTGATTCAGTTCAGGAACAATTCCCAACCCTTCTTTCCCTCCAAAAAAGAGATAGTGGGCATGAACGAGTGCTCGTAACCATCCTGGAGATGTATTGGCCGCTGGAAAATTGCTGTCTGGTTGATAGTCATTACTACAATTCAGGATCGTCCACTGCTTCCCATCCTTTTGATTAAAAAATTCCAGGTGATCTGGGTATTCCGTTGACAACCGAAGTGCACCTTTGCTACCTCTGATTTCCAAAGCAAAAACTTCTCCTGTGCCGGCAGAAACACGACTAGCGAGGAGTGTGCCTATAGCTCCCGATTTTCTATCTTTAAGCAAGGCAGTTGTGCATAAATCAGAGTTAATATGTACATCTTCAAAACGCCCACTTTTTTGTGCATTTAATACTTCCAGGGTTTCACCAAAAAAGGCAACTAAGAGGCTAAAAGCATGTGCTCCCAAATCAGAAATTGCACCTCCTTTAGGAATCGGTTTCAATCTAGGTTGCCGTTTTGCGCGGTATTCAGCATTTAAGTAGCCACTATGTAGATAACGAGCATGAAAATGAATTGCTTTGCCAACTTTTCCAGCCTTCCATAATTGTAATGCTTTTCGAACCGTGGACATTTGAAGGAATTGGAATCCCACTTGTATTTGCTTCCCTTTCGGTAGTGACTTTGATAATTGGATCATTGATTCTTCTTCGTATGGAGTTGCACAGACTGGCTTTTCCAGATAAATTCTTTTTACGGATTCTATTGTTAAAGCCTTTTTGAACTGGGCAAAGTGAAAATCCAAAGGACTTAGGATGAAAAGTGTATCAAAGTCTTTGTTTTGAAGCAAGGCTTCTGTTTCTAATGATTTTTGAAACCCATATTTCTTCGCGAATGCATCCCTGCTTTCCTTTCGAAGAGAACTGACAGCAATGAGTTCCAAATTGGGAATATTGTCATAATAATGTGGCAAAGCGCTCAGTGCATACGCATGCCCACGAGCAATGGCACCAGCTCCAATAAAAGCGATTCTATGTTTTTTCAATCTTTTCATTTCAAATCTTGATAAGTACTTTAATAGCTTCGGCAATATCATTCCCAAAAATCTCATCTTCTACCCCAAGAGGTGATAATAATGCCTCTACACTATTTTCAAATTTTCTTCTTTTTTTAGATGTAAAGCTATACTTGACTTCCATTGCATCCAATCCTAATATTTCTGCATTTTGAATCTTTTTATAATAATTTTCATAGTGTTTTTCATTCTGGTTTTCATGGTGATTGGTTAATTGTGAAACTGACCTGACAATATCATCGTAATTATAACCTGAGCTGCCAATTAGAGTATAATAGCGACCCAAAGGATGGGTATATTGGACGATATGTTCCTCTCGATGAATGGACTCTAAAAACCTGCCTTGATTGGCCCTCCTCGGAGTCCTTGATTCAAATTCCTCTGTGTTGATACCCGAAAATAACAGGATAATTCCACCATTCTGGGTTTTTAGCAAGGCTTCTTCAGCAGCTTTAAGCTTGCTTGTCGCAATAAAACTGATAAATTGTTCTGCTACCTCTTCACTTGAAGCTACCAATTCGTCGGCTATTCTCAATTTTCGAACTACTTCTCGTCGTGCATCCAGTGGTTCAATCATTCGTACTTTCATTTTGGGCCAAAGATGCTTTACAGCCATTGCAGCAAGGCAACCCATCGGGCCTGCTCCAAAAATCCCAAAAGTACCTTCAAGTTTAGGGACGGTAGTTTTCAATCGAAATAAGGCTCTCAATACACAAGCCAGGGGTTCGACAAGCGTTAGTGCATCCGATGGGAAATTTTCATCAACACGGAATATGCTTTGATAGAAGTAATTCATCATCTGCACCATGTTTCCATTGGAATGAAAGCCCAGATGTTTCATGTTTTCGCATAAATTTTGCTTATAATTCAAGCAATAAGCACATTCCATACAAGTGACATGAGGCAATACGACTACCTTATCTCCTGCATTTAAATCAGTATGTGGGCCCGGGTCTATTATGTACCCACCTCCTTCATGCCCTAAAGCCCAGTTTTGATCCAATGTTCCGGGCTTATTGCCCAACATTACTCGTCGGTCTGATTGACAAATTCCCGCTCTTGTTATGCGTATCAATACATTGGGAATCTTGAATTTTTTGTCTTCAGATGACTTACAGTCTGTAGGATTGACCCAACAATCATTGATTTCAAGTGATTTATTTTCACCAACTTTTGGTAAAAATTTGTTTTCACCATGACGCTCAGAAATCGAAAAAACACCCAAACCTAAATCTGGCATTCCAAATTGTTGTCTCAACAACCGTTCAAATTTTAATTGTTCTCCTGATTCAAGGGTGGTTTGTTGAAATGCCAAATCCCGCATTAGTGAATCCATATTTTGGTGTTTGTTATCAGGAATTAAAACACCTGTCAGGAACTCCAACCCACCTAATTTTTGTCCACAGGCTTCAGCATACTCTGAACTTCGCGGAACAACTACTATTTTGATTTTTGGCTCAAGAACAGTGTTTAGTTCAGGATAAATCAACAAGTTGTAGGGAATTCCAACTTCATTCATCAATTCATGGAAACGCTCCATAACTTCCGACAGGATTTCATCGCTTGGTCCTTCTACTAAAAGTGCATAAAATGGGATGTTGGCGATTCTGGAGAAGGCTACATTTCTTTGTTCTCCACAAATTTGCCAGGGAACAGCTTCGGCTTTTAGCAAGGGTAGATTTTGAGCCTGAACCAAATTCAAATGAACATGTGATTCAGTTCTCCCAGTCCCAATGGTAGGGTTGAGGTAAATCGCATAGTGTTGGGCATATTGTTCTTGAAATGATGTGAAGGCTTCTGAATTAATAAGTGCATTATGCCCTTCATAAACTCGGAGACGTATCTTTGAAAAGCCCTCCCGAGCTAGTTTAATGGACAATTTAATATCCGATTTTTTCAATACAACCCTGTCATTATAGAATTTGCGAGGTGATTGGAGTGATTCTGGAAAAACGAGGAGTTGATTTTTTATAATGGGATTGTTATTCTCAATTACATAATAGGATTCCTTTTTTTCAAATAGAATTTCATTCATGTCTCTGGTGTCTTCGATATCTCCAAGAATTCCACAGAAGGCACAAGAATGCTTATGGAGCGGTTGTGGGCGCTCAGTTCTACTGGGATTAATGACCCAAAAGCTACCCCATTGCTGTTTTTTATGGGCAATATGGTAATATTTTAATTCAGCTTTGTTTACTTGATATCCTGAATCAACTTCCAAATTCGACTTATCCGATACTTTAGCTAAAAGTAGGTGGCTGTTTTGAAGTCTTTCAGGTAATTCATACGAGATGAGCTTCATTTGTTCTTCCACCCATCTGATTTCTTCATGAGTTCTGGGAATAAGTGCAAACCGCCTCAATAATTGCCACATTTCTTCCATGGTAGCGTCAAACGCTCTTTTTGTTTGTTTATGCTTCATGGGGCTGCGTATTTTTCTCTAAAAATTGGTTAATTTTTTTCAAACCTCTTTGGCGTATTTTTCTGATACTTGATCGTTCCACATTAAGCATACCTGCTAATTCAGCTACCTCCTTATTTGGAAGCCTTTGGTTTTTCTTTTCAGCATTGAAATATTGGAAGGTAAAAAGAATTACTATGCGCTCTTTATCAGAAAGTGTATCAAGGGCTTGCTCAATTAACATGAGGCGGGGCGATTTATCTTCAAAATCTTTTTGTTGATCCAGAAGAGAAAAATTATCATCCAATTGCCCCGCATTCAGCCAATGCCTGATAAATTGTTTAAATGTCCTTTGGGTAATGCGAGAAAGCCATTCCCTGACTAAAAGACTAGGATCTTCATGGTTTTTTTGAGTTATTTGAATGGCAAAAATGCTTGCCTCATTATAGGCGATGTAAAAAACCTGGTGCACCAGGTCTTCTACACTTAATGAAGCTCCAAGTTGTAAGGCAAATCTTTTAGAGATATGATAAACATAATGCTTATGTCTTTCATAAAAAGCTTCCATTGCATAAGAGCGACCCTTGTTGTCTTTTTGAGCTAGTTGTTGTATGAGCTCTTTTTCCGGTAATTTAAAAAGATCTGTAGCGCTCATTTTTCTAGTTTTTTATTCCTGCCCCAAAAGGGCAGTATTAATTTGGTTAAGCGTTTTTAGTGTAAGTATTGTAGGTGTATTCTATATTCTTTCCCAAAAGTCGAACGTTTGTAATAATAAAGACTCAAAGCGTGACATGTGTCATGGGTGTGGAATTATTTTTAAAGTTAAATGTAAATTTTTCAATTAAATACAATATTAATAATTTAATTTAGTAATTGTTGAATTAAAACAGTGACATTTCGTAAATTATGTATAAAATTCCCTCTTTTTTGCCAAAAAATTGGCTTTAGTAATAATTTTCTAAGGGTTTTATAGACTACATTTTTGAAAATTGAATGTTTATTAGTGCTTAAACTGAGTTCTTTTTTAGGGAAGGCACTGAAGAGGATGATGATGACTGGTGGAGGAGGTGAGTTTTATAGACGCAATTTGCTGGAGCGGAAATCGGTCATTTACATTTAAGTTCATTAAGCTTTAAGCTTTTTATTTATGCTCCGTACTTTTACTGCTTTCCTTTTCAATCTCCAACAAACAAAAAATGACGACCACCAATTTGCGATGCGAATACAAAACCTGCCCGCTGGGCATAGGCGAAACGGCTCCGCGGTTGAGTTGGGAAATCTTGTCGGAAGAAAGAAATGTATTACAAAGAGCATATCATATCCGGGTAGCCGAATCTGCACAGGAGCTAAGTAGCTCAAATCTTCTTTGGGATTCTGGAAAAGTGGAATCAAATCAATCCAATCAGGTAGTTTACGAAGGAAAAGAATTAGCATCCAGCATGTGGTGCTATTGGCAAGTCAAAGTTTGGGACAATAAAGGCAATGAAAGCAATTGGAGTGAAGTAGCTTGTTGGAGTATGGGGTTATTGGGTACTGCTGATTGGAAAGCACAATGGGTAGAACCAGGTTGGGAGGAAGACCCAAAAAAGTCCAATCCAGTCCCGATGTTTAGAAAAGAATTTGATTTGAGCAAAAAAGTAGATAGAGCCATTGCCTGTATTTCAGCAAGGGGGCTGTATGAAGTAGAAATCAATGGGCAAAAGGTAGGTGATCAGGAATTCACCCCGGGTTGGACGACTTACCAAAAGCGATTGCAATATCAGACCTTTGAGGTGACCCATTTATTGAAATCCGGTGGAAATGCTATTGGTGCTTATTTGGGAGACGGCTGGTATCGGGGCAATATGGGCTGGGAGAATCACCGAAACCATTATGGCGAAAAAGTAGCTTTATTATTTCAATTAGAATTGGTTTATAAAGATGGTGAAAAGGAAATGGTAATTTCTGATGATAGTTGGAAAGGAAGCACCGGAGGTATTTTGGAATCTGATATTTACAATGGAGAAGTGTTTGATGCCAGTTTAGAACCATCTGGTTGGTCCATGCCCGGATTTGATGACACTGAATGGAGGGCAATAAATGTTGTTGACTATGGTTATGAAAATTTGATTGCTTCGCAAGGTGTGCCTGTTCGTCAAATTCAGGAAATCAACCCTGTTGAGATTTTGAAAACACCTAAAGCCGAAACAGTCATAGATTTTGGTCAAAACTTAGTGGGTAAAATTCGCTTGAGAGTAAAAGGTGAAAAGGGAACAGTCATCAAAATTTACCATGCAGAAACTTTGGACAGGGATGGTAACTTCTATACAGCGAATTTAAGGAGTGCCAAACAGCAATTGACCTACAAATTAAAAGGAGAAGAAGAAACCTATGAACCCAAATTTACTTTCATGGGCTTTCGTTATGTCAAAATAGAAGGCTTACGAAAAGAGATTCAGCCAGAAGACATAACCGCTATTGTGATCCACTCTGATATGGCTCCTACAGGAAATTTTGAATGCTCCAACCCTCTACTCAATCAATTGCAAAAAAACATTCAATGGGGGCAAAAAGGCAATTTTTTGGATGTACCAACCGATTGTCCACAAAGAGACGAGCGGATGGGTTGGACCGGGGATGCTCAGGTTTTTGCCAGTACTGCTGCTTTCAATATGGATGTTTTTGCATTTTTTAGCAAATGGTTGGCAGATTTGGCAGCAGACCAGGATGAAGATGGAAGTGTACCCAGTGTCATTCCTTCGGTATTGTCTAAAGAATCGAATGGACGAACTGGTTGGTCCGATGCAGCAACTATCATTCCCTGGCAATTCTATCTGGAATATGGCGATAAGCGATTATTGGAACGCCAATATCCAAGTATGAAAGCCTGGGTGAATTATATGCGCAACCAGGCTGGATCGGATTATTTATGGCAGCGTGGAGAGCACTATGGCGACTGGCTTTTTTACAGCGTAAATGATGACCGCGATGGTGTTTCTGCAATTACTCAAAAGTACTTTTTGACGCAATGCTTTTTTGCGCATTCTACTGATTTGCTATGTAAAGCTGCCAAAGTACTCGATAAAAAAGAAGATTGGGAAACTTATTCTAAACTGTTTGAAAAAGTAAAAACGGCATTTCAAAGGGAATATATCACGCCAAATGGAAGGCTTACTTCTGATACCCAGACGGCATATGTCTTGGCTCTCCAATTTGATTTATTTCCAGAACATTTGCGCCAGCAAGCAGTTGAAAGACTGGTCAAAAACATTCGGCTATACAATACGCACCTCACCACCGGTTTTCTTGGAACCCCTTTTATCAATCATGTGCTCACAAAATATGGCTACCTCTATCTTGCCTATGAACTCCTTCTGCAAGACACTTGGCCAAGCTGGCTTTATCCCGTCAAAAAGGGGGCAACAACCATTTGGGAGCGCTGGGACGGCATTCGACCAGACGGTACTTTTCAAGAAGCCAGTATGAACTCTTTTAATCATTATGCCTATGGCGCGATTGGAGATTGGATGTATCAAACGATCGGAGGCATCCAAATAGATGAAGCCAGACCTGGATACCAACATTTTGTCATTCACCCACAGGTTGGAGGAGGACTAGCTTTTGCGAATACCTGGCATCAGTCTTTGTATGGAAGAATTGAGTCAAACTGGAAATTGAAGGGAGGGCTTTTCATCCTGGAGGTACTCATCCCAGCAAACACAACAGCAGCTATTGTATTAAATGGTGCCTATGCAGAAAAAGTGAAGGAAAGTGGACAAATGATTTCCGAGAATGGTGATTTTGAGGTTGAACAAGGGAAAAATTGGCTGAGAATTGAGCTTGGTTCAGGAAAGTATATTTTTGAAGGGTAAGCACAAAAACCATTAACATGAGTCATTCCAAATTTTGGTAATAAAAAACCTTTCGTTTATCTTTTTTACCTAATCTGTTGATATTCAATTTGTTGCGGGGTGCGAGTTGCGGGTTTGACCAACTCGCACCCCGCAACAAAAACACATTACATAGTGGGTTGAAATTCAGTGATTTAAGATGTGATCTGAAAATTCAGCTTGCCCCTTTGGGGGGATGATTCATGTTAATCAATGATGATTGTCGCCTTTCTTTTTCAATTGCTTATTGTCTTTTTTTGGGGTAAAATTCCAGTTACTACCGCCCGAATTTTTGGTTTGTTTGGTTGTGTCTTTTGGTGTTGTATTTGGATTGCCTGGATTGGTCCAATTGTTATTATTATTCTGAGTATTATTTAAGTTTTGAGTGTTATTCCAGTTCTGGCTATTGTTTTGATTATTCCATTGGCTATTGTTGTTATTGTTCCAATTGTTATCCCAATTGTTGTTATTTTGATTGTTGTTTTGAGTATTATCCCAGCCAGAATTATTATCCCAACCACTGTTGTTGTTGTCCCAACCCTGGTTGTTGTTTGAATTTTGGGAATTGTCCCAGCCTTGGTTGTTTTGATTATTCCATTGGTCATTGTTGTTGTCCCAATTGTCCCAGTTATCATTGTTTTGGGTGTTGTCCCAGCCTGCATTATTATCCCAACCGCTGTTATCCCAGTTGTTGTTGGTATTGTTCCAATTGTCCTGAGTGTTCCAGGATTGGTCATTGTAAAGACCTCCTCCTCCGATTTCATTCCATGCTTTGAAATGGTAGGGCTCATAGAGGTGAAGTCTCAAATGATTTTCTGAATAGCGACGATGAGCAATGCGGGTTTGGCTGATGTGGTCGACCATGTTTTTGGTCATGCCTACCAATTGTGCCAATACAATTAAAATAGGACTTCCATCTATTTGATTTCCGGTAACATCTGCAAGGGGTTGTTGGAAATTCTGTGCGTAAAAATCTGTCAGTTTGTAAATATCCAATTCCAAACCTTTGGCATAGGATTCTGGAAATTTGGCGATGCCTTTCATGGTTTTTGGATTCGTGAAATCCTGAATAATGCTTTTCAACAATCCATTTGCCCGATCAGCAGTCAACATGTAACCACGCTCTACTTTTCGAACATCCATTTGAGGATACTGCCCTGAGATTTGTTTGAAGTGCTTCACTGTGGTCTCCGCTTCTGTTTTCAAGTCCTTAAACTTTTGCATAAATGGCGTTCGCAAAAATCCAGCTAGAGCACCATCGACTTTGCTATTCTGTGCCTGAACAGACAGCGTAATGATAAAAATCGAAACTAGGGTAAAAAATATTTTCGCTTTCATGATTTTATGTTTTCGATAGATGGCTGACGGTAAACGGATGGTTGACTACCAAGAGACAGCCTTCAGGTTTTTAATATGATTGTCGGTGAGATGTGTTTTGGGAGAAAAGAAAGTACCCAGTGTGTACTTTTTTTTTCAAATATTTCAAACCCAGTTTTCTTTATGGTATAAATATTGATTATTTTTGTAATAAGTAAAATGTTGAATTTCAATAGATAAACATAAGGATTGAGTGCCCCTTACATTATGATAACACTTAAAAAAGCTATTCTGGGAGTGTTTTACTTCCTTTTGACTAGTTCATTAATTGCTCAATTGGATTGTGGAATTGAGCCAGGAACCTTGGATGATATTAAATATCGACAACATGTCCAACAATTTAGAATCAACTCTTTTGAACGTTCCTTTGAAGAAGGTCGGGAAGTGCCTGTACAGTTTCACATCATTCGAAAAAGCGACGGAACAGGTGGGATGCATCTGGGAGAATTGGATGCCGAATTGGAGCTGGTCAATGAATACTTTTCTGATACACATTTCCATTTTTTGAGGTGTACAGACCCCAATTACATTGATGAAGACCTTTATTATGAAGAACTAAAACTTGGCGGAGTAGATATTGATTACTTAATAAATGACCATTCTATTTATGGCCTGATTAATATTTTCTTTGCCCCCAACCTACTTAGCAAATCGGGAAACGAAACCTGTGGTTTTGCAAGGTTTCCGTGGCAACCAGGGAATTACATCTTCATCCATAATTTATGTGCTTCCAATTCTAGTACCCTCGCTCATGAATTAGGTCATTATTTGGGTTTATACCATACCCATCAAACCACTGGTGTTGAGAAAGAAAATGTGACAAGAGATACCCTAAGTGATTGTTTTAATTGTGAAACTGGTGGTGATCTATTATGCGATACCCCGGCTGACCCCAAACTTTCCAGTTCTGCCGTTGATCAGGATTGTGCGTATTCGGGATCTGATTTCCAAATGTGTATGGCCACTACCCCTGCAGAACTATTGTCCGTAGAGCCAGATCCAAAGAATATGATGTCCTATTCCCGAAAAGATTGCAGAAGCGTGTTTACAAATGGGCAAATTGAATTAATGATAAATTTTTACGAAGCTGTCCGAAAAGAACAATTGGATCCAGCTTCATGTAATCAAGCAGATTGTCCTGATGATTTGGTTTTGCCAATTTCAGAAGAAGCAGAAGTCGGTGGATCAAAAACGGTACAGGCATTGTATGATTTGACGTCTACGGAAAAAATTGTGTTTACAGACCAGAAGGGGGTGGTTTATAAAGCAGGGAGCTCTATATTTCTAAAATCTGGATTTTCTGCCAGTTACCAAATTCAGTTTTTGGCGAAAATTGAAGCATGTGGAGGAAATAAATTGACTTTGGAAGATAAAATGGATAATGATGTTCGCATTTCTGAATTTGAACAAGATGATGGACCAGAAGATATTTTTAAACTAAGTGTGAATCCCAACCCCTTTAAAAACGAGATCAGGGTTTTTTTGGAATTAGAACAAGCTTCCAGTTTGCATTTGAAGACCTATGATGCTTTAGGAAAAGAGGTTTCCAATCCTATAGTCCAATCTAATTTCAAAGCTGGGAAACATGAAATTCAGATGAACACCAGCAATTGGATTTCTGGAGTATATTATTTAGAGGTGAGAAACAAGCAGCACAATTTCATACATAAAATGGTAAAAGTGAATTGAGTTAACCAAATTCCACAAAAGTCACCCCATCTCCTCCTTGCTCTTGCTCGGGGTGCCACACTCGTGAAATAGAATCGTACTCCCGCAATTTCATTTTTACGATTTTTCGAAGGGTTCCATTGCCTTTTCCATGCACGATTTCAAGATTAGAGGCACTGGAAATCAGCGCCTTATCGACAAAGTCTTCTACAACTTTTAAGGCTTCTTCCATACGCATTCCGCGAATGTCAATTTTGCTTTTAAATTCAGCATTTTGACTCACAGTATCTGTAGTGACGCTTTTTTTCTTGACATCCAGAGGCTGGTAGGCATGTTGAAGATCGCGTAGAGGGACGGTCATCCTTAGCATTCCGACCATCACCACAGCCTTGTTTTTGTTAATTGATTCAACCTTTCCCGTGGCTCCTCCACTTTTCATCTTTACAAAATCCCCAACTTTAATATTGCCTTTCTTTAGTTTTTGAATGGGCTTGTAAAAGATATCTTCTCGTAGGTTCGTAACTTCATTATTCAGCTCTTGCCTTTGTTGACGAGCCTCTGCTGCCATTTGTTTCGCTTTTTCGAGATTTTGGCTTTCTCGAATTTCACGGACAATCCTTTCCAGTTCTTTGTTATCTCGGGCAGTCTCCTGAAGCGCTTGCTCTTTTGCTTCCAACTTGAATTTTTTGCGTTTATATTCCAAGTCCTTATGGAGTTTTTCGTAATTTTTGATGAGTTTTCCCAATTGCTTTTCCCGTTCGATAGCATTGGCTAATTTTTCTTCCAGATCTTTTTTATCTCGCTGTAAATCAACTAATAACTCATCTACTGCCTTTTCATTTTTGCCAGTTCGTTTTTTTGCATACTGCAAAATTTTCGCAGGTAAACCACTTTTCTTGGCAATTTCAAATGCGTATGAACTACCAGGTCTTCCTGCTTTGAACTGATAGGTCGGTAACAGATTTTCATTGTCAAATAACATGGAACCATTGATAATATTTGGAGCTTTGAAAGCAAACATTTTTAAATTGGAGTAGTGGGTCGTAATGACTCCAAAAATCTTTTGCTGGTTAAGCTGTTTAAGAATGGATTCAGCAATGGCACCGCCAATTTTTGGATCGGTTCCTGAACCAAATTCATCAATTAGTACCAAAGTTTGGCTATCTGCTTTTTCCAAAAATTTTCGGGCATTTTCCAGACGAGAAGAATAGGTACTGAGATCATCTTCTAAGGATTGCTGATCCCCTATGTCTGCAAAGATTTTTTCGAAAATCCCCATTTCAGAAATTTCGTCCACTGGTACGAGCATACCGGCTTGTAGCATGAGTTGAAGCAAGCCCACTGATTTCATCAAAATGGACTTACCTCCAGCATTTGGTCCACTCAATACGACAATTCGATTATCTGCGAATAACTCTAAATCAAAAGGAACGGTTTCCTTTCCTAACTTTTTGTTTTTCAGATATAAAAGGGGATGCCTCCCCATTTGAATTCCCAATTTGGGTGCATCCACCAATCTTGGCATTTCACCGTTCATCTGGCTTGCCAATCGAGCTTTTGCCTGGATGACATCAAATCGAGCTACCAGGTTTTGATACTTTTTGAATAGTGGTAAATAAGGGCGAAGGGTCGCACTCAATTCCTTCAAAATGCGATAGATTTCACGTTTTTCCTCTGTTTGAAAATCAAAGATGTCATTGTTGATGTCAATGACGGGTTCGGGCTCGATAAAGGCGGTACGCCCTGTGGTAGATTCGTCGTGAATGATACCTCTGATTTTGCGTTTGTGCTCGGCAGGTACACTGAGGACCCGACGGCCATTTCTGAAACTCTCTACATTGTCTGAAAGCCAGCCTCTATTGCGGTAATCTGCTATTAATCTTCGGAAGACAACTTCCAGTTCTTTTTGTTTGGATAAAATCCCTTTTCTGATTTTTAGCAATTCAGGAGAGGCATCGGGGCGGATGTTTCCTTTTTCATCCAGTACGCGCTCAATGGCTTTGGCCAGGTCTTCATCAAAACTAAGGTCCTTAATGATCTGAAAAAGAGTAGGATAAGTCTCTCTGCGGATTTCATTGAAAAAATCGAAAAAGCCTTGTACGAATCTCAGTACTATATTGATTCGCTTTAATGCATCTTCAGGTAGCACATAATCTACTACCTCCAACATTCTCAAATCTTTGGTAATGGGGAAATAGGTTGAAATCGGAAAAGGGTCATTATTTTCTAAAGTCAGCTTATATTCAGCGACTTCCTTCAGTTTTTTATCTATCAGAAATTTTTCCGTTTCTACCGACAGTTTCTGGACTTGCTCCTTGCCCAACTCTCCCAAACATTGTTTCACAAGGAGTGCTAATATTTTGTCAAATTCCAGCTTTTCGTATAGGTCTGTAGGTTCAAATTGCATCATTCTAAATCTTAGGAACGGTCAAATGATAAATTCACGATTTTAAGGTGAGTGATTTTTTTCTTTAGCAAGGCAAAAAACGCAGATATAGCAGCGCTCTGGCGAGTATTTTTAACGATGCTAAAGTAAAAAAACCAATTGAAAATGGGAAGTTATTATTTGGCCGTTCCTTCATTCTCAAAAAGGATTGCAAAAGTACGGGTATTCAAACAAATTTGTAGATTAAGAGTTCCTTGTTAATAGAAATGAATTAAATGGAATTTGATCTTTCAAGAATTATTATGAAATTGCCATACTAAACATATTAATATGACTCGTATTTCAATAGATATTCCAAGCCATCAGGATAAACAAATAATTATTGCTGTTTTAGAAGCTTTTAAGTCAAAACAAATGCTCGATTTTAAGGAAATCAAAGAGTTGGATAACGATTCGGAAGATAACTTGCCCATCCCTCAAATTTCTGTTAATGAATTAAATGCCATTATAGAAAAAGCGGAAGCAGGAATTGATATCCCTTTTGAGAAATTCCTTGAAAAACACGGTCAATGATTATTAATGGCAGACAAGTCGTTTTTAAAATAGAATTTGATGAGATGGTAGATGAAATTGAAAAATATTTTATAGATCGGGGATTGGTATTAGGTTGGAATAAATTTATCAAAGAGCTTATCGAGGTCATTCTTCAGAAAATTGCTAAAAACCCAGAAGGCTATCCTGAATACAAATGGAAACCAACTTCCCAAAAGTATTATAGAAGGTATTTATTTCGTAAAAACTATTATATCATTTACAAGGTAGAGACCACCAAATTGACCTTTCTTGCCTTTGTTTATGCTAGAAGAGATTTAGAAAATTTCCCAATTGAAGGTTAGGATATTAATACAACTCCCCAGCTCCCTCTCTCAAAACTTCAAACTCCAAATCAGTACAGTCCACCACTGTCGAGGGCACATTCCCGCCAATACCTCCATCAATGACTACATCAACGAGTTTCTTAAAATCATCATAAATATCAATGGGGTCGGTGAAATATTCCAGTATTTCGTCATCCGATTTTAGGGATGCGGTGAGTACAGGCCGACCCAATTCTTCAACAATGGTTCGGGCAATTACATTGTCAGGAATGCGTACGCCAATGGTCTTTTTTCTGTTTTTAAAAAGTTTGGGAACCTCATTATTGGCTTTTAATACAAAAGTAAACGCACCTGGCAGATGTTTTTTCAACAACCTAAAGGTTTCATTATCAAGTTGGTGAGCGAAACTGGCAATTTGACTGATGTTTTCACAAATGAAAGATAACCTGGCTTTTTTGGGATCCAGCTTTCTAATTCTACAAACCTGTTCCACCGCTTTGTGATTAAAAATATCACAACCCAAACCATAAATGGTATCAGTAGGATAAATAATAATGCCCCCTCTTTCCAGTGTTTCTACTACTTGCCTGATTTTTCTTCCTTCAGGATTGTCTGGGTTGATTTTTAGCAGCATGTTGAACAAACTTGATTTTGAAGGCATGAAATATTATAAAAGTAATTGAATTCTGCCTATTTCAATGCCAAAAAGTAGTTGGTGATTCGGCAAAAGTAGTCTAATTTTGGCGCTTCAAAAATTACCTGTGGCACGGCTTTCCAGAGCCATAACTCAAATTTTGAAGTTTAACAAATTGGAAAACACGTGCTTCGGGGACACGATTCTGGAGAATCGTGGTACGAAAAATCCGAACTAATGAAACAAATTTTTTATTTCCTCTCACTAATAATTGTATTTGCAGCTTGTGGCTCTGATGCTGGTGATAAGCAATTGGTCGCTGAAATCGAAACCCTTGAAAAAGAAGTAGAAACTCAAACCACTGGCGAGAACACCAAATCTTTAATGGAAAAATACCTCGCTTATATAGAGTCAAATCCAGAGGATCACAATACCAATTCCAACTATTTGTATCGCGCTGCAAAATTGCAATACAAAATGAACCGCTATCAAGGTGCGGTCAACTACTTGAAGCAGGCCTTGAAAAATCACTACGAAGGAGAAAATACAGCAAACAATGCTTTATTCCTGGCTTCTATTTATAATGATAGACTTAGAAACCCGGAAGGTGCCTCTGCAGTCTACCAATGTTTTGTAGAAGCATTTCCCAATAACGAAAAAACGGCTGCGATTAAAGGAGATTACCCCAGCTGGCCTGCTTATGATGACCGTTTGAAAGATCTCGGTGAACGATTGATGAATGACTCCACCAACAGGATTGATTACAGCGTTGCCAATGATTTTATCAATACCTGCGAACTACACGCCCTTATCTTGCCTAAAAATGATAAAAGCGCTGAATATCTGCACAAAGCCGGCGAAACGGCTCGTAGCATTCGAAAATTCCCAATGGCTTTGAGTTTTTACGAGTGGATTTGTGAACGCTATCCCGAACATCCAAAAGCAGCCCAGGCGCTATTCCTGCAAGGTTTTACCTACGACAACGATTTAAAAGATTTAGAAAAAGCCAGGGCACTCTATACTGCCTTTATCGAAAAATATCCCAACGACGATTTCGCCGATGATACGCAATTCTTATTGGATAATCTTGGCAAGGATGATGAAGAGATCATTCAGCAATTTAGCGAACAATAACTTTTTGATTCTACAATGCTGCAATACTACGATGAAAATTGTAGTATAGTAGCATAGCAGTATTGTAGAATCAATAACTATTTCATCTGAATGCTTTTTTTATCGAAGGGATTCAATGCCGTTCCCTCCACTTTTGCTTCTGCTTGCACATAATATTCAGATTTAACGGCGCTGAGCATTTTGGCGACTTTGACTAGTCCACCGGTCATGAAGTTTTTGTCGCCAAATTCATCCATTTCGGATTTGACTAAACTAAATGGCAAAGTAAATTCTACTTCAAGGGGCTCATTTTCAGGAACTTCGAAGGATTTGTCTAAGGTGATTTCTCCCAATTGATATTCGTCAATTAGTTTTTCCTTGCCCCGACCACGTCTATATTTCTCTACCAGGACGACCTTGATGGAAGTCACTTGCTGTGTATTTTTTGAGAAAAAACGAATTTGCCCACTAAGCGCACCTACTTCCCGGAATGCCATATCTGGTAATACCAATTCTAGTTTCACACCTTCTATGCCGAGCCATTTTTTTACTTTTCCAAACATAAGGGTAAAGGTTTTTAATTTGGATTTGCCAAAATTAACAAGTTTAGCTCAAAAGTGGTTCTGCTTGACATGAATATGAAGACCAGTGAAAGAATATAGCTGACGAGTTATTTGTTATGCTGTTTGAGTAGAACCTTCGCTTTTCGTCAAAAAAAATCGGTATTCGGATTATAGGAACCATTTAAACAACTATTTGGTAGTTGGACAAATTCTTTCATCTACTTAAGACTAGAGACTAAAAAAAGCCCCTTCCGAACCCAAAATTGGAAAGGGCGCTTGATACCTTATTTATATCAATCTAATCGCTTTTCTGTTGTCAGTTTTCAGCCTTAAAGTAATCCCTGACTGAAAACTGCCAACTGAGAGCACTTTAAGAAACTTCTTCCATTGATTGGCTGGAAAGTACTTCTAAATTGAGAAGAATAATGCCCAAAAAGAGGATGCCAAATAAGATAATGTCTTCCATCTTTTTTGTTGTGTTAATGTGTTCAAGTGTTTATGTATTTATGTGCCATAACACGACACTTGAATACAACCTTTAAGAAATACGCTAATTACTGCTGAATAATTAATCTTTTCCAAAGCCAAGCACCATCCATTTGGACTTGAACCAAATAAATGCCTCTAACCAAATCTTCCACATCTACTGTGCTTGCTTCCCCATTCAAAACCTGCTCTTTGACCATTCGACCTGAATAATCGTAGAGTTGCATCTGAGTATTTTCTGCTTCTTTGTCAGGGAGATATAGTGTAAAAGAACCATTTTGAGTCGGATTAGGAAAAACTGTCAACTGCCAACTGCTAACTGCTAACTGCACACTCACGATATTCGAGTACTCAAACGCACCATCAAAATCTATTTGCTTTAAACGATAATAGTTGATCCCTGGCACAGGTCGCTCATGAATGAATTCATAAGATAGTAAATCATAAGCATCACCTGCACCTTTTACGAAGCCTATATTTTTCCAGCTTTGATTGTCTTTGGACCATTCTATTTGGAAGCCGTGGTTGTTGATTTCGGAGGCGGTTTGCCAGGTGAGTTGGGTCAGTTGGTTAATAACTTGACCTCTAAAGAAAGTCCATTCTACGGGCACTACTGCACCATCTGGGTCATGAAACCAAACTTCTGTACCGCTAAAACCATCCTCAGCTTGGAAATAAAGTTTAGAGTTAAAGGCAATAAATTTATTTGGGCCCCCATTGCCATTGGTATTTATATCTGCCACCATGCTGGGAGGATTAGTGCCATCATACTCCCATAGTTCACCCCCATTGATTCCATCAGAAGCTTTGAAATAAAGTTTAGCATTAAAGACAATAAAATCACTGGGAGCAGCAGATCCGCTAGTATTTATATCCGCCACTATAGAAGGTGGGTTGGTGCCGTCATATTCCCATAATTCATTACCATTGGAGCCGTCATTAGCTTCAAAATATAGCTTGGAATTAAAAACAATGAAGTCATTGGGACTTGCAGATCCACTAGTTCTGATATCCGCCACTATAGAAGGTGGGTTGGTGCCGTCATATTCCCATAATTCATTACCATTAGAACCGTCATTGGCTTCAAAATATAACTTGGAATTAAAGACAATAAGTTCATTGGGACTCGCAGATCCGCTACTTCTAATATCGGCCACCATTGAAGGCGGATTGGTACCGTCATATACCCACAATTCATTACCATTGGAACCGTCATTGGCTTCAAAATATAACTTGGAATTGAAGACAATTAGGTCGTTGGGAGCTGCATTTCCATTACTTCGAATATCCGCTACCATAGAAGGTGGATTGGTGCCATCGTATTCCCAGAGTTCTGTCCCATTTGTACCGTCGGTAGCTTCGAAATAAAGTTTAGAATTGAAAATAATAAATTCGTTAGGAGCCGCATTGCCACTCGTATTTATATCCGCTACCATAGAAGGCGGATTGGTGCCATCGTATTCCCAGAGTTCTGTCCCATTTGTACCATCGGTAGCTTCAAAATAAAGTTTAGAATTGAAAACAATAAATTCGTTTGGGGACGCATTGGCAATGGTATTTATATCTGCTACCATTGAGGGGGGATTAGTACCGTCATATTCCCAGAGTTCTGTTCCATTGGTATCGTCGGTAGCCTGGAAATAAAGTTTGGAATTAAAAGCAATAAAGCTGTTTGGAAAACCAGAACTTATTCCAACATTGATATCTATCATAACAGGTGGGTTAGTGCCATCATATTCCATAATTTCCTTTCCAATTAATGGCTCATCAGCTTGGAAATAAAGTTTGGAATTAAAGATGAAAAAGCCTTTAGGATCAGCATCGCCATGAGTGTTTATATCTGCTACCATTGTAGGTGGCTTGGTGCCGTCATATTCCCAGAGTTCTTGCCCATGTGAGCCATCGGAGGCTGAGAAACAAAGTTTGGAATTAAAAGCAATGAATTTTTTGGGATTTCCACTACCAACAACCTTAATATCTGCCACTAAGCTGGGTGAATTGGTGCCGTCATATTCCCAAAGTTCATTTCCATTTGTGCCATCATTGGCTTGGAAATAAAGTTTGGAATTAAAAACGATAAAGTCGTTTGGGACAGAGCCTAGAGAACCGCTCAGGATATCTGCTACCAAACTTGGTGGATTGATACCATCATATTCCCAGAGCTCTTCTCCATTGGTTCCATCGTCAGCTTGGAAATAAAGTTTGGAATTAAAGACAATAAAGTTACTTGGGTGAGCATGAGCACCTCCTATATTTATCTCTAATAAGTTAGGCGGATTGGTGCCGTCATATTCCCAAAGTTCATTTCCATTGATTCCATCATCAGCTTGGAAATAAAGCTTGGAATTAAAGATGGTAAACTGATTGGGGTTACCTTGACCACTCATACTATTAATATCGGCTACCAAGCTGGGCGGATTGGTGCCGTCATATTCCCAGAGTTCTTCTCCATGGGTGCCATCATTGGCTTGGAAACAAAGTTTGGAATTAAAAACGATGAATTCGTTTGGGAAAGAACCTTGAGAAGTATGAATATCTGCCACCATTGTAGGTGGATTGGTACCGTCATATTCCCAGAGTTCTTGTCCATGGGTGCCATCATCGGCTCGAAAACAAAGTTTGGAATTGAAAACGATAAATTCCTGTGGTTCACCTATGCCAATAGTATTAATATCCGCTGCCATGCTTGGTGGATTGGTACCGTCATATTCCCAAAGTTCTGTTCCGTTGATGCCATCATTGGCTTGGAAATAAAGTTTGGAATTGAAAACAATAAAATCGTTTGGTTCAGAACTGCTAATACCACTATTGATATCTGCTACCAAGCTAGGAGGGTTGGTACCGTCATATTCCCACAGCTCAATTCCATTGGTGTTATCCTGGGCTTGGAAATAGAGTTTGGAATTAAAGACGATAAAATCATTTGCCCCGGAGCTCTGAGTCCCACTATAGATGTCCGCTACTAAACTAGGCGGATTGGTGCCGTCATACTCCCAGAGTTCTAGTCCATGTGCCCCATCATTGGCATGGAAATAAAGTTTGGAATTAAAGACAATAAAATCGTTTGGGCTAGCATGCGAACTACCATTGATATCAAAAGCTTTGGAAGTAATTTGGGAATAAGTCGATAAAGGAAATAACAATAATATTACAAAAAGAGGCCATTTGGTTTTTTGCTTTATGCTTAGGAAATATTCCATGTAGAAAACCCCTATCTTGTATTTTTGACAATTAGAATTAAGTAAATAAGAGGAAGCTCGATTGTGGTTTAGCATTTTATTCATTGCAATAATGTTTATTAATGATTAATTAGCCTTTTGAAAAAAGAAGAAGTTTTTGTGGCCTGGATCTAATCAGCATTTTGCCTGGTTTTGATTGTACTAATATTTCAACCAGTGCTACAAACATAGAGGGTAAGCACATAGGCAAACGAGACAACCTACTGAGACAAATGAGACAGGACTGGGACAAACGAGACAATCTATTGGGATAGATGAGACTTTAGGAATGAATAATGAAGGAATGAATCTGGAGATGCTTTTAAGCAGTCTTTATTACTAGAGGTATTTGGAGGGCAGTTTTCCAAATCTGTCTTTGAACAGGCGAGAGAAATGAACAACATCTTTTACACCGATGGAATAGGCAACTGCTTTTACACTGGATTCGCTTCTGTTTTCAAGCATTTGGCGAGCTTGATTGAGACGAACTTCCTGGATGTATTTGCTGGGCGTCATACCGACGAGTTGCTTGACTTTTCTTCCTATTTGGCGTTTGCTCATTGCCATTTTTGTAGATAAGCTTTCCACATTAAAGTCAAAATTGCTTAGTTCTTCTTTGACGATAAATTCTAAATCTTGGAGCCATTGGAGGTCTTCGGATGATAGTTTGTGTTGTTGTATGTTTTTGGGATTTGGAGTTTCATTTTTGGTGAATTGATTTTCACTAAATGCCAACTGACGTTCTTTGTGGTTTTGCAATAAATTCTCAACTCTTGTGAATAACTCTTCTTCGTCAAATGGCTTGAGGATATAATCATCTACTCCAATCCGAAGCGCTTTGAGTCTGTCTTTCCGCTCTGCCCTGGCAGTGAGCATGATCACAGGGAGATGTCGATAACGGTCGTCAGATTTTAATTTTTGGAGTAGTTGGTAGCCATCCATTTGGGGCATCATGATGTCGCTAAGTATTAAATGAGGTGTTTTTAATCCATCATTCAAAAACGCCCAGGCTAATTCTCCGTTTTCCATAGTAATTATTTGGTATTTTTCACTGAGGATCAGCTGAATATAATCTCGAAGGGCATGATTGTCTTCGACGATGAGAAGTGTGGGTTGTCGGTTGTCGGTTGTGGCTTGTGTGTTCGTGGGAATGCTTGCGAGCGATTGTTGCTGAGGAAAGGAGGAAGGTGTTGCCTCAAGATTGAAATATTTCTTTGAGATACCAGTTTCTTGTGCGGAAGGGTGCTCTTTGCTGGGAGACAGGAGGGTACTTGTTCCCATGATCTGTTTTTTAGGAAATTCAAAGAAAAAAGTACTACCCTTTCCCAAAATACTTTCAACTCGCAAACTTCCATTCATCAGTTTGGAGAATTCCAGGCTAAGAGCGAGTCCAATACCTGTCCCACCTTCTGTAGGGGCATTGGGTTGTGAAGATTGATAGAAGCGGCTAAAGACATTTGGCAGGTCATCCGGATGAATGCCTCTTCCAGTGTCTTGGACAGTTAGCAAGATTCGATTGGCCAAGTCTTCTATATGAACCATAATGCTTCCCTTTGGAGCTGTGAATTTCAATGCGTTGGATAGGAGGTTGTTGAAGATTTTTTCAAATTTGGTTGAATCTAATTCTAATTGGAGGTATTTATCCGCTTGATATTGAAATTTTAATTCGATTTGTTGGTATTGTGCATGGGACTCAAAGGCAGCAATTAATCTTTGCAGAAATGGGTAAAACGGAACCGCCTCTTCTTTGAGTTTTATTTTGCTAGACTCCATCTTAGTTAGGTCAAGAATTTCATTGACCAAACTCAGTAAGTTTTGAGTGTTTGTTTGGATCAATTTAGCAAAGGTAAAATCTCTATTTGTCAATCGATTCCCTTTGATCATACTGCTTAGTGGTCCCAATATCAAGGTAAGTGGCGTTCGCAACTCATGTGAAACATTGGCAAAAAAGCGAGATTTGATTTTATCGAGGTGTTGTAATTCTTCTTTTTGTTTTTCAATGGTTTCGGTTCGTTCCAGCACCATTTTTTCTAAAAGCCTTTGCTGTTTTTTTAGCTGAGTGGTTCTATTTTTATACCATGAAAATGCCAAAGCACAAATGCCAAAAATACTCAAAGCCAAAAACCAGGCTTTCAGATAAAAAGGTTTTAAAACATAAATAGGAATAGACAATTCTTGTTTTGAAAATTGTCCATTGGCACCTTGTCCTTTTATTCTTAAAGTATAATGCCCATAAGTCAATCCACTGATTCTCAACGAATTATTTGAAAATAGATTCCAGTTTTTATCCTGCCCATCTATTTTATAGGCATATCGAATCCTAGAAGCATTCTGGTATTCCAATAAGGCAAATTTTATATTGAAAAAACGTTCACCTGGCTGAAGCCTAATTTGAGGGTTTTTCAAAATTTCAAAAGTTCTATCTTCAATAAGATTGGTTTCTGAATTGTACTGTTGAAATTCGGTAATTCGAAGTGGCACATTTAAAGTATCCCTAGCCACAGTAAAATCTTTTGGATGAAAAGCCGTAATGCCATTTAATCCTCCAAAATATAGATTGCCCTTTTCATCCTGATGATGTGATATTCGATTGAACTCGTTATAAGTTATGCCATCTTTTTCCAAATAAGCCTTTGTGAAATGAGTATGTTTATTAAACTGAATGACTCCATAATCACTTGGTAGCCAGAGGTTTCCAACTTCATCTTCATAAACTGCATAAATGGTATTGTTAGACAAACCATCCGCGATGGTGAATTGCCGAATTGAGTTAGAAGCCTGCTCACTGCCTACTGTATACTGCCATCTGATCAACCCTCCTCCCCCGGTCGCTACCCAAATTCTCCCCTCTTCTTCTAAGTCCTTTGTCAAATGAAAAATATTATCATTAGGGAAATAATTTGCCTCGCTTCCACCAGTCCAATATCGCTCAATAATCCCTTTTTGGTGATTTAATAGATAGATACCGAAAGAGGTCCCAATAAGCATGTTTTCCTTGTCCAGCTCTAAAAATGTATAAATAACCCCACCGGATGGCAATTCAAAATCATTCCATTGCTTAAAAACATGAATACTGTCGAGCGAAGGATTGATAAACCCAAGCGGTCCATCCCAGGTACCCACCCAAATGGTTTCATGGAGATCTTTATACAAACTCCAAATACCACTGGAATACTCCTCTTCCCAATAAATGGTCTGATAGGTTTTATCAGAAATTTGATAATGGTTAATTGGCACATTTGCAAAAAGTAGATGATCATCATCTGCCAAAAAAGCTAACCGGTGATCAATGTCAGCAAGTCTATTTTGATGATCCAGCACCTTGAATTCTGGCAGGCGTTCTGGCTGCATATTTGAGAGATCAACCTTATAATCCCCTTGTTCTTCTGTGCTTACCCATAAAGTATTCCCCTTTCGGACCATTCCTCTACAACTGATAAACCTATTCAAATCGTAGGTAGGAGCAGCGTTATATAAATATCGTTGAAAAGGATTTTTAGAAAGTTTGATAATATAGAAACCATGTGAAGTAGATACCACCGTCTTTCCCGATTTATGGAAATAAATATCCTGAATGACATTTTTGGCAATTTCGGGAAATTCTCTGTTGAAATCGAATAGCATTCCTTGCTCTGGATGGAATACAAAAAACCGACTTTCACTTCGATACCAAAAACTATGGTCACTTTTTCGATAATAAATTCTACAGGTCCAATCATCGCATTTCAGAGGTGAAGAAATACGATTTAATGGTAGTATTTTCAATTGAGTTTTCGATGAAAAAGATACAAGTTCCAGTTGGTGAATAAAGGAGGGTAGCTCTCTTTTAAAAGTACCAAACACATTGTTTCCATAGTCAAGGCCGCAAAGGAAAAAATTGTGGCTATCCCAGGACTTGATGATTTCCCCTTCAGAAGTTATTTCATATAGTTGAGACGATACCCCTGGCACCAAACTTTCTACCAGGAAAGTTTTTGGAGAAATTTGAAGCCAGGGGTACATATCTCGCCAATCGTTTTTTGCAATTTCCTTAAACTTCTTTCCTTTTTCGTAAATTAATAAACTGCCATCTTTCGTCCCAAGAAAAACGGTTTTGTAATCTTCACTTATGCCTGCATGGAATATATCGGAGATATTAAAGGAGACTTCATTGCCAAATCGGCTTTCTACAGTTTGAACCTCTCCTGTTTTGGGATTTAATAAACTTAGGTTTTTGACAAGAGACAGGCGAGAAGGAACTATATAAGTAAATAACCACAGCCAACCCTCACTATCTTGAAAAACTTGATGGATTTCATTGGCTGTCAGACTGTTACGCTCTTTGGTAAATAATTTGAAATCATAACCATCAAATCGATTCAGACCATATTTGGTACCCAGCCAAATAAAACCATCTTCATCTTCATAAGAACAATAAACTTCACGATGAGATATGCCCTCTTCTATTCCAAAATATTGAACATCAGCAATATACTCCTGCGAAAAGGCAGGAAAAAAAAGGAAAAGGAATAGCCCTGAAAAAATGATATGTGGTTTTCTCTTCAGATGTAGTTGTATTGATTATCCAAAATCAGTAAGTTTGGAATTATTAGGTATGGAAATTTGACTTTGCTTAAAGGTAGGTAAAATTCAAATGTTAATCTTTTTGATGGGTAGACATACCGATTGAAGACCCAAAAATGCTAAATGAGAAGATAGTTTGCCACCTTGGGATTTAGGCGGCAATCTATCTCATATTTCAATGCTATGTCTAATGTTTTAAAAAATGAATTACCTCATCAAAGTCACATCCCCCTCATACAACTCCACTGCCCCATCCACAAACTCGATCTCCGCAAACCAGGCAAAAACAGCCGCGTTCAGGTACTCTCCACGATAAGTGCCATCCCAACTGAATTTAGGATCATTTGGAGGGAAGTCGTAGAATTCATAAACCGTTTCGCCCCATCGATTGAATACCAGGAAGGATTTAATTTTTGCGACTTGTGGTCCAGAGAAGATCATAAACACATCGTTGGTCCCGTCATTGTTGGGGGAGAAAGCGTTGGGAACGTAGATCGGTCGCTCCTTTTTCACAAAAATTGTGACATTGTCGCTATCTGAACAGCCATTGGATTCTACGGTTACCGTAAAATCAGTGGTTTGGAATGGCATTGCAGAAGTATTCAGGCAGGTATCGCAGTTTACAACCTCTGCAGGTTCCCAAATTACGTTGTCGATTTCATTTGGATTGATAGAAACCTGGGCCGCCAGAGCAAGGCTGTCTCCGAGTATGATCGTATTATCTTGTACAAAAACTGCCAGTTCTACCGTCAGTTGCTGTGGTTCTATCATGCTGATTGTTAAGGTATTTTCACAACCGATTGCATCTTGCACCACTACGATATGGTCGCCTGCGGGTAAATTGGTCCAGGTATTGTTTTGATCAAAATCACCGCCATTTAGAGAATAAACATAAGGTTCCAGCCCTCCGGATACAGAAGTAACTGTTATGACTCCATCATTTTCTCCAAAGCAGGAAATATTGGAAATTGATACATTGGGCATTGGCTCTTCAACAATCTGAATGTCAAAGCTATTGGACCAATCGCAATTGTCTTCTGTATAAGTGTAGGTGACTGTGTGGAAGCCGATTCCAACTATATTCGGATCAAATATTCCATCTGAAGGATCACTAATGCCCGTTCCACTCCAAATTCCGGATCCTGATCCAGCATTGCCGGAAATCGTGGCATTCAGTGTCACAGTTGGCATATTTTCTACAAAACAAATGGGTGCTACTACTTCAAAGTCGATAGTGGCATTTGGGCAATCATCAGCCTGGCAGGTTAGTTGGACGATAGGATTGGGACAAATACCATTTCCAACTGCTTCTATCTGTAGAGTTACTTGTTCCAATGGAGCTAAGCCAGACACCAAATAACTTTCGTCAGAAGTTTGCATTCCTGGTTGTCCGCTTATAACAGTAGCTATATAATCTGAAGCACCTAAAACTTCAGTCCAAATAAATTCAATACTGCTGGTGGTAGTTGTACAATCTAAAACAGGATCTTGTAAAATGTCAGCAACATCTACTTCCTGAATAGCAACATCTGAAACACAACCGTTGTCTTCTAACAAAAGTGAAATGGAATAAATACCTTCACTTGGCCAAATTACTTGATGTGGGCCAGGTCCAGTACCAGGCAGAGCTGTACCTCCATCAAAATCCCAATTGTAAACCGCATCAACACTCGCAGTTCCACTAAAGGTTACTGTCGTACCATCTGTTACACATACTGGTGATTCTACAGTAAAATCTGCCGGTATTGTCGCGATGATTGTGATGTCTGTAGTAGCAATATAAGTGCAATTGTTTTCCTGATAGGTCAAGGTAATGGTATGGGTACCTAATCCTGCTGTAGCCGGGTCAAAGAAACCTTCATCGGGATTGATAATTCCAGGACCATCCCAAATGACAAAGCCTGTTCCGTTGCCCAAACCAAAAGGTTGTAATTCGATTACCGGTGCTCCTAAAACACCCAAACATATATCATCTACCGGCTCAATGCCAACTGGCCAGGGTGGACAATCATCAGTTGTACAGCTTATTTGGGCGGAAGCAGGCCCACAAACACCTGCATTTTGAGCAACAACTTCAATCATAACTTCATCCAGGGGATTTAAACCTGTGACGAGGTAGGACGTGTCTGAATTCATAAGACCGGAAGCGCCGCTAATGACATTGACGACATAATCGACTACTCCAGGGATACTGGGCCAGATGAACTCTATTGATTCCGTAGTAGTAGTACAGGAAATATTGGGTTCTGGAAGTGGTTCTAAAACATCCACAGAATTGACAAACATTTCAGAAACACAGCCGTCTTGGTCAGTTATTGTCAAAGTAATCGTTTGTGTTCCGATATCTGTCCAGAAAATCTCATGAGGTCCTGGATCATTGCCACCGGGATTGGCGCTACCAGGTCCAAAATCCCATTCAAAGGTACTACCCGGTTGTGCATTGCCAATGAAGGTAATGATAGAATTCTCGAACACACATACTGGTGAAATAACATCAAAATCTGCTGTAGGTGGCACGATCATCTGTACCTCGGCAGAAATATCATAATCGCAATTGGCTTCTGAGAAAACATAAGTGACATCATTCAACCCTGGTGTGCCTAAGGCAGGATCAAAAATACCATTGATGGGATCGATAATGGCATCTCCCTGCCAGAAACCAGTCCCACTGCCATTACTCCCTGAAACGTTTACATTGAGCATAAAAGGAACTGCAGCAGCGTCCAGACAAACCAAAGGTGGTGTGACAATATCTAAAATAATATCAGGGCATTCCATTGCTATGCAGGATATTTCAGTAGTGACTGGACCACAGACTGTTGTGCCTTCTGTTAATACCTCAATGGTGACCTCATCATTTGGCATCAAGCCATCAATTTGATAAGATGTATCTGAAGTCATAATACCTGTAGCTCCACTCAAAACTGTCACAGTGTAATTATTAGCACCGGCTACATTTTCCCATATGAATTCGATGGAAGTAGTAGAAGAGTTACAGTCAATAATGGGGGCTACCAAAGGTAAATCTACCTGAACATCAAGACTTAATGTTTCAGAGATACAACCATTTTCTTCAACTGTTAAGCTAATGGTTTTAGTGCCACCATCTGTCCAATTTACGGCAAAGGGTCCTTGTCCACCTCCATTGGCAATTCCATCATCAAATGTCCAGTTGTAAGTAGCTCCCGTGGCTGCATTACCGGTGTACGCTAAGGTGGTGAAGTCATCCAGACATATTGGAGAGACAACTGTAAAGTCCGCCGTTGGTTGTGTGTATACATTAATGTCTATTTCGGCATTGTAAATACATGTCAACTCTTCATAAGTGACCGAAACGGTGTTTGTCCCCTGATTTGCCTGATTTGGGTCAAAAGTGCCATTGGTAGGATCTGTTATTCCGTCGCCACTCCAGGTGAAGGTACCACCTCCCATTACTCCAGCAATATTGGCAACTAAATCAAAAGGAGTAGAAGCCGCATCCAAACAAATATCGGCTTCTGGCTCTATGATTAAATCAGCAGTTGGGCAATCCTGAGCGGTACAGTTCATTTGAGCAGAAGTATTTGGACAAATGCCATCACTTGTGGCTTCAACTTCAATGGTGACCTGATCACCGGGATTTAAATTATTGAAAATAAAAGAAGTATCAGAATTGGATACACCACCTGTACCGCTTACAACAGTCACATTGTAGCCTGTCGCGTTGGGCACTTGATTCCATATAAATTCTATAAAATTGATATCAGAATTACAGGAAATAACCGGCGTTTCAAGTGGCTCCGAAATGGCAATATTTTGGGAACTGGTTTCTGAGACACAACCATTTTCCTCCACCATTAGGCTGATTGAATAGGTGCCACCTGCATCCCAGGAGATTTGGTGGGGACCAGGTCCTGTTACAGAAGCAGGCATTCCACCATTAAAGTCCCAGGTAAATAGTGCATCTGAAGAAGCATTTCCGATGTAGTTGATTACAGAAGCATCTTCTGAGCATATAGGAGAATCATTTGTGAAGGTGGCTGTAGGTTCTTCAAAAATCTGGATGATCAAACTGCCATTGTAAGTACAATTGTTTTCTTCATAAGTCACCAAAATATTATTGGTGCCAATGACCCCTTGATTTGGGTCAAAAATGCCATTGATTGGATCCGTAATCCCATCACCGCTCCAGGTAAATGTGCCACCTCCGGCACCTCCGTTTTGGGAAGCAGATAGCATGATGGTTCCATTATTGCCATCCAGGCAAATATCTGATACCGAGTCAATAGTCACATCAATTACAGGACAATCTTGTGCTTCGCAAGTAATTTGTGCCGAACTGTTTCCACAGGCTCCGTCTCCTTCAGCTATGACTTCGATGGTGACCTGGTCTCCAGGATTTAAGCCAGAGACTTCATAACTCGTTTGGGAAGTTTGAGTACCTGTTGGGCCACTAATGACATTAACGTAATAGCCAGTAGCACCAGTTACAGGTTGCCAAACAAACGCTATGATGGCAGTAGACGTATTACAATTAATGACAGGTGCAGCAAGGGGTTCATCCACATTTACGGTTTCACTGATTTGCTCACTGGTACAATCATTTTCTTCTACAATCAAGGAAATGGTTTTTGCACCACCACTCGTCCATTGCACTTCATGCGGTCCTGGACCAGTCCCAGGAGTAGCTGTTCCTCCACTAAAATTCCAGGTGAAATTGGCGCTGTCAGAAGCTGTTCCATTGTAGGTGATCGTGGAAAAACTATCTATACAAATTGGGTCAGTAATGGTAAAATCTGCTGTTGGAGATTCGATAATATTGATGCTTATTGAATCTGCATAATCGCAATCATTTTCGTTGAAGTCGTATATAACGGTGTTGCTCCCCAAATTTGCCTGACCTGGATCAAAAGTCCCTGCCTGCGAATCTGTGATTCCAGGACCACTCCAGGTACCTGTTCCAGTACTATCTCCACCCATGATTTCTACCATTAAATCGAATGGTGAAACATTGGCATCCAGACAAATATCATCTACGGGTTCTATATTTATGGTAATGTCCACGCAATCTTGAGCAGTACAAGTGTGAATGGCGCTGCTTTCCCCACAGGCTGTATCGCCAATTGCAATCACCTCAATTTCTACCTCTTCACCTGGTGCAAGCCCCGTTACTTCAAAATTATTGTTACCCTGCACGCCAGTTTGCCCGGTTATCACATTTACGGTATAACCACTCGCCCCTGGAATCAAATCCCACAAAAATTCAACAGAACTAATGGTGATCAACCCACAGGAAATTTCAGGGTCATCCAGGGGTGGATCGACTTGTACAGTTTCTGTTATCTCCTCTGAAGTACAACCATTTTCTTCAACCGTTAGAGAAATAGTATAAGTGCCTGGTGCATCCCAACTCACATCATGGGGACCTGGACCAACGCCTGGATTTGCGTCTCCACCATCAAAATCCCATGTAAAAGTGGCAGCAAGCCCTCCTGTTCCGATATAGTCAACTGTTGCAAAATCGTCCATACATATTGGAGAATCTACGGTAAACTCAGCCGTAGGAATTTCATTCACAACTACTTCTACTGAAGTTTCATCCGTACAATTTCCGTCTGTCCCCAAAATATAATAAGTAGTAGTGACAGAAGGCATTACCAGCGTGCTGGATAGCTCATTGGATGGATCGGCAGGCGTAGCACTGTGGAAAGTAATAAGGGCATTGGTGTTATTGTGATCCGTAATATTTAAATCATTTAACTCGTAAGAATCGCCTACGCAAATCATAGGTTCATCCAAAACTTCCAGATCTGGATCGACCGAATTGTCTTCTACTACTACAAAGTAGGTATCTACGCAAGGTGGATCTGCATTAAAATTGGTGACGGTCAGGGTATATTCTCCTGCTTCATCTACCGTAATGCTAGGATCAGTTCCAATAAAACCACTTGGCCCTTCCCATTCCAGATTATCAGAAGGATTGGAAAGAGAACCATCCAAAGTGACAGTAGCATTAGAACAATCTATAGGATCAGGTGGGTCTGGGCTGATGACTGCCTGTGCTGCTATTTCCTCAAAAGTGATAACGACAATACTATCACAGCCTTGCCAGCCTAGTAAATTCAAGTTGTGTGGGCCAGGTGGACAGAAAAAATCATCTCCTACTTCTACACATTCTCCCTCGCAAACTGTAAAATTCAATTCTGTAGTGGTCGGTATAATAGGTATCATTACTACTGTTATTAAACTATCACAATCCAGCCAGGAAGGAATGGTAAGTGTTGTCGAACTACAAACCATTTGATTGGCTACAGTGATGCAATCGCCAAGACATACCATTGTGTCTATCAAGGTAGGCGGCGGTGGAGGACCAATGGTTACGGTAATGCAATCATCTGAGAAATCACCACAAAATGGAGCAGCCGTTCCTGCAAATTGTGCTTGAGCAGCCTGCAAATTCATTCCGATGATGGAAGGCACCAGACCAGCATCCATTAAATTATAGGAAAAGCCGCAGACTTCATAAGTGCCTGGAGGTTGATTCGACATATTTGGACCAGGGTCGATGCCTATTATTGTTCCGTTTAAGGAGATAGCATAGGTATATCCGTAATCAACAGGGTTTGGAGGACTCCCTCCAGGGTAAGAGGGAGGTAGGAATAAGTTGAGTGCGGGATCTCCAATACAACCCATTGCATTGGGTGCATTGAGCACACCTCCATCAGCTTCGCAAGTAAAGCAGGATTGAACGCCACAGGCAAATTGTAAAGACCAATCCAGCAATAAGCCTACATCCTGGGCACAATTGTCACTGATGATCAATGTCCAGGTACCATTTGCTGGACCTACGTTAAAAGCATTTAAATCACATCCAGGAGCCTGAATACCACCCGTGTGAGGGTCGGTTACGCCACCACAAGGTAGGGTCCAGTTATTGGTTAAGCAGCAGGTTCCCACAGCACAAGGACCAGTATTGCAGACATATGGTGTATTATTTGTCAAAGGATTGGCAGTTCCTGGAGTCAGACATATATCAATATTATCATTGTCATTTCCACAAAAAGGTCCCACATTATTTTCATCAGCCATAACGAGATAATTATTGCCTGCCGGAGACATCAAGGATACTGACAAGTCGCCTACCCAGGTATGTTGGATGGTGAAGCACAATTGAACCAAAGGGCAAGCCGTCAAATCATTGGGGCCATTCACGGTCACATCCAAATAACCTTCGAATACCCCATTGTCTGTAATAGGAACTGGACAATTGGTACAGTTACAAGGCTGAGCCGATGTTGTTTGGGTAAAAAGAAAAAGGGAAAAAAGAAAGGAAGAGAAGTAAAGATTAATTCTCATAAGCTTACACTCTTTTAGTAGTGATTAAAAAATAACTTCATCATTTTGATTTCGTCAAATAAGCTCAGCTTCATTTCTTATCAGCCTTTCAGCCTTCGCTTATTTGACGAAACGATGAAGTTGTTTTTTAAGGGTTCCTTAGCTGATTAATGTTCTTATAAGTTCTTGTTAATATTGTGAACGAGAACTTACATTCCGCCTTATCAGACTTTTATCAAAATTTGGAAATAGTAGATGGGATAGCAAGTGTTTATCAGTTTCTAAGCACCAAACTATAATTATGTCTAAGTGAAATTTTGGAATTCATTTTTTCCCTCAGAAGGCGAAAAATGCAGACATCCCGATAGCTATCGGGAAAGCTCTGGCGAGTATTTTCTCCCATCCCAAAGGGAGTCCCTTGGACAAGGGATGCCCTTGGCAAATGTGGTGAGGGGGAAAATGGGTCCAAAATCACTAGTAGATGATTGTGGTTTGGTTCTTAGGGACGAAAGTTACGGAAAATTTATTGATACCCGAATCTATTTAACCATTGCTCATCGTCTCTCCAGTTTTCTCGAATTTTGACATGGAGTTCCAGGAAGACTTTTTGTTCCAGCCATTTCTCAATAGCTTTTCGGGATTCCATGCCTAATCTTTTGATAGCACTGCCATTTTTCCCTATTATGATGGGCTTTTGAGATTTCCTCATTACAAAAATTTGAGCTTCAATTCTTACCAGTGCTTCTCCACTTTTGGTTTTGGTTTCCCTGAATGATTCTATACCAACTTCGGTAGAGTAGGGGATTTCCTGATGATAGAGCTCCAATATTTTTTCCCGGATGATTTCACTGACAAAAAAGCGTTCCGGGCGGTCAGTAAGTTGATCTTTGGGGTAGTATTCTGGTCCTTCCGGAAGGTTTTCAAGGATCAATTTAAAAACAGTAGCTGTATTCTTTTTTTCTAATGCAGCAATTGGAATGGTTTCGGAAAAATCAATAAGCCCATTCCACCAGTTGATTAGTTCCAAAATTTTTTCAGGAGCTATCAAGTCTATCTTGTTGATGATTAGAAACTTAGGGCTTTCAATTTTTTTCAATCGCTCAATAATGGGATCATCTGCTTCATACTTTTCTTCGACCTCTGTTACAAAAAGCATGATGTCGGCATCTTCAAAAGTAGTGCTTACAAAGCGATTCATCGCTTCCTGCATTTTGTAAGCTGGGTCTTTGATGATCCCCGGTGTATCTGAAAAAACAATTTGAAAGTCATCTCCGCTTAGGATACCGATGATGCGATGGCGAGTCGTTTGAGGTTTGTTGGTAATGATGGACATTCGCTCCCCGACAAGTGCATTCATTAGCGTGGATTTGCCTACGTTGGGACGGCCGATGATGTTTACGAAACCAGATTTGTGGGTCATATTATGGAATATATCTTCGATTTTCAATGCCTATCATTTCTTCTATCGCTTTAAAAACGACTTTAGGCGATAAGGTACGCCAATTCAATTCATTAAAGCCCGCTCCAAAGTTTACAAAATGATGGATCTGTGTTTCCCGCATTTCCTGAGACACATGTTCAAGCAGGTTTACAAAACAAATCCAACCATCATTTTCAGCAACATCTTCATACCATTCTTCATAGTAACAATCATCTGAGCCATGAAAATTGAGCACATTTTCACAAATAACAATGTATTTTGAAATGCCCTTATGCGCCAGTTCATCCACTACATCCCGCTTCAAAAACATGACATCATTTTGAAGACAATCATTCCACTCTCCTATCATCTCAAAAATAGTATAGCCCTTTTCATAATCCACAAACAGGATTTTCATATAAAGGGTCTGTGAACCAAAATTGTCCCATTGTGGGTGAATGAAATAATTGTAAATTTTTTGAGTGAATGCAAACTCATTGTAAACCCTTCCATAGAATGGACTTTGCTCATCTTCAGAAGCAATGTATCGGTCTCTCCAACGGTAATGTGGCTCTATATCGTGCATGCTTTTATTGGTTGCTGGTTTGCTGGGTACTGGTTCTCTGCTCCACATCTGATTTCTCAAGTTTCGCATCACCCATTACCCATTACCCAAAATGGACTCAAAATTAGTCAAATCATATAATATAGTGAACCATTTATCTACTCGGCACCTATTAGCTTATTGGAGACCAAATAACTGAATGCAGACAATTCCGGGCTACATATTGGTGATTATTGGTTTTTTAAAACGATAAAAGCCATTGCTCGGTCATCAGAAAACCAGCTACAAGCAAACCAGTTGCTTGCTACCAGCCACCAGAAATATTTCCTAACTTTGTAAAATGCGTTTAGATGTGGTCTTAAAATTTTTACAAGCTTTAAAATTAAAAACCAAAATTCGGCTCGCTCTTGCCATTCTTTTTGGGATGATATTCCTGATGGGGCTTGTGGGTAGTCACTATTTGGATAAGACGACCCAAAATTCAGTAGCCATGCTTCGGAACAATTATCGAACGATGAAGTACACAAGGGAAATGTCCCTTACACTTCATAAGTTGATTTCGATAATGGCGATTGACAATACCACGCATTCTTATAAAAGGACGGCTACCCAAAGAGAATTTGCCAACTTTGAACGCTATTTGAAATTGCAGTTATCAAATGTAACAGAAGACGAGGAGGGAGATGTTACCAAGCAACTGGAGGAAGCATATACTGGTTACAAAGAGCAATTTGAAGCCATGTTGGAGTCTTCCGTTTTTTCTCCTGTATTGTATATGCAGACGGATTATATTCAGGAGCTTCTGGAGGATGTGTATGAAATGAACGAGAATACGATTCAGCAAAAGACTGAACAAGCCAATCAGCTCGCCAATCGAATTACCCTAATTACTATAATCCTTTCCTTCATCTTTTTTCTGTTCGCCCTGCTGGCCATGTTTTATTTTCCCGATTACATTGCCAATCCCATAATACAATTGACAGATAGTATCCAGCAAATTGCAAGAAAAAATTACAACCAAAGATTGAATATTAGTTCAGAGGATGAATTTGGGGAAATGGCAAGATCCTTTAATCAAATGGCAGAAAAGCTGGAGGAATACGAAAACATCAATGTGCATCAAATTGTCTCGGAAAAACGGCGGATTGAGATGATTATTTCCAGAATGAATGAGGCAATAATTGGAATGGATAACAATCAAATTATTTTGTTTGTCAACCCCAGAGCCTTGGAGTTGATGGGATTGGAAGAGGTAAATGTAGTCGGAAAGCGAGCGTCTGAATTGGCAAAACAGAGTGATTTATTGAAGGATATGGTGAAAGAGGTAGTGAATGGAAACATTTATAGTAGCGAAACACATGCCTCTGTGATTTTAGATCGAGGAGGCAAGCGGTTTTATTATGATAAAGATATCCTGAAAGTTGAGAGTCAGGACTTGGATATGGAGAGAACCAGTGTCGGTTATGTCATTATTTTAAAGAATATTACAGAGTTGAAGGAGCAAGATTTGGCTAAAACGAATTTTATGGCGACGCTTTCCCATGAATTGAAAACACCAATTTCTGCCATTGACATGAGCCTGAACTTGTTGGAAGACCATCGTCTAGGTGGCTTGAATGATGATCAAAAAGATCTTTCAGGAACGATACGCCAAAATGCAGCTCGTCTATTGAAAATGGTGAATGAAATCCTTGATATTTCAAAAATTGAAACGGGTAACGTGCAAATCAATCCAGAAGATGCTCCTCCTGAGGCTGTTGTCCTCCGTGCTTTGCAAAATGTCAAAACTTTCCTAAACGAAAAAGAAATTCAAATCATTCAAAGCATTCCGGAAGATTTGCCCAATCTCAAAATGGATATCCCCAAAACAACTGGTGTTTTGGTCAACTTTCTTACCAACGCCATCCGGTATTCCTCGCCTATGGATTCGATTGAAATTGATGTATTTCAAAATAATGGAACGGTACAATTTTCAGTCAAAGACAATGGTCCGGGAATCTCAAATGATGATTTGAAAAAGGTATTTGATCGGTATCACAGGGCTAAAGATGACAAAACAAAAGGAACCGGGTTGGGGCTTGCAATTTCCAAGGAGTTTATAGAAGCCCAGGGAGGTAAGATTTGGGTAAAAAGCGAAATTGGAAAGGGCAGCGTGTTTAGTTTTTCATTACCTGTCTAAAAAGTTTTTCAAATTTGGGTTGATAATAGTTTAAAGTTGTTAAATAGTTTAAAGTCAATAGGTTATGTTGAGTTGTTTTAGGAAATTTTGAACCATTTTGAACCACGCACCATAGAATAGAACCTGTTGATCTCACCAGCTTTCTTAAATCCTAAAAGTATAAGTATATTTCACAATTACTGCACGTTCACTGCTAAAAGGCAGATGGGGTAGCTCCCGATTTCTATGGCTATTCATCAAATCATTGTAGACGATATACAAATCATTGCCCTCTTTTGGATTGTAGCGCAATCTTACATTGGAGGTAAAAGCTTCACCAAGGCTATTGAATTGTAAAAAAGCGGCAACTGAGAATTTGGTATCGAGCATATACAGAGCTTTCAGACGGGCAACATGGGAAATGAACTTCTGCCCTCTGTCCGAGAAATTGGCGCGGTTAAACTGATAAAATCCCTCTAAGTCGAGGTGATTGGAAACCTTGAGGCGAGGACTCACATCAGCAGAAAAAATATTGCCATCAAAAAACTTTCCTAATTGTAAGTTGGCAATCATTACAAAATAATATTGGAAAGGAGAGGAAAGCGTCCCCTGGATATTGAAAAAATCATATGCTCCAACAGGAACTTCTGCCAAACCGGATGGGCTATCTGCTGCAGACAACTCAAAGGTTTCATCTATGTATTCGTGATTGTAATTGAGCGTTCCATAAAAGCCCCAGCCGCTTTTCGAGGCAGTTTGCAATCCAAGCATGGCATTGGCAGTTTCTATTGTATCAGAGGTATTGCCTTGCAGTCGGGTTCCTTCCAGCCAGACTTGCCAACTGAGGAGTTTGGATTGCTCCTTACCCAATTGACCATAGCCAATTCTTCCAGCCAGGCTATTATAATCTTCTCTTAGTTCGAAGCCCATTCCCGGTGAATAATCTTTCCCTACCCGTGAATAAGTAGCGCTATAATTGAAGCCAGTAGTTCTTCGTTTTTCCCACCTGACAAAGATTCTTGAGGGATCAAGGGAGGCTATTTCATTCTCCAAACTATCTTCAAAAGATTGTACCCATTTTATATTTAGGTAATCATCTCCTACAATTTTAAAAATGCCATCGAGACCATAAGTCGTATTGTAGCTTCTGTCAAAATCTACCCGGTTGGTAAATATGCCACCTACGTAGGAGTTTTCATTAGTGACTTGTTTTCTCAAACGCAAGAGTCCAAAGTTTTCAGAATTCAATTCATCCGATTTTGCTGTTTGCATATTCAAAAAGCCCAAATCGAATTTTCCAACTCGCCCAACCAGTCTTGCCCCTCCAACAATACGGACCGGGTTGCCATCGTCGTCAATCCCAATTTTTCGACTATAAAACAGGCGATTGAATTGTTCAAAATTGAAATCGAAAATACTGGCTCTTTCTTGAAAGAATTGGCGCTTCTCAGGGAAGAAAAGCGAAAAACGGGTAAGGTTCACTTGTTGATCGTCTGCTTCTACCTGGGCAAAATCTGTATTTGCAGTTAGATCCAGCGTCAAATTGCTCGTCAAACTATATTTTAAGTCTATCCCGATTTCCCGGGTAAAATCATTATCAGTATGGTACTCTGTCTCTTCCTCATTTAGTTCATTTATCTGTTGTATGCCTACTAATGCATAAGGAGTAATGTATAAGGGCTTTTTGCTATATATCCCCTCAAATCTATATTCCTGCATTCTGGAAGGCTTCCATGCACTCCAATCACCCCAATTCATGGGAATCAATGGCGTCATGTCCACTTCATTCTTGGCAGCGATGTACCACCAATGGACCATACCCATTACAACCGTTCCATTGTCATCCTGAAATCGAATACTCGTCCAGGGAATGCGCATCTCGACAGACCAACCATAGTCTGTCCTTACGGTTTTGGCATCCCAAAAGGTATTCCAGTCAATACTTATAGGAAATTCTCCCGGAGCTGCCTGAGCATCATTCCAAACTACGCCGTCCCAACGCAATCCGGTAGGAGTGGTGAAAAAAGCAACGCCGTTTTCTTTGTCATTATAAGAATCTATAACCATTCCAAAGTAATCTGTAGTACCGTCAAATGCATCTCGTTTGTATGTTGTTGGTCGGTAGTAGGAAGAGTCACTCAAGTGCAACCTTCCGCCCAGGTATAAATACTCATCATCATAGGCTAAAAACATGTCCCCTTTTTCTGTTGGTTTCGCCCCCAGCGTTGGGATTTGCATGGTTAACTCAAGTGGTTGGATTGCATCCCATGCTGCTTCGTTGGCATTGCCATCAAAAATGATTTTACCTGTAATTCGTTGTGCATCAATAATAGTTTGAGAATAAATAAAGAGTGGAATAAATAGAAAAATTACTAGTGAGAGTAAGGAATTTGGTTTCATCGTTTAATCAGGTAATTGATAAAGGTTACAAATATAAGCAATGAATTGATATAAATTTGAAAAAGTTCCCTTGGTAAGGATAAATTTTCTTTGGGGTGGCGGGGTGCGGGGTGCGGGGTGCGGGGTGTCGAGTATACGGGTTATCGGGATACGAGTTGGCGAGTTGTCGGGTTTACAGAGTGACGGGGTATTTTAAAATATCACCCCATCACCCCGCACCCCGTCACCTCGACTACCCGCATCAATAATACCCATCCTTAAAATGATCCAAGTCTCTTCGTTCTCGTTTGGTGGGTCGTCCAGCTCCTTTTTCGCGGCGCTCGGGGGCTCCTTTTCCGATGAACCAATCTTGATATTTATTCATTTCCTCTTCAGGGGTGAGGTTTTCATAACAGGTTTGGGCAATAGGTGCACCTACCCGCTTTTCCAATAGTTCAATAACTTTAAACTCCAAATTGAAACCATTCTTGCTCACCTTTACAATTTTTCCTATTTCCAATAAGAATGAGGGCTTCACTGTGGTTTCGTCCACCCGTACCTTACCGCCCTTACAGGCATCCGTTGCCATCGTTCGGGATTTGAAAATCCGAACACTCCAAAGCCATTTGTCTATACGTACTTTCTTCATAAAAAATCTAGTATTAATACCCTCGAATCCAAACAAACACATTTTCTTAACTGCCAACTGCTCCCGATAGCTATCGGGACCAACTGCATACTGCATCACCATTCAATTTCAGGATACTCCATATTCAACCTTTCCAGAGTCTCCATAATAGTCTTGGATACTAAATAGTCTCGGTACCAGCGTTCATCTACTGGAACAATATGCCAGGGTGTTTTGCTTTGATTCAAAACGTCTTCGTAGCAACGCATATATTCCTCCCAATGTTCCCGTTCTTTCCAATCTCCTGGGTTGTGTTTCCAGTTTTTTTCTCGTTCATCAATTCGCTGTTGCAATTCTATTTCTTGTTGCTTTTTGGAAATGTGCAGGAAGAATTTCAGCAGCACAGTATTATTATCAAATTGGATCAGGTCTTCAAAAGCATTGATGGCATTCATCCGATTTTGTACGCGTTCTTCGTCAATCCATTTGTGGACCCGCTGGATCAATACATCTTCATAATGAGAACGATTAAAAATTTTGAATTGACCCTTTCCCGGACATTGTTTATGAACTCGCCACAGAAAATCATGTGCAAATTCTTCCTCGGTTGGTTTTTTAAATGAATAAACACTTATTGCGTCATGAGTACAGTATTTAAATACTTTTTTTACCGCACCGTCTTTACCACTGGCATCCATGCCTTGAAAGATGACTAACAGCGCATGTTTTTTTTGAGCTTTTAAAAGGGAATGAAGCTCCCCGATCTTTTTTGCATAATCTTTGGTTGCGTCTTGAAGCGCCTCCTTGTCAATGCCTTTAGGAGGCTGAGTAGATACACTAGATAATTGAATCATCAAAAATAATTTTGGTGTAAAACTACAATCTTTCTAAAAGATTGGAACAATAATTATGAAAATCACAAGTCAAAAGAACGGTGATTCAAAAGCAATTTTCACAAAATACAAAGCACTCAATTTTTTGGGAATGTCACCTTCCTTCTACCATTCGTCACCTTTAGTTTTATTTAATTCCCCTTAAAAATTACTTTCGCTATTATTCTATCATTTTGTTCTTAGTTGTTAGAACTAATAAACAAACATACTATTTGATATTTAAGAATAATGATGGAGGAATAGGTTTATCGGGTCAGGGTTTTCCTTGCACCCGGTAAATCTTCCTTTCTCACCCTTACTATCCTATCCCTTTCATAAATCCTTTATTAAAAGCTTGATAAAAATTCCATCAATTGGCTTCAAGCGGCAAATTTTATCCTGTGCTGCGTTGAAAAGCCTCGTCAGAACTAGGGCTATGGCATCCCATCCGCTAGCGGTTCACTTCGTTGAAAAGATTCTCCAAATCTTTTCTGCTAAAGCACCACTGCGTTCATGTTTTTTGCCTTGTTTAGCCTATGTCTAAATTTTTCCTTCCTGTGCTACAGGGATGGCCTTGGCACAGTTTGTAAAATTTTTAGACAAACTATTAGAATAAAATTTGCACGGTTTCGCTCAATCATGAAAAGGTAAACAAACTTTAAGCCTACCCGAAGTTTCATAACTAAGTGAAAATCAGTATTTTCTCTGTTATATTTTGTAAACTCACTGCTTTTTCTCACTTTCGCACTTAGAGTATTACTTTTTTATTGTAAAGTGGTTTTAATTAAACTACGCATCTGCCATAATTCTAGAATCATCCATCATTATACTCAAGTTTTAGCCCTAGGTAATTGATAAACATGCGGGTTTTGCATGTTGCTAAATTGGGCAACAGGGTTAAATAATTTGTCCTCCATCATTCGCTAATATGACAAATTATCACCAAAACCTTTATCCTCGTAATGGACCCATTGCAAATATTAATTATTGAGGACGATGATTCGTATGCCCTTGAATTAGAGAGGGTTGTGAAGAAATTAGGATATACTCCTCTTTCTATACCTGCTAAAAGTGAAGTAGCATTTGAGGCGGTGCATTCTAGTCGACCTGACCTCATTCTTCTAAATACAGATATTAAAGGGCAATTATCCGGAATTGAGTTGGGACACTCTATTGCTGATCTCAAGATTCCTCTGGTTTTTATCACTGAAAGAGAAGACAGGGAGACTTATCAGATGGTAAAAAACACAAATGCTATTGGTTACCTGGTAAGACCCTTCAATCCCATCATACTTGAAGGATTTTTTGAATTGTTTTTTCCAAAATGGCAATCAATTTTTAAAGAAAGTTGTAAAACCCTAAATGGTTTTGAATCATCCCAATCCAAGGATTATATTTTCATAAAAAAGGGCAACCTGCTCTGTAAGGTTTTGCTTTCAGAGATCGATTGGATCAATTCGGAAAAAAACTATTGTACTGTCGTCTCCAATGGCAAGCAATACCCTTTAAAAACTTCGCTTCGTAGAATAGCTCAACAGTTACCGAAAGCCCACTTTTTTCAAATTCACAAGAGCTATATTGTTCGTATGGACAATATAGAAAATGTGGATCTTTTAAGAAATAAAGTGCAGATCAATAACACAAATCTTCCGCTGGGAAGGAGTTATAAATCGGCTTTGATCAAGGAGTTAGGCATATTGAGGTGAGACTTGATTTCCCTTTTTTATGCTCCTGGGCTTGCGTAGATACCTTTTATTGCTTGATTCTGGAATTAAAAAAAGTCCGATAAATCCCCAGTATTAGCACAGCCAATAATACTCCTGTCAATATATATAGAGGCCAATTATTTGAAAATTCAAGTGCTTTCATTTCTCCCATTGGTACAAAACCTGCCCAATAAAAAGGATGTGCTTTATCATTTTGGTGCAGGTCGAGAAAATCAAGTTTAGCTTGCCGCAATGCGTCATCCTTGGATTTTCCTGTCTTTAATGCTTTAAAAAAAGATTCAACCAAATTGGCAGTTGCAATATCGCTAACCGCCCATAGCGTTGTCATGACGGATCGAACGCCCGCAATTGAAATGCCACTTGCCAGACTAATCACTCCTTCTCCTCGCCGATATTCTCCAATTCCGGTTTCACAAGCGCTAAGTACAGCTAATTCTGCGGGAAGGGATAGCTCGTATAAATCTTTCACATAAAGTAAACCAGAAAGAGAGTCTTTGTCAGGCTTGTTAAATACCAAATAGGACAATTCTCCATTCCGGTCATCTGCATTTCCATGCGTAGCCAGGTGTAGTATTCTATAACCAGGTGCTTTTTCCAGAAAGTTTTGCAGACTAGCTTCCTGACCAACTAATTTATCTCCGGAAATGATTTTCTGGATATTGTTTACTTCTTTCAGGCTATTTTCAAGAGGCGAAAAACCACGGGGATCGTTTTCAAAATTTGGCGCAATACTTAAAAGGTTATTGGTGTAATTGACTTCGGATAATTGTTTAGTCTGAAACATTTGCGAAGTAGAAAATGCGTAGCTTATTCGATAATTTTTGAGCAAATAGGGCAGTTTTTTAAATGCAAAGGGATCTGCTGGAATACTAGTCAATAGTGCATCAAAGGGCAAATAGTGTAAAACTCCATCTGGAATTAACGTTAACCTGGAAATATTTTGCGGAAGATTTTTTAAAGATGGTTTAAGCAATTTTTCAAATAACTGATAGGCTTTAGAAATATAAGCTTCATTGTACTGTCTTGCCGCTTTAGCCCCTGAAATTGGAAAGTTAAAAATGCCACTTCTCATTTCAGAAATCCATTCCCGAATAGGAAAATCCAGTTGCTTACGCAGGCAAAAAAAATCTTTTTTTGAAATTACAAAAGTGTAAAAATGCTTCTCAGCAAAAAACCAGGTGATTAAGCTTCTTTCTTCTGTAAGCAATTTATTTTGAATGCTTTGGATATTTGGAATAGAATGTTTAAAGCCCTTTCTTCCTTGAAACATTTCTGCCCAAACCAAGCTTTTGCTTTTTTCGATCACCTCAAATATTTTTTCCAAATGCTTTTTATCTCTATTCTCTTCCCAGGACAAAAAATGTGCTTCTACCAGGTATTCGAATACCTGAAAATTATTGTCCAATAAAATCTGTAGTGACCGAGGGTTTTGGAATTGGGACCATAATCGATTGAGGACTTCCAGACTTTCTTCAAATTTGTCCAGTGCCATATCTAAAGACCGCTTTTCTGTCTGTGTATTGTATTCAAAATGCAATTCCCCTATCAACCTCAAAACAACGGGCAAGTGGAAGGAAACAATCCCATTATTTTTCAAAAGATTCAATGCTGTTTCATAGTATTCCTTGGCAGTGTTCTGTTTGTTTATTTCAGCATGTGCTTTTCCCGCATTCATTATAAAAATCGCGCGTTTTTCTGCATCAGAAATATTTGCCTGCTCAATTAACCTGATAGCCGCTTCAAAATGATTTAATGCCATTTCGTAATCTTCTAATTCAAAATAACAGCTTCCAAAGTTATTCAGACATTCTGCCAAAAGCGGATCTGAAGGTGGTAGCAATCGTTCAAAAACTCTTTGAGCATAGCCGTAATATTTCAGAGCAGTCGTAAAATCCTTTTTCTTGAAATAGCAATTACCCAAATTATTGTAAATGCGTCCCGATTCTAGTGAGGATTCTCCAACTGACTTCAGTGTGATTTTTAAGGCTTGTTCGTGGTAGGATTTGGCTTCTTCCAACTGATTTTGGTATTGGGCTATTAATCCCAGGTGGTCATAAAGGCTTGTGAGACTAAAATCTTCAGCTCCTAAAAGTTCTTTTCGGATGGATAAAGCATTCAAATACAGTTCTTTAGCATGGAAAATTGCTCCCAGTTCCCAATTAACTGCTGCCAAGGCGATTTGACTTTTGGCGACATTCAGGTGGTGATTTCCAAAAAAAGCAATTCGATTATCCAGGGCTTTTTGGAAATGTTCTTTGGCCTCTTTAAGCTTCCCTATTTGTAGAAAACAGTTGCCCAAATTGTTGTGGCTGCCAGCGATGTCATCCAAAAGATTATTTTTTTGACGAATGTTCAAAGCCAGTTTGTATTGGGCAATTGCACTTTCAACATCCCCAAGACGGCGGTAGCAGATACCCAGATTATTATGACAATTCGCAACATCCGGATGCTCCCCACCTAAAATATTTGCTCGTACAGACAAGGCTTTTTGGAAATATTCAAAGGCTGATTGGTAATTCTTTTTTCGTAGAAAAGCCCTTCCAATGAGGTTCAGGCAATCCCCTAATTCTACGGTTTCTTGTTGATTTTCAAGTATTTGAAGGGCTTGATCTGCTATAGCTAAGGTTTGGTCATAATCTCTTGCATCAAAGTGGGTTTGAGCTTTTTGCAAGAGTTCATTTGCCCTAGCATTGTTTAAGGTAAAAAGCAGAAAAAAAAATGATAGCCAGAATGTAGCATGGCTCTCCAGAGCCGTGACCTTTCGAGCTTTTTTCTGAGCAGGAATGATGATCGAAGTATATGGGGTACAGCTCCGGAGAGCCGTGCTACTTTTATTGTTATTGTATAAATCATGCATAATCATTGAAGGTAAGCCTTTTCCTTTTATTTTGATGATGAACTTGTCTAAAGTTATTTTAATGGCTTATTTGCAAGTCATTGATTTTGAATACTTCAGCTATTTTTCGCCTCGTACTTTCTTCCAAAGGGACCCCGGTAGGGCAAGTACGAAACTCAGAATAAGCTTCGTCTTCTCCCACGTGGATCCCTTTGGGAAAAATCAAGCACTTACAACTAATCTCAATCAAAAACTTTAGACAAGTTCAATTATTTTTGTACTCTAGACCCTTGGGAGAATTTGAGATATTGAGATATTGAGATATTGAGAATTTGAGATATTGAGAATTTGAGAGCAAACATATCCTGGCACCTCTCAATTTCTCACCTTCTCAGACTCTCAAACTCTCAAACTCTCAAACTCTCAAATTCTCAAACTTGGGTACATTTTTCAAAGACCAAACACATCACAATGAAAGTAATCATGATGTCAGACGAAGCCTTACTGGAAGCCATCAAACGAGGTGGTACTGCTCGAAGTCGGGCAATTCGGCAATTGTATAAAGAGGACGATTTGAGGCGGAAGGTGATATATTATGTGAAGCAAAACAATGGAACACAAGAGGAAGGCATGGATATTTGGCATGAAGGCATCATCGTACTAGACAGAAATGTGCGGGAAGGAAAGTTTCGGGAAGAGACTTCTTTACAGGGGTATTTGTACTCTATATGCCGCTTTCTGTGGATGAACCAGGTACGAAAAAAAGCCAAAATGGATTTTACGGACGACATGAAAAGATTAGATGAAGTGGAGACCCAAACCCCGGAAACACAATTTATGGACAACGAATCAAAAAATATTTTGAGGGTAGTTTTGAAGCAAATTGGAGAACGCTGTCAGCGCATTCTCGAATTGTGGAAACTCTCTTACTCAATGGAGGAAATTGCAGCGGAGGTAGGTTTTAGTAGTCCGGCCATGGCGCGAAAAAATAAGTATCGATGTCATAAAAGATTACTGGAACTCTTGGAAAAGCACCCAAAATTAAATGACCTTTTAAAAAGCATGAACCAATGAAGCAAAATGACAAATACGAACAAATAGAAGCTTACCTTTTTGGTGATTTGACTGAAAAGGAAGCTGCGGCTTTTGAATCTGAAATAGCTGCCGACGCTACACTCAAACGAGAAGTAGACAAACATAAACTTGCCAATAACTCTCTTGAAATATTGATAGAAGATAGCCTTCGGGAAGAATTAAAAAAGTTGAAGGCGGAAGAGACCCATTCTGAAAAACAGGCGAAAATAGTGCCTATGCGCCGAATGAGGTTCATGATGGCTGCGGCAGCGGTGATTGTGGCATTGATTGGCTTTATTACCTTCCAGTGGGCAAATGATACTTATTCAAATTCCGGACTAGTTGCTTCCAATTATGAAGCATTTCAAAAAGAAGAAATCCGATTTCCAGGAGTAGAAACGGTATTGGAGAATGCATCCGATGCCTACGAGCAAGGTGACTTTCAACAAGCTATTGAATTGTTGAATTCCATTCCTCTTGAAAATGATTTTTACGCAGAGGCACAATATATTTCCGGACATAGCTATTTCCAACAAAATCAATTCAAAGAAGCAGCTCAGGCTTTTCAAAATACAATTAATCAGAACCATCCCAGATTGAATGACGACGCTGAATGGTATTTAGCCTTGTCCTACCTGAGTATGAATGAAACAGGCGCTGATTTTCAAAATTTGTTGAACCAGATTGCAACCTCAGACGGGCATGATTTTCAGAAAAATGCACAGGAGTTGAAATCAGATTTGGATAGTTTTTGGAGAAAGATAGCTGATTAAAATATTCATCAGAGTCCCTTTGTACTTGTCAGAGTCTCTCGAAGAGGACTCTGACAAATATAAGATTCAAAACCCTTTCAACCCTAAATACTATTTCAAATCATTAAGTCTATCTGAACCGTAGCACTGATTCTACCAATTTTCCCACCTTTAACGTTTGATATTAATATAATAGTAAGTCACCCTCTCATCTCCTTTGACCCACCAAAAAAGGAAAAGCATTTTCATTCCTATTTTCATTTTCATTAAAATTTTCATTATATCTGGGTACATCTCTTCCTTACCAAACACACCTACCTGAATCGCTTATCAGAAGCGATTGAAAATTCAAAAAGAGTTCATTCCGAAATAGGTTACTCACCCTCAATAAACAACTGGCAACCAATAACCGAATGACTCTTTTCCAAACCTTAAAAATGATTGATTATGAAAAATTTATTGAACTCCACAACTCGCATATTCCAAGTAACTTTTGCTTTTCTATTCTTGTTGGCTTTTGCAATGCCGACTGAAGGCATTAGTCAGGAAGGATTCATTAGAGTCAAGAATACGACTGGAAGACCTGCAAACGATTTGCACCTTGCATTTAAAAGCAACACACCAATATTCCCTATTATCAGAATTAATGGTGTACGTCAAAATTATGGCAATGTCTTCCGGAATGGAAAACCAAGACCGGGCAACCCTAGAAAATGGGATTTTGATGGCGCTACTCAAAACATTCCAAATGGACATAGTGTATCCATCATCATCAATTGGCCGCGTAATCGGGAAGGTACCCCTGTAGTTCCAGTTATTGATTATAAAAATAGCTACTGGACATTTGGTGGTAGAAGAATCCCGGTAAGGGGGCGAGGCAATGAATTGAGAGCAAACATGGTGGATATGCTTGGAATTGAGGTAGATCCAAGAACCAATCGTCCACTTTTTCCTCCTTCTCCAACTGGACCTAATGATCAGGTTGGCGGCAACCAGGGTGGTGGTGGCAATCAAGGTGGAGCTGACCAAGGAGATTCTGGAGACCAAGGTGGTCAGGGTGGCAATCAAGGTGGTGATGAGGCCAAATGTGTTTGTACTGGCGTTTCCTATTCTGTCAATGTGAAGGTAATTCAACCAAATAATCGGAATCGCGTCGTAAGAGAGAAATCATTTAATGTAAATATCCCAGCTAATGAAATTCGCCCAGGCAGAAATGGCAATACCTGGAGAAAATTGATCAATATTTCACGAGCAGACCTGCCAGTAGCACAAAATGAAAAGCTCGAAGTTAACATCACCAATGTACAAATCAATTGTCAATGTGACCCTCCTACTGGTGGTGAATGCACTGCCTATCCATACAAAAGAGCCAATCGCCCAGGTATCGGTTTAGAAGTACTAACCGGACCCACAGTTGGAGCTCGACCTGATAGAAAAACGATTCCTCCTGGAGGTGGTTACAATACTACTTTCAATAGCGCAGTAAGCAATCAGCCTTTCATCAATATCAAAATAAAAGGTGTCTGTAAAGGATGTGGTGGAGAAGCGGGAGCCTCTCAAGTCCAAGGCTCTACCAGAATCAATTTCAATAAAGGAGCAACAACAGGAATTCCACAAGGTGGGCAAGGTGGCAACCAGGGTGGAAACCCTCGCGATAATCAAGGTGTTGGCGGAAATAATAATAGTGGCAACAATTCTGGTGGAAATGATTCCGGAAACCCTTCAAATGGAAATGGTAGTGGAAATAATTCCGGAGGTCCTTCTGGACAAGGAAGTGGACACTCAGGAGGAAATAATTCAGGTACAGGTAGTGGAAATCAATCCAATGATGACGAGCCAGCTGGTTTAACCCCCGAACAAATTCAAATATATCTTCAAAACTGGAACAGCAGCCGCAATTTCCAAGGAATCTGTGGAACTGGTTTAATGCAATTGGCGAGAATATCTCCGCAGGATTATCAGAAATTCTTAGAAAGAGAACAGCAGATTGCTCAGGACTTACATGAAACAGGCGTTCAATTGCCAGCGGGTTGTAGCTTCAATCCTGCAAATTATCCTCCTCCTTCCTATAGACCATTGCTAGAAGAATTGGGAGAAGAGGCTTTCCGTCAATATCTACAGTCAAACAAACAGCAATGGGGCAATTACCAGGGACTTTGCGCTACAAGTATTGCCGAATTGCAAAGAAATTTCCCAAAAGTTTATCAGGAGTTTATCGAGCGGGAAAAAGCTTTAGAGGCTTATATGAACGATTGATGTAATGATTTCAATAACCTTAATACATAAACAAAACTAATTAAGAGTTTGTCTAAAAATTTTACAAACTGAAAATCAAGGATTTATGGTTCTGACGAAAAGCCTTTAAGGGAGTTTGCCGAGGCAAATGAGCTTAATGACTTAAAGGCAGGTTCATAAAGCATTGGTTTTCAGGAAGGAAAAATTTAGACATACTCTAAGGAAGATGTCTCACAGGGTAATAATAGTGCGACATCTTCCTCAAAAAAAAGCAACTCAGTTATCTCAAAAATATTCATCATGAAACAGTTAATCTACATTTTCGGAATCTTGTTGGTCTGTCAAAATCTTTTGGCACAACCCAGAGCCAATTTTGCCTCCGGCTTGCTGTTTGATGATGAAAAATATGAGGCCTTGCCAATGGAGCACAACTCAGACGGAGCTAAGGCCATCTTACCTCCGCGAGTAGATTTAAAACCATTTACTCCTCCAATCAGAAACCAGGGAGAATTGTTTTCTTGTGTGGGTTGGGCAGTAGGGTATGGAGCTTTGACGATTGAACGTGCTATTCAAAATAATGCCAGAGAACAGCGAGTTATTGCACACAATGCTTCTTCTGCGCTTTTCATTTACAACCAAATACATAATGGTAACTGCGAGCAAGGCAGTCGAATGTCAGATGCTTTAGAATTTTTAAAAGAAAACGGTGATTGCCTGGCAAGAGATTTTGATGTTGATGTGAATGATTGCGAGAAAATGCCAGATTCAACCCTACAGGAAAATGCTCAAACATTCGCAATAGCAGATTATAAAACCCTTTTTGCTATCAAAGAACATCCCAGAGCCAAAGTAAACAAAACCAGGTTTGCTTTGAGTCAGAGAAAGCCAGTAGTGATTGGTTTGACCGTACGTCGCAATTTTTATCAATTGCAAAATGCTACCTACTGGTGGCCTGAAAATGGCAATGTCAGTCCTGCAGGTGGTCATGCTATGGTAGTCATAGGTTATGATGACAAACGGGCAGCTTTTCAAGTAATGAATAGTTGGGGCAGCAACTGGGGGGACAAGGGGTTTGTATGGATAAAGTACAAGGACTTTGGCCGTTTTTGCAAGTATGCTTATATCCTTTTTTTAGAAAAGCCCAATCAACAACCAACTCCAAATATCCAAAGAGCAAATATGACCTCTGGTTTGACCTCAAAACCAACGGAAACGTTAGGGGGAAACCTGGATTTCCGTTTTGTGGCGCGCCGCTCAAAACAAAGTGGCGCTCCCTTTTTTCAAACTGCAACAGCCACCTTTCAAGGCACTCATTATACATTGAATCGAAAAGATTGGCAAGTAGGTCAGTTGTTTCAATTACAAGTTCAGAATGACCAGCCCAATCAGCACATGTATGTATTTAGCATCAATGAATCCGGTGAATCAAAAATTCACTGGCCAAGAGTTCCAAATATCCAAACCAGGGCACAAAAGCCTCAATTGCAAAGGAAAACAATTCAAAATGACCAATTGCTTATTCCCGGAAAAAACAAAGCACTGAAAATATCCAAAACTGGAAAAGAATACTTAATCGTGCTTTTTTCCAAGCAAGAAATTTCAGCATTATCTGAGTTGATAGGGCTGCTGAAGCAATCTACAAATGATTTGCCCACTACACTTTGGCAGGTTTTGGGCAATAAAGCAGTTGCCAAAAGCGATATTGAATTCCAACCAAATGAAATAGGCTTTCAGGCACCCACTTATGGGGAAGGCTTCATCGTTCCAATTATTTTAGAAGTGAATGCTGGAGGGATTATCAAACCAAATTTTCAATCAAACTAAAACCCAGAATCATGATACGCAATGACAGTTTTTATCGAGAATATAACTTGTTGAGCTTTTATGTGCGGGAAGTGATCGTAAATACTAGAAGGTCCTTTGGACAATCCTCCAAATCGACAAAGGATCAGAAAAAAGATTGCCAAAAATCTGCCTCCACTGATCCTTCATCGTAACAAATAGCGTCCCCAGTCTATGGGATAGACGGTGTGGAGATGCATGGCTTGATGCCGCTACGTCCACACATAGCCCCTCTCTGCCGTCGTGAGACATGGCTTATTACGATAGCTAATAGATCTGTGAAGGCATCTTCTTTAGAAACAATCCCCAAATGTTCAAAGGGAAACAAAAGCAAGTTGTATTTCTCCTTTGGAGGCAGGGGTGATTGGTTCTACGAAACGAAGTCAAAATGCCCCGAAGGGATGCCCTTGGCATAAAATGATAAATGTAAAAGTCAAAAGTAAAATATACTTTAAGTATTTGATTCTTAGGCATTTAGTATAATGACACACTTTTACATTTTAACTTTATCATTTTGACTTTTACATTTAAAACTAGAACCAATCACCCCTGCTTTGGAGGGGATTAAGGGGGGAGGAAAGAATAAAAGATAAGTTACAAATAGTCAGAAGGCAATTTCCCGAAGCGTTTTTTAAATTGCTCAGAGAAGTACCGCACATTTTTAATCCCGACCTTATAGGAAAGTTCTTTTACCGAATTTGCCTGTTGTTTTTCCAGTAAATTGCGGGCATGATTGAGGCGTACTTCCTGTAGATATTGAGTAGCGGTCAAACCTGTAAGTTGCTTGATACGTCTAAGGAGTGTCCAGCGACTTGCGGCAAGTTCGTGTGCGAGTTGCTCGATAGAGAAATCAAACTGCCCCAGGTTATCTAAGATAGTGGTTTCCAATTTTTCCAGCCAGGCATTATCTTCTTTAGTGATTTGATTTGATTTTTCAGCAACCTCAATTGGTTCTAAATGCACTTTCTCCTTAGCCCTTTCCACCAAAATTTCGCTTTGATATTGTTTTCTCAAATAACTGTGTCTCAACAAATTTTCTATTCTCGCCAGTAATTCTTCTTCTTCGAATGGTTTGGTCATGTAATCGTCTACACCAATTCGCAAGGCGGTGATCTTATCCTTTAATTCTGCTCTTGCTGTGAGGACGATTATGGGAAGGTGGCGAATGGCATCATTATTTTTTATTTTTTCGATGAGCTGATAGCCATCCAGAATGGGCATCATTAAATCGGAAATAATCATTTGTGGGTGATGGTCTTTCTGCTGTCCACTAAGCATTTGCCAGGCGATGGCTCCATTTTTCGCTTCAAGGATGTGGTAATTCTTTTCCAGGATGCTTCGGATGTAATTGCGGAGGTCGTAACTATCTTCGACGATAAGGATGGTGGGACGGTTTTCAGTTCTGGGTTCTGGGTTCTGGGTTCTGGGTTCTGAATTGTCGGTTTGCTCCTTTGGAGCGGTGGGTTGTGGGTGGTGGGTTGTGGGTTGACCGTTTGCTCCTTTTGAGTTATTGGTTTTTTCTATATCAGAATTGTAAATTGATCCTGAAACCAATTCGGAAGTGCTGGCACCTCTATAGTAGCTGGCTGATAACATTTTTGCATCCTCATCAGTTAATCTCCCAATCACCTCTTTGGCTGGAAATTCAAAAACAAATCGGCTGCCTTTCCCGTATTCACTTTCCGCCCATAATTTACCCTTAAACAATCGGGCTATTTCTTTACCAATTGCCAAACCAATCCCGGTTCCTCCTTCGGCAGGGGCATTGGTTCTTGAAGTTTGAAAATAACGATCGAAAATTCTAGGAAGGTCTTCTGCAGGAATCCCACGACCGGTATCGGCGACTGAGACTTGAACGAGCTCTCCCTGTTTATTGACTTCAAGGCTAATTTTTCCGCCAGATGGAGTGAATTTCAGGGCATTTGAAAGTAAATTATTGAGTACTGTTTCAAATTTTTCCTTGTCTACATCGATTTGCAATTCTTTGTGAGGCGAAAATGTCAAATTCAGTTGTATGCCTTCTCGTTCTGCATGGGACTCGAAGGCGGAGATGATGCGTCGAATCAAAATATATAAAACCTGGGGAGCGGGATTCAAAGACATTTGCTCGGCGTTGAGCTTGCCGAGATCTAGAATTTGATTGATGAGCTTACCAAGTTTGCTTGCATTTTCTTTCATTTGAGAGAGAATGACGCGATTTTTTTTACTCAAATCATTGCTTTTCAAAAGGCTGTTTAAAGGCCCAGATATCAAAGTCAGTGGAGTGCGAAACTCATGTGAGACATTTGCAAAAAAATGCGTTTTTAATTGGTCCATTTTCTGCAATTCCTTAGTCCTTATTTCAAGAATTTCTTTGTCCTTTTCCATAATCAGCACCTGATTTTGCTGGGCTTTCAACATCAATTCCTTATTCATGGCTTCCTGAACTGCGGCAATTTTTTCTTTTTGATTACGGGCGGCTTCATAACCCAAGGCCAATACGATGATGAGTACGTGGACATCCACCGAAATTTGGAAAAGTTCTCCTGGATTAGCAATATTCAACAGGTGCCCCACTGCTGCCAGGGAAGAAAAAATGATAGAAACACCCATAGCTAATGCCAGCATTCTATAGCGAAAACGAGCTACCTGGACGATTCGAACAATAAAAGCAATCCTAAATAATAAGATGGCGTATTGGAAATTGGAATTGACATTTTGATAGGCAAAATCGAAATTCTCCACTTTATAAAAAACCCCCATACTGACAAAAAAAACGACCAGGCTGGCAATGATAAAAAACGTAAACAATCGATTCCAAAACGGCAAGCGGGTTTTCAAATTCAAATAGTGGCGCATAAACAGCAAATCAACAAATATGATAAGGTTGATGATGCCAATATTCAAATAATCAGGTACCCAGGGAACTTCTGAAGTAATTCCCCAACCATACAAATAATTGTCAATATTGAGGAAGTGAATAGAACTGAGCATACAATAGACAATCAAATACAAAGCGAATCGCTCCCGGGAATAAATGAAATAAATAAAACAATATAAGGTGAGTAAGAGCAAAGCAGTTTGAAAAATACCATCGACTGTATTGCGGTATAGCCTATTTTGATGGAATTCGTTTTGGGCAAGTAAGGGCCGCTTTAATTCCTTGATATCGGCGTATCTGAAAATGCGCATCGGAATGCTCACCTTGGCAAAAAGGGTCATTTTTTCATTAGCTTTCAATTGAATCGGCACATAATTGTAAAATCTGTGGGGAAATGGAATCGCTCTTTCAGAATTTGGGACTAAGCTGCCAGTCTTCAAAACCTGGAGGCTTTCTTGATCTCTTAGCATATATGCTGTAGCCTTTGCACTGGGAATATGGACCCAAAGAGATTGCTCAAATTCAAATTGATTGTGGATCTGAATTTTCGTCCACCAAATATGAGTTCGGGTTCTTTTCTTAGCAGGAGGAAAGGTCGACGCAGGTTTAAATTTCTTTTGATTTATTTCTACAAATGAAAGAGCATTCGTTGTATCTTCAAATAAATACAAATGACTATTTGGAATGGAAAACAGGTCAGACAGGCTATCAATAATAAATATCGGTTGCTCTTCACTAACCTGAATGCCCGTAAATTCATCTGCATTTGGTTGGGTGAATGCAGGTTGTAAGATCAAAATACCAATCAGAGAGCATAGAATTTTGAAGGAATTGATATTTGAGAATAGCCTTTTTACTTTAGGAACGAGAAGGGTTTCGACATTAAATGCTAAAGCGCCTATTTGTCGTTTCAATAGGTAATTATGAGAAGGAAATAATATTTTGATGGGTTTATTAAACAAGGTTTAGGTATAGTTTTCTATTCTTTACTCGCTCCTAAGATAAGGAATTTCAATTTGCTAACTGAATATATCTTACTACAAATACTCCGAAGGCAATTTCCCAAACCGCTTTTTAAATTGCACAGAGAAATACCTCACATTTTTTATCCCAATATTGTAGGAAAGCGCTTTTACAGAATTGGGTTGTTGTTGTTCGAGCAAAGTACGTGCGTGGTTAAGGCGGACTTCCTGGAGATATTGAGTGGCAGTCAGTCCTGTAAGCTGCTTGATACGTCTGTAAAGCGTCCAACGGCTCGCTGCCAGTTCATGTGCCAGCTGCTCAATAGAAAAATCAAATCGCCCCAAATTATCCAGTATCGTGGCTTCCAGTTTTTCCAACCAAATGCTATCTTCTTCTGTTATTGAATTGGACGCTTCAATCGTTTCAATGTTCCCTGAATCCTTGTCCAAACTACCATCTTCCTCACGGTTTTCGATACGATACTGCTTCCGCCAATAACTATGTCTCAATAGATTGTCTAATCTCGCCAACAATTCTTCTTCTTCAAAAGGTTTGGTCATATAATCATCAACACCAATTCGCAAGGCTTTTAGTTTGTCTTTCAATTCTGCAAGGGCAGTGAGCATGATGACCGGTATGCCTCTAAATTGATCACTTCCTTTGAGCTTTTCAAGCAACTGATAGCCATCCATTTCGGGCATCATGATGTCGCTGATAATTAAGTCTGGTAAACGGTGGACGGTGGATGGTGGAGGGTCTGTTCTGTTTTCACCGTCCACCGTCCACTGTCCACCATCTACCGTCAAATACTCCCATGCCACCTTCCCATTCTCAGCCGCCACCACCTCGTGTTTTTCGCCAATGATGAGTTGGATGTATTCTCGGAGGTTGTCGTTGTCTTCTACCAGTAAAATGGTAGACGGTTGAAGGTGATCCCGATAGCTATCGGGAGAGGGTATTTCTTCTCCATGTATAGTATGCTTTTCTTGCACTAAGTTTGGTTCCTCAATAAATGCCTGACCGTCAACCGTCAACCGTCCACCATCAACCGTCCCTATCGCCTTCTGCTTTGGAAAGTCAAAATAAAAAGTACTGCCCTTTCCTAAAATACTTTCAACCCATAACTTACCATTCATCAATTTTGCAAATTCCATACAAAGCGATAGCCCGATTCCTGTACCTCCTTCTTTGGGGGCATCGGGTTGTGAAGATTGATAAAAACGGTCAAAAACGTGGGGAACATCATCAGGATGAATGCCGCGACCTGAATCTTGAACACTTAATTGAATATGATTTTCATTTTCTGCTACAGATAGCTTGATTTGACCATTAGGGGGGGTAAACTTGAATGCATTGGAAAGTAGATTGTTGATGAGTTTCTGAACTTTTTTTATATCAATTAGCAATTGAAGGTTTTGATTTGCACGATAATCCAACTGGTAATCAATGGCTTTTTGATCGGCTATCCCATTAAAAGCGTCTTTGAGCAATTGGACCATTGGGTAGAATTCAGTTGGCTCTTCATTCAGCTCTATTTTTCCCGATTCCATTTTAGTGAGATCGAGGATTTCATTGACCAGGGTTAGGAGGTTCTTGGCATTTTTTTGACCTAGATCGGCAAAGGTTCTGTCTTTTTGATTGAGTCTGCCACCCTTTAATAAGGAATTCAAAGGACCTAAAATAAGGGTAATGGGTGTTCTCAACTCATGCGAAACATTGGCAAAAAAGCGGGATTTGACTTTATCCAGTTTTTGGAGTTCTTCATTTTGTTGGCGAATGGTTTTCGTAGCCGCTGTTACAGCCTGTTCTAATTCTACTTGTTTTCTCTTAAGTGCATTAGTGCGTCTTTTGTAAAGATAGAACACCAACAAGAAAATCAATAAAATACTAAATCCAATAAACCAGCTTTGTAGATAGATAGGTCGCAGCACATTTACAGGTATTGCCAGTCCTGGTTCTGAAAGCAGACCATCGGGCATTCTGCCTTTTATCTTTAAAACATAATCGCCATAGGGCAAGCCGCTGATGCGAATCAAATTGGATTTGTCTTCCTGCCATGCTTCATGGTATCCTTCAATTTTATAGGCAAAGCGATGTTTCTCTGCTTCCCGATAATCCGCCAGTGCAACCCGAATATTGAAAAATTTGTCACCTGGCTCTATGACAATTTTTTGGTCTTGTTTAATTTTTTCGAGCAAGTATTCAATCTTATCTGTTTCATCCCGATGCTGTTCATAATCTGTAATAATTAATGGCACTTCCGGTTTCAAGTCAACATCCTTAAAATCTTTTGGGTGAAAAAGGTTTACGCCAAAAAAACTGCCCAAAAACAAGCTGCCATCTACTAATTGACAATGCGCATTTTCCTGAAAACCATCGCTGCTCAATCCATCTGCTTTCAAATAGGTTTTGGACAATCCCGTGTTAATTTGAAATTGAATCAGGCCATGAGGCGTTGGCATCCAAACAAAACCATAATCGTCTTCATAGGCTGCGAGAATTTCATTGGTTTTTAATCCAGTATTAGTGGAAAAGAGTTGCCAACTGCCTTCGCCGCCCCCTAACCCCCTAAAGGGGGAACTGCCTCCATCCGTGGATATAGAAGCGGGCTGAGATTCCCCCTTTAGGGGGCTAGGGGGTTGCGTAAGCAAATTCCACTGAATCAACCCACTCATCGTCGCCAACCAATACCCTCCTTCCCTTGCTTCCGACAAATGTTTAAAATTGCTAGCTGGTAAATATTTCTCTCCCTTTTCGTTCTCTGCATATCTAGCCAATACTCCTTTTTCTTTGGAACATAAATAAAGTCCCGAATCCGTCCCAATCCACAAATGCACCTCATCTATCTCCTTAAAAAAATGAACCTTGGCAGAAGCTAATTGTCCAAATTCATTGAACTGGGTAAAAGAGGAAAAGCTATCTCGGTCAATATGGTAAATTTTTATCTCTTTCAGATCTGCCATCCATACCTGGCTTCCTGTTTTTAAAAGTGCCAATGAAAGATCCTTGAATTCCGGAGTAAAAGTTTCAGAAACCGAAAAATTGTCTCGATTTATTTTGTTTAACTCCTTTTCGCTGAATGCCCAAAAATGGGTATCCCCAGCTTCCTGACTAAATGTCTTTGGAACATAGGCACGTCCCTTTGAAACGATTGGATGTAAAATGGAGCGAAGTTTATCTTGTGGGGTGTATTTGTAAATCTTTTTTTCAATCCTTAATATAGTTGTTTGTTCATCAATATTTAAGGCTGCTATAACCAATTGTTTGCCATCATCAGGATTGACAAGATGACTAAATTTTTGGGGCTTGTATCGTATAAGTTTTATGCCTTCCCGCCCAGCCATCCAGACTGTTTTGGTTTCATAATCAAAAAAATTATGTCGAATACTATTGCCTCCACCATGGGTCACTTGATAATATGAAGTATCGGTATTAGAGCCTTTTACCCAATAGGAATGGGCAGGACTCAATAAAGGAGTGCCTAACTTTTGTGAATAGCTTTTTTCTAAGGCTATGATACCTCCCAATTCCCGATGAAACATTTCTCCTGTTTCATTCACAAATAATTGGCCATCATTATGGTAATATTCATTCAATGTATGGAAAAAAGGCAGGTGAAAAGCCAAAGTATCCACTATTAAAGCACCTGATGGGGAAAAAGATATTTCGAAATTACTCACTCGAATTTTGTCAAACTCAAATACTTTTTTGCCTGCTTGGTAAAACCTCGTAACAGGTGTTTTTAAAAGGTAGTAAGTTTTGAGTTCCTGTTTCAGCTTTCCATTCTGATCTATTGCGAGATAATTAAAAACCAAATCACTGTTCGCGTCCTTGCCACGCCAATTGTCAAATATAAAAGCGCCAAAAAGCTGATCGTTAATTTTATTCCAGAGCAAAGGAGTTTCTGAAACTCCCTCTATAGGCACTTCTTTAATGCCTTGCTCAGCTGTCCAAATCAAGAATTTCCGATCTGCTGTCATGAATATATTCTTCCTGGAATCCTGTGCAACGCTTGCAATTTGATCTGGGCTCACAGAGACTTTATCACCGAAGCGCTGTTCAAAAGTCAATGTCTTTTTTGACAAGGGATGGAAAAATGCCAGGTTTCTTTCACAGAGGGGTTTGCTATGACAGCTTCTGTACAACCACAGCCAGCCATCTGTATCTTCATAAATTTCCATGATTTGACGAAAAGGCAATCCGTCTTTTTCATCAAAATGCACAAAATCTTGCCCATCAAATCGATACAAACCATATTGAGTGCCTACCCAAATGATGCCACGATTGTCTTTGTAGGTGTAATTGGCATAACGAGACAAGCCATTTTCTTCGTTATAAATCTTGGTTTCGACCTGAATGGTTTGGGAATGCACAGGGATAAACAGCACACAAAAAAGCAAAGGTAAGGCTACATTGGGATAGCTTCTGTGTCTGAAAATTTGTTGGCTTAGTTTTTTCAAAACACAAGTCAGACAACTTATGGGTTTTAAAATGTACGTTGTATTCAAAAAGTAGCCAGGTTTGTGATTTTTGGCTTTATTTCTTTTCTCAAATGCAATATGGTAAAAATATGGAAAAAGGAGAAAGTTTAGAGTTTGAAAATAGAATGTTGGGGTTTAAACTAGGTGTTTTAAGGGAAGTCATCCATTTTTTTTGTTACTTAAAGGGAATGATCCGTTTGGAATTAAATCCGAATATCCTTTTAGACTTTTTCTAAACTGCCAGGTAATTAGCATAACACCCATTACAATTATTCCTATCTATCCTAATTTTTCTATATTTGCTCCCAAAATGTAATAATGCGGACACTTTGTGTCCACAAGATAATTTCGCCAAATCCTCACCTGAAATCAAATAAACTAAACCAGAAACTACCTTAACCAATTCAACAATAAATATCCACATGAATCTCAAACATCTACTATTTTCTTTTTTTATTCTCTTATTGTTTCAAACAACCGATGCGCAACATTCCGTCGCTCGCGAATGGAATGAATTACTGTTGACCTCTATCAGAAATGATTTCGCCCGACCTACAGTGCATGCACGCAATTTGATGCATACTTCTATTGCGATGTATGACGCATGGGCAGTTTTCAATGACGAGGCAGAGACATATTTTTTGGGGAAAACCGTTCATGGTTTTACTTGCAACTTCAACGGCATTCAAGTACCTGCTGATGTAAAGGCTGCACAGGAGGAAGCTATTTCCTATGCTTGCTACCGTTTATTCAGGCATCGCTTCCAGAATGCGCCCGATAATGCTTTTCAGTTACTCAACTTTTACTATAATGATATGATGTTGCAGCATGGCTACGATCCCAATTTCACTTCGATTGATTATTCCAATAATTCTCCTGCTGCATTGGGCAATTATCTTGCAGAATGTCTTATCAATTATGGTTTTCAGGATGGTGCAAATGAACAAAATCAATACGCAAATATTCATTACGAGCCAGTCAATCCACCTCTAATTATAGAATTTCCGGGTAATCCGGATATATTGGATTTTAATCGTTGGCAACCACTAACCCTGGAAATATTTATTGATCAGGGTGGAAATATAATTGATGATGAAACACCTGATTTTTTGAGCCCCGAGTGGGGCATCGTAAATGCTTTTGCTTTAAAAGACGAAGATTTGACCATCCATGAAAGGGATGGAAATGAATATTGGGTCTACCACGATCCAGGACCACCACCTTTTCTGGATACAACTACAGTCGGTGGACTATCCGAAGAATACAAATGGGGAAATGCCTTGGTAGCGGTCTGGTCTGCACATCTGGATCCTGCTGATGGTGTCATGTGGGATATATCGCCTGGTTCTATAGGGAATATTCCCGATTATCCGACTACCATACAGGGTTACCGCGATTTTTACAAATTTCTGGAAGGTGGAGATGCCAGCCAGGGACATGATATCAATCCCTATACCGGACAGCCCTATGAACCGAATATCGTACCTCGAGCAGATTATGCCCGTGTTCTAGCAGAATTTTGGGCAGATGGACCGGATTCTGAAACGCCTCCGGGGCATTGGTTTACAATCCTGAATTATGTAAATGACCACCCAGTTTTCGAAAAAAGATATAAGGGCAATGGACCTGTTTTGGATGAATTGGAATGGGATGTAAAAGCTTATTTGACCTTGGCAGGTGCGATGCACGATTGTGCAATATCTGCCTGGGGTATCAAGGGTTGGTATGATTATATCCGTCCGGTTTCTGCAATACGAGGGATGGCAGCGTTGGGGCAAAGTTCTGATCCCAATTTACCTTCTTATCACCCTGGAGGTATCCATTTGGAACCTGGATTTATAGAATTGGTAGAGGCTGGAGATGCGTTGGCTGGAGACAATGATGAACACGTTGGAAAAATAAAATTATACGCCTGGCAAGGTCCTGACTTTATTACATCTCCTGTTTTTGATATTGCTGGAGTAGGATGGATTTTAGCAGAGAATTGGTGGCCTTATCAAAGACCTTCCTTTGTAACACCGCCATTTGCAGGTTATGTCTCCGGACACTCAACTTATTCCAGCGCAGCAGCAGAAGTGATGGAAATGCTCACTGGAGATGCTTTTTTCCCGGGAGGAATGGGGGTTTTTGAAGCTCCTCAAAATCAATTCCTGGTGTTTGAAGACGGTCCCAGTGTAGATGTGACTTTGCAGTGGGCAACTTATAAAGATGCGTCTGAACAAACGAGTCTTTCCAGAATTTGGGGAGGTATCCATCCACCAGCTGATGATATTCCTGGAAGGTTGATTGGAACTGAAATCGGTATTGATGCCTTCAATTTGGCTGAATCTTATTTTTATAGAGATAACGATAACGATGGTTATAGAAGCCATGAAGATTGTAATGACAACGACCCCAACATCAATCCTGGTGCAACCGAAATTTGTGATGATATCGATAACAATTGTGATGGACAAATAGATGAGAATCTGCCATTGTTTATTTACTATTTTGACGCAGATGAAGACGGATTCGGCACACCAGATAGCTTCCAGGTAATTTGCTACAATACGCCTCCTGATGGTTTTGTTTTCAACAATGCTGACTGCGATGACCTCAATCCCAATAACAACCCCAGTATTTCGGAAACTTGTGATGGAGTTGATAACGATTGTAATGGGATGATTGACGATGGCTTGCCTATCTTCACCTACTACCTGGACTTTGACAATGACAATTATGGAGATGACAATATGCCTTTGGATACTTGTCTCAGTTCTCCACCAGCTGGATTTGTTGCAAATAATTTGGATTGCAACGATAGCGACCCAACCTTGAATCCAGATATTTCTGAAGTCTGTGATGGCATTGACAATGATTGCAATGGCTCCATTGATGATGGCTTAATTGTTTATACTTACTATTTTGATAGCGATAATGACAATTATGGAGATGCAGGTGTTTCACTGGACACTTGCTTGCAAAGTCCGCCCACAGGTTATGTGACCAATGACCTGGATTGCAACGACAATGACGCTACCTTAAATCCAGACATTGCAGAAGTTTGTGACGGAATTGACAATGATTGTAATGGCTCCATTGATGATGGTTTGCCTTTGAATACGTACTATCTGGATAATGACAATGACAATTATGGAGATATTAACATTCCGATTGATACTTGCCTGATGGTGCCTCCAGCAGGTTATGTAGCAAATGATCTGGATTGTGACGATTCCAATTTTGGCTTAAATCCAGACATTGCAGAGATTTGCGACGATATCGACAATGATTGCAATGGTTTGATAGATGACGGTTTATTCCGCTATGATTATTACCTGGATGCCGACAATGATTCTTTTGGCGATGCCAATAATTCCATCAATGTTTGTTTGGATTCTCCTCCTGCCGGATATGTTGTCAATGACATGGACTGTGATGATTCGAATGCGAACATTTATCCAGGTAGTACAGAAATTCCGGATAATGGCATTGATGAAGATTGTTCCGGACTAGATTTATACAAAGAAACCAAAGTATTCCCTAATCCTGTGAATGGCATTTTGAGCATTCACTACGAATACGAAGGCTTTTTGAGATTGAGAATCTATACTTCCGATGCACGATTGGTCAGAGAAGCAGATATTGAATTTCTAAATAATGCCGCCACCTTTGACTTTTCCTATATGCCGCAAGGGTTGTATATCTTGGAATTTGTCGATGGTGAGAAAAAGCGGAAGTTTGTGGAAAGAGTGGTGAGGAATTAAGGAAGCGCTGCCGCAACTCTCCAAAAGTTCGCAACTTTTGGAGAGTTGCGGGAAAATCATTCCTTTAAAACCTTCCTTAGCTTATCAATTGAAATATTCCCTCCACATATCACTATCACAGAAGTCTGTCCCTGAAATCGCTCCACATTTTTGATAAAAGAGGCGACTGCGACTGCTGCTGCTCCTTCAATCAACTTCCGCTCCGTATTTAAGATCAAGCGGAGAGATTCCCCAATTTCAGATTCTGATACCAAAAAGAATTCATCTATCAACTGTTTGCATATTGGAAAAGTGATCGAATCTTCTTCAAAAGCACCTGCTGAACCATCTGATAAGGTGTCTTTTGTTTCTACTGTTACATATTTATTTTGCTGTACACTAAGCGCCATTTCCGGGGAATTTTCAGGTTGGCAACCAAATAATTTTACCTCTGGACGAATCGACTTCATATAAGTCCCAATTCCTGAAATCAAACCACCTCCCCCAACAGTAACAAATAAATTGTCAATCTTCCCGGGATGCTGCTGAGTAATCTCATATGCGATGGTCCCCTGACCACCAATGACTTGTGGGTCATTGTAGGGTGATATGTAGGTCAGATTCTGCTCTCCTGCTTTTTGATTTGCATAAGTTTCTGTGATAAAACAGTCGGCGCCATACTTTTGAATTTCAGCGCCAAAAGCTTTTAATGCAGCGTATTTGGTAGTAACAATATTTTCCGGAACCACTACCTTGCCCTTCATTTTCAAGATACTCAATGCCCTGGCAACACCCATTCCGTGATTGCCTGTGGAAGCAGTGATGACACCATTCTCAATTCCATTTTCTGCTAACCAGAGCACTTTGTTCATGGCTCCCCGAGCTTTAAAGGAACCTGTATGTTGCTCACTTTCCAGTTTCAGATAAACCTTTCCATTGCACAAATTGCTCAGATGAGCTGAATACAACAAGGGTGTTTTTAAAATATAGGGTCGAATGCGATTGGCGGCATTCAAAATTTCTGGTAACAAGTTCATTCTATTGTAAATTCTAAAGTATAAAATTGCTGGTTTCGAGCTTCCTCTGCCTTTTCCAAATCTCTGTCAAATAGACGATTCAAGTTATTTCCCGCTAAATCTTCTAAAATGGCATCAACCTGAATCCTGTAATCTCCTGACTTCCAATCGCTTGATGGCGAAAAGCTCAGCATCATATCATTATCATTAAGAGAAATAGCGCCTTTGATTTCTTTACCAAAAGCATCCAAAATCTGAAAGGATTTCAAAGCGACTGCATGATCCAAGGCTTCTCCGAAGTTTATTTTCAATGGTTTTTTGGTAGCAGGTTTGGGTGCGAAAATAGTCCAATCTGCTAAACTCAGCTCATGCCGATCATCTTCTCCCACGTAAAATTGTTTGATAAAATCATGCTCCATCTCCTGCCCAAAAGCATCCTTCCATTTGTTTAAAATTCGAAGGGTATATCTTTTTCCTTTTTCCAGCGGAGTTCCCATTGAAGTATTGGGTCCTAAAGCTCTTTTCACCCTCCCCGGATCAAACCACAAGGTGAGTCTTTTTCGCTCTGAATCCCACAATTCCGGTATCAACTCCAAAAACGGCTCAAAGACTTTTGTTCCTTCTTCATTGGTCAAAAGGATATTTTGGTAGGCTTCTCCTTGCCTCATCGGATGGGAAAAATAAAGGTACATTTTCAACAAATTGGCAGGTAAGGTATCAACTGAGGGAAATATAGCTTCTACTTTGGATATCGGACGATTTTGTTTTACTGGAAGCGAAAATTCGATGGTGTCTTTTTTAAATAAAATGGCGGTGTAGGTTAGGTCCTGATTAAAGGAAAATCGTGGAGCGAAGTATAATTTATTTTCAGAAAATGAATAAGCCCCTAATACTGTAGGGTAATTATTTTTTTGATTGTGGATGTTTGTTCCCACATATACCTGTAGGGCTTCCTGCTTTTTTACAGCTTTGCTTTGAAGTTGCTGAACTTGGGTCTTGTCATAAATTTCTGCTACCAACTGGTATTTGCCATCTCTTTGAACGAAATAAAAATCTGCAGGTTCCTGGGACCAGGCATGAGAAAAAAACAAGCTAAACAGGATAACGAGATTAGTTTTAAGAATAGAAAGGGGAAAGCTAAAGTATTGCCCTCGCCGACCCTTATTCCTATGCTTAATGTCCAATGGACATTTCCATCGCATCCTAAAGTGGAAAATCTGCCCCCTGATATGCACTTCATTTTCAGTGGGCGGATTCTCCTCCTTTAGGAGGTTGGGAGGTCTGCGAGAGCAATTTTTGAAGGGACTAAATTGCACTGCCTTTAGAAAAGCAATATTAATAGAGAATAAGTTATTCACGCTTATCACAACTGCCTTTTTGGTGCCGCAAACAAATTCAAATCACCATTTGATTTTCTTTGGAGCAAAACGAGTTCATCACCCATCTTGTCCATCTGGAGCACATTTACAAATGGCAAAGCAAGGAATTCCACTCCTGCTGTTCCATAGCGTTCAACTCGCTCTGTCAATTGACCGGCATATGCTTCAATTTTTTCAGGGTCAAAACGCATCAAAGCCCGATTGGTATTTGCCATATAGATGTATTCTTTTTCTCCTTTTTGAAAACTCAAAATATCCATTGGTGTATTCCAATTTCCAAGTTCAGCTATGGTTCTGCCTTTGGTATGTTTACCTGTTTTTAGCTCGTCCATAGGAAACAATACCATTGGCGTACAAGTAAAGCTTGCAATGAGTTGTTTTTTCCCATTTAGCTCGTAAGGCATGAAAGTTTTAATAGGTGCATAGGTTTCGTATTTGCCGTGAGCAGCATGGTAGATTTCCAAAGAAGCGTGCATTTGATCTTTCTGGAAGGGAAAAAATATGCTGCGGAAAGTAGAACTAAATTCTTCATTGGACAAGCCAGTAATCATCACTTTACCATCATAATAACCCAAATCTGAAATAGCCCATCTTCGAAGCGAGCGACCACGACGGTCCTTGGCATCTGCTGCAGCTACACTATTGATTGAGACTTTGGAATATTTGATATTGCTCAATTCCACAAGATTCCAGTGCTCCCCATCTGTTTTGAGTATTACAGGAGTTGCATCTTGCAAATGGATGGCGAAATACACCATTTTAGACAATTGATTGATTGCCATATCCTGAATGGTGATCGCATCTTCAGTTGTACCCAAAGCTGCTGCAATTTTTTCATCTACATTTTTGATATTAATCGCTTCGCTACGTTCTGCTGGCTCTCGATCTTCCGTATCCAAAGCAATAACTGTCGCATTCTGAGTGTCACCTATCAACAATATCCCCTCCGGTGCAAAGGCGATGGCGCTTACCGATTGAATGTCAGGATCGCCTTCAATAAAATTTTCCGTTAGTTTTTCATAGCGGTTATTGGCAAAAGCCAAAGAGGAAATCAAAAAACAAATTAAAAACAGGAAAAAATGGTGAGTTCTTTTCATAATGAAATTGATTTAGGGGTTAGGCAATTATTAATCTACCACAAATGGTGTAGGGATTTTTCTCTTAGGCAAGGCGAAAAACGTAGGTGACGCAGCGCGTCAGCGAGGCTTTTTAACGCAGCATAAGGGAAAAATAACAAGCCAGACTGGTAGATTATTATTTTCCTAAGCCCTTAAGTGGAAAGATTGAATAAAGGTAAGGGTTTGTTGGTGGACGGCCAACGGTGGATGGTAGACGATTTTTAGGTTTGGGCCTTTGCCTCCCATCCAGGTAAACCAGCAGCCAGGAAATCAGTTTCATCTATTTATTAAGCTTTTGCGATTTTCAGTGTTTGCCTTTTGAAAAAATACAACACTACCAAGATGATCCCGATTGGAATGACAGACATGGTGAATGCCGTTTGTCCATCCAGGTGTTCAAACATGTAGCCTGTTATAAGAGAACCTGTAAATCCCCCTAAGGCGGAAAAAACGACAATTAATCCAGACATTGGAGCATGTTGGTGGACTGGTAATGCACTCAAGATAACTGAATTGATAGCTGGATAGATTGGTGCCAGACAAAGTCCTATCATAGGAAAAACAAATGCGGCTAATGGAGCATTGAACCAACTTGTGACATCAGAGGCATCTACATTTTCTGCCAATGGCATCACAATTAGTACAAGTATTCCAGCAATAATCAAGCTAATTGCCAATATTTTAAACCAATCAAATTTTTTGAGGATGAATCCTCCAAGAAATCTTCCCAAAGCAATGGAAGCTGCCAAAATACTTGCCATTTCAATACTCAGGGAAGTAGGTAATTGTAGAACTTGGCTATTGAAGCTCGGCAACCAGCTCATAATGCCTTGTTCAATTAACACATATAAAAATGCACTGATTATAAATATAAGAACAAGAGGCTTAATTGCCAGCTTTAGCATTTCTGCAAAATCTTTAATTGTTTTCTTCCAATTAGGTTCTTCCAATTCTTTATTTCTGAAACCATCACTCCACAATACAAGTATTATCAATAATCCAAGAATACCCCCAATAGATACAATTTTCCATATAATGGATATGCTCTTGAACAATTCAATTACATTTTCAATAACGAGGAAAAGTATTACTGCGAAAAATAATATTAGAAAGATGTACTTTAACGTTGACAAAAAACCTTTGTTTAGATTGTGGCTATTGTCTTTATGGGCTTTAGACTCATCTAGTTTGGTATTGGCTAATAAAATAAAAGCTACCGCACTTAAAACAGCTAATAGATAATAGGCATTGAGCCATGAAGTGGATTTGAGATTACTGTCATCTACAAAATAGCTAAAAATAAAATACCCGGAAAGTACCCCAATCATAAAAAAAGACTCAATAAAGTTCATAAAACTGACATGCTCCTTTTCATCCTCTGTCACTAATCCAATAGTTGCAAAAACCGAAACTTTAATAAAAGCAAAACTCACACCTACTGCTGCAAACATCAATTTTGTCATCCAAAAAGTTGGTACCTGAGGCATAGCCAAACAAACTAAAGAAATAAACCCCAATGAGATAAGCATAGCTCTTTTGTAGCCAATTTTCAAAATATGTGCAGCTACAAAAAATGAAACAATTGCAATGCTCAAATCCTTAAAGCCTTCCAGAATAGCAGCACTAGAAGCTGTCACCCCATAATTATTCTGAACTTGCAAAATAACAGTTCCAACACTATTCAATAAAATGGCAAAAACGAAGTAGTTGATAAAGAGGGACAGCTTGATTTTTAGATGTTTCATTTTGATGCGTTTGTTGAAAGTTTGGTATTTTTCGAATTTGAGTAAAATTAGAAAAAAATGAATCAAACACATGACCAGCTTTATGGAGTCCTCTTCCATGCTATTCAACTTAGTGGCATCTTTCCAGATTCTAAAACCTTCGTAGACAGCATTCCCAAATATGCTCCTGAAAAAATATTAAAATCCTATTTAACGGAAAAAACCAAAAGTGGCTTTGACTTAAAAGGATTTGTACATGAGCATTTTGAAATGCCTGTAGCGCCTGCTTCTGACTTTCAGGCTGATACCAATCGCCCCATAGAAGAGCACATCAACTTACTTTGGGATCTACTGACTAGAGAAGCTGATAGGGAAATTCCTGGCAGTTCTCTGATTCCATTGCCTCATCCATATATTGTGCCTGGTGGCAGATTTGGAGAGATTTATTATTGGGACAGCTATTTCACCATGTTGGGTTTGCAAGTTGCAGGTCGAGTGGATATGATTCAGCATATGGTCGATAATTTTGCCTATCTGATTGATAAAATCGGATTTATCCCAAATGGCAATCGGACTTATTTTACAGGACGTTCCCAACCTCCCTTTTTCTCTTTGATGGTCAGATTATTGGCAGAGGAAAAAGGAGATCAGATCCTGGAAAAATACTTGCCCCAGTTGGAAATTGAGTACAATCAATTTTGGTTGGCGGGAGCTCAAGAGGCTTTACAAAACTCAAGAGGTGGACAAAGGGTAGTATGGCTCAACCCCGATAGTTTTGAATACCTAAATCGTTACTGGGATGATCGAGCTACGCCCCGTGAAGAATCTTTCCCCGAAGATTTTGAAATGGCCATTGAATTGACTAGAGATTCGCTTCAATTGTACAGGGACCTGCGTGCAGGTTGTGAATCAGGATGGGATTTTACTTCCAGATGGTGTCGGGATGGCAAATCTTTAAGCACCATTAGAACTACCGAACTGCTACCACCTGATTTGAATGCCTTGATGTATCATTTGGAAGAAACATTGGTCATGGCTTACAAAGTAGCCGATATGGAGCGCGTTGCAATAAAATATGCAGACAAGGTAGCTGACCGAAAAGCAGCTTTAAATAAATATTGTTGGGACGAACAGCAGGGGATCTACATGGATTATGACTTTATAAAAAAAGAACGGACGGGTATCGGTTCTGCTGCTACCATGTTCCCTCTTTTCTTCAAAATGGCTTCAGAAGTTCAAGCAGCAAAAATTGCCAATTACATCGAAAGAAAATTGCTCCGCCCTGGGGGAATTGTCACAACTGCCATTCACTCTGGACAGCAATGGGATGCACCAAATGGTTGGCCACCACTTCAATGGGTCACTATAGCTGGTTTAAGAAATTATGGCTACACCAAACTCGCCAGCACCATAAAGGACCGCTGGATAGCGCTCAACAAAAAAGTCTACAAAAACACTGGCAAAATGATGGAAAAATACAATGTAGAGGATCTCAGTTTGGTAGCTGGTGGAGGGGAATATCCCGTACAGGATGGTTTTGGTTGGAGTAATGGGGTATTATTGAAATTATTAAGTGAGTAACTTAAAAATATTCTTTTTTAAACTTGATATAGCAAAGTCTAACTATATGGTAGTACTTTTAAGTTTAAGTTTAAGCTCAATTTTGTACTTGAACTTGATTCTTAAAAGCCTTACTTATTTCAATGTCCTTGCATATAGATCTAGTTTCTTCTATTTTTTTCCAAAATCCAATACAAACCAAAGGATACAAAGAAGGTCACAAACCAGGCATAATTGTACAAATCCATCCAGAAGGTGCCTACATTTTCAATTAGTTTTACAGTCCCAAAAAATCCAGGAAGTACCGGAATAATGCTAATTACAAAGGCAATCCAGGCATTTTTATTCCAGCCTTTGTAGATACCATCTTTTTTGAAGAGTTGGGCCAGGTCAAGCTGGGTTTTGCGAATGATGTAGTAATCACAAATCATAATACCTGCCAAGGCACCCAATAATGCAGAATAAGCGATTAGCCAAACAAAGATATATCCATGGGGGTCTGCGAGTAATTTCCATGGAAATATAATGATGCCAATGATTCCAGTGATGTATCCTCCCATTCGGAAACTGATTTTGCTGGGTAAGATATTGGCAATGCTATTTGCAGGAGCAACTACATTTGCAGCTATATTGGTGGAAAGTGTGGCGATGGTCAAGCCAAGCATGGAGATGACCACAATCAAGGGCGAACTAAACCTTCCCAGCAATTGAACTGGGTCCCAAATGGCTTCTCCAAAAATGATAACTGTTGCACTTGTTACAGCAATTCCTATAAATGAATACAAAACCATGGTTCCTGGTAAACCAATCGCTTGTCCCCAGATTTGGTCTTTCTGGGTTTTTGCATAACGCGTGAAATCTGGAATATTTAAAGAAAGGGTCGCCCAAAAACCAACCATTGCAGTGAGCCCTGGCCAGAATATCTTCCAAAAGCCAACACCAGAAGCAGCAGCCAATTCATTAGAAGCTTCCAGAATTTGTCCCATAGAGCCCACTTCTACCCAAGCCCAAACCAGCAGTGCAATTCCAATAATCAGAAGAAAAGGCGCTGCCCAGGTTTCCAGTTTTTTGATAGAATCAATGCCTTTATAAACGATCCACATATTGATAAACCAAAAGAGCATGAAACAACCAAATTCCGCCAGATTGATGCCAATAAAATCTCCCAAATACGGACTATCCGCCACTCCAGGCATCATGACTTTCAACAATTGATAAATTGCAGCTCCACCAATCCAGGTTTGGATGCCAAACCAGCCACATGCGACTAAACCTCTAAGCAAAGCTGCTAAAATGGCTCCATCTACCCCAAAATTCAATCGAAGAAAAACTGGCAATGGAATTCCATACTTTGTCCCTACATGTGCATTCAAAATCATCGGAATCAATACGATTACATTTCCCAGCAAAATGGTCAGCAATGCCTGCCACCAGTTCATCCCTTGATCAATTAAACTACTCGCAAGCATGTAGGTCGGTATGCAAACAGCCATGCCTACCCAAATTGCGGCTATGTTCCATTTGTCCCAGGTTCGCTGATTAGCAGGAACAGGGGCAAAATCTTCACTATAAAGGGGAGATGAAGAAACGTCTTCGGTGAGTTCTATGATTTCTTCTTTCATGTCAAAGTTGGTTTTGAATAGTAGTTCAGGCGGTAAAAAATTTATGGAGGGAGCTGTTCGTATAATTTAAAATGTAAATTATACGAACAGCTCCCTCCATAAAAAGATTTTTCAGCGGCGAAAGCCGCTGTTACATAAAATACTCGTGCAAGTTAAATAATTTTATGACAGCCAAAATCATTACAAAGACGAGTAATCGGTATGCCCAAAGGTTGGCTTTTTCGTATTTGGAAGCAAAATTGGCGGTAAACCATCCACCTGCGGTTTGTCCAATGGCCAAAATGGCTCCTATTCTCCAGTCAATCAAGCCTTTATATTGAAAAATAGCGATGACCACAGCAGTATAAATCGCAACGATAAAAGATTTGATGACGTTGGAATCTATCAAACTCCACTTCACCCCCAACACCATAACTGCCAGGAAGATAACCCCCATGCCCATTTGTATAAAACCTCCATAAAAACCCAAAAAGAGAAAAGCAGGAATGACAAAAGCCAAACCCGGTGGATTGGATACGTCTGTTTCACGAAGCCATCTTTTCGGTTTCACCAACACGACAAACAGCATGACTATCATGAGGTATTTAAAAACAGATTTAAAGTCATCATCATCTATCCATACCGCTACCAACACACCTGCGATGGCTCCAATACCTGTTAGAATGATGTAAAACCTGCTGCGGTGCCAGTCCAGTCTGCCATTTTTATAAAAAGCATAAGTAGCCGCACTGGATTGAGTCAATACGCCTACTCGATTGGTCCCATTTGCCATATTTCCCGGCAATCCTAATATTTCTGTCAGTATGGTAAGTGTAATCGCAGAGCCGTTACCCGCCAATGTATTGATACACCCTGCCAAGGCTCCCCCAGTGATGGCAATGATGTAGTGGTATAGTTCCAATTCCATCCACAAATAAAGTTAAAACATACAAATATCAGAAGCTTTCATGATGGCGGTTGCCCGATTGGTGGGTTCTGCATCAATGATGGTCCCATCTACACTTCTGGTACTACCCAGGGGGGATTCATAACGCAAAGGATCCTTATGCCTTAGCTCCCCAAAGGAAAGTCCTGTCAAAAACTCAATGGTCGTGATCCTCACTTGTTCTAAAAATGGTCTGAACCCCAGTGGTTCATCATTGTCAAAATCTCTTTGCCAAACTAAAAACCCTGCTGCCCTCAATTCACCAAAATGTTTAATAGCCAAAATTTTCCAAAATCCAGCAGGCAGGCGGATAGGATCTTCATCTGGGTCATTTCGAATTTCCGGATCATAGGGTGTAAATACAGGTCCAGTAAAAATGGCAGCTTGTTGCTTATGCTCGTCTGCAAATTCCAGCATCCAATCTTCAATGGCTCCCCATGCAGTATCGTGCAAATGCTCATGTTGTGGCGCAATATTGGAATAGAAAAAGGAATCTCGGTCGGCCTGCTTTGCCTCTTCTATATCGCCCCAATGCAAGGAGCGCCTTCTAACCAGATGTCCACGATCCCAATCATTTTTCCGATAGCCCTGATCATTCCCTACCTGAATATTGTTGGGAATTTTGGGGTCATATCTAAATGGATTGCTCCTTGGAATATCTCCCAGAGGAATCATGGAATTGCCATCAATATTGTGGGCGGTACATGCGGCAAAACCCCTGGCTTCATTAAAAATTATGGAATAACGAGTATGATGCACAGGGTTTCCATTATCGAAAATCTGGTCACTCATTAATGGATTTACAGTCGGTAGAGGAATATTGCAATCGGGAAGAAAGTTTGGGTCGTACATGGTTTTTTTGATTTGTTATGGTCAAACGAATTTTGGGAAGACCAAAATTGGATTCGAAAATTACTAATTTCAGCCCAAATTTCAATTCTAACCATAACAAATCAAAAACAATGGAATCCATCCTATTTGAAATCCAGAACAATGTTGCCCTTATTACTCTCAATCGCCCCAAAGTTTACAATAGCTTTAATCGCGAAATGGCACTATCGCTCCAAAACCGACTGGACGATGCGGCCAAAAACAAATCCGTTCGTGCCATTTATCTCACTGGTTCAGGGAGCGCTTTTTGTGCCGGGCAGGATTTGCAAGAAGTGACCAGTGACAATCCTCCTGGATTCAAAACTATCATTGGAGAACACTACAACCCAATCATTACCCGCATTAGAAGAATTGAAAAACCCATTGTTTGTGGAGTGAATGGTGTGGCAGCTGGAGCCGGTGCCAACATCGCTTTGGCTTGCGATATAACTGTTGCCACTGAAAGTGCCTCTTTTATTCAGGCATTTAGCAAAATAGGATTGGTTCCCGATAGTAGTGGTACCTTCTTTTTGCCAAGGCTTATCGGTATCCAAAAAGCAACTGCCCTCATGATGTTGGGAAATAAAGTATCTGCAACAGAGGCTGAAAGGATAGGTATGATTTATCAGGTTTTGTCAGATGACTCTTTCCCAGAAGCTGCCTTTGGCATCGCTCAAAAACTCGCCAAAATGCCAACAAAAGGACTAGGGCTCACCAAGCGCGCCCTGAATCAAACTTTTGCAAATGACTTGACCGCTCAACTCGCCGTAGAAGATGAATTGCAAAGCATAGCGGGGCAGACTTATGATTATAATGAAGGCGTACAGGCATTTATAGAGAAACGGAAGCCGGTTTTTAAAGGAGAGTAATAATAAGTATCTGCTGATACCATTGAGTCATGAAAAGCGTTATGCAAAATGATGTTAACAGATAAATGACCCAATGCTTCTAAGCGATAAAATCCTTATTTTTGAAAGAAAAATTCTACTATGACGGTTGCTACTGAACATCAAAAGTCAAAGCTGAAGGAGGAAGTCCAAGAAATTCCGGAAGAGCTAATTTATGAAATGGATGATGGCAAGCCGATCTATTATCGAGGCTATTTGGACGTTTTAAATAAAACAAAAACGCTTGAACAAATTATGGGAAGCTCTTCTATGCACGCACTATTAATCATGCTTATTTCAGATTTTTTTGTCAAAAAATTTGGAGATGATTATATACGATTAACTGGGGAACTAGGTTATCAATGGGCGCCTAAAACCTGGCGAAATTTGGATATTGCTATATATGAAAAAAGGAAAGTAAAAGATAAAAGTGCATTCTTCAAAAATACCCACATCGACTTCCCACCTGAAATAGTCATAGAGATTGACACTAAGGCAGAATTGCGGTTTGAGGATTATCCCAACTCCTATTTTCACAAAAAAACAGATCAGCTATTAGCAAATGGGGTTGAAAAAGTCATTTGGCTTTTTACGAACACCATTAAATATTTGATTGCCGAAAGTGGTAAAGATTGGGTTATGAACAATTGGACAGAAAGTTTTGAAATTAAAAACGGAATTCAATTGAATATCCAACAATTGCTGGATGATTTTTGATAATCATTTATACCACGAATAAACCCCTACAAACTCAATCCCATAACCATAATTTTCAAAAGGACCTATCGGTATATCAAAACCAATTCCCAATTTGAGTTGGCTGTTTTGCAAATCAATGGCTTCTCCCAATATGTTTCCTATTTCAAAATGCAAAGCTCCGGTGGCATGATTTCCAGAGTTATAGGAAAATCCCATCCCCATCCAAAATACTTCACTTATCAAATACCTGGCATTCATCGTAAAACTTAAGGGCACATTAGGCGCAAAACGTACAAACGCAGAGGGCTCTACAAAAGAATTATTGCTTCGAAACCAAGTTACAGGAATGTATCCGCCAACCACCGCATAAAAATGTTGAAATCTATCTATAGGGAAATCTCCATTATCTGTTCTAAAAGTCGTTGTTAATCTAAATAATTGAGGAATAGACAAGCCGGCATATACCTTATCGGAATAGTGATAAAACACCCCATATCCAAAATCCGGGAAGATCACATTGTCATCCTGTAAGACACTTTCTTCCTCATCCTGCCATTCAATTTTACTGATTTCTGCTCGATACTGCACCAATCCTGCATTCAAACCAAAGACCACAGACTGATCAATGCGACGTCCAAACTTCAGGCTATAGGTAAATTGACCATATGCTCCTGTTTGTCCTATCAAGCCTGTCTTGTCATTGATAATATGTGCCCCAACAGAGTAGTTTTGGTCTTCGGGAAGGTATTCCCAATTAACTACCTGGGTAACTGGTCCTCCTTCAATGCCCCACCAATGATTCCGGTAGGAGGTAGCGATAGACATATTCATTTCATTAATGAGGTAATTGTTGGAAATATATGCAGGATTAATGATGCTCCAATGGTCGCGGTAAAGGGTGAAAATTGGCAATTGCTGAGAGAACATTGGAAATACAAAAATAGCTGCAAATATGATGGTGGTAATTGTTTTTTTCATAACAGTTGATTTTAAAACGTACCACGGCTCTCCAGAGCCGTAAAAAGTTTCACGGTTTTCCAAAACCGTGTCAGGGAGTCACGGCTCGGAAGAGCCGTGGCACTTGGTCATTCCCGCTGAATGATATACGTCACTCCTGTTTCCTGAAACACCTTACTATTATTCTCATAAACTGTCAATTGATAATAATATGCCCCTTGCTCCAGGGTCTTTCCATTTCTGTTCAAATCTCCATACCAGGGATTGTTGTTGGAATAATCGTCATCCTCAAAGACCACACTTCCCCAACGGTTGATAATGATGAGTTCATTCCGATGGTCTTCATTTAAGCCTATTATACTGAATACATCGTTCAGACCATCATTATTAGGCGTCAATGCTTCCGGTACTTTTGGAAAATTCAGGATTTGAATCAATACCAAAGCCGTATCACAAGCCATGCAGGTATCTATCCAACCGTTGCAAACCTCATATACAAATTCTACTTCCCCTGTGTAATTTTCGGAAGGTTCTGAATATTGGAAAGTTTGTGCATCGGGCAGCCAAACCAATTCTCCGCGCTCTGGTGGCGTCACAATGGTCATCTCAAGACTATCCAAAGCATCCACCTGATCATTCCTTAAGACATTCATCGTTATAATATCCTGAGCTTTTTCTAATACAAACCGATCAAATACGGCAATGGGGGGGATTGCATAATGTACAATGATAGTATCTCGCGCTGCATCTTCACAGGCACCACAAGAGACAGACCAGATAAACTCATTGACACCAGGTTCCAGGTTATTGACCATCGTCTGGGTACCGAATGGAGATTCAATTTCAGCTGTTGAATTGGTCTTCCAAATGCCCACACAACCAAGCATTACAGAAGGGGCATTCAGCACTACAGCATTAATGTCACATAAGACTATATCCGCTCCCAATTCTACTGATTCAGAGGGAGGCGCATTGACTTCTAAATGATGAAAACCTAGTGGATTAGAAAGGCAGTTCCCCCATTCCATCAGCACAAAATATTGACCGGAATCCTGAGTGGTCACATTGGGAATGATCAGCGAAGGATCAACTGTAATTATGGTGTCCCCATTTGGCAAAAGCCAATAGTACCGAGCATTATCTACAGACCAGGCTTCTGTCTCCAATATCAAATCTTCTCCCCCGCAAAGCATTTCCTGACCAGACACCCAAAGCAAATCAGGTGGTTGTTCATTAAAAATGACTACTGTCCCCTGCACCACTGATAAACACGGATCATCAAAATCAATATTGCCAGTTCCGTCATCATTTCCTGCGATTGCAAAAATATAATATGGCGTGTCATAGGCTAATTGTGCATTGTATCCAAATGAAGGAATGTTATTGCTGGCTAGTGGCATCTGGAGATTGCCAGAAGCTGTTTGAAGCACGAAAATCAATAGATCATTATTGTCCAAAATAGCATTCTCATGGGTCGCAAAGACAGTCGTTCCTTCGCATACCTGAATCGTGTCTTCCACAAAATTTCCGGCAAAAGTGAGGCAATCGCAATCGTCATTCCCATCCAATGTAACGGTGCCACAATCGTTTGTGATAAAAAATTCATAAGCAGTCATAATTGGAATCGGATTGCTGGTCACGACACCGTCTGGAGAAATATCTGCTACACTGTTTCCACCTACACCAAAAGGCAAATCACTGTTTACCTGAAAAACAACAGTGTAAGTATCTCCATCACAAGTAATTTGTGCATTTTCAAAGGCAGGCAAATGATTAACTGTCAGCACTGCTGTATCCAAACTAGTGCCTACACAGCCATTTGCATCCGTGATGCTTATTATGGAATACGTAGTTGTTTGTTGTGGTTGTAAATTCAGAATTTGCCCATCCAGTACATTGGTCAAATCAAATTGGCTTTGCCCATCCGAATAGCTAAAATTAAATGGAGAGGCTCCTGTTAAATCCAAAGTGAGTGGGAAGACATCTCCTGCACAGCCGGTCAAACCTGCTTCTACAAAAAATCCTGAAGGAGCGGTGCCCGGTAATATGTCATAAGAAGCTGTTAGGAGGCAATTATTAGCATCAGTTACAGAAACCTCATAATTACCAGTATTTAGGTTGCTTATTAAATCAGTCGTCTCACCACTGTCCCATTGATAATTATAAGCACCAGTACCACCACTTACAAAAACCTGAATGCTCCCGTTTGCATCATTTAGGCAAGTTTCATTTTGAATAATCGCTGAGTCAATCTGCAAAGGAGGAGGTTCGCTTATTATAAAAGTATCCAGAAGAATACAATCATTCATATCTGAAATGGTTACATCGTAGCTACCTGCGGAAAGGTTGGCAATGGCATTTCCACTATCTCCTGTATTCCAGATAATTTGATAGGGAGGGCTTCCACCAACCACCAAAATTTCAAGGCTGCCATCTGTACCTCCCTGACAGGATACATTTTGAACAGTTGAAGAATTTATTTGCAAAACAGGTGGTTCAGTCACCAAAAATGTATCTAAATACACACAATCATTAACATCAGAAATGGTGACATCATAAACGCCCGATGAAAGGTTGGAAAGCAGGGTTCCACCCGCTCCTGTGTTCCAAACAACCTGATATGGAGGAGTACCTCCATTCACAAAAACTTCTATACTGCCGTCAGTTCCATTGGCGCAGGAAACATCCTCTATTTGAAAGGAATCCAATTGTAATACAGGCGGCTCAGTAATAATTATGGTATCAAAAAGGGTGCAATCATTCCCATCAATAATAGTCGTCAAATAGATTCCAGCTGTCAACTGATTGGCTGAATAAATATTGGCATCCAGAATTTGATTCATAGAAGGTTCATTCCACAAAAACTGGTAAGCAGGAATTCCTCCTATCAATTGAATCTGCAAACTCCCATCATTGCCTCCTGCACAGCTGACATTTTCTACTATCGTTGTATCTATTCCAAAACCCATGCAAAGGTCTGGATCAAATTCAACAACACTGAATGTGCAGTTTTCTGTACAATTATTGGCGTCAGAGATAAAAACGGTATAACTACCTGCCGGAAGGTTGGTAAATGTATCTGAGCCAGCAACGAAAAAGGTATCTTGATTGCCCAAAAAAGTAATAAAATAAGGTGCTGTTCCACCTGAGAAATTAATAATTGCTTCTCCCAAACTTTCGCCAGGTGGTGTAGTCCCTACAAGTGTATCACAGGCAAACAACAATTCTGAAGGCTCTGCAATTGTAAGGGTATCAAATATTCGGCAATTCTGACTATCAGTGATCGTTGTAAAATAACTTCCCGACGTAAGATTATCAGCAAAAAAGGTATCTGTTGAAATGGTATCATCCAAGGAGGAATTATTCCATTCGAAAATGTAGGGAGCTAAACCGCCTTCCAAAATGATTTCCAGGCTACCATCATTTCCATCAAAGCAGGAGACATGGTTTACAAAACTTGTATCGACCAGGAAATCATCACAATTGGGTTCTGTGATGGTGACCATACAAGTGGTATCGCATCCCAAGCTATCCATCAAGGTCAAAGTATAGGTTCCAGCAGAAAGATTCAGCAAAGTATCCATTCCAGGATTGGGAAAAGTATCATTGCCCATTGCCCAACTCAAATAATAGGGAGCCGTGCCTCCTGAAAAACTGATAACAGCGGAGCCATTGTTGCCTCCGACTGTGGAAACTGAATCCAATTGCGTACAAGAAAAGCTTAGCGTATCTGGTTGCGTAATTACAAGGGTATCCAGTAGCTGGCAAGAGCTGGAGTCGGTAATGGTTACAAAGTAAGTTCCAGCAAGCAAAGAATCGGCATCAAAAACGTTTACATTCAACGTATCATTCAACGTCGTATCATTCCATTCAAAAATAAAAGGAGATGTACCACCCATCAATTCCAAATACAAACTGCCATCATTCCCTCCTGCACAGGAAACTGGAATGGTGTACGAAGTATCTATCAAAAAATCTGTACAATTTACAGGTGGAGGCTCTGAAATACTAAAAGTACAGGTAGTCGTGCAGCCTTCTGCATCTGTGAAAGTAACTGAGTAGTTGCCTGCTTCAAGATTAGTCAGTGTATCCTGGCTTCCAATAGCGGTAATAGTACCACTTCCCAATAAACCGTTATCTCCTGCCCAGTCGTAGTTATAATTTGGGGTGCCTCCGGTAGTTATTTCAATAACAGCACTCCCATCATTGCCTCCATTTGCAGATACAGCACTCAACTCGGCACAAGAAGCTGTCAGGGAAATTACGAACAACTCTATCTCTGCCCGGTTGGAAATGCAACCATTATTGTTTACGATCGCATATACAAATCCGCCCCCAGACGAATAAGTAGTGGGGTTCGCAATTGGAACCGAGATCGCAATATCTTCATACCACTCTACTGGCAGACCAGTCCCTCCATTGACGATATCTTCAATAGTCGTCAAATCAAAAGTGGCTTGCCCCGCAGATTCTTCACATTCAAACATAAAAGCAGGAAAAGCTTCGGGGTTGGGATTAACCGTCACTGTGGGCGTTCCAAAAAATGTCCCCTCACAATTGGCATCAAAGAGCGTTGTGATGGCATAGGTTGAAGTAAAAGGAGGGCTTACTGTCAGCACAAAAGGACTACTCATAATATTGGTGAGTGCAGGCTGAGCGATGCCATTTTCGGTGTAATTGATGGTATACGGAGGCGTACCTGTGAGGAAAATGGTCAAGTCTGTGGCATCTCCTTCACATATTTCCGCATCACCTGTAAGGACAGCAGTAGGCTCTTCTCCAGCTACCGTAATGGTTTGGGTTTCTGTTGTATTATTTCCACAAGCGTCGGTTAAAGTCCAGGTTCGGGTAATGATAACATCACAATTGTCAGTGATTTGAGTATCTGAAAAAATGGCTTCTGTCGGTCCTCCATCTGCTACTTCTGGATCACAGTTATCTGATTCATCGGTTACATCTCCTGTTACAGAGGGATCCGTTGGAGAGCCAACAACAACAGTAATATCAGCCGGAACAGTGAAAGTTGGAGCTACATTGTCCTCGACTGTTATGGTTTGAGCAGCCACGTTTTGGTTTCCACAAGCATCCGTAGCAGTCCAAAGATGCACAAGGGTATAATTTTGAGGACACTGTGCACTTGGTGTATTCGTTTCGGTAAATGTCAGGATGGGATTATCATCACAATTGTCTGTAACTGTCGGATTAGCAGGAGCCGGCACATTGTCACAGGAAACTGTAATGTCTACCGGAACCCCTGAAATGGTTGGGATTGTATTGTCTGGCAAAATCGTAAAGGTCGCTGGGTTCGTTACCGCAGTATTGCCCATGCCATCCGTAAAAGTCCATTGCAGGCTCACACTTCCACCACAAACATCCGGCATCGGTGGAGGTGGAATCGGAATAGGCTGACAGGTAATCAATGGATCGCAATCACTAAATGCTTCCGCACCGCCGCAGGTATTTATCCAATTTTGGTAAATGGCTTGTAAATCGGTTCCTACGATACATTCCACATCCAGATTGATAGGTTGAGTAGTAATGGTTATGCCTGTGCAAGTCACGATAAAGCAGGAAGAGAATTCGGATGTATTACCACCATCTGTCGAGGTCGCTGTTACTTCCTGCCCTGCAATTAAAGTTAGACCGGATAAAGTCCAGTTTCCAGTAGCGGCAACTGTCGAGGTTCCTAAATAGGTATTTCCCTGACAAACGCCTACAGGTGGTGAACAAACAGAATTGTCATTGACAAAAACTTCAATTATTGCTCCAGCTGTGCCCGTACCTGTTACTTGGTTGGACATTGCCGAAGTGATGGTCGGAACGGAAGGTTGTCCTAAAATTTTATTGATACCTTCATTTGTATTGCAATAAAATTGATTTTCCGTAATCAAAACATCACTGGGTCCCAACACCTCTACGCCAATTGGATTATGTGCAATTACGTTGTCCTCAATGGTTCCTGTTCCAAAAGTATTTGCTACTGCTATACCAGCCTGGGTATTTGGGAAAGGATTGCCCTGTGGATCTTCTCCTATCGTATTCATCAGCGCCGTAAAATTCAAACCACCCCCTTGTAGCCGAATACCGTCATTGTTGTTGGTCAGAAAATTTTCCTGAATTAACTGGTTGTCTCCATTATCAATCGCCACACCTGCTCCTCCATTAGGTGTAGAAGACATGAAATTGGTTATATGAAACCCAAATATTTGACAATTGTTGCCATTGAGAACAAAGCCATTTTGGTTAGGAACAGCCTCCCCATTCAAGACCACTGTTCCTACAGGCTGTGTCCGTGCGTCTATTACAATATCATTTTCAAATAATGGAGGGATTGGTCCGGACGGAGTTGGAACGATTTCCGTATTGCCGGGCGGCAGATCGAAATGAATTTCATTCAAATTGGGAAAGGTATTCGCGCAATTGATTGCCCAGGACAGGGTGCCAAAACCAACATTTCCGTTATTGGTTACGAATAATGGATCGTTGGGCGGGCACTGGGCAATAGCTTGCTGATGCAAACAAAGCAGCCCTGATATGATGATTAAGGATTTTGTAATTGTTTTCATCGTTAGGAGTTTGAAAAAATTCTATAGAGGCATGTATTTCCAAAATTTTGCTTACAAAATTTTGGAAATACATGCCTCTATAATAGATCACCCTTAATTATTCAACCAAAAGATAGGCAAATCCTGTTCTAAGTCTTCTTTTGGTGCATCTGGAACTTGCAGTTTTCCTTTTTCAGAAGATACCAGATTCGGGACGTGCATCTTCAGGAAACTATACAATTCGCCCAATGTAATCAGGCGGTCATTATTTTGGTCTGCGTGGTATTTGCCTAAATCAGAAGTATAGGTCTTTCCACTAAAGGCATCTAGCATAGCCTGTGTAAAAGCACCATTTTCCCAGACTTCATCCTCGTAAGAAAGCTGATCAGACTGGCAAGAAGTAATGGTGTGCAAACCCGAAGTTCCAAAATGTAAGGCTTGCAAGGCTTTGCTCAAGCCCACATCTTTGGCACCACCGCTGTGACAGGCATCTATCAGAACAACCTTTCGGCAATCAATTTCTTCCAGGAAGCCAAGGATTTCATATTTGTAGTCAATAGTAGTGGCCCGTACCAGGCTGGAATTAAAATCTGATGGCAAAATTTTGAAACGATCTCGGTAGGTCATTCCATGGGAGGAAATGAATACCAAGAGGATGTCCCTTTTATTTATGGCATTTTCCGCCTCAGAATCGTAGCGATTCATGATTTCGTTGAGTCCTTGTCGAATGCCATCGAGGGAAGTTTCTTCGGGCGTCGTTAGTTTATTTACAAAAACTTTATGGATAAATTCAGAACCGCCCTGACCTTCAAATGCCCTGGCAAAATCAAGGGCATCATTGACCGTATATTTCAAATCGTCATGTGGGGTCCCAATCGCCAATACGTGCATATTGATTTTGGGGTTGTATTCTACGGTAATGGCTTGAGATGAAAAAGTAGTTCCGTCTTCCATCTCTACGACGATTTCCAGGTCATTCATCCCCTTCTCCAAATGCACCTGTGCTTTGTAGGAATAAGTGTACATGCCATTTTCTTCCGTGGGGTCTGTAAGGGTTTCTTCATCAAACTTGGAATCTTCATCTTCCAGATCTGATGTATGGCGGATATTAGCTAAGGTCATCGGGCTGGGCGAAGCAACTTTTACCCAAATGTCAATGATGGGTCTGTCGGAAGGAAAAACCGTCGTCTTGTTGGCATCCGGATCAGGGATGACCCATAAGGCAACGCCTTCATTCATGGCTTTCGCTTTTTGACCAACAGGGATCAATTCCCTAAATACTTCCTTCCCTCCTTCTTTGAGGATGCATAAGACTTCTCCTTCTGGTTGATTTCTTTGAAAGTTCACCAATACAGCTTCTTCAATACCCGGACCCATAATGCCCAGGTTAAATCTGGATGGACCGTTGAATTGTACATCTTTGGTCTGAAATTCAAGGGTCATATGCTTGGAGGGAAAATCACCTTCATTTTTGATTTGTGCTTTTAGTGCATTTCTTTCGGAAGCGCGAAGCGTTGGCAATTCCTCGAGAGAAAAACTTGCTGTGAAGGTCGCAGGTTTTAAAGTTCGGCTATTAAGGGTAATTGGAAATTCTTTTAATAAATGCCTGCCTGTTGAGACCGCTACTTTAAATTCATTTTGAGCATCTACAACAGAGTCATCGCTTGAAAAGGGAATCCTTACTACTCGTCGCTCTCCCTTTTCCATTTTTCCTATGAAGTTTTGATTCCAGAAATGTAGTCCCTGGGTTTCAGTTTGATTCTGCAATTTCACCTGCACATCTTCCAAATCAGTTCCATAATTATTTTCCAATACCACATTGAGATAAGTGACTTCATTGGGCTTTAATTCTCCATCAAATGTGTTAAGCCTTGAACTGAGCAGCTCCATTTGTGCAGATTTTGCACCAGGTAGTGGAACGGGAGCTGTTCTATCGAGGCGATACAGCCAGGCATCATTGCCGCCTGCACCTTTTGATTCTGTATTTCCAGCTAGCGCCAAGCTGCCATCGTGAAGGACAAGCGCTTGCCTTCCCTCATCTTCTTTATTGCCACCAAAATCGTATTTCCATTCCAGGTCGCCATTGGCGTTGGTTTTGACGATCATGTTTTTGAAATTGCGCGCACCACTTTGATAGGATTTGGATTTCCCGGTCACCAAAAAGCCCATGTCAGAAGTTTCAGCCAGACCATTCGCAATATCAATATCTCTGCCACCAAAGGTATTTTCCCACATCAAAAATCCAGCTGGACTGATTTTCAAAAGCCAATAGTCCAACTCGCCTTTTCCTTGAGATTTAGTGAGTCCTGCAACGCCAAAATTCCCGTCGCGCGTTGTCACCACTTCCAGTACTTCTTCCCAACCTTTTTCGCCAAAAAACTTCTCCCAGCCGATATCTCCATTATTATCCAGCTTCAATACCCAAATATCCCCAATGCGTCTTTTTGAAGAACCCTCTGTATTGCCCACCAAAACGACGCCGCCATCTTTGGTTTTTGACATGCCTTCCAAAGAAGCATATTCCTTTCGTCCATAGGTTTTATCATAGATTTTTTCTTGTCCCAACATGCGAACCACCCACACGTCCCCTTCTTTTTTGTCATCCTTATATCCACACAAAACGATGCTTTCATCATCTAAAATCACCATTTCTCTAAATTCATCATCTTTTGTACCACCAAAAGTAATGTCCCAGATAACTTCTCCTTCGTCATCCACCTTTACCAGCCAGGCATCTTTTTTGCCGCTGCCAGAAGATTCTGTATAACCCGCAATCAAAAAATGCCCATCATAGGTCTGTACAATGGACTTGAAGACATCATCTTTTTTGCCTCCGATATTCTTTTCAACTCTGGGTTCTCCAGTACTAAAATCTATCATCAACAAAAGCCCATCCTTACCTCCGTTGGTCTTGGATTGGGTCTCTCCAACTGCCAATAAATATCCATTCCCCGCCTCGGCAAGGGCATGAATGATCTCTTCACTGCCACCGCCATAGGTTCGATTCCAAACGATGTTTGGCATTTGGGCTTGTAAAAAAATTGGGAGGAAGCATAAAATGGTCAAGGCTCGTTTCATGGTGCAAAAATTTGAGTAGAAGTGATTTGCTTGTTTTTAGTTCAATGTTTAAAGTTCAAGATTCAAAATGCATTTTTTGAATCTTGAACTTTGGTCCTCGAAAAACTTTGATAAAGCTTATTTAAATTTTCATGATTGAGCGAAAGGGAGCAAATTTTGTTCTGAACGAGGCAGATTTTGTAGTCGGATGCGGGCAATCCGACGAAAAATATAACGAAGTACAGGATAAAATTTGTCGCTTGTAGCCAATTGATGGAATTTTAAACAAGCTCTAAAAAGACAAATCGTATTTCAAGGATTTTAGGTAGGTATTCTCGTCAACAAATTTAAGGATTTGAATTGACATTGTTTCCCATTTCCTAAAACCGCAGTATTGAAGATGAAGGTAATGCTGAATGCTGTAGCTTGCAGCTACCGGTAACTGGATTCGATTTGCATAGGCAATCTAGCATTCCCGTATATTTATCTTTTACAAGAACGCACTCATCACATCCAATAATCCAGCCAGCAGAAACACATTCTATGACAAGAATGGATCCCCCACCAAGCGGTATTTCCAATTTCTTTACGCTTCGGGCTTTTTGAGGTTTATCATTAACCTTTAATGGAATTGCATTGGCTTTTGGATTTTTATTGGAGTCAAATCCTGTTCTCAACAAAAAGTATTTTCCATTCTTTCCAGCAATTTCAAAGTTCGTGATTATTCCACCATCGCTAAATCGTTTTTTAAAAAGTTTTTTGTTCAAACCGACAATTTTCCCGGACGGTAAAACACTGCCGACTACTGTAGTTTGATTGCTTGGTTTTGGACCAATTAAGGGTTGCGCTTGAAGGTTAAGAAAGCTCATTAAAAACAATAAGCATCCAAGGGTCGTGTAAAATTTTAGGTTTTTCATGATTCTGATTTTTTGGTTAGAAGCTATTTGAATTTAGATTTTTTCTCAGGTGAGAAGAATTTTTCTGTCAGACGAAGCTCATTTTTTGCTTCATAGCAGCGCTACGAAGCAAAAAATAGCTGAAATGAATGAGCTTTTTCCGTGATAGCGGAATGAATGTCTGGGGGACATTCAAGCGAATGAACCGCAACGCGGATGAGATGCTAAAAGTCTCACACATGTGGAAATAGTTAAACTCAAAAAGCTTCTTTGTAAATTGGATTTTGGAATAGGGAGTTTTGATAGGTGTGTTTGAGAGAATGGAAATGTACCCAATAAAGCCACAGTGTTCCCACACAATCCATCCCACCGGCGGGAGACACTGTTTGCTACATGGAGGAATCAGGGTCTATGTCTAATCCCCATACGTAGCAAGCCATGTCTCATGACTGTGGGAAGAAGAGAAGCGTGGACATGGCGGACAAGAAATTTAGATCTTTTTCCTTTTTTTAGTTACCTTTCTTATTCATAGGGTATTAACTGAAAAATCGTAGTTACGCTACAATTAACATACATAAAAAAAGATGCTTATGAAATCTCTATTGATTACCATATCCCTACTGTCGTTTTCGTTTTTACATTTCACAAGTTTTGCTCAAATTTCAGACTGGAATTGGTCAACACACGTCGCTACCCTTCAAAGTTCCAAGCGTGTGATTCCTACCCAAGTCAGGACAGACAGTGAGGGCAACACATATACTTTTTTGCATACCAGAGACAATTTCCAGGTTGATGGACAGACCTATGAAATTTTTCCCCCCTTTTCAAATAGCCATTGCACTACTATTATAAAAACCAATGCACAAGGAGAGGTTTTGTGGGTAAAAGCAGCGGATTATGTAAAAATGATTCTAGGCTTTAACATTGATCAAAATGACAACATTCATGTACTGAACCTGGATAACTACTTGTTTCCTGGATACAAATACCATTATTCAGTTTATGACAAAGACTGGAATTTACTTTCTACCAGACAATTTGCCCATACTGCTTCGGGTGCTTCGATAGGAATTGGTCTTCCACAAGTAGAATTCGATGCTCAGGGTAATTACTACCTGGGATTCAGGACATTCGGTGGAGGGCAGTGGATATTAGAAGGAGACACGCTTGATTTGAACTATTTCACTACCTACATGATAGCCAAATACAATTCAGCAGATGAATTGCAATGGTTGAGGCAGGCTACGTCCCTGGAGTTATCTAGAAATTCATTCGATGTGAGCCAAAATGGTGACGTTTACCTAATAGGAATATTCAAACAGGAAGTGACCATTCATGACCAAACGATCCAATCCGATAACAATGGTGCCCATGACGCTTTTTGTGCCAAATTTGATACCAATGGAAATCTGGCATGGGCGCACAGTTGGGGAAATGAATTTAGCGATGACATTGTAAATGATATTGTCGTTCGCAATGACTTGGTTTACCTCACTGGATCATTGGCATTTGGTGATTTCAATATTTTTGGAGAGGATTTTTCGGTCGATTTTTACGATCCTTATGTTTTAATTCTGGATACTGACGGAAATTTTAACAATCTTTTCACTTTCCCAATCAATCTTTACGCATCTGATGGCAAAGCAATTGAGGTGACCGATGATGGAAATATTATCCTTGCTGGAAATTACAGTGGATTTGACCCAATAATGGGGACGCACACGCTTCCTGAAGCCAACGATACAGAAACGTTCGTGGCATTTCTGAATCCGGCAGGAGAAGTTTTATCTGTTGAAACAGCTGGAGGCTATTTGGTTGAAGATGTATCAGATATCGCGATTTTGGATGAAAACCATATTGCTGCAGCTGGTTTTTTCCATTGTGACATTACGATTGGAGATAACACTTGGGAAACAGTCGAATGTGTAGGAGGGAATTCATATGATGCCTTTATCAGTGTTCTGGAAATTGATTTCCCCTCCAATACGTCCAATGCTATTAGCCCAGAAGTGATTTCCAAAATATACCCCAATCCCAATGTCGGAATGTTTAATGTGGAAGTATCCAAAGACATGGACATTACCAATCTACAATATGAGGTTTTAAATGCTCAGTCTGTGAGTCTCCAAAAGGGAAGGGCTACTGCTCATTCTTTCTCTATCGATTTATCAGATTTCCACTCTGGAATCTATCTCATCAAAGTTTTCAACAAAAAACAGGTGGCCTATCGAAAGGTGGTGATTGACTAGAATAGCTGTCTAGTCCAATAAAGGGTCCTGTTGCAAAGAATGTATCATCCCCCAAAGGCAGGGCTGAATTTTGGCAATAAAATCCCGTTTGTTTATTTTCTTTTCTTAATCTTTTGACATTCGTTTTGTTGCGGGGTGCGCGTTGCGCGTTTGACAAAACTGCAACGCGCACCCCGCAACAAAAGTAAATTAATAGTGCGTTGAAATTCAATAACTTATGATGCTATCGAAAAATTAGAGATGATTCATTTTCAAAATCTTAAAACACGCTGATATACCAATCCTTTAATTTCACCAAAGGACTAAATACTATATTCTATAATCCAAAAATTAACTACCATGCGAAAGTTCATGCTCTCTTTAGGTATATTGCTCTCTATTGTCTATTCTTTACTGGCACAAAATGATTTTGGCGCCTCTTATTTTGAGGATTTAAAAGTTCGTTTGCCTGCCAGCCCTAATGCAGCGAGCCTTGGGCAATTTGGCGATTACGACGTTTCCTACTACACTGGACAGGTCAATATTTCCATACCCATCTATGCTACACAAGCAAATAACATTGGTCATTCGATTGCTTTGACCTACAATGCCTCTGGCAATAAACCCGAAGAATTGCCCTCCTGGGTAGGACTTGGCTGGACACTTCAAGCGGGAGGAGTCGTCACTCGAAGCGCCAGAGGTAATCCAGATGATTATGAAAATTACTATCCGCCACATTATTCAGGATTCAATGACGATTGGTCCAATTTGAATTGTATAGAAGAATATCAGAATTATAATTTAATGACCAAGAAGTTTGTCGAAACCCAATCTGATATTTACAACCTAAGCGCTGGAGACTTAAGTGCTACCTTTATCATTACGCCTGGTATCATCAACGCTCCAAATAAAGAAGATAGACCCAAAGTTGTAACGAGAAGTCGCACGGGTTTAAAAATTGAACCGGAATTTAATCCGAATGGGGAAATCCGGGCTTTCAAAGTAACGGATCCCGGAGGTGTCATTTATTACTTTGGAGCAGTTGAGATCAGTGGCATTTCCTTTGATGGGGAAGCACTTTCCCAATTGGCAAGATTGTACTATACCTTCAATTCTGCCTGGCATTTGACGGAAATCAGAACGCCAAATGGTTTGGGCAAAATCACTTTTGAATACGATCTGCTGGAAAACTCCGGTACCTATAATGATGTATTGATCAATACAGAAAAATACAGCTCCTGGAGTCAAGGCGCTGGTTCTACTCCAACCATTTGCCCAGGCGATAATCCACCAAGTGATCTTTGCAATATTGCCGGGAAATTCAATTATTCGCACTTTGAAGCGCTTCATATATTTAGAAGACAAATTCTTAAAGAAATCACCAATACCCTTACTGGAGAAAACATCGAGTTTATTAGCAGTTTCCACAATTATCACAACAATCCGCTTGTAGATAAACAATTAGACATCATCAGAATTAACGGGCAGGTAGATTGGGTTTTTGAGTATAGCAACGCCACTAATAGATTAACCTTGGAAAGCTTGAAAGAGCAATCAGTTCCTGAAGAGCAAGGAGGTGCTGTCATCAGCAAGCCTCCTTACTTATTCAATTACAACCTCAGTCCAAAGCTACCTTCATCCATCTTAACGAATGCTCAGGACCACTGGGGCTATTACAATGGTCAGGCAAATACCAGTCTGATTCCAACGGTCAATGGAATTGGCAAAGGTGCTATCAGAGACCCTTTTGAACATTTTATGAAAGCAGGTATTTTGACAGATATCACCTATCCCACCGGAGGAAAAACAGCCTTTGATTTTGGTGCTCATGTGGTCAAAACCGGGGCTTATCCTTATTCCAACAAGATAGGAGGAGGTCTGAGAGTCAATAGCATTACCAATTACAATTCTGATGGGCAGGTGCTTAATTCAAGGCTATTTAGATATACGGAAGAAACAGGAAGTCTTTCGAGCGGCATTCTATTTTCAGATATTTCAGACAATAATTATTTATCTACGACCTATTACAATCATCATCCTGTACCTGCCTTACCCTCCTATCCGGGCAATTGCCCCTACCAATGTGAACGAATGACCGTTTCTGCTACTGCCAATTCTCCATTTCACACCGTAAATGGCAGTTTGGTAGGGTATTCGAGAGTAGAAGTCATTTATCCAGGCAATGGAAAATCTGTTTACCAATACAGGAATACCAATGCAGTAGGAAGCCTGGATTTCAATTATTTTGGAAAAAGCAATGTTTACAGCGATTTAATCAATGTTGCACATTTCGATGAAAACCTTACCGAGCCTGTTCAGGAAATTGTAAATACTTATTCCTCAGATTTGGGGCTCAATGCTTCGGAAGGACCAGACCATGTCATCACCTATCCAGTACCTAAATCCGAACAAGACAACAAGGACAAACTTTGCCTCGAGGAGCAAGGTTGGTGCGGGTTTATTTTGCAGCATATGTCTCATCCTTGCTCACTGGTACTATATCCTGTAAAAACCAAGTTTGATCAAAAGTCAGATCTGGCATACACTTTATGGCATTATTTGGAGTCCAGTCAAACCATCAATCATTTTTTCGATGAGGATGGATTTCCAAATGGTTCTTTGACGACTTTGGAAAGATACAAATACCAGGATGCAGCAGCTATTTGTGATAAGCCTCCTGGGCTTGGTATTAATGAACAACCATCCTTACTGACCAACCCAATAGAAACAACTACTACAAATAGTGATGGTAAAGTCCACACCACCAAAAACCACTATTTATGTGGCGATAGAAGTTGGTGGACAGCAGCTGAAAACGCTGCTGCCATTCATTTGTGGAATCGAAACATGCCTGGAGTTCCACTCAGAATCGAAAAACAGGTAGATGGTGTACCTGTTGCCAGTGTCTGGTATGAATATGATTTATATAGCGGACATCTGCTTACCAGTAAATTCCATACTCTGAAAAAAGACGGCAATTGGGATAGTACTGGCGACTGGTTTTTAGAAGCAGAGTTTGATTATGATGGTTCCGGACATCCCTCGCAAATGAATCGCCCAGGGTGGGCTGCTGAAACCTATAACTGGGATAAGGGTCGATTGACTGACAAGCATTATCTCTTGTGGCATTCACAATGGGATTGGGAGTCAAGCAATCCGAATCTGCTCAGCTCTTTTACAGATGTGGATGGGCAGGCGATTAGCTATGAATACGACGAGTTATGGCGTCTGAAAAGGACAAATGCCAGAGGTGGTGATGTTTTGACGGATTATGAATACAATTATTTCGATCCAATAATTGGAAACCCAAACACAGTTACAACTACCAATACTTATGCAGATGCCCCACAACGCTTTACCACTCAGTATTTTGATGGCTTAGGAAGATTGGAACAAATCATCGGCAATGGCTATGGTCCAAAAGGAGAGGATGTGACATTAGATGGAGCAGCCTATGATGGACGGGGCAGAACCATCCTGGAAATTTATATGCCCAATACCTTTTCTACTTTAAGATACGAGCAATCGCCACTTGACAGGTTGGTCAAACGCACCAATCCCGACGGCAATTACATTAAAATGGAGTATGGCACCAATGCCCATGGGGAAGTGTCTGGTTATGTTGCAGGCACCCTATTCAAACAGGTTATATATGATGAAAACGATCATCCTGTGACCACATTTACAGATATTATTGGTCAAACAATTTTAGTAAAAGATGCCGAAAACAATGAAACGCGCTACTATTATGACGAATATGGTTTATTGTCCACAGTGAGTTCTCCTGCTGGTGTATTTGGTTATACCTATAACGACCGTTATCTGATGGCATCCAAAAACATTCCGGATGCAGGCACGACTACTTTTGAATACAATGATAAAGACCTGGTAGAATTAACCATCGATGCCATTGGCAATAGTATATTCAATACTTACGATGATTATGGGCAATTGTTGACGATACAAGCCAATGGGCAAGTTGTTAAGGAAATCACTTATGACATCAATCATATTCAGACGGAGACAACCGCTACTTTGACAACAGGTGGAGGCTCCAATCCTGGAAATAACTTCACAGAATATGTTTATGATGGACACTGGCGGGTGGTACAGCAAACCATTAATACTCCAGTTGGCGATGATGTCATCTTTACCTCTTATGATGCAGCTGACAATGTCTTGAGCAATCTGCGGAATCATACAGGGGCACATCCAATCATTGTGACTGATGAATTTGACTACGACCATGTGGGCAGGATGAAACGCAACTGGCAAAGAATCAATAGCGATCCAAAGTTGCTGCTGGTAGAACAGGATTATTCAATTAGAGATGAACTGATACTCAAAAAATTGCACTCCCAAAATGGGGGCAATACTTTCCTTCAAAGAGTCAATTATGGCTACAACTCTATGGGCTGGCTCACCAATATCAATGATGTCATCACGCCAGTCATAGATGGGCAAATTCAGAGCTGCACTTTGCCCTGGGGTGCTGCTGAGCAGGAAACCGAACAACAATTGGACTTACAAGGTATCTTAAATATTCTGGCAGAAGGTGGAGAACCAAGCCTATGCGGGATTGAGCCATGTGGAAGTGAACTATGCAGTTATGAAGTGAATTATGTTTGTCCAGGTGCCCCTCTTTTAGGAAAGATAGTTGGATATAATGGCGGTAGCTGGACGATTTTGGTAGAATACCCCTATCCTTTTATGCCTTTCAGCAATACTGCAACAATAAAACAGGACATAGAAGCTAACCTGACTCTAATGGGATATCAATATCAGGAAGTAATCGTAACTTATGATGCTACTACTGAAGCATTAAACATTAGCGTCACAGAAACCGATTTTCCCTTTTATGGTGCTTATACCGGTGAAGGCTGTGGTGCCCTGTTTGTCGAGAATTGTGAAGAAGGTTGTTACGAAGTTCCCAGAATTCCACTTTGTACCAATCAGGATTTGGATGACCAAAATGCTTCCATTGCGCTTATCCTGGATGCAATTGTCAATATCAATGTTTCCGAACTGGGTTTTCCATTTACCATTACATTGGTACAGTTATGTGATGGATCTACGCTATGGCTGCCCCAAAATATGTTGCCATTATTGGCTGGGGGATACAATGTTTTGACAAATCATACATTCAGTAGTCCCCAAGACGGCTGCACGGTTCGCACCCAACCTGAAAAAGACCTGTTCAAGGAAAAACTGAATTATTACGATGACGATACGGATTTGCAGGCTTTGGGACAGAAAAACGGCAACATTTCCACCATGAAATGGCAAATTGGCAACAGGGTGATCCAGGCTTATGGATTCCAGTATGATCCCATCAATCGACTTAAAAATGCTTATTACAAAGATTATTATTACCAACCTACCAATACAGGTGGTGGGCCAGGAGGAAGCGGATTAGCCCTCGCTTCTCTTTACCCCGATGCTTACAGCGTGACCAATATCCTATATGATGGGGCTGGCAATATACAAAGTCTACCACGCAATGGCTGGATGGATTGTCAGATTGGGCAAATAGACCAATTGACCTTTAACTATAGTGGCAATCTGCTGTTGAGTGTAACTGATGGAGCCAGTGCGAACCATGGGTTTAAAGCACTTTCAAAAACCTACGCCTATGATGCCAATGGCAATATGACCGAAAATGGTGACTTCGATATTACCTATAACTATCTAAACCTACCCGAGCGAATCTCAAAAGATGCCGCCAATTATATGGACTTTTGGTACACAGCCGATGGCAAAAAACTAAAAAAGATAGTGGTCGAAAATGGTGTGCAAAGCTATGCAAAGGATTATGCCAATGGTATAGAATACAAAGATGGCGCATTAGAAGCTGCCTACACCAGCGAAGGCAGAATTGTATTAAAAGATGATCCATCCCAAAATGAAAGCCCTTATCTTTACGAGTACACAATGACCGACCATTTGGGCAATGCACGTGTGATGTTCTCTGATATCGATGGCAATGGCTGCATCACTTTTGAAGATAATCCGGAAACACCAGAAGAAGAAGCAGAAGAGGTCTTACAAGAAAATCATTATTACCCCTTCGGGTTGAATATGGAGGGACCCTGGGTACCACAGATTGGAGTGGGGAATAGGTATCAGTATAATGGGAAGGAAATCATTGGAAATTTCGGATTGGAATGGAGTGATTATGGGGCTAGGTGGTATGATACAGGGATTGGAAGGTGGAATGGGGTTGATCCTCTAGCAAGTAAGTTCCCTGGAATATCGCCCTTCGTTTATGCAATGAACAGCCCAGTAATTTTTATAGATCCTGATGGCAGGGCAGCAGTAAATTCTAAGGGTGACCCGATAAAAAGATTATGGGGGGTTGTGCGTGCAATTGGAGGAGGATTGGAAATGGCGGGAGGAAGTTTATTGCTTGCTACCCCAGAGCCTACAATGGTGACAAAAGTTGGTGGATATGCTGCTCTCATGCATGGTGCCGATAATGTTTATACAGGACTAAAACAAGCCTGGACTGGAAAAGAAGAAATTTCTTTCACACAAGCCGGGCTGGAAGCTATTGGTTTAACGCCACAACAAGCAGAAATCACTGATATGGTAATAGGTTTAGGTTTAGGAGGAGCTGGAGCAATTGCGAAAGCGGAAAAAATGATTAAGTTAGGAAAAATTACTAGAGGTTCTTATCATGAAGGGCTAACAGCATTAAAAAATACTGCTGATGAAATGATAAGCAATGGCTATTCATATGAAGAAGTAGTTAAACAAATGTCACCTGCACGGAATAATTTGAAAGAATTAGTTAGAGCATCTGATGATTGGCTTAATAAGGGAATCGCAGAAATTAGGAATATATGGAAATATGGTAACAAACTTGGCCCTTCACTAGATGATATTGTAAAAGAGTACACTAAAAATGGTAAAACAGATTGGAAGGGAATTTATGACAAAATATGGCGAACCAATGAAACATTTGACAAATTAAAATAATTCCAATATGATTGTTAAGAGATGTTTTTCAGATGCTTATTATTATTTTAATCCTGAAGGTTTTTTATTTAAAAAATTACATGGTACTTCAGATTATCATGGGAAGTTATTTGTATTAAATGGCTCAAAGTACCTATTATTTCCTAAAGAAAAAGAGTACTTGATTTTAAAATCAAAATCTTTTGCTTTAGATGTTAACGATTACGATTTCAATTATAAGGAATCTAAAATATATGGGTATCTGCATATAAGTAATAATAAGAATGAATATGAAATCAAAAAATTGAAAAGCATTTGGGAGTTGTTTAATTTATCTACCTATGATTACCTTGAAAAGGTAGAGGATAATCATCTTTATTATCTCTTCGATTTAATTAAAACATTTAAGGGGCTGAATACTGCCAAAGAGAAAGAAGAGTTTTTAAAAAAGTTATAAGTTAAGAATCTTTGTTTTTTTAGCTCAAAATACCTTTGGGGTTTACAATCCTACAATTTTTTTAACCTAACAATATTCCCATCTACATCTTTGTAGAAGACTCACTTCGTCCTCAACTTTAGAGTATGAACTATATAGCTTGATATTCAACTTATTAATCATGAAGTGGATAAATCATTTTTTAGAAAAGAAAGACGTATCTCTATTTTTCACAAAACTGAAAAAGACCCTTTCAAGGGAGAAGAATCATATGAACATAATCAAAGCTTACTTCCTGGGAGGATTTGTTTATGACTTGGATCGTTACCGAGAATTAAAGGATGCTATTCAGTTAAATTCCTTCCAAAAAAGCTTTGAAGCGCTTTCTTATAATGTAAAAGAAGACAATATTGAATTATACTTTGTCGAAAGCAAGGAGAACGAAGGTCTTTTGATCAGCCTTGTGGCTCCGGTCGAGCTTTATGAAAGTGAATCTATTTTGGATATTTTCCCTTGTACGAAGGAAGATTTGGAGGGGGTCAAAAAGGAGTTAATTTATTCCATTTGAATAAAGCCACAGCGTCCTCACTCTATCCTTCGCTCTGGCAGGAGACACTGTTTTTTGCGTGGAGGATTTGGAGCGAATGCTAAATTCCTCCACGTAATAAGCCATGTCTCTCGACTGTGAGTAGATATGTGTGAGGACACAGCGGTCGAATTTAAAACCACCATGTCCCTATCGGAGACATGGTTTGTTACGTGTTTTAAAAAACAATAATCGGTTATTCATAATTCATTTTAAGCTTGTAAACAGTCTCTTTAAAAACCTTCTTAAGCCGCACCTAAATGTGCAGCAAGCAATCCATTCATGATTAGCCTAATCTTAAATTATAACTTCCTGATTATCAGTTGGATTTAATGTGGAACCCTAAACCTGGATATTAAACCCTCAATTCCTGCCTGCAACATTTCTCTCATACGATTGCAACATTAGTAGCACATCTGCAACATTTCTATCGCATAGTTGCAACATCTATAACTAATGACTTCACCTATGTTTGTAAGGTGCTTAGCCTTCAATGAAACAACTGTCAATTATCCGTGGTATCCAGATTGCTGAAACCGGTCAATTAAACCGCTAACCTTGAGAAATTAAAGTTCCTTCATTGGAAAAAAAGATTGAGTGCTAAAACAAATTTGAGAAAATCTGATCTCGCTTGTAAACAGACTACCGCTCAGCTGAAAACTATTTTAATCCAAGTTTAAAGACCGATTCAGAAGGTAAACAAAAATCTTCAATAACATGAAAAGACTATACATGGTTATGTTCTTGTGTTGGATAATGCAACTGCCCTGTTATACTCAGTTGGAAGATTTTGAAGACATTGAATCGATCGGCAAAGAAGGTTTTTTCAAAAACTATGTATCGGGCATGTTTAAGGGATTTACCGATATAGGAGAACCTTTCACCATGAATGGCGGTATTGGTTTAAATATGCGCTCCTACAGCGCGTTTGGAGCGGATGCACGACAAGACCCTTTCTTTTACTCATTGAATGCCAATGCCAATATCCGCATATATAAATTGAGCCTACCTTTTTCCTTGATGGTCACTGCCAAAAATCAGAACTCCTCCTACCCAAATCCAGTTGAATTATTTCGGGCTTTTAAGAATAATGTCAAAAACAAAATTGAAAACCAGAAAAACCGCTTTGTGCGTTTTGGCGTCTCTCCGAGGTTTAAATGGATCAAACTCCATTTTGGTCACCGAAGTATGAATTTCTCCCAATTCACTTTAGCCAACCTCAATTTTTTTGGTGCTGGTATGGAACTCAATCCCGGGAATTGGCGAGTAGCCGCTATGTATGGTCGCCTCGCCAAAGCAGAACCGCTTGATTTATCACTCGTTACTCCAAATATCCCAGTATTTGAACGAAAAGGGTGGGGGACGAAAATAGGCTATGGTACCAATGAAGAATATATCGACCTAACCGTTTTGAAGGTGCAAGATGACTTCAATTCCATTGACATCCCAGAAGAAAGCCCCAATCAGGTAGCACCCGAAGAAAACATGGTCATCGGACTGAACGCCCAGAAGAAATTGTTTAGCAATTTTGACATCAAACTGGAATGGGCTGGCAGTGCCCTCTCACCCAACTCAATAGATGAGCAGACCAATGGCAGGTTTCCTTATCCCGGGTTTCTTTTCCAGGCGAGACAAACTACAGAATATAAAAACGCCCTGGAGTCCTCCCTTAATTTCAACGCCAAAATATTTACGGTAGGATTGACTTATAAAAGGATAGACCCCAATTTCCGATCGCTGGGAGCTTATTACTTCAATAGCGATATCGAAGATTATACGACCAATTTGAGCTTTGGACTTTTTGAGAATGCCATTTCAGTCAATCTAAGTGGAGGTATTCAGAGAAATAACCTGGACAAATCACAAGCTTCGAGATTGACCAGACTAATTGGCAATGGAACGATTAGTTTCACCAAAAACAGCTTCAATTTGGGGCTAAACTATACCAATAATAGTTCAGCAATTGCTTACCTCCTCGATACGGAACTGGATTCCCTGAATGTCATCATCGTCACCCAGGATGCCGGAATAAATGCAGGTTACAGTTTTCAGGATGGTGCCAACAATCAGCATGTCCTCAACGGCACTTTTAATGCACAGGTCGTCACGGACGAAATTGAAAATCCCATGGAGAGTTCCGCCTCCCAAATGTTGACTGCCAACCTGGTTTACAATTATGCGCTCGCCGAAAGCAAATGGAAATTTTCCTTAAAAGGCAATTTCAATCAAAATGAACTGGCCATGATGGTCATGCGGCGTTATGGGCTGGGTTTTGGTATTTCCAAACCTTTTTGGGAAGGCAAAATAAACACAGGATTGGATTTCAACTATTTCCTGACGACCAACGAACTCACTGAAAATGCAGACAATTTGACCGGACAAATGCGCTTCAACTGGAAAATCTCCGACAACCAGACTTTGAATATGAACTGGAACCTGTTACGAACCAATAAAGGAAGCGGCGTCAATGCCCTTACCTTCCACGAATTGACCGGCACCATGGGCTACCAGTTGAGTTTCTCCGCCAAATACAAAACCAAAGAAGAAAGGGCGGCGAAGAAGGAGGAAAAGCTAAAGGAGAAGGAGGAGAAAGGGCAAGAACAACCCGAAAAAACAGGGAACGAATGATGATTTATTGTCAGTGTCCTCTTCGAGAGACACTGACAAATACGGATTGCTTCGCTGAAAGCAGTGGAGAAGGATTTAACAAAAAGTAATTCTTGAAATACTGGGATGAGAGGTTGCAATTCCTTTCGCAACCCCCTGACCCCCTAAAGGGGAAACTGCCACGCCTTAGGATAAAAGCGGGTGGATTTTCCCCCTTTAGGGGGTCAGGGGGTTGCGCTGGCAAAAGAAGCAAATGGGCATTGAACCCTTTAAACCGGGGTTCAGAACCCCTCCACTCTTCCACAGTGACCAAATAATCCAAAGTAACAAGCAGTGTCTCCCGAAAAAGACACTGACATATACAACAAAATCCTGTTCAAATGAGGCTCAGAAATAACCTACTACTCTTATTGATCGCAATGATGTCTTTTGGATGGACGTTGGAGGCTCAACAAGTCTATCCAGTGCAGTTGACCGGATTTACGATTCCGCCTCGCTCGCTTGATCTTTCGGTGTATAGTTTTGAGCGATCACAGGATTTGTCTTTTACAGCCCAATTGAATGATCCGGTAGAGCCCTTCAGAGATGTAAGGTTAAACCTGACCATCGAAAATGGAAACAGCATCATTTACCAAACGGACCCAAATTTTTCTGCGCCTCCTATCCGACTCAACCAGTTTCAGCCCGAAACCTTTGATGGCGTGGCATTGGGATCCTATCTAAATCCAATGAGTTTGGTTGGACCTTCCGGATTGGGACAAGGAAGTACCATCGTCCCCGAAGGGTACAATTCCATTTGTCTGGAAGTGATTGATATTCAGCGAAATGTTCCTATTTCGCGAAAAGTATGTTTATCCGGAAGTTATGTACTCAATCAGCCGCCACAATTATTATTACCTGCCTGTGGTGACCAAAAAGAATTCCCGGAAACTCAAAACCTGCTATTTACCTGGACGCCCATGCACATTGGCTCTCAAAATTCACCAAATCCAGTGGAATACGAATTCCAGTTGGTTGAATTGAGCCCGGGCATTCAGGACCCAAATGATGGTTTTGAGGCTGCTCTTCAGATATATCAAACCACTACCATTTCTGCTTCGCTTTTGTACTCGATAAGTGAACCCATGTTGGAACCAAATAAGGTGTATGCATGGCGGGTAAAAGCCTACTCTTTACTCAACCAAAGCAGTTTATTGTTTGAAAATGATGGCTATAGTCCGGTCTGTACGTTTTCCTTCTTTGATGAAAATGGTGGGGGAACTGGAAGTGGCGCTGCTGCTGACCAGGAAGAAGACTCCCGACCCATTCCTCAAGGATGTGAGGTGTTTAGTACCGATTTTGGTCCCATCAGCGCTGCTGGTGAAGATCCCATGGCATTAGTGGAGGGAGATAATGTCAAACTGGGTTATTTTGATATGGAAATCCTGGATGCTTCTCCATCTGGTGACGGAGTAAGTGGAACCGCCTTTGTGACCGTGCCTTTTTTGAAAGCCAAGTTTCCTGTCAATTTTACAGACCTCAAAGTCAAGGAAAATATGCGGGCATATGGAGCAGGAAACATTGAAGTAAATGTAGAAAGCGATTTTCAGCTCGACCCTACCATGCTGACTCCCGGCTTACTTGGTTCCATTATATCTGAAGACTATGTAGACAACCTGGAATCTTTTTTCCTGAATGGCATGGGACAAAACAGGCTGACTTTCCAGTTTAACCCCTCCGACCTGGCTGTGGTCAATCTACCCATCGGTGTCGACAAAGAAAACAATGAGGAAGCCTTACCGATGATTGCCATCCTCGGTTTGCGCTTTACAGAGCGAAACGCTTTTATGAATTGTGTGGGTTTCCACCGTTTGGAAAACGGAGACCTGATGCGTTTTGCCGGAACGGATATTTCTATTACCCCGCTTGGTATAAAGTCTAATAGCAAACTCGATCTGCTGGAAAGCGCGCAATCTCCGCTTTCCGGCATTTTTCAATTGAGTATCAAAGCGGGCAACAATGCCTCCAATATTGGAATGGATTGCCAGGGGACCAATGCCTTCAACCTCGAAACAGAAATCTTGATCAGCGAAGAAGTCATGGTGCGGGCCAGTGATCAGCAAGCCATCCGTTTCCAGTTGAGCGACCAATCCAACGACCCCGCTCAATACCTTGGAGATATCGAAACCTTTGAAGATTTCACGATTCCCAGTTTGCCCGGATTTGAATTTAGCATGGAAAAAGGACAACTGGACCTCAATACGGAACAAAAACTGGAAATCACCAACCCCAATCCTTTTCACGCAGAAGCCAACGAAAACAACTGGCAGGGTTTGCTCCTCAATGAAGTACAGGTCACTTTGCCAACTGAATTTGATTTCACAGGCAATGACCAAAACTTTCAATTGGAGCAGGGGGAATTATTCCTTTCTGAAGAGGGGGCTTTTGGCAAATTTTCGGGTACGGGTTTAGTAAGTATAGCTGACGGTCGAATGGCAGACTGGCCTTACAGTGTGGATCTATTTGATTTGGAGATCAAAAAAGGATCTCCCGAATCCAGCAGCATTTCCGGAAAGATTCAAGTGCCCTTACTGGATGAACCTTTTGATTATACTGCCAATTTGGATATTTCAGATTCCGACGTCAAAATAGAAGCCAACCCCAGCCCGGGCGCTTACAATATGAGTATGTGGAATGCCACCTTCGAAGTGGAAGAAGGTACCGAAGTGATTGCCCGACTGGAAGATTTGGGTGATGAAGGCAAGTCTTTTTTCCCAAGCGCCAGCTTGAAGGGTAATCTGTCCTTCAGCTTTGACGAAAAGACTTTTGCCGATAAACTGACCGGCGATCAGGCAGAAAAAATGCTTCGCATCCGGCAGGCATTTTCGCTGAAAGGAGACCTGGATATTGAACTTAAAGACCTCGCCCTTGATGGATTGGTGATCGATCCTTTTGCTGGCACCCAGGATAAATACGCCCTGTTTGATTTTGGCACAGGGGCTGATTCTATACAAATAGCGGGAAAAGCCATTTCCATTACAGACCTGAATATCCTTTACAAGAATGATCCCAAACAGGAGCTGGGTCTGGAACTAAAAATCACGGAACGCTACAATGAATTGAATCTGATTATCTGGGCACAAGAAGATGGGCAAGGAGGTTTTATTTTTAACCGAATAGAAACCAGTACCAAAAAAGTCGAATGTGATTGTGTTAACAATGAGGATATCTTTTTCGATCCTACCAAACTAAACAAATACCTCGAAAAGCATTACGAAAAATTTTACGCTCCTGGCAAGCCCAAATTTTCAGATTATTCGGTAGGTGGCAGTTATTTGCCTTCTGGTTTCAGTCAGGAAGAATTGGATGAATTGCATAAAACAGCTGTTATGGCACATCTTCAACAAAACAGCATCAATGGTTTTGTGGTAGATGATATCAACAATGTAAGTGAAATCTATATCCCTTTTCTTGGGGCTACGATTGCGATAAAACAGGACAAGGCTGTAAAATCTGACCTGATAAAGACAGGCTTGACGGATTTAACATTAACAAAGGTTGATGATCACGAACTTGGCTCAAGTGGCGCCTGGGAATTGCCATACGATTTAACTGGTCAGATCGACGAATTTCTCAATAAAAATGAAACCTCCTTTCCATTGGCGACGACCCGATTGTTATTAACTGATTTAAAGTTACCTCCGGGTTACAATTCTACAGAAATTGGGGCGGAAGATGAGATAACTGTTGAAATTACCCTAGTGGTCAAAATTCCAGGGTCTTCGGAAAATTCCTATCTCATATTTACGAATGATGATGTGAAAATTGGCGCCTATGAAGTGGGCTTTGAGGATTTAAAGCTCTTTTTGTTAGAGGACAAGTCCCATCCTTTTTATAACTCAGAGCCAGACCCTGAAGCAGAAGAAGGAGATGTAAGAAATTATGGCATTACTTATCTCAGTAAAAAAACTGGAAACACCTATAATGAAGACCTTTCAACGGGCTCCTATGCTTTTTTGAAATGTGAGGGATTTCAATATTACAATGTGCAGGGCATGGTCACGCTCCCCTATTATGGAGAAGATGAAAGTTTAAGCCTTAACACCCTCAAGAAGTTAAATAAAAGTGGTGTAGTTGGGGAATCCCTTTATTTGGATGCGACATTCCCCTTCACCATAAATGGACCCGATCTGAGCAAATTCATTGCTCCCCTAAACACCAACTACGAAGATGGAACTCCCGTCAATTTTGAGATAAATGGACTTGAATTCAAAACGGTCACCATTGATGAAGGCTATTTTGACTTCAACCCAGATGAATCAGCTGAAGGATTTACGGGAGATGAAGGAGATAGTTTTAAGGGGCTGGCCCTCAACAAAATACAGGTCGAATTTGATGGCTTGATGACCAAAGAAGGTGACCAAAGAAAAAAACTAAAACTGCCTGGAAATAACTTTGCTTTTAGCTTTTCAAATGGCATATCGGGCAACATCAATATGTCAGCAAATGTCATCACCAAAGAGGCAAATGCCGACCTGGGTGGCTGGCCCTATACCATAACATCCTTGATGTATGGCATGTTTACAGATAATGAATTAAATGCAGCGGATGTCGAATTTTCTAATGAAGATAGTGATGGATTGATAGAATGGTGCTCCATGAAGGGTACCATGCTGATCCCCATATTTAAAGACCTGGACTATAATTGGGTCGCATTTAACGGGGAGTTGAATGGTTTATTTTGGGATTCTGAGAATACCCAATACTATCCTACAGGCGTTTTTGACCTGGGAGACGACGCCAATAATAATGCACTGGACAATCAGACATTTGCAGTGGACTGGGTAGATGGTTTAAGTCTTAAGTTGGAAGACAGTACCATCGATATCATCTACAATCGAAATATTGGAGAATTTGAAGCTGCAGCTGTTTTGAATGGAACAGCAGGGATATACAATTCCACGGACGAAGTGGATCAGGGTAATTCTACCACCTTTAATTTCGGCTTGAGCTTTTTAGCTTTTGAAGGGCTTTCCATCAATGTCTCTGAATCCAACTGTGGTTCAGATGATGCCCTTGGAGGTATCAGGGATATTGATTTTGGTGTTTGGGGATTAGCCAGCTATGATTTGGGAGGAGACGATGATGAAGATGATGAAGAGGAAGAAGCGGAGGACGGCATGCAGGGTTTTCCTGTCAGCCTGGAAGCCTTGCAATTCAATTGTACAAAGCCTGGAAGCTGGAGCTTGATTATTGGTTTGAAACTCAACCTGGTGCCTGGAGAAACAGTGCAGGGAGAGGGGGATGAAGAAGATACGGAAACAGCCGGCTTAAGTGCAACTGCTCAACTGAATTATATCTTCAACAAAAATGATAAAGGCGAATTGGTATATTCTGATTTTTGGTTGGATGCGATATATGTGGAAGGCGAATTTGCCAGTATGTCTGTCAATGGGGCATTGGTATTTATAAAAGAGGATGATTTGTATGGAAATGGCGTGAAAGGCTATTTGGATGTAGAATTGTCCAGCATGGGTCTACAGCTTCAGGTATTGGCTCAATTTGGCACTACCAAAGCCGATAATAAAAATGGAGAACAAAAATCAGCCTACCGCTATTTTTTCTTTGATATTGAGTTTGTTCAAAACCCCGGCGTATTAGTAGGGCCTTTACCAATTGCCTGGCATGGATTAAGTGGGGGTATCTTCTTTAATTGTGACGCACAAACTCCGGTAGATGACATCGACCCCTTTGCGGACCAGGATAAAATAAACGCTGGAACGATTATGACTCCCACTGTAACGACCAATACCAATCTCGCGGTAGAATGCCCCTTTGGAGAATTATGTGATCCGGGGGTCGGCTTATCTCTCTACAATTATGAACCCTCTTTGGGAAGCATGGGATTGCACCTGGGCGTCATTTTGAGCCTTAGTAATAAACCCGAAACGATGGTCGGGGAGTTGAAGGTAGGGGCTGAATTTTACATCAATCCCCTGACAAGTACCTACAAAATCAACGCTATAGACATCAACGGTGCCTTATACTTTTCTTCGGAAGACATCTTTAAAAGAGCTGAAGCACCTGTTGTCGCAACAGTAGATTTGAAGGTAGATTTTGAAAATAAGGAAATCAGAGGCGCCTTTAATATGACCATTGATTATGGCGCACCTGATGATGAGCCAACTGTAACATTGGCAACTGCAGAAGGGGGAGTTAACGGGGCGCTACATTTTACAATGTCCGACCACCCGGATGCCGGAAAATGGTATTTCAAATTGGGCGCACCACTCGAACCAGGAGAGATCACCATGGCACTGGTGGATGTCTTTGAAGCTCCGATTTCCTTTTATTTACAATTGGGGCATGACCTGGATCCCATTCCTACTATCAAAGACATCATTCCGCACTGGCCGGACAATGGAACGGCAGAAGGCCGACTGAGTGACACTTTTTTCTCTACGGGGGATGGCATTGTATTCGGCTTAAAGTTGGGCTTTAGCTCCAACCCTTCCTTTGGACCTTTTTACGCCAATGTAGATGCTGCCATCGGATTTGATTTATCTATGATGCGTTACGATGATGCACCACCGGAATGTGGACTTGAAAGTTTTGGCATAAATAACTGGTATATAAGGGGCAATGGCTATGCCTATATCGAAGGCTCCATGGGCATAAAATATGATCTTGGTTTTACATCCGGGCAAGCAGAAATTTTTAAAGGCTTTGCCGCCGTTGCCATTAAGACAGAATTGCCCAATCCCACCTATTTCAATGCTCAGGTCTACGTCTCCTATGAGGTGCTGGGTGGTTTGATCAAAGGCAGTTGCAATTTTGAATTTGAAGAAGGAGAACAAATCGCCCTGGATTGTTTATCTGGAGGTATGCCTTCCGGACCCGCCGAATTGGGAATCCCGATCATTGGTTCCACCTATCCGGAAGAGGGTGACAATGGTGAAGCACCACCAGTCTTTGTCACTCCACAGGCCAGCTTTAATCTGGCGATCAATGAAGAGATTCAATTTCCAGTCTATAACGAAGACTTTGTACAAGAAAGAATCGATCGTTACAAACCAGTCTTGAACGATTTTTACCTTACCAAAAAAGGATCAAGCGAGAGAATTGATGGAAAGCTCAACCAAAGTGCCTATCAGGTTTCTCTGGATATAGATGACCTCTTAGAGGCAGAATCAGTATATATTTTACACATAAAATATGAATGGCAAAAAAGAGAAGGTGCAGATGAAAACTGGGAAACAGTAGAGGTTGAAGGAGTGTCGACCGAAGAACATGAAGAGATTGAATTTACAACAGACAATTTCCCTACTGAAATGGTAGATTCTGAATTTAAACTTTCCCAGCCCGCCGATGGCCAACACTTCTGGACAAAAGATTACGCCATACCAATGATAGAATTTGAACAGGGGGGCTGGGAGCAATTGTTCCCGGCTAAATCTGAAAAAAAAGTGAATGGAGAAACTATAGTTTATGATTATATGGTACAAGTGACCGAATACAATAAAACTACTGGAAAGGAGACGGGAAATGTTTATAGTCTGCCTCTAACAGAATATCCGGGTATGGTCGCTTATGAAACCGAGAAAATTAAAAGTGAAAAAATTTATCTGGATGAAGCCGGGGTTAATGTATATATACCCATAGTAGAAATAGTAAGTTCCACTGGTGAGATTGTTGAGTTTGAGGGACTCAACGAGTTGTTGACCTATGACGGGAATAAAATATACAAGCTGGAAATAATGCGCGTACCTGTACAAAAGACCGCTGAAGTCATGCAGGAAGACAATGCAGCAGCAGCACAATTGTTTGATGAAGATGGTAATCCAATTGAGGAAAGTGGAGATTTTACCATTTTAGGTATCAATACCACCAGCTTGGCACCCTCATCCGATCTTTATGGTGAAATCGGTATTTTATATGAAATGTGGTTTTGTACCAGTAAGGAAGAAAAGTTTTCTGAAAAAGTAGAAGAATATTTTAAGACAGATAATGTAAATGTTGAGGTTTCAAATGATGGTTGGGTTAAAACCTTAAACCATCCTTTGCAAGAGCCAGGACTAAGCAAGGATCTTGGAGTCGAAATAAACATTGATTCGGAAAATCCCTTAGGCATAGATTCCAGGTATTTGGAATCTGCTGAGACAGGAGATGATCTTGGTAGGGTAAGCAGGTACGAACTAAACCCTATTGTACTTAAGCCAGTAGTTTTAACCGGAATAGAAGGCTTTGATGAATTTGATTTAATCAGGTTAAACACCAACTTTAATCAAGCAAGCCAATTTAAGGCGTATCAACAACATGGAACAGGTGCTTTTGAGGACACTGAAGAAATCGAAGACAAATTTTTCAGTGATAATTTTAGCAAAATAGAAGATCTCTATGAGAGTGTTGAAAAAGCTAGAGACAACCTAATCTTAGATTACATTGATACTCATGCCAATGATGGTGGAACCAAGGATGAATTTATGGCAGCACTTAATGCTGATGATTTAGAAAGTTCCAATATTCCTACATGGGCACAATATATGGCAGAGTGGTTACTTATTGATGATAACTTTGACAATATATCTTGGAATCATAATTTTAATTCTTATGAGGAGTTTAAAAATCACTATACATCAAGCAAAAAGACCATGCTTTGGTTAACTTGCCATAATTATGATAGTGAGTATTGGAAAGACAAGATGTTTGAAGCTGCAAAAGATGATTTTATTGACTATGTAGACTTGACTCTTGGAGTTGAATTAGATGCATTAGAAGAAGCAGTAAATCTTTTCAGCTTATTTATGGGAAAACCAGAAGATTTGGAAGGCTGGAGTACAATAGTAATTGATGGTGGCTTAGCAAGATTTAGTATAACTGATCCAATCACGCCTTCGATAATAGAGGAAGGTTCTGAAACTGTACAAATTGATTTATATCGTCCATCAATAATAGCCAAACAGTTCCTTGCTTATGGGGAATTGTGGTATGATTTCGGGAATATTTTCCTCTCGATTTTAGATTTATATTTAGAAGAGATCTCCTGGACTAAATCTATTGGTTTTTACAATTCTTTTTCAAATGTCCTGTCAGAAAATTTTGATGACTTTTATGATTGGTATGATAATGCTGGGGAGCTTTATGATGTTAACGATATAGTGTCTCATAATCATAAATTGATTCTAAAATTCCCAAATATTGACCGTTGGAATTATACCCATGAGGCTATTGACCCTAATGCATATGATTGGCACACCTTTACCTATGAAAAAATCTTTCATAGGTCCTTTACCAATACCAGTGGTGTTGAGAAAACGCCAGAAAATTCTCCTACAGGTACCTCAAATGGAACAGCAGGTTCAGAGTCAAATGACCTTAATCCGATCAAGCTCAAAAAAACCTTTAATCTCATAAAAACAGGGGAGGATAAAAACGGCTTCACCGAAGCCATAGAATTGGAATGGGATGAGCACCTGGCAGAGGAATACGGAATAGAATCTATTTCGTTGGCATACTTTGAAGTATTTGATCATGATCCGGGTAATGGTGATTTTAAGTTAATTTCTTATGTAGATGTGTTGAATGAGGAGGAAGATATTTATGATAGTGATGGGAATAGATACAAAGTCTTTTACGATGCAGAATTAAATGCCCCCTTGTTTCATTATGTTTTTGATGATCATAAAAATGCTGAGAATATATATGTTTGTATTGTTGATAAAGATGGTGAAGTTGTTAATGCCTCTATGGATCTATTAGAGGATTTGGAGGAATCTCCTGAAATTGTCGATGTTGTTGACTTCCCTACAGACCCCTCAGCATACTCATTTTTCCGACGCGAAAAACTTCTTCGATTTCCCAGAAATTTGGAAAACAATCCTCTGCAAATGCTGATGTATTCCATGGGGACAAGGAATGACTTTGAAGTAGAAGCGGTCAGCATATACGACGACCAGGACAAAAGGTTATTGCTTTGGAGAGGTGATGTTAAAACAATGTACAGTTATATTGGAGACAGTTATACAGCCGTGGAAGAAGATTTTGTGCTTCAGACCGAGGAAGGCAGCTCTGAAAACCACATACTCTTTGAAATGGATCCCGACATCGAATACACGGTTTACGTGAAAAGTGATGAAGGCATGGAATCCTTTGTTACCGATAATGACTATTGGATAAATCGGGGCGGCGCTTCTGTCTATCGTTTTGATGACAGCTATCCCGATGCTGTCTTTTTACCGGTCGATGGCAATAATGCGCTGAACTTCGAAGCTGAACAATGGGTGGATTTGACAGGCAATAATGGGGACGAGGCAAATGGACTGGAGTTGGGACTACCCATTTTGAATATGACCATAGAAGCCTGGGTGAAATTTGGCTCAGGCAGTGTGACCGATGCCCCTATTTTATCTTTCGATACAGGAAATAATCCCTGGAGCCTGAGGCAAAATGGATCAGATATCGAATTTGAACTAAGGACCCTGCCTAATAATGAGAAAAATATTGCCATAGCCTCTAACTTGATAAATACTGGTGATTGGACACACCTGGCAGCTACCTATGATGGAAAGACAATGCGACTCTATGTCAATGGTCTGGAGGAGGCTTCTATAGAACAAACAGGATTGATTGATTACGATATGGAGGGCTATTTAAAATTGGGAGGCTACAATTTTGAAGGGGCTATCGATGAAGTCAGTTTGTGGACAACGGTCAGAAGCCAAGCCGAAATTCTGGTGGATGCTGCGGAAGGGCCTTATGGTCTAGATCCCGATTATTCACAGGAGCAATCTGGGCTATTGCTGTATTACAAATTTGACGAAAACCTGGGGGATACTGAATTTCCGAACCTAAGCGGTACCGGACAAAATGGCATCCTGGAAAAAGAATTTGACCACGTCACTGGTAACAACTGGGTAGCTTCTGAAGTCCCTAGGGATATGGGAATAGATACTGAAGAAATAGCAAATGATGTAGCACCTGGGAATTTTGCTTTGGAGTATAAAATTAAAAACCATAGAGTGCAACTCCCTACAAATATGATGGATGAAATTACAAATGATTTTACTGTTGAATTTTGGGCCAAATCTGGGGATAGTGGGGATGGTGAGCGATTTGAAATAATCAGACAATATGGACTTTTTTCTATATATACTTATGACAATGGAAGATTCTTGTTCGATCATGGGGATGAAAAAATTGAATTTGGTGAACAATTTATTAACGATGGCAGCTGGCATCATTATGCACTTAGCGGTGAGGGCGGTAATATAATCACACTCTACCGAGATGGTATCCAATTATTAACATTAAATTCTGATTTTGAAATCGAAAATAATGATACTGACTTATTTATTGGGTATCTGGTAAATGCTAATAATCTCAGTCTTGATGAATTGAGCTTTTGGTCTATTGCGAGAACGGGAGAACAAATCTATGAAGATTTTTTATCCGAAAATCTTTTGCTAAACAATAACCTAGATCACTTAGTGGCTTATTACGATTTTAATGATGGGTCTGGACAAGAGTTGGTAAGTGATCGAAGCGGTAATGAACATCATGCTTCTTTTTACAATAGTGAGGGCTCCGGTACTCCAGCAGAATGGGAAATAGAATGGATAGAAGGAGCAGAGCCCAGCCCAAATAACTATATTATTCCACAAAACCCATCCAGCAATTATGCCATGAGCTTTTTATATGATGATGGCATTTCCAGTATAACAGTTAATGATCACGAAAAATTCGATGAGATTCAAGAAGAATTGACCATTCAGTTTTGGGCAAAATCTTCAGACGATTTCGATGATTGGAGTACACGTTTCGCTTATAAAGAATCTTTTTTTTCTATTTGGATAAAAAAATCTAATAGGCTTACTTATTATAACCATGATGGCAAAACTTCAGCTTTTAGTGAAGGATCCTTTATCAATGATGGCAACTGGCACCACTATGCAATAATAGCAAAAAATGAAAATGAATGGGAACTTTACCAAGACGGCCAATTATTTGAGGAAATAACAGAAGAATTTGAATTTGTAGCCAATGATGAGGATTTAAAAATTGGATTGGTATATATTAACGAAAGTAGTGCAAGCCTCGATGAATTGATCATTTGGACAACAGCCCGAACGGCACAAGAGATTGAGGATTATTACAATACGGGAAGCATTTCTCTGGAAAACAAGGATCTGTTGGCATATTATGCTTTTAATGATGGTCCTGGAAGTACCTTTTTAAGTGATCAAAGTGGAAATCATTTACATGGCGAAATTAGCTACGGCACCCACACCATCCCCGAATACGAAGATGAGGAGGGCAATCTCATTCCGGAAAAAACGATAGATTCGGAAGAATGGATTCCGGGTGCGACTTCCGGAGGCTCAACAACACCTCCTATCTCCATACCCCTTTACAGCCTGGAAAAAGAAGCTGCAGGATGGCGACCGGTCTTTAAGGATGCCACTGTCTTTTCAGATGTAGAGGAGTTGAGCATTTACTCCGCAGACCGGAGTCTCTTTCAAAAATGGTATAGCAGTGAGCACAAGCTAAACAGTCTGGATACCGAGAACCCTGAAAATCTGAATCCAATCGACTGGATTCAAACTCTTCTTCCAGAATTGGATGATTATAGCGACATCTATTTACGCACAAAAAGTGGTCACCTCTATCACAGTACAGTGGATCTGGAGAGTGATTTACTAACTTTTACTCTGGATGAAAACAACTGGCAGAATACGCCTTATGAAGCAGGAGATGCGGCAGAGGAGGGCAGTATGAAGCTCGACCGCATTAGTAATAATGGTCAACTGACGGGCAAAATTCAACTGACCTATCGCAATAGCCGCCCCGTCACTGAGCTGGATGTCGCCATCTATAATGAGGAATTGGAACGACAAACAATATACTTCAGTGGAGAAGAGAAATACAGAGAATACACCTTTTCCAATTCCGGAGGACAAAACATCAATCTAAGAGACTGGGATGGGCTCTATCATTTCAATCTGACCGAAGGAGACAATTATACCATCTTCCTAAGAAATGAATCCGATCAATACCTCGTCCTCAATGTCAATGATGAATTTTGGGAAGAGCTGTCCGTATTCTGGTTTGATGCTGACGATTTTGAAACGGCAGCAAATCTGGCAGCTTATTTTGATATTGGAGATTATGCTTTAGAGATGGAAGCGATAGAATCTGTATCCCTTCCAACAATCCCTTTTGGAAATGAATGGACTATAGAGGGCTGGATGCATTTGGAAACTCCTAGTGCTTACTCCTGTTTATTCAGATTGTCCTTTGATGGCACATATTATGGCATATATAAGGAAGAAAATGAAATTGAGACAGATTTTGGTAATGAATCAAATTGGAATTATTCAAGTATAGAAAACGAATGGATTCATTTAGCTGTCACATATGAAAATGAAACCCTTTCAACTTTTCTTAATGGAGAAAAAATAGGAACGATATTAGAAGAAATTATAATTCCTGCTACAAATACTAATTCTACTATTAGCTATCCTTCCGGTTCTTCACTTTATAAAAATTGCAGGTATGATGATTTTGCAATTTGGAATTATGCTCGAAACGAAGAAAAAGTACAGGAAAGTTATTTGTATGGTATCGACCCAAATACAGCTGGACTCATAGCATTTTATAATTTCAATGATGGTCCAGGAAGTTCAAGACTTACCGATATAAGTGTAAATGGACATCACGGAACCCTAAGTGAATATATGGAAAATATGTCCGATTGGGTACCCTCAGATAAACAACCTACAGATTATGACCCAGGTCCTTATACCCTGCAAATAAATGAAAAAGATCATCCCGAACTTAAATACCTGACCGACGACAACTGGTACGATATTGCTCAGCTCTACCTGCGCAATACGGATGGCAGCCATTTGCTGCATTGGTTTGATGGCTATCTGTTTGAGCTGGAATCAGAGAGCACCAACTTTGCCTGTGGCGATATTCCCTACCAGGAGGCACTTCTGGATTCCAGCGATTCCTATGAGTTGTTCTTGAAAACCGTAGATGGTGAATACTACTATATCGAAGATACCAATGCCTCCAGCTTCCAGCTTCTAGAGGAACTCGACCCGGAGGATGAGCGGGTGCCGAATGAGATGAAGGAGGGGGTTGTGGGGAGTGGGTCGGAGTAGGTTCAGAAGATGGTCCTCCCCCTTAATCCCCCTCCAAAGGGGGAGATCGGTGTGTGGAATCTCCCCCTTTGGAGGGGGATTAAGGGGGAGGAAAAACACGAAGCGCTAGTTGAAAATTAAAATCATGTTTACTAAACTTCAAAAGTTGTATGTCTTTAGCGCCGAAAATGCCTTGCCTTCGCAGCCCCCTAGCCCCCTAAAGGGGGAAATCCTCCCTTTAGACCTCAAAAGGGTGGCAATTCCCCCTTTAGGGGGCTAGGGGGTTGGGCTGGGATTTGCGCTAAATACATACCAAAAGTTTAGTAAACGTATTTGAAACCTCTTAAAACCTAAAAGAAAAAACAACAAAAAAATGAATAGTATCTACTACTTTTTGCTGTTTATTGTTAGCTCGGCTGCTGTGGTGAATCTGAAAGAGGAACCAGCTGCATATGTTTTAGAGCCTGTCGAAAATGAAGAGCGGGTGTACATCACTGCTCCACCAGGTGTTGAGGGAGAGACCAACCGATTGTTGAGTATCGTGTTTTCAACTGCCGGGATGTATTCGGATACCTGGATCAGCATCTACGATGCCGAGAATCGTCGGGTACTCTATCGGACACCAGATGAAATGCAGCAAACTACCTATACCAGTGAAGAAGGATTGGCAAACTATACGAGTAATTATCAGACGCTGGACCCCAATGTGCTGGATTTCTTTTTGGATCCCTACCAGACTTATCAAGTGTATATTCAACGAGGTAGTACCGATAGTGGGGAAGGCGGTAGTATCAGCCTGACATCTGATGAAAATTTTTGGAATCCGGGTACGGGGGCAACTTGTCCCTCCCTGGTAATGAATAATTTTGAAGAAGAGCTGCCTTCTCTTTATTTTGAAGCGGATGCAGAAGTGTCGATCTATAAAAATCAGGAAGATAACTGGACGTTCCAACATTTAAATTCCGATGTGTATAATGACATTGAAGAAGTCTATTGGGTGGGAGTCAGTGGAAAAACAAAACACTGGAATCAGGATGGTTATTTGATTACAACAACTGTAGATGGAGACATTATAGCCGAATGCCGGGATATTCCAGGATCGGGAGAGGTTTTGGATGAGGAGGACTGGACGACTATTGCTATCAAGTCAGCAGCAATTTATGATATCAGCGGGGCGGTTGCTACCATTGACCCCGAAAATCCATCCAACAATCAGGAAACAGAAGAAGAAAATGAAACCACCTATCCTTATTACACAATAGATAGGACGGAGGGAGTGGACAGGTTGCATTTGACGAAACTGGAATTTAAAGACAATGAAACGAGTACCAGCAATGGCGAAAGCATACCAGAACCCTGGGCAGATCCCAGCCCTGTTGTTTTGGTTTCTGTCAAAGATGCCGGCGCACTAAAATTGGAGTACAATTTACCTGAACTGGAAAGACAATGCATTTTTACGATTTACGACAATCTCGATCGCTTGTTGGTGTATAGTCAGCCCAATTTGAGCAACCCAAAGGTTTCCAATCCAGCAAAAATATTGAAGTTTACTTACCAGGACGACGAAGTTTCAGCTACTGGCGAAAATGCAATGATGGAAACCGTGAACCTGCTCGATTTGGATCCGGTTAGTTTAGAGATAGGTGAAGAAGGTTTTAAATTTATTTCTCCTGTTCCAAGCACGGCTACTACCTCTTCTACTACCCTTGTTTCTACTACTCATAGGTTGGCGACTCTTTATGCCAAAATGTTAAGTGACAACTCTACTGCAAGCCTTGAATTGGGTGAGGATTTTTTGAACGGTGAATGTTTAGCCCAATCCTTGAGTTTTGATAAAGACATAGAAGAGGATCGCTTTATTGATCCGGAAAGCATTCAAAATGTGGAAGATACAAAAGGAGAATTTGCCCTTGCATTTGACGGGCAGAACGACTACCTAAGTATGGGTACGAAAAACCTCGGTGGTTTTGAACGCAGTTTGGCGACCTGGTTCAAGGCAGATGTGCTATCAGGAACGCAGTTCTTGATGGGTATTCCCGGGCAAGCAGCCTTAAGTCTTGAAAACGATAAAGCCAAACTGGAAATGAATATCGGTGGTACCGTGGTTGTTTTGGATGGATCTTTTGAACTTAAAACCGAGACCTGGTTACATCTGGCAGGTACTTTTGACGGCTATGAAGTGGCGCTTTATTTAAATGGGGAGTTGATAGCTTCACAGACACAAAGTGGTCAGGTCCAAGCTTCGGATTTGTTAACTGTTGGTGGGCAGGCAGATGGAGATTTTTTCACGGGATTGTTGGATGAAACCACCATTTGGTCTTCGGGATTGTCGCAGGAAGAAATCCAAAATATGCTGGACTTTGGTGTCGATATGAAAGACGGAGATCTTTCCGCCTACCTCAATTACAACCAGGGCTCCAATGCCATTGCCCACGATATTTCCAATCACGGTTTTGATGGCAACTTTCAGGATATGGATGCTGCCACTGCCTGGAATGCTGATGATATAGCACCCGACTGGCCATTAGCTGATGGAACCGACTATGCAATGGATTTGACTGCTGAAAATCAATATGTCTACATCTCCAATTCGGATAAACTGAATGAATTAGGACTGGATTTTACTTTTGAGTTTTGGGCAAAATCAGCGGATGTGGGATCAGGTGTTCACTCTATCTTTAACAAATCCACCGACTGGGGTGTAATGGTAGATAACACTACCTTGAGCCTGGAAATAGGAGGCGAAAATGCAATTCTCATCAATGAAGGCTTTCTCGAGGATGGGGAATGGCATCATTATACATTTGCCGGCATTGGTGGAACTGAAAGCCAGTTTTACCGAGATGGAATATTAATAGAGAGCAATCAAAAAACCTACACCGTTAATCCATCAGAGGAATTTTTTACGATAGGTGGTTCAGGTGATGAGACTTCTGCCATGATTACACTCGACGATATCAGCATTTGGAAAACTGCAAGGAGTGATAATGAAATCTATTCAGATTACCTTACTCAAACGATTGACGCAAAAGATGAAAATCTAATTGCCTATTACGATTTTAATGAAGCACCGGGTCGCTGGCTGGTTCAGGATAAAACGGGTCAATCTCATACGGGTTTTTTGACCAATATGGAAGCAGAGAATTGTTGGGTAGAAGCTTTAAAACCAAAACCCGCCGATCTTAATTTTTTAGCCAGTGATTACATTTTGAAAGAGGAAAATGAAGGCCTCGTTTTTTACACCTTTAATCACGAAAATATAGAGCAGTTATTTCTCCGTTATCGACGGGAAGAAGGATCTGAATTTCTGCTCAGGTGGTGGACTTCAGAAGGGGTGTTATACGAGGGCACTCAGGGTAAAGGCAGGTTGTCTTGTGAACCCATACCTGCCACGGAAGGGGTGATTTTTGATGGACCTCTAAATGCATTCACTGCTTATTTGGAAGACAAGGATGGTGTGTATTACCGGGTTTCTCATTCTGCCCCTGAGAATAATTTTCAATCCATGTCCAATGCACCGGAGGTGTTCAGCCGTCCAAGAATGAAGCTGAGTACCGCTGATGAGCGACATATGCTCTTAACGCATAACCAGGAACTACCACAGGAGGAAACCGTCGTCACTATTTATGACAACCAGGATCGATTGGTACTCTGGACTACAAACAACCAAAACCACAAATTCAATTATGGTGTGGATAGTCCAGGTTTTGTTCGCTTTTCCACTGAAGAAAAAAATGAGGACAAGCTTATCTATTTAAACGTTTTAGAGCAGCTTGAGGAGGATATCACTTATACGTTGAATGTCAGTTTAGGTGTAGGACTTCAAGATAGCTGGTCATTTACCACCAGTGATTTGGAAAGCGATTGTTCAGAATATCGATGGTTGATGAGTTTTCAGGATCGGGATATTGCCAATTTATTTACAGATCCCGATCTGCCATTGGGTTATTCTTCAATGGATTATGTTCTAGACTTTCAGGCATCAACAGAGCTGGTAAAAATACCGGATCCGGATGGCTTTTTTGCACAGCTGGGCTCAGACTTCAGCTTTGAGTTTTGGGCAAAATCCAATGACTCTGGTAGCGGGGACTTGCCAGTTTTTAGGAAAAAGAATGCCTTTGGAATCAATATAGGCAATGGAAGCGATGTAGGGTTTTATACAGCCAATGCTACCTATAATTTTGAAGATCAATTTTTGGTGGACGGTGTATTTCATCATTACAGCCTGACGGGACAAGGAGGTACGGAATTAAAGTTGTACAGAGATGGCGTATTGGTTCAAACTATTTCAGAAAGCTATGCAATTGAGGCTTCTGATTTTCCACTAATTCTTGGTTCAGATGCCGGGAAGACCCCCATTCTCAGCCTCGATGAATTGCGCATTTGGAACAATACCCGGATAGAGCCTCAAATTTTTGAAGATTACGTCTATGGCATTGACCTGGAAGAAGATGGAGAAGGTTTGCTCGCCTATTATAATTTTAATGGCGGTCCGGGGCAATGGCTCTTGAATGATGAAACTGGAAACGAGAATACAGGTGTTTTACAAGACATGAGTGGTGTAGAGCGATGGTTGGAAAGCGATAGAAGTGAGATTGACCCGGATGAAGCATATATTTATAAAGTAGTGAACAATGGCGGTGATTTTACACTAGAAGGGGACCTGGATAATGTAGAAGAAATTATTGCCATCAAAGAAAATGGTAACAATATTTTTTATTCCAGAACGAGGGGTATTCTTTATCAGGAAAAAGATGGAGAAGATCTCGTCACTTGCGTGCCTTTTACAGAAATCATGGGTTCCAATATAACCCAGGTTTGGGTGAAAACAGCGGATGAGGAGCCGCTTTATTATGGCTTGGCGGATGTTTCAGGTCGCTATTTGCCTCCACAACCGGAGACGGCATTGCCGGAAATAACCTTGCCCCCCTATTTGCAGATAGATAAATCAGCCGAGGAGGTGGCTTACCTAATATCTTATCAGGTAATGACAGCTTTTGGAGTTCTTTTTAAAAATTCCATAACTTTTGCACTCTGGGAAGAACCAAAACAAGGCGAAGCTCGGCTCTTGGCTTATGGAAGCTCCGAGGATATGAAAACTATTAATTATACCAATGACTATCCGGACGTACCGGTTACCCAATTGGAAGCCCCCTATACCATTCCATTAAACGATTATGAGGATAAAGTCTTGTATGTCAAGCAAAATAATGGAGATACTTACCAAATAAACCTGGATAAAAATAAAGATTGCTTCACCCATGCATTGGATCTTGGAGATACGGATGTAGATGAGTCCAAATTTGATTTGTACAGCATCTATGTAAATCAGGCAGCCCTTTTTGAAGCGCCTTTTGAAACGAGGAATGGGCGCTCTTATCTGATAAGTGACTATGAGGGGATAACGGGGGAAAATCCCCGAAGCTTTGAGGCATGGATTAGCTCGGTCTCCGACAATGGAACCATCGCTTCCTGGGGAACGCAGGGTAACGGTTCCATGTGGCAGCTGAATATAGAAGACAAAAAAGTGGCATTGAATATTGGGCAAGGGAAAATATTTACTAAGAAATCAATAAAAATGGGAGATTGGTTCCACCTGGCAGTCGTGATGGAATCCAATCAATTGGGGGATATAAAAATATATATTGATGGTGAAAAAGCTGAAACCACGCTTACACCTAACCAGCCGCCGATAGCGACTTCAAGCGATGGACAACTCGAAATTGCAGCCCTTCAGGGAGAAAAGTTGTTAAAAGGAAAAATGGAAGAAGTTCGACTCTGGAACAAAGTACTTAGCCTGGAAGATATTTTGGCCAATAAAGGGCGGGAATTGACGGGCAATGAAGAAGGACTGGAACTCTTTTACAATTTTAATGAAGGGCATACTGGAATCACGATTCCCGACAACAGCAACAATGGCAGAGATGGGACTTATACCCATGTCGCAGACTGGCCTTATGCGGTTTCAGTTTATGAAGATTCCACCATTTTAGAAGGAGATTGTGACTTGATAAGAGAGTTATATGTAGTTAGAAACAACAAAATAGAATTGTATACCCACGGCAGTGTTTACAAAGAGTCCAATAAGAGTTTGTCATGTTCTGATTTTCCCACCGATCTGGGGGAAGGGGTCAATGAGGTATGGATTAGGACCTTTAAAGAGGATGGAGGTCATATTGAGAATTTTTCTGAATACTATAACATTTTTGATTTCGACCAAATTTTCATGATGCCTCCAACACCGGGGACTTCACTGGAATCGGAATTGACAGAGGAAATTGTCCGTCTCGGAAATCTGGAGGGGGCTGACGAAGGATATAATGGTTTTAACGTTACTTTCAGCGATGAAATATTGGCTAAAAATTGCAAAATGGCGGTTTACGATGTAGACAATGAACGTCTGTTGGCCTGGCGCGCTGGCGATAAAAACCTGACATTTTACTATGGGACTGGAGATAGTCCTCCTGTTAAACGTATAGAGGAGAGTCCTGGACATTTTGATATTCTATGTGGCGTCTCCGACCTGGGCAATTACAGACTTTTCCTGAGCCTGGGTGATGGAAAAGATGCTCAGTGGAATTTTAAAGGCAGTTCCCTCAAAAGTGTCTGTAAGGACTTTAAATGGTTTGTTGGATTGAGGGATTTGGAAGAGCCGGAATGGTTTGTAGACCCAGAACCAGCAGTAGCTTTTCCACTGGAACATTCTTTGAGTTTTGATGAATACGCTTATTCGGTAAGCTTGGATCATTTCACCATTCCCCAAAAAGTGACCATTGAAACCTGGATAAAATTAGAATCTTCCAGTACGACCAAAACCATTCTTGAATGGCTCGGAGAGGAAGTTAAAATGAGCCTGGAATATGCCAATGGAGAGCTCAACTGGTTTGTCCTGAATGACCAGGGAGAAGAACAGGAAATTGCGGCTATTGTCGAATTGACTGATGATGAATGGCATCATATCGCTTTGACTGTAAATGGAACCCAGCAGAATGGCAACAATGCAATCCTTTATTACGATGCTATACCTCTGGCAAATGGAAAAGTAGATTTAAGTCCCAATACGACCAGTTTGACCATTGGGCCCATGCGGGGCAATGGATTGATGGATGAGTTGAGTATCTGGAAAATCATTCGCACGGATGAGGAAATTCAGAAAGATTATCTCGATGGCGTCAATCCATTTGCACCTCCAATCAGACAAAATCTTGCTGCCTTCTATAGCTTCAATGATGGAGCTGGCTTTTTTGTCAACGATCAATCCGCTAATGGGCATTTGGGTGTGTTGTCTTATTTGGTTGCGATGGATGCCAGCAAGTGTTGGGAATCGATTACCCATACTCAACCAGATGGGGTTCGTTTTGAGAAAAGTCCTTATGAATTGGTACAAAATGACAATGGCTTTAGTTTAGAGACCCGAAGTTCGGAATATGAAAACACGATCAGTGAACTATACCTGGTTTCCACCTCTGATGAAAACAGCAATCAACAAATCAACTGGTGGACAGACGACGGTTTCCATTACCAGGCTTCAGAGGGATCCAGTTCAGTTAGCTGTAGGAATATGCCGGAGGTCGAGGATATCCTACTTCCAGAACAAGTCAACTCTTTCAATGCCTGGGTTCGTACAGTGGAAGACAGGTATTATGAAGTTCAATTTGAAGAAGAAAAAGCCTATTTTAATTTCAGCCCTATCCCTTCTATTCCTTCTGTGTTCAACCAGAATAAAGTTCGGCTGAGATCCAATGTGCAGGGTCTGACCCTTTTGATGGATAATATTTTAATCGAAAATACCACCCTTGGGCTATACGATATCGACAATCAGCAAATGCTCATCTGGCGAACACCAGAAAAACACTTGAACATCAATTACGAATCCAGCCAAATTGGTCCTTTTAGCCGAAAAGATGATTCGGGTAATGGCATTATTTCCCTTCCCATTTATCCGGGAGCATCGGGCAATTACGAATTTTATTTAAGCAACCCAGATTATGGTTCCTTTGGATTGTCCTTTACCAACAGTCAAATGGAATCCAGTTGTGGTGATTTCAATTGGATGTTCTTAAAAGGTAATGCTGAAGAGGCACCTGCACCTTCCTGGTTTGCAGATCCTGAAATACCCCTTGAAAACACAGAAAATTATGTCTTGCATTTAGATGGAACAGATGATCAAGTTTTAATTGATTATTTCGATAAACCGGGAACAATGAGTATCGAGGCTTGGGTGAAATTAGATGATACAGGGAGGTTTGCTGATCTCATTACCTGGGAGCATACAGAGACTCCCGGAGATAGTTATATGAGATTGTCAGTTGGAAGTGGAAACTCGGAAACCGACAAACAAATCCAGTGGGAGGTAAAAGATGGTAGCGAGGCTAAGAAATTTGCGAATGGAAGCCTGGATAATCAATGGCATCACTTTGCGATGACACTGGATGGCTCCAACTATGCCAATTTTTACATCGACGGTATCAAGGTTGGAAATGGATTGGTCAATCAAAATCCCGGTACCAATCTCTTGCGTATCGGAGGCATTGGTTTTGATGGGAAAATAGATGATTTGGCGATTTGGAACACTGTCAGGTCAGAGGAGGAGAACTACGAAAGCTATGTTGATGGAATAGATTCAGAAGATCAAGATCTGGCAGCTTTTTACGATTTCAATGATGGACCGAATGAGTGGCTATTGCGCGATCAAACTGGCAATGAGCATACGGGCATGCTGCAAAATATGGACATCGCCAACTCATGGGTAGTGTCAGATATTCCTGAACCACTGGATTTTTCCGTAATTACCCAACCCTACGGTCTGATCAAAAACGCAAAAGGAGGACTTACTTTTTATTCTGAAAATGCTCTTGGATTAGATGAATTATACCTGGAATATACGATAGCAGGTACTTCGACACCTCAAGTCCTTTGGTGGATAAGACCCGGAAAAAAGTACACTTCTACCATTGAAGAAAATTCACTGACCTGTGAAGATTTTCCGGTTTCTTTTGACGAAATCTTATCCGGAAATATCACCTCTTATACTTCCTGGTTAAAGTATTTCAATGGACCATACGCCGTTGCATCTTCTGATAATGGTATCGAAACAGCAGAATATTTGCCTTTAGATGACCCTGAATCTCGTGCTCAGTTGGATGCGATTGGAATAGAATCGTTGACTCCCGCTTCAGATGGTTCAGTAGAAACAGGTTTGTCCATTAATTTTTCTGGAGAACTGACCTCCAGCCAATTTGTAGCTGCAGTGTATGACTTGACCAACCAACGGCTTCTTTCCTATAGAAGCCCTGCAAGCAATGTAAGTCTGATTTACAATGAAAATGGCAGCTTACAATCTTTACAAGAAAATGATATCGGCGATAGTCGGATAGAGCTTCCCTTGGCGCTTAATGAATCAGATAATTACAGCTTGTTCTTGCGTGTAGCAGGAGGGGGAGAAGCGAGTTGGGACTTTACTATGAGCGATTTAAATAATGAATGCCTTGCTTTCCACAGTATGACATCATTCAGCAACCTGGATGATCCACATTGGTTTGTCGATCCAACTGCTGCCACAGATGCAGGCAATTTTGCAGTAATATTAGGTCAACAAAATGCAACAATTGATTTAGACCATTTTGAAAGACCAGGCGATTTTACCATCGAAACCTGGGTACAATATTATGATGGAGCTTCCGGAGATATTTTATCCTGGATCAATGAAGATGGAAGCAATCCCGAATATTCAAAAGTAGGTTTTCAATGGGATGCTTCAGAATACAAATGGGATCTATTCTATTCTGAAAAAGGAGCGTTTAATACTGCACAAAATGTGGAGGCTCTATTGTACAAGGCTAGCAATCCAGCTGGAGATTGGTATCATTTTGCTGTTACCCGTTCCGGTCAATCAGGAGCAGTTAAAATTTATATCAATGGAGAGGAAAAAGCCTCGGGTTCTGTTTCCAGGACGATTTCGACCAATTTATTAAAATTGGGTCCATTTGATGGTAACCTTGTCATTGATGAACTCAGCATTTGGGCGACTGCCAAAACCAGGGATGAAATCGTATCTGACTTGACCTCTGGTATTGACGTTTCTTCACCTAATCTTCAGGCTTATTACAGATTTAATGAGGGACCAGGAAGATACATCGTCAATGATATATCTGTCAATAAAAAATTGGGTTCCTTAAATAATATGGATCTTGCTATGTCCTGGATAGAATCAGATCGTGAAGAAATAGACATCACTGGTATTAGCAGCGCTTTTGCACTGGTTGAAACGCCAAACGTCGGTTTGATATTCAAGCAGCTATCAGATGAGGTTATCAAAAACCTGTACCTCATTCGATCGAGCAATCCAAATTACGTTCATGCTGCTACCCAAATCAACTGGTATAGTTCAGGAGGGTATTATTACAAATTAATGCCTGAAGCAATGAATCTGAGTAAAAGGGAGTGTTTGACAAGTGGCATGCCATCTGAAGGGCATAAGTTTTCCTCTTCCATACCAAACTACTACACAGCTTATATAGAAACGGAATCAGGGGACTATTACAGGGCAGAACATTTTGAAAGTGAAGTCACTGAATTTAAACAGCTGGACGAAAAACCGGATGTTTTCCAAGCCAATAGGGTTCGTCTTCAGTCCGCTAGTGAAGGAGGCTTGAAGTTCATTTTTGACAGTCAGGAGGTGCTCAATGGTGCTAATTTGGGCATTTACGATAACAAACTCAATGAAATGGTCGCTTTTGGAGTGCCAGGAGCTGTGTACCATCTCAATTATTCTGGCAGTGCAGAACCAATTACAAAAATACCTTTCAGTGAAGATGGTTTTAGCTTTACGATTCCACTGGATGTTTCCAATAGTTCAGACTATAGCATCTATTTAGGTCTGAATGATGGCAGTAAAGAAGAGTGGCAATTGAATTCTATTGAAACGCAATGCGAAGATCTGCATTGGATGTTTGCTTACGATGCTACTGAATCACCTGAATGGCGGGTTGATCCCCGAATAGCAATTACCAGTGGAAGCGATCATGCCTTGCAACTTACGAATTCAACTAACCGGGTAGTGATTCCTTATTCAGAGGACTTCAATTTAGGAAGTAAATTCAGCATCGAATTTTGGGCAAAACGAACGCAGAGCGGTGGAACATTTATATTAAGTGGTGCCCTGAGTCTTAAATTAGATTCACAAGGAAAATTGCAACTCGGCAATGGCATTTTTGATTCCAGTGTCCTTGAAGTAGATGATGAATGGCACCATTATGTCATCACTTGTAGCAATAATAATCTATTAAAACTATATCAGGACAACTGGCTTTTAGAGGAAATCAATGGTGATTTCGCCATCATTAATCCAAATCGATCTTTGACAATTGGTGTCAATGGAAGCAGCCTGGCAATGGAAATGGATGAGTTAAAGATTTGGAAAAAGGTTTTGACAGCAGATCAAATCCAAAGCTATTTTTTAAGCAGGAATTTTGAATTGACTCAGGATTTAGTTGGGCATTACTCCTTTGATGAAGGGGATATGGGAAGCAGATTTGTTTACGATAAAAGTTACAAAGGCAATTTTGGTGTGCGGGGCGGTTATTCCCTGCCGGAATACATACCCTCCCCATTGAACGACGAGGGCTATCCCAATTATCATCCCTTATCCAAAAATGATTTAGTCTATTTAATCAGCCCTAACAATGATCTTGTTTTGCACAGCAACCTGAATGCAGGGATAGAAAGTATGTTTGTCCTTAAATCAGAAGGGGCAAGTACGCTATTTTGGAATTCAGATGGAACTTTAATTGATAAGTCAAATTCTGGTACCTTCCTGGATTGTCAGCCGGTCCCCAAATATGGAACGGTGATAAGCAATACTGAAAGGGTCGATCATTTATCTATCAAAACGAGCGATGGACAATACTATAGAACTGAGTTTGGCAATATTGGCAAGGCAGGTGCCTTCGAACCTGATACTGAAAAGAATTCCGAAATCACTAATCAGGAAAAGAGTAATTATTATGCCCAAATGCAAAACACAGTTTCAGGCTCTAGCTTCTCTCTGTCTTTTAGTTCAGGAGATCTGGAAGAAAATACCAGCTTTGCCTTGTGGGATGAAACGGATAGTGATCAGCCAAAACTTTTGGCGATTAAAGAAGAGACTGGATTTTATACGATACCCTATGATGATAATGGCTATCCCGGCTTACCTGTGCTTGAAGAGAATCAAAACTTTGACTTGGATAACTGGGAAAATAAAACCTTGTATTTTCATAATAGCTTAATCTCAGCTGATTACAGCTTTCCGATAGAACCGGCTATGCAAACGAACGATTGTGTGTTATTTGACTTGACTATTAACTCCTCGTCAGGTATAGCAGAGAAACTTCAATTGAGCAGCGCCTATGATATTTACCTGGATGAGCAGCTTAGCCTACTGAATGTTGAACCTTCTAACATAAAACAGCTTCTTTCAAACCGACCTGATAACTTCAAGTATTATTCGGCAGAAAAAGAATTGATTTATGAAAGCAATTTAGAGGAAGCTCTAAGCTACAGTACCAGTCCTTTTACAAGTCTATCTTCAGAGGCTCAAAATGCCTGGTTGGAGGTTGATTTGGAAGGTGAAAGCAGGTTCTACTATTTGGAAAATATGGATTATCCTTATTTTGTTCGGGTATCTGAAGATGTTTTTCAATCTGCAATGCCCGATCTTTCCTGGGTTTATTCAGTTAATCTAACGTCAGAAGGTGATTATATACTTGATGGAAATATGAGTGGAATTGAGGAACTCTATGTCATGGGAATTTCGATTAATAATAATGCTACAGATCAATATTTTGCCTTAAATCTTTCCTATAATCTGACCAATAATAGTTTAGGGTGTGAATCTATGCCAAATAATTTTGGAGATTCTTATACTGACATTTATATAAAAACTCAGTCTACGGCTACTGAATCAACGAAATATTATGGTGTAAGTAATTATGGTGGAGAAAAAACTTTCTTGCAAGTAATAAATGAATCACCACTTCAGGATTTCAGTATTCCACCCTATTTTCAAGTCAATGCATTGACGGATGGTAACACAGGCATCAATTTGGATTTTCCAATAGCAGATTTGCCAAAAGAACTCACATTGACACTTTGGGAAGTTACAGGTTCAGGAGAGCGTATGCTAGCCCACCGAACGGGAAATACTTTGAATACGATTAGCTATCAAAATGGCATACCAACTCCACCTGTAGTCGCTTCAGATAATAGAATCATAACACTTGAAGACCTCAACGGCAAGATTCTATATGTTCGATATACTGGAGGAGACAATACGCTGGACTTCCGCTTTGATCTGGATGAAAGAGATTTGACGGCGACTTGTCCTTACTTCTTATTGAGTGAAGGAAACAGCGGACAAATTGATGAAGAAAAGTTTATATTACCAGAGATTTCTTATGTTTATTCAGTCCAAACTAATGGTAACAATACTAGTCTTTTGGGTGCTGCAGCAGATATTGAAGAATTGTATATTGTCAAGAACAATGGTGAGGAAGTTTATTACTCCGATAGTCATGGTTTCTCTTATAACTTGAGCGATAATAGTTTCACGTGTGCGCCAATCCCCACTGAATTTGGAAATGATATCTCAGAGATTTGGCTAAAAACAAAAGATTCTAATAGTGAGGCTGAAAAATATTATGGCATTTCCGATATGGAAAACATCTATCTCGTTGAACAATCTGCTCCAAAACTGGAAGATATCGAGCTGCCTGCTTTTTTCAATTTGGGAGCAGCTGCTAATACTACTGAGCTGACTTTTGAATTTCCAATAACTGATTTATCCAACCAGTTGACCATTGCTATTTGGGAAGATATGGGCAACGGAGAAGAGCGAATTTTAGCAGTACGGGAAGATGATGTTTTGAAATACACGACTTATCTTGGGGATTTGCCGGCACCACTTTTGACTTCGACTGACCCAAATAGTATCACTTTTGAGAATTCCAGTGAAAAAATAATTTACGTACGCTATGGCGAAGGCAATGCAGTTGAGCATTTCCGATATGCATTAAGCGATATCGATTTAACTGCTAATTGTCCAAATATTGCTTTGATTAATAGCGCTTCGGTTTCTGATGAGAAATATGAATTACCAGACATTTCCTATGATTATTCTATTGCAAACAATAACAATAAAGTTACTCTTAGTGGAACACTTTCCGATGTAGAAGAACTATACATTGTGAGAAGCAATGGAGAAGAATATTACACAGCTTCCACAAATATTAAATACGATATTGGCAATGGCAGTTTGTCTTGCGAATCCATTCCCAATAATTTGGGCAGTGATGTTTTGGAAGTGTGGCTAAAAACAAAGGATTCTGGGAATGAGAGTGGCAAATATTATGGTTTGGACAATTTGACAAATGTTTATCTCATTGAACAGGAAGCCACTGCCTTACAAAATGTAGTCATTCCACCTTATTTCCAAATCAATGCTCAAACTGGTAGCAATACTGGTTTGGATTTGGAATTTCCACAGCCTGAGCTTGCTGATAAAATAAGTCTGGCTATCTGGGAAAAACCAGGTAACGATCCGGAACGCCTACTTGCTCATAGAGAAGACAATGTCTTGAATACGATAAGCTATAATTATGGAGTCCCGACCCCACCTGTTCAAGCTTCCAGCCCCAATGGCATTTCACTGGCGAATTTGAATAATAAGAAATTGTATGTCAATTACTCAGAAGACGGCAATACCTATCAGCAATATGTTTTTGATTTGAGCAATGTAGATTTGTCTACAGATTGCCCGAATATTTTATTGAGCAATGGAGGCACTGTTCCCAATTCCAAATTTGAATTGCCAGAAACTTCCTATGCCTATTCAACCAGCATTGAGAATAATGAAATGACATTGCATAGCGAGCTGAAAACTATTGAAGATATAGAAGAAGCTTATGTCAAAAAAACCAACGGCAATGAGCTGTATTACTCCAGTACATTTGGAATTTCCTATGACAAAAATGATGGAACCATCTCCTGCGTAGCGTCATTCTCGACGGACTTGGGAAGCGATGTACAGGGAATATGGCTGAAAACAAAAGACACCGACACGGAGCCTGGAAAATATTACAGTATAGAAAATATGGGAGCCATTTATCTATTGGAAAGCAGTACTTCCGAATTGGAAAATTTGAGCTTTGCACCTTTTTTCAAATTAATTGCTGCGAATAATGCTTCCAAACTGGATTTGGAATTTTCTACAAATACCCTTTCCGAAGAACTCACCATAGCTGTATGGGAGGAACCGTCAAACGGAACAGAACAATTATTAGCCATTCAGTTTAATGGTGAATTGAATATCCTAACTTATCAATCGGGAAATATCACTTCAATAGAAACGACCACTGCCAGCAATAGCCTTCCTATTTCAAATATGGAGGATAAAGTTATCTATTTGCGTCACGACAAAGGAACAAGCACAAAGGACTATGAATTTAAGCTAACTTCTGACAATTGCCAGGGCTTCTCCTTGGATAATAAAAACAGTAGCACAGTTGCAGAAGAGAAATTTGAATTGCCGAATATTAATTTTGATTATTCCATATCCATTTCTGGTGATGTGAAGAACTTAGTAGGTGATGAGTCAGATATTGAAGAATTGTACATAGTCCTTGGAGAGAATAATATCCGTTATTACAAAAAATATGGTGACAACTACATCTTGTACAATACCAACACTGGCATTTTGGATTGCAAGGATTTACCTGCTAATCTTGGGAGCACTGTTGAAGAAGTTTGGGTAGTTAGCTCCGAAAATGGGACTTTAAAATACTACGGCATTACCGATTTGAGTACGACCTATTTGGTTGAGCAAACGACCCCACCAAATGTTGGTGTGGAAATACCTGATTTCCTTGAATTGGATATGAATCAAAATGGTTCTGGAACCCTTAGCTTCCCATCCATTGTAACTGCTTCGGATTATACCATAGCAGTATGGGATAATGATAAGATTCAATCTGTATGGTCGAACAATACTTTAAGCAGTGTTGAATATTTCGGTGGTGATAATCCAACGCCCCAAGAAACGACTTCCAATGTGACGAGTTTAGCAGTGGAATCAAGCAATGTCATTTACATTCAACATGGGACTGGAAAAACCTACGAATTTGACTTGTCCAATCTCAATAATGCTGGTACCTGTGATTGGCTGGCACTGAATAATGAGGTGCAACTTGGAGAAGAGCATTTTGAATTGCCGGATGTGACTTATGAGTATTCTGTATCTATTGCTGGTGATACCAAGACTTTGGTTGGGAATGAATCAGATATTGAGGAATTGTACATTGTCCGGGGAAATAATAATATTCGATATTACAAGAAGCATAACGACAGTTATATCTGGTACAACAGCGATAATGGTAATTTGGATTGCAAGGATTTACCCGCAGATCTGGGGACTACCCTTGAAGCAGTTTGGGTAGTTACGGAGATCAATGGAGAGACAGAATATTATGGAGTTTCAGATCTCAATTATCCTTACCTGATCGAAAAACAAGCTGCAGATTTACCCAATGTAGAGCTTCCCGATTATATAGAATTTGCTGCCCTTTCAAGTGCAACCGGTCTTAGTATAGAAAATACTTTGGATGTTTTGCTCGATGAGTTAACAATAGCTTTGTGGCTGGAAACACCCAATGGTACGGAAAAACTTCTTTCATTGCGCAAGTCCAGTGAAAAGCATAAAATCACCTATTCAGGACCGACCCCTACAGGGATTATCACGGATACGGAGAATTTAAATGAATTCCCACTTAGCAATCTGGATTATAAGGTCCTATATGTCAAACGAGATAATGGAAAAACTTATCGTTTTGAATTGGCAAACAGTGCCGAAACCTTAAACTGTTCTTTCGGCAGATTAATTGAAAGCGAGGAACAGGAGGTATCGGATGCCAAATTTGAATTGGCGACCCCTTTCGCCAACCTCTCAGCGCCCTTCAACAACAGTCGAAGTTTTGGTTCAGACTATATACTCTGCAATTATTCCGGCATATCTGGAAGTTCAAGCCGAACCTTTGAAGCCTGGATTAAGACTGATAAGGCAAACAGAACCATTGCTGCCTGGGGTTTAAATACGGTTGAAAATCATTGGTTGATTAAACTGGATGGACAAGGCAGATTGCGCGTACAAATCAATGGTGGAAACAGAGTTGGCAATACTTCCTTACACGATAATGAATGGCATCACATTGCCATCGTTTTGGAGGAGGATAATTCTCCAAATGTGGATGATCTACTATTTTACATTGATGGTCAGCCTGAAACCTATTTTGCGACTGTCGCACGTCCTATCAATACCTCCCCAAATGGTACTGTCGAGATTGGGGCATCAAAAGGTTTGAATAAATTCGAAGGAGAAATGGATGAAATTCGAATTTGGAACATTGCTAGAAGCGAAATAGATATTTTGGTGAATAAGGGCAAGGAGTTGGCAGGTCCTGAGGATGGTCTGGGAATGTACTACAAGCTGAATGAAGGCAACAATGCCTATGTTTTTAAAGATTTCAGTAATAATGGAAGAGCTGGGGCATGGGTAACTGGCAAAAAAGCACCCTTTAACCAGCGACTTGACCTGCTTAGTGGGGAAAACCACATTGAAAGCGACTATGTGGGAATCACCGGAGGCAAAAGCAGAACGGTAGAAGCATGGGTCAAAACGACAGATTCTGGAGTGAGCATTCTTGCCTGGGGAGATGAAAACACAAATGGTAAAAAGTGGGAAGTGGGCATAAATGGAAATGGTAAATTGACTGTATGGGTGAAAGCTGGGCTGCGTGCCGGAACAACCACTATTAATGACGACAAATGGCATCATATCGCAGTCGTGTTAAAAAATGATGGCAGCCCAAATACAAATGATATTAAATTGTATGTAGATGGCAAACTGGAAAAAAATTCAAATACTACAAATAGAAACATAAACACTGCTGGGAATGGTTCTATAACCATTGGTTCTTTAAATGGTACAAAGGTCTATTCTGGATTAATGGACGAAGTTCGAATTTGGTCAGTTGCCCGAAACCTTGAACAAATTCGTTCCATGATGGGTAGAGAATTGACTAGCTCCGAAAATGCTTTGAAATTATATTACAATTTCAATACGGCTACTGACCCGAATGATGTAAGTGGAAATGGCAATGATGGAGTGCTTACCTCCGTCATTTCAAATCCCCCTTCTCCTTATACCATTGAAACAATTGGGAATATCAGCGCTGTTTTAGGTGACCTTTCCAAAGTGGAGGAAGTTTATTACGAAAAAAGCAACGGTAAATTAAGTTACTACAACCTGCCTTCAAATTTCCTGTTCAAGGAAGAGGATGGAAAAATGGAATGTAAAAGCTTTTCGGGTGAACTGGGAGACAATATTGACAAAGTTTGGTTAAAAATCAATGATGCTGGCACGCTGAAGTATTACCGCATTACGGATATCAGCCTTTTGAACATGGACGAAGTGCTGGTAGGTGATATGCCTGCTACGCCTGTTTCGGATTACATTAAATTGACCAGCGCCACAACTGGCTCTGGATATGATATTGATTTTAGCTCAACTGCTCTTGCCTCAGACCTGACGCTTGCCTTGTGGAATAAGAAGGATGATAAGATGAGGATGCAGCGGGAAAATGATCTGCTATACGGTCTGGAATATGCAGGTGGCCTTCCAAAAACTCCCGTTTTACAGAATACGGCTGCTCAATTTGATGTCAATAGTTTAAATAGCCTGGAAGCAACCAATCTATACGCAAAAAGCAGTGACAATACGACTTACTATACTGAACTGGAAGTTGGGGAAGGAAATGCTGAATGTTGGATGATGCCCATTGTTACACCAGATCCTTCAGTCTCCGATGCCAAGCTCGAGATTCCGCCTTTCAATGGCTACCTGGATGCAGCTAGTGGTCAGGTAAACATAACAACAAGCTATAAAGGAGTCATTGCAAAAAACAACCGAACTTTTGAAGCCCGAATCAAAACTTCAACGGGCGGAAGAACAATAGCCTCCTGGGGGAACAACAGTGGGAATGGCAAAAAATGGCAGGTTCGATTGACTGGCGATGGCAAGCTAACAGTTGAAGTGAAAAATGGGAAGCGCGTAGGGACTACGGTTCTAACTGATGGAAATTGGCATCATATCGCCGTGGTATTCTTCAAAAATACGCCGAATGCAAACAAGATTAAGCTTTATGTAGATGGAGTGGAGGAGACCTATTCGAGCACTCAAGCCAGAGCGGTCAATACAGCTGGTACAGGCTTAGTCGAAATCGGGTCATTTAATGGAGTGCAAAAATTCAAAGGAGAGTTAGATGAAATCCGTATTTGGAATAAGATCAGAGGACCCAATCAAATAAAGGATAATATGGACAAGGAATTGACTGGCAATGAAGGTGGACTTCAGTTGTATTACAATTTCAATCAATTGCCCACTGGCAACAATGATGTAAAGGATCAGACTTCGAATGGGAGAGATGGGGTAGTAAATGGGAATTGACGATAAGGTCATCAAAACGAACAAAAAAAATCACAAAACTGATGAATAAGACTAAAATATTACCTGCAATTATTTTGATAATCCTGGGGATTTGTGGAAAGGCCTCTGCTCAGCAAGAAGATGTGCTATTAATGTACGGCGAATCCTCACGAGACTTTATACAGATTCAGTGGCAGCCTATGAATCCAGAGCATTGGGATTCCCTCAATACAATTGGCTATCAACTAGAGCGATTTGAGCTTACTGATACTGGTGAAGAAATTGTCGATTCAAAAAAAGTGCTTGCAGGCAATGCTTCGAACCCCTTAATGCTACCAAAGGATACCATTTGGTTTCAGGAAAACAGCGGTGAACTGGATGGACTCATCGAGGCAATGGGAGCATTGTTGTACGATACTACTTTTCAATTTCCTAAAAATGAATTGCTGGATGCAACTTCCATGCGTTATAACTTCCTGCTATATGAAGCCCAATGGAAACCACTAGCAGGTGAGGCTTTAGGCTTGTTGTATGAGGATAGGGATGTAATTGCTTCAAAAAAATATCGATATAGGGTATCTGCTACTTTGCCAAATGGAAAAACCTTAAGCAATAGTTTGGATTTTGAAGCTGGACAATCCAACCGTACTCGAAACCCTGAGGATCTTTTTCCTCGATATGAGTTTCCAACCCGCCTACCGCTATCTATGATGATTAGTATGCAAACCAAAAAAAGAAGGGATAGAGTGGTGGCACAGGCGAGAGCATATGAAGACTCAATCGTACTACGTTGGGGACCCAATGAAGCAGAATTTTGGTTGGAGTCCATTGAAACGGGCTATTATGTTTTGCGGCAAGAGGTTGGATCAGATGTCAAGGGCGGATATGACACTGTTGCTCATGTAATGCCCTGGGCAAAAAGTGAACTCAATGAAAGCATCACATCTGATGAAATGGCAATGGTGGCTGCCAATAGCCTTCATGGGGATAATGTCAAAGATATGGAGGGTACTTTCATTGACAAAGCCAGGCTATTTGAAAGCCGTTTTGGATTTGCGCTTTATGCAGCTGAAAGATCAGTTCTGGCTGCCGATGTTTTGGGTTTGCGATTTGTAGATAGTGGAGTTGAAGAAGGTAAAACGTATAACTATCGGATTACTTGTCCTGCAGCAAATAATTTGTTATCAAGTGCAAGGATTTCCTTGACCAATACCTATGTAGAACAACCACCACCAGTAGATTTTAAATTGATTTCCGGGGATCAATATATCCTTCTGGAATGGGATAAAGATGAAAACAGAACGCGTTTCTCCTCCTATATTTTGGAGCGTTCAGGTGATGGCGGAAAGACTTTTATTCCGATGACGGAACAACCAATCGTCTTTCTTGAAAGCGAGGAATTTCCAATTGAAATCTACAATTTTCAAGATTCTGTTATGGTCAATTACGTCGAGTTTATTTATCGTTTGCGTGGCAATGATAGCTTTGCAGAAACCAGCGCATATGCAGAAGTTCGTGGAATGGCTGTAGATTTAACGCCTCCTCCACAACCCTCTATTTTATTCGGAGAGTTGAATGAAGCCAGGGATACCATACATCTTCGTTGGGACACCCCGCCTTTACCTGAGGATTTTGCAGGTTACAAAGTATTGTTTGGACCAGCTGGAGATGGACCATTTGAAGCAATAACGGATCTACTTCCAAAGGAAATTAATTCCTATGCTTTTATAGGAGAAACACTGGATGGCCGCCAATCTCATTATTTCAAAATCATGTCGCAGGATACTGCTGGAAATTTTGTGAATTCAATAGAATATTTTGTGTCCGTTCCTGATTTGATCCCCCCTGAACCTCCAGCAAGAGTAGAGGGCTATATTGAAGACGATGGAACTGTTCATCTCGCCTGGGAGCACAGTATTTCAGATGACGTGGATGGCTATTGGGTTTATTTTGCCAATAATCCTTCAGATGAGTTTTCTATTATCCACGAAGGCATGATTCAGGAAAACTATTACACTTATAAAATTCAAGAGAAATTTTTAAACGAAACGATCTTTTATGTTGTAGCAGCAAAGGATCGACAGGGAAACCGAAGTCTGTTGACGGATGTGATTGAAGTAAAACGTCCAGACAAGGTGCCACCTCAAAAACCAAAAATGGAACCTGTACAAATTAAAGATGAAGCGCTTTTAGTGGTATGGAGAAAAAGTGTCAGCCAGGATGTAGAGCAATACCTCATCTTCAAAAGAACATTTGGGAAAACTGGTGATTGGGCATTGATAGACAGTATTGCAGGTAATGCCGACCCAATTTACAGAGATACCGCCTGTGATTTAGGACGGTATTATGAATATAGGGTGCAGGCAAAAGATGATGCTGGCTGGTTTTCAGAATTTCCATTGCCGGTAAAAGGCAAAATTCCATTTCGACCCGAGATGTTCATGATTGAAGAATTTACAGCCAGTTTAAATAAAGACAAAAATCAAATTGAGCTAACATGGGATTACAGTCCTCCAAATATCAGAGGATGGGATAGTCCCTGGAGCTTTCACATATATAAATCAACAGGCAAAAGCAATGTTGACAGTTTCAAGATTTTACCATCCGATCAATTCGCTTTTACAGACAATGAATTTGAGACAGATGCCTTGTATCGTTATGCCGTCAAAATAAAATTTGACAATGGGAAATCCGGCGCCCTGAGTCCGGTGAAATCCGTTTTGGTTCGCTAGAATTAAAGCGAGCAAAGGAAAGACTAAAGTAAGTATACTAATAATTAACACAAGTTGTGAATCATTCGTCTCGCCACGCCTATGGCGTGGCTCGCCGAAGGGGGTTTTAGGGGGCAAAAGAGGGCAATTCTGCCCTCTTTTGCTCCCTAAAACCCCTCCCGAGCCGCCCGTCAGGGCGGCGAGGATGTTTTCGCAACTTGAATTAATTAATCATTTCTCTAATGGCTGTAGAAAGAGGCAGCGATTTTATTGACGAGAGTGTACCAAAATATCACCTCTTATGAATACATTTTCTACAAATAGTAAAAAAAGAGCAGGTCAGCATCATTCGTTTTTTTCTTGCCGAAAGAATATTTCGGCTTCACGGATTAGGTGGAGTAGGGCAGTGCTTGCTTTATCTTTCCTTTTTATTTGGGTAAAAGGCATTGGGGCAAATATCAACTCTGACTTTGCACCGAGTTGCCAGTATTTGCCTGAGACAGATCCGGCGACCATCTTGAATGAGGGAGAACCTATAGATAAAGTAGAATTTGGCACGCAACCTAACAATGTAATTCCAGTCGAATATTGCCCTGAAGATGACTGTGTGGAAAACGAAAATTCAGCTCTGCTTTTGTCAGGCCCTGTAGGGATTAGCACCGATATAGCGTTATGGTTAGATGCAGATGATATTGATGGAGATGGAATAACCAGAACAGGCGGAGATAACGATGAACCTGCCAATGGTTCCAATATCACTACCTGGTTTGATAAATCTGGAAATGCAGCGGATGCCCTTGCCGCTTCAGGAGAAGAACCAATTGTACTTACCAATATTTACAATGGAAAACCCACCCTTGATTTTACGGAGGCAAATGATGACCGGATGGAAGGAGAAATGGGGAATTACGTTGGAGAATGGACGGGTTTTTGGGTTTTTCAAACATTGGATCCAACACCCGGCAATAATTCTGCTACTTATTCATCTTCCAGTACCAATTTTTCTGGAACAACAAGACATCAAGTGATGTACAAAGGGAGTGTAGGTGCTTATCACATTACACATCCCTCAAATATTTTTGAAGATTTCAACACTGCTTTAGTACTTTTTTCAGTTGCCAGAGGTTCGGGATCGGATCTCACACTATATACCAATGGAAATGAAATTAACCATCCCCAAAGTCAGGCAGTGAGCAGCGGCGATATGGATGATTTGGGAACTTATCGATTGAATCAGGGCTATACGGGAGCTTCTACTGGTGCCGACAAGCGAATAGCTGAAGTTATTATTTATAAACGAAAGCTGGATGATTGCGAAATTACCTTAATCAATGAATACCTAAGTGACAAATACGGACAATCATTTGTAAGTATTCAGCAGCATTATCAGCATGAAGCCACCCACCCAAATGAAATCACGGGAATTGGACAATTTCCACCGCTTGGAAGTGGATCCTGTAATTCAAGTATACAGGTAAATTCTGCCTCTACATCCATCATTACTTTAGACAACCCTTCTAGTAATGATGCAGACGATGAATACCTCACTTTTGGAGATGATGAAGCTGCCTTAACGGAAAGTACAGAGGTTCCCAGTCCGTATACGCACAGATTGACCCGGGAATGGAGAATGGATGAAGACGGTGATTTGGGAACAGTGGACATTTGTTTTGACCTTACGGGAATTACAGTTACAGGAAGCAGTGTAGTTGATTTTGCATTGCTCACAGATCCAGATGGCGATTTTAGCGATGCCACCGCTACCACTACAGGAGCCTCTTTTAACAATAATGTGATTTGTTTTACAGGAATCAATTTTACAGATGATGACTATTTTTCGCTAGCGACAGCTCTTCCAAATAGCCCTGAAATCAATGTCCAGGGAAATGGTATCGATATTGATGATGGCGATCCAAGCCCTTCAACAGCGGATGATACGGATTTTGGAGGCATTCCGCTCAGTGGCCAAAAAACAGTAACCTATACAATTGATAACAATTTGGGTACTGGTGATTTAACAATCTCCAATATTACATTAAGTAACACAACCGATTTTTCACTTCCTTCTTTAAGCTTTCCAATCACAATAACCCCAGGTAATTCAACCACATTGGATGTCACTTACGACCCCCAAACCGCTGCAACACATACTTCTACTTTAACCATTGATAATAACGATGCGGACGAAGATCCCTACGATTTTACCATTCAGGGAACAGCTTGTACAAATGCTCAAAGTACTTTTTTCACATGGACAAATGATGGTGGCGACAATAGTTGGAACAATGCCAACAATTGGTTGGATGAAAATGGAAATACAGGTGTTCCATCAAGCAATAGTGTGGTCATTTTTAGCTGCGCGAGTGATGATAATTGTACGGTGGATGTGAATGCTGATTTATCCCATTTTATTGTGACAAGTGATTATGGGGGAGTCATCAACTTGGGTGCTCAAACCATGAATGTGAGTACACAATTTGAGATTAATGCTTCTAGTCAATTCAATGGGGGCACAGGAACAGTCATTTTTGATGGACTGGTAACCTGTAACAGCGCAGCTTCAGTCAATAACCTAACCATCACTGCGGCAAATAACAACATCACGATGACCCAAGGTTTGAATGTTGATGGAAATTTGACGATAAATAGTATCAATGAATTAAAAACGAACGGTTTTAATGTTTCTGGAAACGTGGTGATAAACGACGATGATGTTGCCACCACTGAGTTTATCAGTTTTGTAGGAAATACAAATCAAACCTTAAGTGGTACCGGACAATTTCCAAATATAGATGTGTCCAAAACGGGTGGCAATTTGCAATTATTGAATGATTTTATCATTAGAAATGATTCAAATGATGGCTGTTCGCTTACTGGATCGGGAACCATCGAAAACACTGGCGGAAAGTTGAACATCCGAGATGTTACGACCATTAATTTCAATGGCTCGACCGATGATATGATTATCAACACCCTGGGCGGTGAAAACGTGACCCTCAGCCAGGACTTCACAGTGAACAATACGCTTTTAATCACCAATATTGATGAAATTAGAACGAGTACGCTGAAAGTAGGGGGAGATATTACGTCTAACGATACGGACATTGGTGGTGATGGAACCATTAGTGCCATAGGAAGTGGTAATCAAGTATTAACTGGCACTGGTGACATTCACAAACTGGATGTTTCCAAAACAGGTGGGAATCTACAATTGCCTTCGAATTTTCGATTGCAAAATTCTACGGGTACTGCCTCTTTGACCGGTTCTGGAACGATAGAAAACACAGGTGGAATTTTGATTTTCCTGGATGTGATGTCGGTTGATTTCAGTGGGACGGTGGATGATTTGCAATTGACGGTTGGAAACAACAATGTTACCTTGACACAAGATTTGAATGTAGATAATACCTTGACGATAACGACCATTGGTGAAATTATGACAAATGACATTCGCGTTTCGGGAAATATTACGACGGACGATACAAGCATCGGCGGGACAGGGACTATTGTGGCAGCGGGCAGCTCCAATCAAACCATCAGCGGTTCAGGCAGAATACATCGTTTAGATGTGTCCAAAACCGGAGGGAATTTACAAATAGCTGCGGATCTTCGATTGCAAAATTCTACTGGTGATGCTTCCTTCGCAGGTTCTGGAACGATAGAAAACACAGGTGGAATTTTGATTTTCCTGGATGTGATGTCGGTTGATTTCAGTGGGACGGTGGATGATTTGCAATTAACCGTCGGAAACAACAATGTTACGCTGACACAAGATTTGAATGTAGATAATACCTTGACGATTACAACTATTGGTGAAATTATGACGAATGACATCCGTGTTTCGGGAAACATTACGACGGATGATACGACCATTGGTGGAACAGGAGCCATAGTGGTAGCGGGTAACTCTAATCAGACGATCAGTGGTTCAGGAAGAATACATCATTTGGAAGTTGCTAAAACAGGGGGCAATTTGCAGATGTCTGATAATTTGTCATTGCAAAATTCCACGGGTGATGCTTCTCTAACTGGTTCCGGGACGATAGAAAACACAGGAGGAATTTTGTTATTCCAGGACGTGATGTCGGTTGATTTCAGTGGGACGGTGGATGATTTGCAACTGAGTTGTGGAAACGGTAATAATGTTACCCTGACACAAGATTTGACGGTGAATAATACCCTGATTGTTAATACTGTCAATGATATAAATACCAGCAATATAAAAGTTGGAGGCAATATCTCAGCTACAGATACCAGCGTAGGTGGAACTGGTGGAATTTCGATGATTGGAAATACGACCAATACTTTTACAGGAGGAACGAATGGAAGCTATCCGCAATTGACTATTGAAAAAACCAATGCAGTTGATATCGCTCAATTGGCTTCTTCTGCAACCTTTACTTCCATAACTGTTGAAGAAGGTGTTTTTACTTTAAATAATTTTACAGTATCGGCGAATGCTACCCTAAATGACGGTGGTACATTATCGGGTATTGGAACGATTGCCGGAAACGTCACTGCCAATAGTGGCAGCACGGTTGATCCAGGAACTTCTCCAGGCTGTATGACTTTAAGCGGATTGACACTAAATTCAGGCTCTACTTTAAATATTGAAATTGGTGGAAATACCAATTGTACGGAGCATGACCAGTTGGTCGTCAATGGTAGTGTGGCGCTCAATGGGGCAACTTTGACAGGTACTACAACTACGGCACCTACGAGTGTAGTTACCATTATTGCCAATGATGCTTCAGACGCTATATCTGGTACCGGGTTTAGCAATGCTGCTTCTTCAATTACCCTGGGGAGTTCAACTTATAATGTTGATTTGACTGGAGATACCGGCAATGATTTTACGCTAACCATTGCATCACCTGAAATCAATGTTCAGGGCAACGGCATGGATATTACAGATGGCGATAATATGCCTTCTACGACAGACCACACTGACTTTGATGGCAATTTAACGCGCACCTTTACTATTCAGAATACAGGATCCTCAGATTTGACAATATCCGGTGTCAATATCACCGGAACCAATGCAGCTGATTTTTCTATAACTGCCTCCCCGAGTTCGCCTGTTGCCCCAGCCGGATCCACAACTTTTGATGTAACTTTTAGCCCAAGTGCAACTGGCACTCGATCGGCAACCATTGAAATCAACAATGATGATAGTGATGAAAATCCATATGATTTTGCGATTCAGGCGGATGGAGCTACTGCAGGTGCTTTGGATTTTGACGGGTCGAATGACTTTGTAAATTTAGGGACTAGCTTATCTTCAATTTTCGATGGTACCAATCAAATGACCATAGAGGCATGGGTCAATCCAACTGAATTGAGTGGATTAAATTCGGTAATTAGTAATCTTAACATACCTGCGGGGGAAGCAACTTATTATATGAGGTCTAGTGGGGATAAAATGCAATTTAAAATAGAGGCATCTACTGGAAATAGCAATGTATTGAGTACTTCCGCTTTAAGTTTGAATACCTGGACGCATATAGCAGTGACCTGGGATGGTGTTGATTTAAAACTATACTTTAATGGTGCCCTGGAAGACACGGAGCCAAGAGATGGTGTATTCCCAAATAGCACGAATACGGTGGCTTTGGGGATCTCCTATTTTCCCACTACCCAGGAAGAATGGATGGGGAGTCTGGATGAAATCCGCATTTGGGATCGTGCACTTTGTGTAAATGAAATCCTGGCACAAAAAGATTGTGAATTGGCTGGTACAGAAACTGGTCTGGTTGCATATTATAACTTCAATCAGGGAATTGCAGGTGGAAATAACTCTGGAACAACTACTTTGATGGATAACAGTACCAATTCCAATAATGGAACACTTAACAATTTTGCACTGACTGGAACAACGTCTAATTGGGTTGCTTCTGGTAACGGCGTAAGCGGGACTTGTTCTTTTTCGGATCCGGAAATGGATGTGCAGGGAGGAACTCCCTTAACTTCCATTAGTGACGGTGACACTACTCCTTCCTCTACGGATGATACGGACTTTGGTACTTTGTTCGTCAGTGGTGGAACAGATGCACATACATTCACGATTGAAAATACAGGTGCAGCCAACCTGACTTTGGATGGCAATCCAAAAGTAGCTATTAGTGGTTCCAATGCTTCGGATTTTATGGTAACTACCCAACCTAATAGCCCTGTAAGTAGTAGTGGTGGTACGACTACCTTTATTATTGAATTTGACCCAAGTGCCAGTGGACTGCGCACAGCAACTGTTTCGATTTCAAATGACGATTGTGATGAAAATCCCTATAATTTTGATATTCAGGGAACGGGTATTGATGTGAATAGTACTTCTATGGATTTTGACGGAACCGATGACTATGTGGAAGTGGCAGATGCACCGGCTTTAAATTTTAATAATCAAAGTTTTACTATAGAAACATGGGTTTATCATGATGTTGTTGCTAGTAGAGAAATTTTAGATAAAAGAAATGGCATTAAGGAAGGCTTTAGATTGCGAATAGGAGGATCAACGTACAATTGGACGGTAGAACAACCTGGAGGGAATTTCTCTCAAGTGGTGTCTACCAGTAATGTTGTAGCTAACACCTGGACTCACATTGCAGGTACTTATAATGCAAGTACGGGAGATATGAAAATTTATTTGAATGGCGTCCTGGACAATTCGGATAGTGGCATAGCTGGATTAAACGTGAGCTCAACTGCTTCCCTGTTTTTTGGTTCACAAAATGGTACTACAAAGTTTTTGGATGGTTCTATAGATGAAGTTCGAATCTGGAATGTGGAGCGAACGGCTGCAGAAATACTTGCCAATTATCAAACAGAGCTGGCTGGGAATGAACCTAATTTGGTCGCCTATTACAAATTTGATACACAGAATTCAGGTTGTGCAGTAGATTGTACGAGCAATGATTTTCATGGACTTATTAATGGTGCGATATACAATGCCAGTACTCCAACCATTGACGACGAAGCATGTGCAGGAGGAGAAGATTTACCTGAAATGGACGTCCAGGGAAACAACAATTCCATAGCCGATGACGATACAACTCCTTCAACTACGGATGACACAGACTTTGGAGATGTTGCAGTCAGTGGTGGTACCGATGCTCATACTTTCACGATAGAAAATACAGGCACTGCAAATTTGACTTTGGATGGCAATCCAGTAGTAGCTATTAGCGGTACCAATGCCTCGGATTTTACGGTAACTTCCCAAGCCACCAGCCCTGTGACCAGTGGGGGTGGTACAACTATTTTTGTGATCGAATTTGACCCAAGTGCCAGCGGACTTCGCACTGCTACTGTTTCGATTTCCAACGACGATTGTGATGAAAACCCCTATAATTTTGACATTCAGGGAACAGGGGCTAGTCCTGAAATGGATGTGAAAGGGAATAATGTCTCCATCACAGATGATGATATTACTCCTGACCCCGCTGATGATACCGATTTTGGGTCTGTTGCCATAGGAGGATGTACAGATGTTCATACGTTCACCATAGAGAATACGGGAATTGCTACCCTTAATTTAAGTGGAAATCCCATTGTAGCTGTTTCTGGTACCAATGCTTCTGATTTTACGGTTACCCAACCTGCTTCGAGCACCATAGCGAGTGGAGGTGGAACAGAAACTTTCCAAATCACGTTTAACCCTTCTGCTACAGGATTGCGAACTGCAACTGTTTCAATAGACAACAACGATGACGATGAAAATCCCTATAATTTCAATATTCAAGGAACTGGATTTGATATTGTTGCTACCCTTTCCGGAGCAGCAAGTATTTGTACCGGAGAAAGCACGGATTTACAAGTTGCCATAACTGGAGGAACTGGTCCATATACCGTTGTTTACAATGATGGAAGCATGAACATTACGCTCAATAACTACAATAGTAATGACAATATAACCGTCAATCCCTCTTCAACCACAACATATACGCTAGTCAGCGTAACAGATGCCAATAGCTGTATAGCAAGCAGTCCATCAGGTACTCCAACTGTAACAGTGAATGGTGACCCAACCATTACCTTAGGTACGAGCCCAACTGTAGATTTAGGTATTACAACTGTAGATCTTCCATATACTGCTACTACGGAGAGCCCGGATCAATACAGCATCGATTATGATCTAACAGCAGAAGCAGAAGGATTTTCTGATGTGGGAACAACTAGTTTAACAGCTAGTCCTGTTGTATTAACGGTACCAGCAGCAGCAGCTTTAGGAACCTATAATGGCACCATTACTGTGACCAATTCCTCAACCGGATGTAGTAGTAATGCTACAGCTTTTACAGTGACCATTTTAAATGGACCTGTAGGTATTGTGGCTGACCTTGCATTATGGTTGGATGGAGATGATATTGATGGTGATGGAATAACCAGAACCGGAGGTGATGGAGATGAACCTGCCAATGGAGCGAATATTACTACTTGGTTTGATAAATCGGGTAAAGGGTCAGATGCCATTGCTGATTCGGGAGAAGAACCTATTGTACTCACCAATATCTACAATGGAAAACCCACCCTTGATTTTACGGAAGCAAATGATGACCGGATGGAAGGAGAAATGGGGAATTACGTTGGTGAATGGACGGGTTTTTGGGTTTTTCAAACATTGGATCCAACACCCGCACTTAATTCTGCTACTTATTCAGCTTCCAGTACCAATTTTTCCGGAGATACAAGACATCAACTTCAGTATAGAAGCGATGTAGGTGCTTATAGAATAACGCATCCCCAAAATATTTTTGAAGATTTCACGACCGCTTTGGTCCTTTTTTCAGTTGCCAGAGGTTCGGGATCGGATCTCACTTTATACACCAATGGAAATGAAATCAACCATCCTCAGAGTTTGGCAGTGAGCAGTGGTGATATGGATGATGTGGGAACTTATCGATTGAATCAGGGCTATACGGGAGCTTCTACTGGTGCCGACAAGCGAATAGCTGAAGTTATTATTTATAAACGCAAACTGGATGATTGCGAAATTACCTTAATCAATGAATACCTGAGTGACAAATACGGACAATCATTTGTAAGTATTCAGCAACATTATCAGCATGAAGCTACCCATCCAAATGAAATCACAGGAATTGGACAATTCCCACCGCTCGGAAGTGGAGCTTGTAATTCAAGCATTCAGGTAAATGCTGCCTCCACTTCTATTATTACTCTAGATAACCCTTCCAGCAATGATACAGATGATGAATACCTCACTTTTGGAGACGATGAAGCTGCTTTAACTGAAAGTACAGAGGTCCCCAGTCCTTATGCTCAAAGACTGACGCGAGAATGGAGAGTGGATGAAGATGGCAATTTGGGAACAGTGGATATTTGTTTTGACCTTAGTGGAATTACGGTTACTGGAAGCAGTGTAGGTGATTTTGCATTACTCACTGATCCGGATGGGGATTTTAGCAATGCTACAGCGACAACCACCGGTGCTACTTTTAGCAATAATGTGATTTGTTTTACCGGTATCAATTTTACGGATGATGATTATTTTACCCTTGCAACGGCCCTTTGTGTGAATCCGGATGTTCCGACAATCAGTGCTTCAGCGATGACTGTTTGTTCAGGACAATCTGTAAATCTAAGTATTGCCAGTGGCAATTTAAATGATGCAACTGACTGGCAATGGTACAGTGGTTCATGTGGCGGGACAAGCGAAGGGAATGGTGCTTCTATTTCTGTCAGTCCTACTTCAACAACTACTTATTATGCCAGAGGAGAAGGAGGCTGTGTCGTAGCCGGTACCTGCGCAAGTATTCAAATAATGGTTAATGCACTTCCAACCGCCAATGCAGGAAATGATGTCTCCATTTGCATTGGATCAACTACACAATTGGATGCTTCGGCTTCCAGTGGAGCGGCAACATTAACTTATTCATGGTCGCCAGCAACTGGACTCAGTGCAACGAATATTGTGAATCCTGTTGCCAATCCAACTACCACTACGACTTACACAGTCACAGTTACAGATGGCAATAATTGTGAAAACACAGATCAGGTGATTGTAACAGTAAATAACTTACCTACGTTTACTGCTACCCCCACAGATGAGACTTGCCCAAGTGCAAATGATGGTCAGATAGCCTTGACGGTAAATAGTGGCGCTACTCCATACGAATACAGTTTTGATGGTGGCACGTTTACTTCATTTGGCGGCAATACACACACATTTACAGGATTGGATGCTGATAGTTATGACATCATCATAAAAGATAACAACACTTGTGAGAGTACCACTCAGACAATTACTGTGAATACAGCAGCACATCCTGAGATAGATGTGGAGGGCAATAGTACTTCGATTGCATCTGGTAGCAATAGTCCAAATACTGGTGATGATACTCAATTTGGGGAAGTAGGAATCGTTATTGGTAGCAAGGAACACACTTTTACAATAAAGAATGATGGAACTGCAGATTTGGTGTTGAATGGAGGATCTTTGGTAGATATTACAGGGGCAGGCGCTGGTCAATTTAGTGTTAGTCAGAACCCAACGACTCCGATTAGTGCAAGTGGTAATACTACGTTTAAAATTACCTATTCACCTACTGCTGTAGGTACGCATAATGCAACAGTAAGTATCGCAAACACCGATTGTGATGAATCACCCTACACCTTTGATATTCAGGGAACAGGTACTGACCCTGAAATGACCGTTTTGGGTAATAGTGTTGAAATTGAAGATGGTGATTCTTCTCCATCTACTACAGACGATACTGATTTTGGTTCTGTGGACATCAATGGCACGACTGAATCTCACACCTTTACGATAACGAATACTGGTGTGTTGGGCTTAAATTTAAGTGGTAACCCAATTGTAGATATCACTGGAACTGGCGCCAATCAATTTTCTGTGACTACTCAAGCCACTACTTCTGTAGCTAGCAATTCTTCTACCACCTTTGTGGTTGAATTTGCACCTGATGCTGCTGGAACTCATACTGCTGAGGTGAGCATTTTGAATGATGATGCAACGGAAAGTCCTTACAACTTTTCAATTACGGGAACTGGAACAGGAACTGCTCCCGATATGCAGGTTGAGGGTCAGAATTTGGAGATTGCAGATGGAGATAACATTCCATCTACAGCTGATGATACTGATTTTGGAGATGTATCTGTGAATGGAGGAACGGATAGCCACACCTTTACAATTAAGAATTTGGGAACAGCAAGTTTAACTTTGGATGGGAACCCCATAGTAAGTATTGGCGGAAGCCATCCTGGAGATTTTAATGTAACTGCTCAACCAACTAGCCCAGTAGGCATCAGTGGCATGACTACGTTTATAGTTGAGTTCAATCCAACAGCTGG
>JBGTQJ010000006.1:0-46733 GCA_041941305.1 Saprospiraceae bacterium
TGCAAAAAATAACCTTCCTCAAAAAGATAAGCTACTTAATTTACAGAGTACTAAGAGGTTATTTTTTCGGCACTATTATGGTTTGACCCCAAAGCCATTTTTTAGAAGTGCAGATAGAACGTTATAGATATACAGTCCTTAATCGCATAAAAATTAGGCGTTAATAAGATGATAAAATTTTAAGCTGACAACTGCAGTTGTCAGCTTGTTTTTTTATAGAATTCTTCATTTCTCAAACCCATAACTCCAATCAAACCACAATTTTTTCTACATTTGAAAAAAAATGGTGCTATCTATTTAAGCATTCCTGTTTGGGGATCTTGCCTTTGATCATCTTATACCACAACGGACTTTATTCTTTTTCATCCAAGGATCTATTGGGTGTATATCCAATGATTTCTGGAAAACAAAATCATGTAATATGTTACTTACAGCTTCCTTTGTTGTGGCGGGTCTTATTGTTTTTTTAGCGATTTATTTAGGTGTAAAAACAGATGTGTTAAAGGCTCCAGGTTCTAGTTCTGAAAGACCTTATAGTTTTGCGCGAACGCAATTGATGTGGTGGACGGTTATCATAGGAGGGAGCTTTATTGTGCTGTTTGGCAAAACTGGAAATTATGATGTGTTCAATCAAAGCACTTTGATCCTATTGAGTATTGGAATGGTGACTACAGCCGGAGCCAGTATTATTGACGTAAATCAAATTCAAAAAACAGCGAACAGGCATCAAGATTTAAAATGCCGTGGACTCTTTTACGATATTTTGTCTGATGAAAATGGAATTAGCATGCACCGCTTTCAGGCACTAATCTTCAACGTCTTATTTGGTCTTACTTTTATTGTAACCTTCTGGTCAACGGATGCTTTTCCTGAATTCAACAACGCCGAACTGGCATTGATGGGGGTGAGTTCTGGCACTTACCTGGCATTAAAAACCAATGAGAATACAAATACCGATGCAATGAACAAAGCACATGCTCAGCAAAATCCGACGCCTCCAACGCCTACACCTCCCCCAAATCCGACGCCAACACCTACTCCATCTCCGACGCCTCAATCATAGGGCTTAGCTGTGTTATTTCTATGCGTTTACGATGGGTGGGTTCAAAGTAGTTTAAAAATGGTTCAAAATGACTCCAGAAGAATATTTATTAACCTGCTCATTTTGAACCATTTTTGGTGTATGTTCATTTAGATTATTCGTATTCACTTAAATGAACTTTTTCTGACAAAACGTTTTTCTTAAAAATGCAGGTTATTGGGTAGCGTTCATTTGCTCTTTATTTAATCATTCTTGAAAAGCATGCTTTCATGAAAACTATTAAGCTTTATCGTCCAGTTGGGGTGAAGGAGTTGAAGTTAATTGAAGCTTCAAATTTTCAAAAATATCCCCCTAGACTGGAAGGGCAACCAATATTTTATCCTGTTCTCAATTTTGAGTATGCAGCTCAAATTGCAAAAGATTGGAATACCAAGGATGAATTTTCTGGTTATGCTGGATTTGTTACAGCATTTGAAATTAGCGTTGGCTATATCTCAAGATTTAAAATACAGAATGTAGGCGGAAAAGGTTATGATGAACTATGGGTGCCTGCAGAAGAGTTGGAAGAATTCAATAACCAAATTATTGGCAGTATCATTGTTGAGGCTTCCTATTATGGGGAAAGATACAAAGGAAAAAGATCTGAAAATAGGCAAATGTAGCTTGTAGCATTTGTATACTATTTATCTCGTACAATAGATTGCTTTTCATCTTTTTAGTAAAACTTATGAACATAAACGCAAATTAGTCTTTCAAAAGCGAAAAACAGCTCGCCTAGTAAATCCTTCATGAAAACTTCAGCACCATATTCAAAACCTATCATTTTCCTTTTGGAGCAGTCGCTCAAATCGTGCAGGTGGATCGATTTCAACCTGAATGCTATTTCCCGAAATCGGATGAATAAAACTCAATGTGCAAGCGCATAAAAAAAGTCCTTTTCCCAAAATGGTTTTTTGCTTCGCAGCATATAATTTATCTCCAACTATCAAATGCCCTAAATTATTCAAGTGAATTCTCAATTGGTGCGTACGCCCAGTGATGGGCTTTAATTTTACCAGGGAAAAATGTCCAAAAATTCTGGATGGTACCACTTTTATTCGTTCAAATTCTGTAATTGATTTTTTCCCGTCTATGGGTTCATCAATTCGACCCGATTCAGGTATTTTTCCATGAACAACTGCATAATAGACCTTGTCTACCTTACCTGCCTGAAAAGCTTTATTAATTTGGATTAAAGCCGTTTTTGTTTTTGCGAGCATCACCAATCCTTTTGTCGGAACGTCCAAGCGGTGGGTGGCGACAGGGGAGGGCAAAGCATCTGTTTCTTTACTTTTTATATACTGCCCCTTAATGGCATTTTCGACGGTTTTATTTCGAGTTCCATTAACGGCAATTCCACCAGGTTTATTCACAATAATTAAATGAGCATCTTCGAATATCACTGGTAGTTCGATGTTGGGATTAGCCTTATGAACCTTATTTTCCTTCTTCCTGGTATTTTTCGATTTTTCAAGAGAAATGAAATCTCCATTTTTTACAAAATCACTTATTGAAGCAGGTTTTTTATTTAGAAAAAGTTGTTTCTCTTGAATGGCGTTTCGGACAGCGGTTTTACTACCTAGAATCGCTAAATTTCTAGCACAATAATCGACAATGTTGATCTTCCTGGACAAAGATTTTACTCGATGATTGATTGGATTTTTACTGAACCCAGGCATAAAGAATTTAACTTTTTTGATTAAAAGATATAAAAATTGAATCAAATAAGTTACATTTGTGTAAATTATTGATTTTATGAAGACTCAGAACACCATCTATCTTTCTATTAAAATGCTTGGAAAACGCCGGGCAGTTATCAATAAATTACCACTTCTACTCCCCGACAAATTTTACCAAGATCCAACTTTAAAAAACTTTCTCCACTTAGTTGTGACCCAACAAGTTGAACAATTCAATGCAAAAGCGGATCAGGAATCTATCCTGCCATTTTTAAGTCCAAGTGAGCTGGATGAAATGTCCACACACGGAAAAGTAACTTTTGGGCAATTGCATAATCCTGAAAAAGCGAATGTAGAAAAAGCCATTGAAACGGCCATACAAGCTTTTGAAGATGGTATTTATTTAGTGGTTATTGATGGAGAAAACAAGGAAGACATTTCTGAAAAGATTGACTTAAAAGATGTTGCTGAAGTGGTTTTTATTCGGTTGACTATGTTAGCCGGTTCAATTTGGTAAGTGTACAACTTATCAAAACAATTCGCTCAATATTTTGAAAAACAACAATTTAAAACCATGATTTCAAAAGAACAAGCTCGTACTTTTTTACAAAGCAAGGCAATTAAAAACCTTCGTCAGCAACGACTTTCAAAAGTCAATAAACTTTCGGGTAATGCACGGCAGTTGGGGCGATTGATATTAAATGATGTATCAGCCGTAAAAGACGAAACATTGGCAGTAAACACGATATATGTTCAGAAACTCAAGAAAGGCAACTTTTCTAAGTCCGATTATTTCCCTAATCCATTAACTCATGCATTTGAAAAGGAAACCGTACTCTCAATTTCAGAAGCGATGGCTTTATTCCTCAATTATTTTGAAGCATATTATTTGGTCTACTTTGATACCTTAACGGGTAGGACTTAAACAATTTTCTTTATTTCCACATAAGATTTTTAAGACCAACATCGTTTCATATTTCCTTCACAACTAAATTCCCTGATGATTTTAGATAGAACGCTACAAAAAAAGCGGCTCTCTCTGAGAACCGCCTTGGGGATCAAAGCCCCATTAACTAACCTTATATTTTATTATTAATTAATCTTAGCTTTAAGAGTCAGCAATCAACATCACTATGCGCAGAAAAAAGCATTCCAAAAACCGGCCCACCACTACTTGGAACGAGCGGATTCAAATCTTGTTGTTCATTATAATTTGTTTTTATATGGCAACCTGTACCGCTTTTCAAAAAAAAGAAAGGCTCAAAAGTACACTGGGAACAACAACACATGCTGGCAAAAAAAGTGAACAACAGTTTAGAAGTGACATTGTTCGTTTTGCCAAAAAATATGAGGGTACTGATTACAAATATGCAGGCAAATCTCCCGATGGATTTGATTGTTCAGGCTTTACCCATTTTGTGTTGAAGAAATTTGGAATAGACTTGCCATCTGTTTCCAGATCTCAAGAGGACAAAGGCAAAAAAATAGAATTGAAAGAAGCACGTCCAGGCGATTTGGTTTTTTTCAGACGCACCAAAAAGGGAAATGTTTTTCATGTCGGTTTGGTAGTTTCCAATAATGCTAAGGGCATCACCATGATTCACAGTTCTTCTACCCGAGGTATTGTGATTGATAATATTAACGAGAATAGATACTGGAATTCGAAAATCGCGAGTACCAGGAATGTGCTTAATGAATGAAAGCTTTGGATCACTTTGCTGTCAGAGCAAAGTGATCCAAAATATCAACTATCCTCTCCCCAATCAATATACTCTTCATCATCGGGGTCGATCTCCTCCTCAAATTCCGGAATGTTTTCCATAGAATCTTCAATGACTTTAATATCTCCAAAAGCTCGAAGCAGCGCAGCTTTGATTTCTCGTTTGTGGTGGTCACTTTTACGAAAATCATTTTTGACTTGACGACGGGCATTTTTGTAATCAAAATCATCAACTGTACCGTAGATATTATAGTAGAGGTTGAATAGCCCTTTCTTTTTGGCAGGGATGGGGCTGAGTTTAGGATCGTGGCGTTTGAGCTTGGTCATTATAACTTGTCCGGCATTGACGCGTAAGTTGTAATTGATGTCATTATTAAAGGTGTGATCTCCATTGATGGTCAGATTTAAGGCATTGCTTTGGACAAACATGGTGGGGATGTAAATGGTCTGATTTTTAACTTCCAGCCAGTTTTCGAGATTTACAAAACTGATATTTCTCAAATCCGGCAATTTTACATAGGATGAAAACTGCTCCAATAGTTTGAAGTTTTTCAATTCTCCATCGTGAATACCTATAGCTCCAAGTACATTCAGTTTGTCCATATCGAAATTTCCCTCTCTATCCCAATAAGCATTGATTGCCAGTTTGGCGTTCATATCTCCCCGTAGATGTCTGGATTGGAGAACTTCCTGACCAAAATTTCTGGACTGGCGAAAGAACTCTTTAATATCAACTTCTTTTGCCACTAATCTTGCCTTCAGGTAGGGTTTGTTTTCGAAATACAAGGTACCGTCCAGGTCAAAACTTCCATTCATGCCATTGGCCTTCCCTTCGATGATCATTTCATTGTTGTCAAATTCCAGTTTTCCTTTAAAGTCTCGTCCTTCGATTTGATCATAGGTAAACTGTTCAATATTAGCATTGAAATTGCCTTTGAATAAATTCGTTACCCGCTCGCGCTTTTGTGTATTTGCAACACGCAGGGAATCGTAAACTGTTTTTTTGACATCTCCTTCTTCCACACCTGCACCCGTCAGTTTTACGATTCTTTGAATATCCAGTTTTGGGGAATTCAATTCTGCCTGAAAACGCAATTCGGCTCGCTTGGAATTGTTTTCGTCGGCAAAAATTACGGGAAGGAGGTTGTGAAAGGTCCCTCCTAATTGAATTTCACTTCCAGCTCCATCTATTTTGATGTCTTCTATTGCTAACAAATTGTCTTTAAAAGTAAAGCTTCCTCGATCCACGATAATTTCTTCTTCATTTACCACGAGTGCTGCATCATCAAATTCAATTTGTCCACTCAAATTTACTCTGCCTACCCGGCTATTGCTTAGCATATCTTTGTATCGACCGTTAAGTGTAAAATCTTTTACCTCTATTTCACCACTACCGTTTGTAATAATGGGGCTATTAAACAGCCCATATACCGAAGCTAAAGGGACTACGCCATTTATTTGAAAGTCAATGCGAGGATCGTCGAAATTGCTCATTTTGAGGTTCATGTCGATCAATTCCTGATTGAAATAACCTTTAAACCCTGGAATTTCCAAAGTAGAAGTTCGATTATTTCGATTTTGTCCATTTGAATAAAGGGCAGAAAAAGTCACATCCTTTAGGGAGTGTTCAAGGCGAGGGCTGGTGATGCTACCATTTTTCAAACCAAAGGAAACATCAATTGCTGGAAGGTCTTTGGGACCCAATTGCCCATTTACAGATGCCTCAAAATGAAATTTCCCCTTGCTGCGAAAATGCTGGAAATCATTCAGGTATTGCTCTGGAAGCATACTGATGACAGATTCCAGATTGGCATTGTCACTCGTGAATATCAAGTCGATGTCTGTCAGGTCTTCCAGGGTTTCAACAAATCCATCTACTTTGAAGCTATTATCGCCGATTAACATTTCTACCCGCTCCAAATCATAAACCCCTGTTTTCAGATTTACAAAAATTTTGGCGTCGTAGCCAACTTTTGTCCTTGGAAGATATCGTGTGCGACCTATTTTTAAATAATGAGATTTTAACTCAGCAGAACTTTCAAGGTTAAATTGCTCATCAGAGAATGCCCCTTCTACGGCTAGGTTTTTTATGTCTGTTTTAATATAGTGCTTTGCCTTGTCGTCATTGTAAACCAATGCAATGTTTTTCAGCCTGGCTTCATTGATTTCAATACCCACCTCTCCTGTTTCAGTTGTATCCTGGGATTCTACCAAAATATCATAGTTTGCTTTGCCTTTCCTATCTATATGTACATTTAAGGCACCCTTTTTTACAATTACAGATTTTAGTTTTATTGTAGAACCCAGTAAACTGAAAAGACCCAATTTGAAAGAGACTTCCTTTGCTTCCAACAGACTTTCCTCAAAAGCATCTTCCAAATAAACATCTTCTAAAGTGGCAGAAACGTTTGGAAAACTAGAAATGATAGATAGATCTGAGCTGCCAATACTCAATTCAGATTTGAGTTGTTTGTTTAATTCGGTAACCAACTTACTCACGATCTGGTCTTGGAAAACAGAAGCGATGATGGCGGAAAGGATTAACAAAACAACAATTCCAATACCCAGCCAGATGGCAATTTTTCGGATGATGTGATTCATGACTATCGTGAAATTATGAGTGTTCGCAAAAGGAAGTTAAAGATAACGGAAAACAAAAAATCTAACGGTGGAATGACTGTCAATATTTTTTTGAAAAAATTATATGTTTCTACTTGCATCAAATAAAGAATAATTCTACTTTTGCGACCGCTTTTCCCAATGGGACTCCTTCGGAGGAAAGAAAAGCGGTTTTTTATTAGAGAAAAGGGCGATTAGCTCAGTTGGTTCAGAGCGCCTGGTTTACACCCAGGAGGTCGGGAGTTCGAATCTCTCATCGCCCACATTTCAAAAGCCTTCATGGATATATGTTCCATGGAGGCTTTTTGTTTATGTATAATCTTTTTCTAAAAACGAAACCAGGTTATACAGTTCTCCAGAAACTTTAAAGAGTATTAAATATTTTAATTCAAGTTACGAACGCAACTTGTGGTAATTAATGTTTTCAGTTCTCAACTCGCTGGTGCTTTTTGCGGCTCTGGAGAGCTGCTGTATTTTTACAGAAAACTTAATGTCATGCCTACCTATATTGCAATTCTCAGAGGAATCAATGTAAGCGGAAAGAATAAAATCAAAATGGCAGCACTTAGGGAAGTTTTGCAACAACTGAATATTGAAAATGTACGGACTTACATTCAAAGTGGCAATATCATTTTCCAAAAAGAAGCAACGGATCATGGTGATTTAGAAGAAATGATACATCATACTATTTTTGAAAGTTTTGGATTGACAGTTCCAGTGATCATCAGAACAGAGAAAGAATGGCAGGAGACAATAGCCCAAAATCCCTTCCTCGAAAAAGGATACGACACTGGTAAGCAATATTTTTTATTTCTCAAACAAAGCCCCGAAGAGGAGTATGTTGAAAAATTAAAAGTACAAGACTTTGGAGAAGATGAGTGGGTAGTGATTGGAAGAGCACTGTACTTCTATTGTCCTGGTAGCTATGGTAAGACCAAGTTTTCCAATAACTTTTTTGAGAGAAAGTTAAAAGTGGGGGCTACTACACGAAACTGGAAAACTGTGTATAAGTTAATGGAGATGGCAGCAGAACTTGCCAAGGATTGACGAAGCGCATAGCTGGTATTCCTTCCAGTTGGGAACCAATCCTACTTTAAAGATCTCAAAAATCGCCTCACTTCTTGTTGTACATTCCACCTATGTTTGATTTCTCCTCCCCCAAGAATTATCCAACCTGATATGAACAATATATTCCTTATTGATTCAAAAACGGTGAGGTATTCAACAAAGAGGGTTCGCACGGCAACAACTTCAATACAAATAACAATGGCAGATAACAAGAAGAGTAAAACACTAATGGCTCGCGTATTTTGAAGGTATTTTGGATAAATGGCGCGCAGGCTTTTTTTGAGCAGGAAAATGGCTTCTTCGTGATCTGAATTCATGCGTAAAAGCTCTCGGAGAATGTGGTCTGCCCTGTCGTATTCCATTGCCTGATAGGAAGAAACGGCTTTTTGGTACAACAGGGTGCGAAATATATCTTTCCCTTTATAAAATTTTATGTTTTTCAAAATAGAAGCTTCGATCACTTCATCCACGACTTCGAGATGCTTCACATATTTACCGACCTCAAAAAGTGAATTGACATAAGCAATTAGTACTTCGATGTATTCTTCAAACTCCAGTTGTCTAATATCGGTTTCGAATTCTTCAAAATAAGAAATAATAGTCCGGTAGGATTCAGGTTCAATATCCTTGAAGTCGTTGTAAACGTTGGAACGATATGTTTCCGAGAAATTCATTAATCAAATCAATTCATATAAAATAGGCTTACTTGGGCTAACATCCAGTTCAAAACTCGCAATTTGGAGGTTCAACAGGTAAAGACCGTCTTTGATTTCATTTTTTGCGTAAATCAGCTCACTGATGGTGCAATTTCTGCGCACATTGTCGGGATACTGCCAGAATGCTTTGTGTGCCAATAATTTTCCATCGTCCTGTTCCCTGTCTACTGAGGGTAAATCAATCAAAAGATGTTCCACACCTTGTTCAACTAAATAGGCAATCGCCTCATGATGCATATACGGTGGATTTGCACCAGAATAATTGGTTTTTAACTTCAAATCATCATTGGGCAGGGTGCGTATAGCAAGTACATTGCTTGCTCCATCCTCAAAAAAATCTTCCAATTGCCTCTTAAAAATGACGCTATCGCCATTTTCAGTCTTTTGGGGATAAACACTTATCAATTTGCATATAAAATGAAACTTTTTCAAGCATTGGTTGATGGTAAATTTTTCTTTGGCGATATGACCGACGCATTCAGTATGGGTTCCGTTTCCATGAGGATTGATTTTGACGTTGAAAAAATTCAAGAGTCCTCCCATTTCTCTGGAACCAACAAAGTCGCCTGCAATTACCGGGAAATACTCAACTGGTGGCGCATAAAAACAATTGACATTTTCTATCCCAGGGTTAATTGGAATGGAGATGTCCAGAGGTTTGTTTAGGTCTGCATTAAATTTTCTTCCCTGATATGATATTGGAATTTTCATAAAAAAACTTTGTTACTCAATCAATCCTTTTCGTTGAATGGCTTCCAAAAATGCTTCTTTTTTTCGTTTGCTGATACTTAGACGGTGCCCCCCAATTCGAACCATATTTCCTTCGATGTTTTCAATCTGTTCCAAATTTATGATATAACTTCTATGAATTCTAAAAAACTGATTTTCAGGTAATTTTTGCAATAATTGGCTCAAGGCCTGACGGAAAACCAATCTTTTTTCAGAAGTGTGGATTCTAATGTATTCTCGTAAGCTTTCAATGTACAAAATGTCACGATATTGAATTTTATGAATGATTCCATCTGCTTTGATAAAGATATAATCCGTTTGGCTTTGGATACTTGAAATTTCAGAATGTATCCTTGGGGTAGGGTTTTTTTCTATTCGATTTAGGACTTTTTCTATGGCCTGGAAAAACCGTTCAAAAACGATGGGTTTTAGTAAATAATCTACGACTTCATAGTCAAAAGCTTCTAAAGCATATTCAGAATAGGCAGTCGTCAATATAACCAAAGGTGGATTTTTCAGGCTTTTCAGAAATTCCAATCCTGTGAGGTGGGGCATTTGGATATCCAGAAAAAGAAGGTCTATCGATTCTTTGCGCAAAGTTGATTGGGCAGCCAGGGCATTGGAGCAAGCATCCACTTTTTCAAGATCGGGAATTTTTGTGATGTACTCAACGATGAGTTCGCGAGCTAATTTTTCGTCATCTACTATGAGGCATTTTATGGGCATAAAAGTAATTAGTTAAGGATTTAAATAAGTTCAATCATTTCAGCACTAATTTCAAAGTAACTTCAAAAGCCTCTTTCTCCTTGTTTATTTCCAATTTGTGCTTTTCTGGATAATTCAATTCCAGTTGTCGGCTTGTATTTTTTAAGCCAATTCCGCCTGCTGTCTGATTGCTGGATTGAATGTAGCTATTTCTGATTGAGAAATTAAGGACATCATTTTCAATAATTAAATTGATATTTATCCAGGCTTCAGAATTTTCCAGAATATTACTGTGTTTGAAAGCGTTTTCAACAAAATTGATCAATAGCATGGGGGCAACTTCGTGGTGGTTGGATATCCCCTCTTCATAAAAATCCACATTCAGGGCTTCTTCCTGAGACAAATTCTGAAGTTTGATGTAATTTTCAATCAGCCTGGCTTCCTTTTTCAATTTGACTCTTTTGGTACCACAATCGTACAGGAGGTATCTCATGATATCAGAAAGCGATGCAATCATTTTGGTCGCATTGGGGTGATTGCGATAGGACAAGGAGTAAATATTATTCAGGGAATTGAACAAAAAATGCGGGTTGACCTGGCTTTTTAGAAATTTCAATTCTGATTCCAGTTGTTCCCGATTTTTTTCCTGAGCGATTATCCAATCTTCTAAAAAACGCCAGGTGCTGCTAATGCCTAATAGAATCATTAAAACCAGCGGTCGCAATAAGAACCCTTGCCATTTAGGTCGGGGATCAAAGGAGCCTGCTAAAGAATTTTGAATAAATATGGAAAAGGCACTTACTGCTAAAATCAAAATGGCAACCCCAGTCAAATATTTCAGCGGTTTTTTGTCTTTTACCAAAATAGGCAGCAGGAAAATGTAATTGGGATAAACCACCAAAGTAGCGAAAAATAGGCTAAAAAAGATGAAAACGATGAGCCGAGGAATGTTGGTAAAATTCATGCCGACCAAGAACATGACCAGCACATAAAAGGACCAAAAAACCAGCTGTGCTGCTATTCGATATCTTTTTATACTTGTAAATACCATCTTCCGCAACTTGGTAGTGTAGGAGTCGAAGGGGATTAAAGGGGGCAAAGCAGTCCATTTTTGGTTTGCTTTGCCCCCTTTAATCCCTCGTGAGCTGCGCGATAGCGCCGCGAACAGCTCTCATCATACATTTTATAACACAACCTGCAACTTAGCCAACTTTAGCGAAATAGAAAAATTGCTGATTCCAATGGTCAACTTTTAGCAATCAAAGTAAAGATTGGTGCAGCGAGTGGCATATACTGCAAAAAACGGTTTGGAACATTCATTTGCAGGAAAGTAGTTGCCGTTCATTGCAATTTTTTTCAAACTCATCTTGCGGTCCCTACTTTTGTTTCCGTATTCAATAATGATTGCCCAAATACATTTATTTACAAATACAATCCAGAATCATGAATCCAACAATGCCGTTTTTTTGGTTTTTTGTTTACGTTTCTATTTTCGCTCGCTACTTAATTGTGGCAGGCATTGCTTTTCTGATTTTCTATGTCTTTTTTAAAGATCGCTGGAGCCTGGTAAAAATTCAGGAGCGATTTCCAAAGAAAAAAGATTATATAAGAGAGGTATTGTATTCGATTTCTTCAGTGGCAATATTCGCCTCAACTGCCTGGATCCTTTTAGCCAGCCCTGTTGCTGAGTACACTCAAATATATTTTGACTTTGAAGAAAGAGGCGGGGGGTATTATGGTCTGAGTCTGGTTTTGATGTTTGTGCTTCACGATACCTGGTTTTATTGGACCCATAGAATAATGCATCACCCGAAATTGTTTAAGATTACCCATTTGGTGCACCATAAATCTGTCAATCCTTCTCCCTGGGCGGCTTATTCATTTCATCCTATAGAAGGAGTGATAGAAGCCGGAATTCTATGGCTGATTGCTTTTTTGATTCCAGTTCATATTACTGCGCTCTCATTTTTCTTTTTGTTTTCAATCGCCTATAATGTCATCGGGCATTTGGGTTACGAAATATATCCAAAAGGTACCAACAAGCATTGGTTGGGAAAGTGGTTGAATACTTCTACCAATCACAATATGCATCATAAATTTGGTCGTGGAAATTATGGCTTGTATTTTACCTTTTGGGACCATATCATGGGGACGACCCATCCAAAATACCATGAGGTCTTTGAAGAAATTACCTCACGGAAAACCAAATGAAAAATTTGGTAGAATAATCTAAAGATTGGGCTACCAAAAAAATCACCAAAAATGAAACTATCAAATCTATTATTTCTGCTTTGTGGACTTACCCTCTTTTCCGCTTCAAAAAACCCGCCTGATCTTTCTGGAAAATGGATTTCGGAAGGAGAAACCGGAAAGGGAATTGTAGAAATTTACAAAAGAGCGGATGGAAAATATTTTGGCAAATACATCAAAGCCTTTGATGAAAAAAAGCATCAGGAAATTGTCGATGGTCTAAAGAAAAAAGGAAAAAAAGAATTGCTCATTTTGAGAGATTTTGAATACATCGGGAACAATAGCTGGGAGAATGGACAAATATTTTCACCCAATAGAAAAAAACTCCTCACCGGGAAGTTAAAACTCACTTCAGACGACGAACTAAAAGTGACAGGTTATCTTTTTGGATTTAGCAAAACATTTACCTGGGAAAGAATGCCCTAATGTTGGGTGCAATTCAATTTGTTGCGTATAGAGCCCATCAACTGTAATTGGCGGAGTCTCTAGGTGAGGACTCCGGCCACGTAAAAAGCCAATTCCAAGATGCCGCCGAGTCCTCTTCGAGAGACTCCACTTGTTACTGCAGATGCGACAAATTGAAATGCACCCCTTAATACCCTGAAACCATTAAATAGATCTTATTAATTTCCAATAACTTAAATCAAAAATCAATGAAAAACATGTTGAATTTTTCAGCAATGCTATGCGTATTGCTCTTAACTACTTCTTGTCAAAAAATCAAGGAAAACATCGTCGAAAATTTGATGACCTTGGAAGAAGCTTCTGAAACCATTGAAAATATTCTGGATAGCGCCGAATGCGGTTTAGCCAGTGAGATGGAAGATCTCGCCGAAATGGCTTATGACAATTATGACAACCTAAAGACGGACTGTAATTATGCTTTTGACACGACCTTTAGCTGTAGCAATGATGGAAGTATGCGCGCTTATGATTTCATGGTAAATTATAGCTGGGCGGTCATTTGTGATGACTTTAACATTCCAACTACGCTTGATTTCAATTCCAGCAAAAATGGATCTTATTCAGGACCAAGAATTGTTCGATCTGGAAATGGGAACTCTGTATTTCAGTTGAATAATATTTCCCCCATTCCTCCAGGAACGAATTATACTTTGAACGGGACGCACAATTTCAGTGGTACCCAGGAGTTGCTTTTGAGAAATACAACGCTAGAACTAACAGTCGAAATGCAATTAACCGATATAGAAATAGCTAAAACTACTTTTGAAATTATTAGCGGCACGGGGACTTTCAAAATTATCGGAGTGGGAAATCATGGCAATTCAGAAACGTATGAAGGAACGATTGTTTTCCTTGGAAATGGTCAGGCGGAGCTAACCATAAATGGGGAAGTTTTCGTGATATCTATTTGATTTGAGGGACGTGTTGAGGCATTTGTTGCAACGCTGATTATTATCATATAAAATCATTATAATCAGCGTTGCTTGAAAAGTACAATTAAAACCGTTTCCTGAGATTCCAAAAACAAAATTTGCTCAGAAGGTACGACTCTGTGGAGCTCGGCTGCGTTTTTTCTTATTTAGAGTAGACTTTATTCGGTTGGCAGTAAATGGCGGACGGTTGACGGCTTCCCTTACAAAATCTTTTCGAATAAAGTCTAGTGTGTTTGAATTTTATCTTCGTGTGCCACAGGCATCCCCTTGGCACAGTTCGCAAAAATTAAAACTTACGCTTAGTTTTTTGAGATTATACGAAAAGATGTTTGTTGTTTTTTTAATGAATTGATACGTTATTTTGTTGATTTTCAGTTATATGAAAAATTTATTGAACGATCAAAAAATGTACAAAATGAAATTTTTGTATTAATATATCATTCATGTAATGTTCACTTTTGGAATATCAAAAACCGAAAAGTTGATTTTAAAAGAGCTTCCTAACCTTTAAACTTTCTCGTTATGCTTTCCAAAATTGATAATAAGAACCTCATTTCCAGATGTCCAATATTTGAAGGCATGCCCGAATTATTCATGGCACATTTGGAAGAAAAAGTTGAATATACCTCCCTCCCCAAATATTCAGTATTGTATCATTGTGATGACCCGGCAAATAAAGTTTATTTCTTATTGGATGGACTTGTGAAAATTAGCAACTATTGTGAACATGATCCGACCAGAGAGATTATAAAGTCCTTGCAGCATCCTTACAATATGTTTGGGACAGAAGGATTATTGGGAAGTGCTAAAAGAGGAGATTGTGCTCAAAGTATGAATTTTGATATCAAATTTGCTCAAATATCTACTGCTGACTTTCAGGGTCTTTTGCGAACTTATCCCGCATTTCGAATGCGATTTTTGGAATTAATTGGCTCTAGACTCCGCAAAGCAGAGCGAAGGCTGGAATCGCTGGTTTTCAAGGATGCAAGAGCCAGATTGGTAGATTTTCTAAAGGAATGTGCAAATGCCAATGGTTGGAAGGTAGGATACGAGATGCTTGTCAAACACAGCCTGACTCAACAGGACATTGCCAATATCATTGGAGCATCCCGGCAGACTGTTACAATGGTGATGAACGATATGAAAAAAGGGAATCAAATTCACTTTGACCGACGTAGGATTTTGATTCGCGATATGGAAAATTTGGCATAAAAAAATAGCCCCTGAGTTAGAGAGAAGGCAATTTTATTGAATAGAAAAAACAGTTCAAAATGGTTTATGCAATATTAAACAACTTTGAACAACCTACTAAATTTAAACAAGTCCACACTGCTCCATAAAACCATTGGTAAAAACCTTCCTGGTGGCTTCATCCAAGAGCGTGTTTCTACTCTCCAGCCATTTGTTCACTGTTTCATTACCATACATTTCCCGAACTTTTTCTGGTGTCAATTTAAAATTAAATTTACCCCAGTGGAGGGTATATGGGATACCCATCTCATCTAAGGTTTTCCAGGTCAATTCGTAGAATTCACGGGTACGGTTGGAATCTACACCATCCATTTCAATAATGCAGGTTTTTTCATATTTGGTGAATCCAAGCAAGGCGTCTGTTCCTTTGACAAAGCGCATGGCAAAGGCACCTGGGAATTTCTTCCTTTTGTTTAATTCAAGTAAGACTTCTAAAACCCGACTTGTGTTAGAAGCTTCAATACCCATAGCGGCACTTGCTGCCTGACCTCTGATGTGTGCAGAGCCAAATCTTTGTCCAATTGTTTTTCTAATTTGTGTTTCATTAGTGGAAGGGTTGTATGCCTGGTTGAAAAGCTTTCGAGCCAGAAACGGGACCATATCCAGCCGAATTCTATCCATCGCATCAATGATGGATTGAATGACTCCGAGTGCATCATCTCCATAGGTATAATTTCCCCCTCGTCCATTTTCTGCTTGTGGTTCATCCGAATATTCTAGTTTCCGGATGGTTCTCAAAAAAGCTCCTTTTTCGGGATTTCCAACCTCAAATTCATGGGGATTTACTACAGATTCAAAATGGTACAATTCTTCAGGGTCTTTTTCCTCTGCTGGTATATTCAAGTCTGCCAGATTCCATTCATTGATTGCTTTTTTGAAGGCATTGTCATAATCCAGCCGATGGGTATTTCTCAGCAGATGATAAATTGGTTCAGTTTCAATCATCACTCCATGAATAAATCCAATACTTCCAAAGCTTACCACAGCTGCATTAAAAATGGTGTCGTCTCGAATCAACTCTGCCCCCAATAAATCAGCAAATGCTGTAGCAGTTACTGGATTTGAAGCTTTCTCAATATAAACATGGCGTTCTTTACCTACTACGATATGCAACCCAACTACTGCATCGTGGACTGCACCAAATTTGTAGGCTGAACCATGAGTACCTGTAGCAATAGCTCCCACTATTGTCTGCCCGTTACTTGCTCCAGAAGCCTTCATACTTCTTTTTGGATTGCTATGTATTTCCAGTTTTTCATTGAGTTGCAAGATGGAATTTCCGCATTGGGCAAAAAACAAATCATGAGCTGTACCGCCTTTTGCTTTGTACTCCCGTGCTATAAAGGGATCGGTGATATTAAAAGAAAGGTGTAGTGCTTTGGTATCAACCAGTCCTCCTTCTGATGCAGCTACCTTTGACATGGACCAACCACTACCCAGAGCTCGCAGCCGCAGGTTTTTTTCAATTCCAAATTTGATCAACCATTGGAAATTTTTAGTAGTAGCGTGGTATTGTTTCCACATATCTGGTTCAAAGGGTGGTGGGAATAGCCGAAAGGAAGCATCCTTTTTTAATTGTTGCTTATAGTTCTCATGCTTGTTTTCCCATTTATCCTTTTTAAATTCCAAAGGCTGAATACCAATGGGTAAGGTTGTTGTTGGGGACATTGCTTGAATAAATCTGTAACAAGGGAGTAGTAACAAGTATCAAGAGATGGTCTATCTTCTTGTTACTAAATCCTTGTATTCGTTTCTGAATGTTTGTTAATCGCCTGTTTCTATGGTTATTTAATCACCAAAAAGAATTTGTTGAAAGCCTTATCGTCAGTGAGTTTTGTACCTGAAATTAGTTTCCACCGGTATCTCCAGTGGTACCAATCTTATAGTTTACTTTAGCACAATAACATTCCACTTTTAAGGGCACTACCGCTCCTACTGTAGCAGCAGAAAGCAAAATATATCCGAGATTGGTTTTGACATGTACCTGGTCAATTGCTCCACTTTCACCTTTGTAAGGATCACTGCATATTCTGTAATCCTTTGGCTGCACCAAGCCCCATGCAAAGGTCCACATGGTTTTGGAATGTGGTTTAACGTGGGCCGGATCATTTTTCGCAACAATGCGATAGGTGGAACAGCTTTGGAACATTAGCATGCCAGCTAGTATGAACAGCATGGTATATCGCTTAACGGGAGATCTAAATTTTTTTACAGCAAAATCTTTAATAGACATATTCAGGTTATTTACATTTTTTAGATGTAGTCATAATGCTCTGTAACCTAAGTAGATAGATGTTTTTTTAAATGAAAATGAAAATTGAAATGAAAATTAAAAACCAGTACTTAAACCTTTTTCATTTTCATTTTCATTCAATTCCAGGATTTGAATCTAATTTTATTACAGAGTATTTAGTGGTTTATCCCGACTAAACCTGGAATGTTACCTGAATAAGAGAGACTTCCGGGTATTTTTAAAATAGTTTCTTAAGAGTAGATAGGTTTATCGCGCAATTTTAAAAAACCGCCTGTTCGCATTGCAAAACAAGCTCGGATTTCTGCGATGATAGAGATGGCAATTTCTTCAGGACTTGTGGCTCCAATATCTAAACCAACCGGAGCGTGTATTCTGGCCATTTGGTTTTCAGAGAGCTCCAGGCCTTCCTCTGCAAGGGAGGTGATCATCTTGTCAAAGCGTTTTTTGGGTCCCAAAACGCCAATGTAACTTGCTTTGAATTCAAGTGCTTTCTTCAGGTTGTTGAAATCTGTTTTGTAGTCATGTGCCATCAGAACCCAGGCAGTATGCTCATCCGAAGTGACTTCCCCTGTTTTGTTGGAAATGACAGCGTCGGCAATGGAGAAAGCGCTTTTGTCCAACTTTTGAGGATTGGCAACTATGCTCACTTTCCAGCCGATTTCTTTGGCAAGTTTTGCGAAAGGGTAGATGTCATAATTTCCACCAAACAAAATAAGGTGAGTGGCAGGAGGTAGGTATTCAACAAAAATCTCCAGATTTCCTTTTTCGGGATTGCAATGGGAAAACATTTGAGATTTCTGTTTTTTTATGGTTGATTCAATTTCATTTAATATCAAATCTGAAATTTCAGTATTAGGGAATTCGTTTAAAAAACTTTTAGTATCCTCAAATCGAAACATATCCCCGGTGCCTAGGAATTGCCGAAAACCTCCTTCCACTTTGGTTATGGTTAATAGGATATTGGCTTTTCGGTCATCTACGCAATTTTTCAAAATCTCCAATGGGTTGCGTTCGTCATCAGGTTTCAAAGGAGCAATCAATACCTGAATCAAGCCATTGCAACCCAAGCCCACTCCTATTTGATGTGCGTCCTCTTCTCTGGTATCATAGGTGACAATGGTCGGTTTGCTCTGTACCATTGCGTTTTTTGCTTTTCTCAATGCATCTCCTTCCAAACAGCCTCCACTAATGCCTCCAATCCATTGACCGCTTTCCAGAACCAGCATTCTGGCTCCAGTTCTGCGATAAGAAGAACCTTCAACGTGAATCACGGTAGCCAAAGCAGTTTTTTGTTGAGACAAGTCCCACTTTTGATAGGTTTTTAGTATCTGGTTAATTTCTTTCATTTATACAAACTAATTCTTTAACTGATTCATAATGCCCACCAAATCCATTTCAGACCAGGAGGTTTTTATTTTTCCGTTCTCCATTTCGTATAGGAGAATTCCCGTTGAAGAAAACTTTTTTCCTGTGGGTTCAATGCCGAACATTGCACCATGATGGGTCGCAGTTACTTCATAGCGAATTACGACATGCTTTTCGTCCCCAACCAGATGGGTAATAACAAAATGAGAATCAGGAAAAGCTTTGCGATAGTTGGCTACCAATTTTCTCATTCCATCATGGCCATCAACCTGATCGGGTAGTAAGGGATTTCCGTCGCTCCAGTCTTCAGCAAAACAGGTTGAGAGCAATTCTTCATTTCGATTGTGGTTCCAACCTTCTTCAAACCACAATCGAACTGTTTCTTTATTGGCATCCGCTATTTTCAAATTTTTTACAGAGGCACACTGGGTAAATAGAATAGGTGCCAGGGCAAGCGTTAAGTAAAGCAGGTTAAACTTTTTCATAGGGCATTCTATTTTTGGTGAAATAATTTGGTTTTAAGAAAGGACCACAGGATTTTGCTACCCCAAATTACAAACATATCTCAAAGCACAAAATATTGGTTTTGAATTTGTGGGATTTTTGTGGAAAACTTCTATTAGGGGATACCTGTTCTCCTATCATATTTGTGTTATTTTCGTGGAGCATTTTCTGACTCAAAAAGAAAACTTGAAAGTCCTTCTCACCACCAGAACATTTCTCAATACATGATTTTTTAGGTCAGAAAGCACATTAATTCCGTAATTCAAAATATTTAAGAGACACGATGCCAAATTTTTGCCATTTACATTGCCATACACAATATTCTCTTCTGGACGGAGCTTCCGATATCGCTACGATGATGGATAAAGCCAAAGCCGATGGGCAAAAAGGAGTTGCGCTGACCGATCATGGGAATATGTTTGGCGCTTTTAAATTTGTTGCAGAAGCAAATAAACGAGATTTGTTGCCTGTAATTGGCTGCGAATTTTATCTGGTGGAAGACAGGCATCGCAAGGCATTTTCCAGAGCTAAAGGGGAAAAAGATAACAGATATCATCAACTGATGCTGGCGAAGAATAAACAAGGCTATGAGAATCTGTCCAAACTGTGTTCCCTTGGTTTTACGGAAGGGTTGTATTCCAAATTTCCAAGAATTGACAAAGAACTGGTGGAACGGTATCACGAGGGGTTGATAGCCACGAGTTGTTGTATTGGAGCAGAGGTGCCGCAATTGATCATGCACGGCAAAAAAGAAGAAGCAGAAAAACAATTGCGTTGGTGGCTTGATTTGTTTGGAGAAGATTATTACATCGAATTGCAAAGGCATTCCGGATTGGAAAACATTGACGGTTTAGGTATCAGCCAGGAAGACATCAACCAGACTTTGCTCGGCTTTGCCAAAAAATACAATGTCAAGGTCATTTGCACGAATGACTCTCACTATGTAGAGGAAGAAGATTGGATGCCACATGATATTTTGCTTTGTGTGAATACGGGAAGTATTTTGGAAGAAACCAGCCGATTCAAGTTTCCTAGTTCAGATTTCTATTTCAAGACGCAGGCAGAGATGAACAAGCTCTTTGCCGATGTACCGGAAAGTGTAGACAACACCATGGAGATTTTGAGCAAAATAGAGCCCATTCAATTGGAACGGGACGTTTTGCTGCCTGCCTATCCTGTACCAGAAAATTTTGAGTCGCAAGATGATTATTTGAAGCACATGACCTTTGAGGGAGCCAAACGACGATATGGGACTATTACTCCAGAAGTAGAAGAACGGTTGAACTTTGAGCTCGATGTGATCAAAAATTCGGGTTATCCCGGTTATTTTCTCATCGTTCAGGATTTTACCAATACAGCCAAGAAAATGGGTGTTTCCGTAGGACCTGGGAGAGGTTCGGCAGCGGGCTCTGCAGTGGCGTATTGTATCGGAATTACGAATGTGGATCCCATCAAATATGACCTCCTGTTTGAGCGCTTTCTGAATCCGGAAAGGATTTCCATGCCCGATATCGATATTGATTTTGATGATCATGGACGTGATAAAGTGATCGATTATGTGATCAATAAATATGGTCAAAATCAAGTTGCTCAAATCATCACTTACGGCACGATGGCAGCAAAAAGTTCGCTTCGGGATGTCGGACGGGTCATGGATATTCCATTAAATGTAGTAGATGGGGTCGCCAAAACTTTTCCTACAAACCTTAAAGCTTCTTTAGCTACAGTACTTGCAGAAGGAGACATTCATCCAAAACTCAAAGGAGCCCTGAATTCGGAAGAAAAGGAGATGGCTTACAAATTCAGAGATTTGGCTGCAGGAACGGATGATGTAGGGAAAATGATTCAAACTGCCCGGAAACTGGAGGGCTCAGTGCGAAATACAGGTATCCACGCCTGTGGAGTCATCATTACCCCGGATGATATTACGAAATATGTGCCCGTCACTACAGCCAAGGATTCTGACATGCTGGTGAGTCAATTTGATAATAGTGTAGCAGAGGATGCGGGACTTTTGAAAATGGACTTCCTGGGACTAAAAACATTGACCATCATCAAAGATGCAGTTAGAATGGTCAAAGAGAACTATGGAGTAGAAATAGACCCAGACGAAGTGCCCCTGAATGACACTAAAACCTACGAATTATTCCAAAGAGGAGAAACGATTGGAATCTTCCAATATGAGTCCAGTGGAATGCAGAAGTACATGAAGGAATTGAAGCCTACAGAGTTTTCTGATCTCATTGCGATGAATGCCTTATACCGTCCTGGTCCATTGGAGTATATTCCGAATTTTGTGGCGCGAAGGCATGGAAGGGAGCCTGTCGAGTATGATTTGCCGGAGATGGAGGAGTATCTTCATGAGACATATGGGATTTGCGTAACAGGAGATACTTTGGTTCACAATTCAGAAACTGGAGAAAGGGTTAGAATTGATCAATTAGAAAATCAGTTGGGAAGCTTTTATGTTCAAGGCGTTGATGAAAACTTAAACAGTCAATCAGCTAGAATTTCTTATTGGGTTTGCAATGGTGAAAAGGAAGTATTTGAAGTGAAGTTGAGAAATGGATCTAAAGTCAAATTAACAGGTAATCATAAAGTCTTGACTGAAAAGGGTTGGGAAGAAATACAAAATTTAAAAATAGGGAACTCCATAGCAACTCCAAGAAAATTGGATATTACCAGTCCCACTACCTTTAATAAACGAAAGCTCAGAGTATTAGCCTATTTAATCGCAGATGGATATTTAAGTTCAAAAGTGGTAGCAGACTTCGTTTCCAAAAGTGATGCACTAATTGAGGAATACCAAAGATGTCTTTCGGCTTTTGAGAATCTCGAATACAGTACATTGCAACAAGTTAGGGAGGTTACCCGGGGCATGGTAAAAGGTGTTGAGAAGGAATATTATCATGAGCCAAACTCTTTGGTTGCCGAATTGAGAGCATCGGGATTAAAAGATATGAAAGGGGGCTGTCGTTCCTGGGAAAAATTTGTCCCTGAATTTGTTTTTGGTTTAAATGAGGAATTAATTGCATTTTTCCTGGCTTCTGTTTGGGATTGCGATGGATTTATTGGTCAAAAATTTTGTCATTACAAGACTGTGTCAAGGCAACTCGCTATTGATGTTCAAACCTTGCTGCTTAGATTGGGAATTCAGTCCAATATTTACGAGTCTCAATATATTAAGGAAAGTACAGGGGAAGAAATGACAGCTTTTCAGGTTACATTATACAATCTAAAGGCATTTGAAGATAAAATCGCTCCGTATTTAATTGAGAAGAAAATTTCAAATACATCCAATTTCAAAATTGAGTCAAAAGACTCGATTTCCAGAAAATTCTTTTTGGAAGAGTTGGATAAGGCATGGACAGGTTCTGGAAGGGAATTGATGCGCAAATATGGGTTTGATCGTCAACATTTGTTGCCTGCTGGCAAAAAGCGACCTAGAATTTCAGTTGATGTGGTCAAACCCTTGACAGAGGTTTTAGATTTACCCAATACAGTTAAAAATTTAAATGTTCGATGGGAGGAAATAATTTCTATCACTCCTGTTGGTAAAGAACTAGTATATGATATTACGGTAGAGGAAATTCACAATTTTGTTGGCAATAATATCATTCTCCATAATTGTGTTTATCAAGAGCAAGTGATGCTTCTTTCTCAAAAACTAGCAAACTTTTCCAAAGGTCAGGCAGATACCCTGAGGAAAGCAATGGGAAAGAAAAAGAAGGCGCTGGTTGACAAAATGTGGCCACTATTTCTCGAAGGCTGCCAGAAGAATGGGCACCCTGAAGAAACGGTCAAAAAAGTCTGGAAAGACTGGGAGGCATTTGCTTCCTATGCTTTTAATAAATCACACTCTACCTGCTATGCTTTTGTAGCGTTCCAAACTGCATTTCTGAAAGCACATTATCCTGCCGAGTTTATGGCAAGTGTGTTGACTCATAACAAAAATGATATTTCCAAAGTAACCTTCTTCCTACGTGAGTGCAAGCGAATGGGCTTGGATGTACTTGGACCTGATATCAACGAATCTGTTTCAGATTTTTCTGTAAATAAAAAAGGTCAGATTCGTTTTGGTTTATCCGCATTAAAAGGAGTGGGAGAAGGACCTGTGGAAAGTATTTTAGAAGAGCGAGCCAAGGCAAAATTTACCGGACTTTGGGACATGATGCGTCGCCTCAATTTGCGGAATGTCAATAAAAAAGTTATGGAGAGCCTTGCCCTGGGTGGTGGTTTAGATTGTTTCGAAGGTATGCACCGTGCTCAATACTTTTGTCCATCAGAAAAACACGATACCCTGATAACCCATGCATTGAAATATGGAAATGCCTATCAGGCGCAAAAGGCGCAGGCCGTCAATTCCTTATTTGGAGATAGTGAAGATGTACTGATTCCGGAACCTAAAATACCAGCGTGTGAAACCTGGAGTTTAATTGAGAAGTTGACAAAAGAGAAAGAGGTGACTGGTATTTACGTGAGTGGACATCCGCTAGATGATTATCGGGTAGAGCTCGAAGCACATACCAATTGTACACTGGATAAAGTAGAAGACAGAACGGATGGGATGCCTGTGAAAGTTGCGGGAATAGTCACCGAGGCTCAGCATCGGATTAGCAAAAAAGGGACTGGCTGGGGCAGATTTGCATTGCAGGATTATAACGGCAATCTGGAGTTTCCGCTTTTCAGCGATGATTATCAAAATTTCAAAAACTTTTTCGAATTAGGACAGGTATTGTTCATTCAAGGAAGGATGGAAAAACGATGGAATGGGGAAGAGTGGCAATTTAAAGTTAAAAAGGTGTCCTTGCTGGAAACAGTTGGAGAGGTCATGACTTCTTCCATTACCTTAAGATTGCCTTTAGAATCCATTTCAGAAGATTTTATGAATCAACTGGACAAACTTTGTAAGGAGCACAAAGGCAAACACCACCTGCGCATGATCTTTTTGGACCAAATGAACAAAACGAGCTTGACCTTTATGTCTAAGAAACGAAAAGTAAATGCGATGAACGGTTTTTGCGAAGCATTGGACAGAATGGGTGTGGAGTTTTCGGTTAGCTGATCATCCCTTCATCAGCAAAACTAAAATAACCTCTTTCTGAAACAATTAAGTGGTCAAGTACCTGGATATCAAGCATTTCGCCAGCATTTTTTAATTTTTTTGTCAGGTCTATATCATGGTTGCTTGGGTTCAAATTGCCAGAAGGGTGATTGTGACAAAGTATGAGCGCAGTCGCCTGTTTTTCAATGGCTTTTCGGAAAACGATTTTGGCATCTACTACTGTACTCGAGGAGCCTCCTATACTGATTTGTTCCTTTCCGATTACACTATTTCGCCTATTCAACAGCAGAATCCAAAATTCTTCATGGGATAAATCTATGAGGGTTGGTGCTACAATGTGATAAGTATCCAGGCTACAGGTTATTTTAGGCTTTTTTAAATAATTGGTTTGTTGGCGCCTTCTGCCCAATTCCATTGCAGCTACGATGGTAATGGCTTTTGCTTCACCAATACCTTTGAATTTCTGTAATTCTGTAATGTTGCGCTTTCCCAGTTCGGTGAGATTGTTTGAGGCAGATTGGAGAATACGTTGAGCCAGGCTGACTGCAGTTTCATTTTGAGAACCAGAGCCGAGCAAAATAGCCAATAATTCAGCATCTGATAAACTTGCCTTTCCCTTTAGTTGGAGTTTTTCTCTAGGGCGGTCTGCTTCTGCCCAGGTTTTGATACCAAAAGTGTTTTTTTCGTAATTTTTCATAGAGCATTGCGTGTTTTTGAGCATGAACTCATTTAAGTTTTTGTGGGAGCAATTCTCACTTTGTAATTTTTTAAGGTGATGCCTTGAGAAATTGGGTTTGAGGGAGGAAGAAGGTGTTGCCTTAAAAATTTACCCTGAATTTATTTGAGGCAACACCTTTTGCCCTACACAAATCTAAGCTCAAGGCATCACCTCAAATAATCAAAGTGAGAATTGCTGCTTTTGGGTTGAAAATCAAGCATTTACTTTCAATTTACTATAATAAGAATGAGTTCCATGTTTAAAATTCCCTAACTGAGACAATGTGTTCGTGAAAAGTATATACAGGTAATCAAAAATTAGCACCTTTTTTATAAATCCATGGCAATCTATCTGTTTTGCAAGGCCTGCTGAGCCTTCATTAAAGATTCTTTCGATTTTAGATCGGAAGGGTTGAGCTTAACTGCTCTTTCCAAAAAAGGGATTGCTTTATCTGGTTGGTTTTTAAGTAGTTTCCTTTCACGCAAATTAGAATTTTAATTGAAGTCCTACAAAACAGATAAGTTATTCTTTCTTTTTCCGAACTTCGCCCAATGCCGGATTTTTCTTTTAAGAAGGGTGAAAAGCTCAAAAGCAAAAAGGTTTTGGGCAAAATGTTTCAGGAGGGGCAATCATTTGGAATGTTTCCATTGCGCTTGATTTGGCTGAAAATGGAAACTCCACTGAGCGAATATCCCGTACAATTTACCCTGAGTGTTCCCAAAAGAGCTTTTCCAAAGGCAGCTCATAGGAATCGAATGCGTCGGCGAGTTCGGGAAGCCTGGCGATTGAATAAACATTGGCTTTACCGCAAACTGGAAAATCAAGAAGGGCAATTTGCATTTATGGTTTTATATACAGCAAAAGAGCCATTTGATTTTGAAAAAATTGAAGGGGCGATGAAACGGATGAACCAAAAATTTGTAAAGAAATTGAATGCTAGCTAATTACAACTTTCGTTAATGAATCGAACCAATAGACCATTATGACTATCTCTACATTTATGAAATATCTTATTTACTTTTTCTTCTTTCTAATTGCCCAGCCTCTTATTGGACAAAAATTTCTTCAAATAGAAAAGATGCATTCTCCCAAAACCAGGAAATTTTTCCAGGGAAACGAAATTACCTTTCAGGTCAAAGGTGGACAGTGGTATACCCGTGTGATTGAAGATGTGAATTACGAAAAACAATACTTGTTGTTTAGCAATGGGCATATAAAGTTGGAAGATATTATCGCCATCAAAACTTTCAAGAACAAAAAATGGTCAAGAAGCCTGGGAAATCAATTGATTTTTTTCGCTCCGGTGTGGGCAGCCTATACCTTGGTCGCCACTGCGGTGGATGATGAAGTGGATTTTGGATTTACCAAAGGAGATTATATTGTAATGGGATCTTCAGTAGCCACGGGAGCCTTGCTTCGTATCATTTTTAAATCGAGAACTTTCAATTTTTACAAAAACGGAAAGGAAAGCAATAAATGGAGGTTGCGGATTTTGGATTTGGAGGTTTCGAAAAATAAGACGGGTGGGTATTAGTTCCTTAGTAATAATTAATTCAAGTTGCGAACAACAAAGTTCGTATAGCAAAGCTGCGCTTGGGGGGATTTAATGGAAATATCTTAAAGATTATTTTTTCTAACTTCTCTTGGACTTATTCCATATTCTTCATGGAATACTTTTGAAAAATATTTTGGCGTATTAAACCCAGATTCATAAGCAACTTCAGATACCGTCAAATTGGTCGTTTCCAATAATTCTTTTGCTTTTTCCAGCCTTAACGAGCGAATGAATACTGATATGGATTTACCGGTTAGCGCCTTCAACTTGCGGAACAAATTGGAGTGACTCATATTTACAGCTTTGCAAAGTTTATGAATGTCGAAGTCTTCATTTGATAGATTGGTTTCTACGATCTCCACAATTTTTTGTAAAAAAGGATCGCTGTATTCCCCTGGTTTGGTTTGAAGCACTTTTCGAAGGCTTCCAGGTTCCTGAAACCTTGTTTGCAATTGTTTGCGTAATGCAATCAGTTTTTCAATTCTCACGATTAGTTCTTCTTTGTTGAAAGGTTTGGAAAGGTAGGCATCAGCACCCTCCTTTAAGCCGGTGATGCGGGAGTATTGATCCGATTTTGCAGTTAGTAAAATGATGGGAATATGATCAGTTCGCTCGTCCATTTTTAAGGTGGCACATAGATCATAACCATCTTTTTCAGGCATCATTACATCACTTACAATAAGATCTGGAATGATTGAATACGCAGCCTCAATTCCCTCCTGACCATTGGTTGCCGTAACTATTTGGTATTGATTTGAAAGAAAAGAACTTAAGTAAGTGATAACATCTTTATTGTCTTCTACCAAAAGGACAACGGGTTTATTGTATTGAAAAACAGGTTCAGTTTCTAATTTATTTACGTCAGACTCCAGAATTGATTCAGAAATTTGACTTGTTTCACTAAGCACTATGTCTGGATGAGTTGCTCTAGCCTTTTTGGTAATTGGAAGCTGGATGGTAAATTTTGTACCTAGACCATCCGCACTTTCAACTTCAATTTCTCCTCCCATTATTTTTACCAATTCTTTCGTCAAAGCCAAACCAATTCCCGTTCCTTCTCCTCTCCTGGTTGTCGTGGCATCTACCTGGTAAAATCGATCAAAAATATGAGGCAAATGTTCAGCTGCGATACCAATGCCATTATCCCTGACTTGGATCGCAAACCAGTCTTCCAGCTCTATAACAGGTCTCAGATCGACATAAATATCACCTCCAGTGTCTGTAAATTTTATCGCATTGGACAATAAATTGGACAATATATTCTGAATTTTTTCGGGATCGTAATCAGTATATAGCACTTTAAAATCACTTGCGAAGTGAATCCTGATATCTTTGCTATCGGCGTAGGAATGAAAAGATTCGATCTGGTATTTTGTAAATTGTACAAAGTCCCCATTTATCATTTTTAAAGGCATATTATCTGATTCCAGTTTTGACAGATCCAATAATTGATTAATAAGATTCAACAACTGTTTCCCGTTTCGGCGAATGAGTTGTAGTCCCTCATTTAGCCAATTGTCAGGATCGGATTTCACTTGTTCTGCCATCCCTAGAATGATAGTCAAAGGGGTACGGAATTCATGAGTGATGTTCGTGTACAATTGAGATTTTGCCAAATTAACTTCTTTAAGACGAACTGTTTCAGCTTCAGCCAATCGTCGGTTAAGTTGGAAGCGGTAAATCCAGTAGATCGTACCCAGCAGCATAATCGTCCAAAGGGAGTAGGCCCACCATGTGCGGTACCAGGGAGGCAAAATCACAATGATCAGGCTCCGAGGTGTTTTACTCCAAAAGCCGTGGTGGTTACGTACTTTAACCATGAAGGTGTAAGTGCCGGGATCGAGGTTGGTGAAAGTAGCTTCCCGTTTATCTCCAACCTGCTGCCATTCGTCATGAAAACCCTCCAGCCAAACAGCGTACCGGACTTCATCGGGATATCGGTATTCAATGGCCCCGTAACTGATCGTAAAAATGTTTTGATCCGGTTGGAAAATGATGCGATCTGTGAAGTTGATGCTTTGTTCAAGTAATCCATCCTCCGCACCCACTTTTACGGGATCATCCTTTATATGTAGAGCAGTAAAAAGAAGCTCCGGTACAATGGTGTCTAATCGGATACTATCCGGATGAAAGTACAAAACGCCTTCTGCGAATACGCTAGAGGGAAAAAACAAATGTCCTGCAGCATCTTTATAGGCATCTTTATCAATAAAACTTGAAATAGCTAGACCGTCTTTTTGACTAAAAGAATAATAGTTATTGCTTTCCGGTTCATATTTGATGAGGTGGTGAATTGTTGAAAACCAGATATGTTGGTTATTATCTATGACCAAAGATTGAACTCTCTCGGAGTAAGAGGGATTGGGTTCAAAGATCCTCTGAAAGGCTTTGGTTTTGGGACTCCATTTATTCAGACCATTGGCGGTGGCTACCCAGATATTGCTCTGGGCATCTTCCACCATGCCATTGACTCGCAGGTTTGTGCTAATACTGGTATGGTCCTGCGGATCGTGTTTATATCTGTGGGTTTGCTTGGTTTCCGGATCATAACAACTGATACCTTTTGCATGGTGGCCGACCCAAACCAGATTTCGGCTGTCTACCAATATTCGGGTATTCAGGGTAAACTCCCGGGCAAAGGGAAGGTTGCTGTCCGGGTCAAAATGAATGATTTGGCCGGACAGTTCCCTGAGGTTGATAATCCCCATTTGGTTCCAAAATGCCAACCACATCTGCCCTTTTTGGTCTAAGGTGATTTGCTGAAGTACGCTCAATTTTTCACTGTTCTTCAAGACCGGAATCGATACCATCCTATTTTCTTCATCTCTCTCAAATCTTGTCAAAAAGGACCTGGATACAGACCAAAGGATTTTGTCTTGTTTATTTTCACAAAATTTTATGAATTCCATTGAACGATCTTTTATGGAAGGCAATTCCAGATAAAGACCTTCGAGACCTGTGGTTTTAAAGAACGGTTCCATTGAGTTTTGAACACGGAAATACATGTTTCCATTAAAGGAGACCATTGTTTGGCTTCTATTATCAAAACCGCGCTTTATTTCTTTTGGATACAACTTTGTTTTGAATATGGCAGACCGAGGCTGAATTTGAAAGGTTTTAGTTTGTCCTACTACCCATAGCAAACCGTCTTTTGTTTTAAATATACGGATGATAGGATCTGTTTCCTCTTTGGAATTGGGAAAATTAACAAATGTTGAAAATCGCTCTTCTTTGGGATGAAATTGCAATAACCGACCATGAGTGGTTCCCACCAAAACCGTGCTGTCCTCTACATATAGCGAACTGTTCCATTCACCTTCATCCAGTAAGTAGGTGATATTGCGGGCCTCATTGGTAGAAGCATCATATGTATAAAGATTACCAAGAGTCTGGAAAATAAAAATATTGGGACTGCCTTCAGATGGGTATTCAAGAGAAAAAGCTAAATCGGGCAACCAAGGGTCAGGCAGTTGCGGAAACTGAAAATCAGGAAGAACAATTTCCGGAAGAATGGGCTTCCACTCTTGATTGAGCATTTGTAAAAGTACCCTTTCGAGTGTAGGATACAAGACTCCGAGATTACCTTTGTCATCTTCAAAAAGAGGACGCGCATCGGTGTGTTTACCTATTTTGCTAAAAAATCCGTTGGCACGAGAAAAGACATACAATCCCCCCTGGGTCCCCGCCAGGATATTTCCTTCCCTGTCCTCAAAGATGTTATAGAAATAACCGGGGATAAACCCATCAGCAGCATGGAATTTTTCCGAAAAATGTTCGAATTGCTCTGTTTTAGGATCAAAGCGTTCCAATCCACAATCATTCAGTGAAATCCAGATCTTTCCATCCCGATCCTGAAATAAAAAATTGACTTCCGAGGTACAATACACACTGGTCGAATCATTGGGATCATTAACAAAGACTTTTGTCTGTTTTCCATCGAACCGGATTAAACGCTTATTCATATAATCACCCCATAAAAAACCTTGACTATCCTGGAAAATCAGACCATGTGGGTTTTTTTCATAAAAAGTAAAGATCTGCCCATCCCGGTAAGCAGTCAGTGGAGAATCCTGAGCAGTAATTTCCAGGGTAAAAGCAACAACCATAAACAGAAAAAACAAACCTGAGAGGGGTAAGGATATGCTATACCGGAAGTATTTCATCCATGTTACTTTGTAGTTCAATCAAATATATTAAAAGTATGAACTCATTTAGACTTTTGGGGTGAAATTGAAGGCAAATGCTTGATTTTCAAGACGAAGCTCATTTTGAGTTTCGTACTTGCCCCAAAGGGATCACTTTGTGAGAAAGTACGGAATGAAAAATAGATGAAGTATTGGGAATCAATGATTTGCATTCAAATTATCAGAATAAGTTTAAATGAGTTCTATAAGCAAGATCACCAATGGTCGGGTGGAATGAAAGTTTTGACAGCTTGCACTTTATCGCCTACTAATGGCAATTGTTTTAACATCTTTCTTGTATAAGTCAAATCTGCTATAGTTAGCAAGTTTTAAACCCCTTGGTTTCCCTATCCTATCAACGAGCAATTATAAAAGATTGCGTTTGGTGCCTATTTTTTGTCGAGATGGTTATATAGTATGAACCTTCTGAAAAGCTATCGAGATTGATTAGTTTTCTTGTTTCTCCTGCTCTCAGTTTTTGGGAATATACGGGTTTACCTAAAGAGCTATATATAGTTACAAGTCCCGTATGAAACTCGAAACCTTCTAAGCTGACTGTTAGATAACTACTGCTTGGATTTGGAAAAATCCGAAAGGAAAAATTCGACAAATTTTGCTCGTCGTTAGTATTTGTGATTTGTTCATAATGATACCTGTCAACTACTCGGCTAACCCATCCGGAAGAATTAATATATGAATTATATTGAACAAGGTTTCCAATATCATCATATTCATAGACAAACTCCGAAGATTTAACCCAGGAAGAATCTGATTCTTGCCATCGGTTACCCAAGTGCAGAATAAGTCGATTTTCTAAATCGTATTCACTGATTCCTTGCCTATCATTGACCCAATTGATGGAATCCCATCTTTGTCCCAGATAAAATATTTGGTTATTATTCGCATCATATTCATAGACTCCTTGCATATCATAGACCCAATTATTATTTTCCCAATCTTGACCAATTTCAAGTACCACATTATCCTCAGCATCATATTCATAGATTTCTTTCCTCTCATTAACCCAATTATTATTGACCCAATCTTGACCAATTTCAAGTAACAGGTTGTCCCCATCATCGTATTCATAAATACGTTGCCAATTATTGACCCAATTGATGGAATCTCCCGTTAGCCTTAATTCCAGCGTTAAATTATTATTTGTATCATATTCATAGATATGTTGCCAATCATTGACCCAATTGATGGAATCTCCCGTTAGCCTTAATTCCAGCGTTAAGTTATTATTTACATCATATTCATAGATTTCTTGCCAATCATTGACCCAATTATTAGCACTCCATTCTTGTCTTAGTTCTAAAGTCAAATTATTATTGGTATCGTATTCGTAGATACGTTGCTTATAATTGATCCAATTGCTGGCAACCCAATTTTGTTCTAATCTAAATGTTTGGTTATCATTTGCGTCGTATTCATAAATACGTTGCCAAATATTGACCCAATTGTTAGCAACCCAATCCTGGCCTAATATAGATGTTTGGTTATCATTTGTGTCGTATTCATAGATACGTTGCCAATCATTGACCCAATTTGTAAAATTCCATTCTTGCCTTACTTCTAAAGTCAAGTTATTGTTTACATCGTATTCATAGATTTCTTTCCAATCGTTGACCCAATTATTATTGACCCAATTGTATGTTTTTAAAAGTACCAGTATGTCATTTGCGTCGTACTCGTAAATGAACGTACGTGAATTTTTCCATTCTCCACTAATCCTTTTTAAATGTTTCCTATTAATCAATAAGCAATTTGAATTGTAAGAGTACTCAATAGAATCCCATTTATATACGTCCACATTAAAAGAATAATGATAGGCCGATACCAATTTATATTCTTGAGAAAATGAAAGAGTGGGAAGCAATAAACTTAAAAGGTAGTATGAGATGTAGGATATTAGATTTTTCATATTAGGGATGTATTAAGGAATTAAGATTATTCTGTCCAAGTACTTATAAGGCTTCGTTCCTGAGTTAATTAATTCCGAATGCTGAGGATAATTGTATTTATGCATCTATTGTTTCATAAATTTTCCTGTATAAAACTTTTTGTCGATGATTGCCTTTAACAAGTAGATTCCCGGTGGCAGGTCTTTCACGACAATTGCCTGATTTTCAGAAATGAAAAGATGGTTCATCAGTTTGCCTTGGAAGTCATACAGATTGATTTCGATGGTTTTTGAAACTGGTTCTGGAAATTTGATATGAAGCATATAAGAGGCGGGATTGGGTAAAATCTCTAATTCTTCCACAAATACTTCATCGACGTTAAGGACAAAATCCCTCACATCTCCTCCGGTCCATTTCAATAAAGCAGGATTGCTTCCTACATAATCTTCATTGGCTACACGAGCCGCCCAACCGGTTTCTGGATCAAGAAAGCTGACGGTATTATACTTAATGCCTGTATCTATTTGTACCCAGGATTCACCACCATTATTGGTAAGTGCCGAGGTCGGTTGATAATCAGAGGGAACAGGGACATAGGTATCATTATATCCGGATACACCCATGAAAGAACTATCGGTTCCAGGAATATGGCAAAGAGCAGTAATAGGGAAATCCAATTGGTCCAAACCTATCCAGGATGCACCGCCATCGTCAGTCCTTTGTAGATAAGTTGTGTTGAGTCCTAAATGTGGCTGGGGATTAATTCTTACGTCTCCTGAGGCAAGGCCGATTCCTGATTCACTAATTTGGACCGTTTGAACCTGAATATCAGGAAAAGCAGTGGCAATTTTTTCCCATGTCTGTCCTTTATTGGTACTTCTCATAAAATTATGGCTGGTTGCCCAAATGAGGGTATCTCCCCTGATGTCCCACCAGTTATCTACATCGACTTGATTCCAATATCCATCTGGATAATCAAAATCGTTGACTGTCCAATTATTTCCCCCATCATGCGTGTAGCCTGATTGCCAAGCCACTATATCAACAAAGAATCCATTATCTTTATTTAAAAATTTCACTGCCGGAGGCCAGGCAGGGGCGTTTGGCCAAGCGGGATCTTTTTCATAATTGACCTGCCAGGAATTTCCTCCATCCAAGGTTCTGTAAATATATCTTTTCATAGTCTGCTCATCTCCCAGAGAAAGGAAGGCCATTGAATCGCTGATGGCTACGATGCTCGTTGCAGCGAAGTCTTCCAAATCATCCAGGTCATACACAAGCCAAGCTTCGCCACCATCGGTAGATTTGATTACTTTAGTTTCATATGGAGGATCATTTCTTGAGCCAACTGCCCATAATATATCTTCATCGACAATCGAAATTGACCAAACCGTATAATCTTGGGGAAGAACACCTTCTCCCTGGGGCATCCATTGAGAATTGGCAGAAATAAAAAATGAAAAAAGGAATAAGAGAAAAGAATAGATCTTTTTCATGGTTGAAGGATTACCGTTAGAAAGTAAATACTTTCCTTACAAAGATGATCTACAATTCACAAGTGTATTCCTTCTTATATTGCAAATTTGCCCCTTTATATTGCAAAAACCTATTGTGATAGCTTTTCAATATAAAAATTGTAAACTTTGAGAAATGAAAATTCACTACGTTGAAAAGATTCCCCGAATCTTTTCTGCTTCGCACCACTTCGATGCTTCTATCAGGAAATAAAAGGCTGGTAGTTGAAAGCTCTCCCATCCGCTTTCGCGGTTCACTACGTTGAAAAGATTCCCCGAATCTTTTCTGCTTCGCACCACTTCGTTCAGCCTTTCAAAAAATAATCAATCGCCAGTTCATATCCTTTCAAGCCCAAACCAACAATACTTCCGATACATTTAGGTGAGATGTAAGAATGATGTCTGAATTTTTCGCGTGCGTGTACATTTGAAATGTGCACTTCGATTACAGGTGTTTCAATTGCCCCAATGGCGTCTGCAATTGCGATAGAAGTGTGGGTATAGGCACCCGCATTTAACACGATGCCATTATAGGTAAATCCTACCTCGTGTAATTTGTCAATGATGTCTCCTTCGTGGTTGCTCTGAAAATAATGCAGTGTGATGCCTGGAAATTCAATTTGAAGCCCTTCAAAAAACTCTTCAAAAGACTTGCGACCATATACAGAGGGTTCGCGAGTGCCGAGTAGGTTTAAATTTGGTCCGTTGATGATGATGATTTTCATAGTATGCAGTTGGCAGTTGGCAGCATGCAGTATGCAGATATTTTAATATTGCACACTGCATACTGCTAACTGCATACTAGTTTGCCATTTCAGACATAAACTTAATGCGCATCAGTTGTATCTCTTCCAACGTTATGTCATCTTCCTGAAGCTCTCTAAATGCTTGATCAACAGAATCTGTATCGGCTTCCATGAAGTAGTCATAAATATCATCACGGGCATATTCATCCACTGTATCTTCTATATAATAATCGATATTCACTTTTGTACCGGAAAGAACAATGGCATCTAACTCTTCCAACAGCTCATCCATCTTCAAGTCGTTGGAGCGGGCAATGTCAGAAAAAGGAATTTTTCTATCGATGCCTTGTATGATATTGACTTTTACTTTTGATTTATTGGCTACCTGTTTGACTACAAAATCTGTAGGCCGATCGATGTCATTTTCTTCCACATAATCTTTAATCATGGCAATAAATGGCTGTGCATAACGAAGCGCTTTCCCCTTGCTCACCCCTGTGATATTAGCCATCTCATCCATGGTAATTGGATACTGCGTAGCCATGTCCTCCAGGGAAGGATCCTGGAAAATTACAAATGGCGGTACATCTTTTTGTTTGGCGACGTCTCTTCTTAAATCTCGAAGCATCGACATGAGCATTTTATCCAAAACTGCACCTCCTCCCGTATTCACAATTATGTCAGCATCCATCTCATCATAATTGTGGTTGATAGGGATCTGTATAGTAACAGGGCTCTTGATGAATGAACGCCCCTTGTCCGTCATCTTCAATAAGCCATAACTTTCGATATCCTTGTACAGCAAATCATTGAGTAAGGCATGGCGAAGCACGGAACCCCAAAACGTATCATCTTTGTCTTTTCCGCCACCAAAGCCAGGGCGTTTGGTAAATCGGAAGTCTTTCATTTCTTTGGTCTCTTTTCCAGAAATGAAGTCTACGAGTGTTTTGATTTTATAATTTTCTTCTAACTGCAAGACTGCCTCCAATGCTTGTTTCATTTCTTCAGTTACTTCTACTTTCTCCTTCGGGTGGCGACAATTGTCGCACATATTATCGCATTTGGAATCATCATATTCTTCGCCGAAGTAATGCAACAGGAATCGACGACGACAACCCGTTGTTTCTGCATAAGCCATCACTTCTTGCATGAGTTGGGCACTCATCTCTCGTTCGGCTACCGGTTTATCCCTTAGGAATTTTTCCAGCTTTAGAATATCCTTGTAGGAATAAAATGCCATGCAGTTGCCCGTCAAACCATCTCGTCCAGCACGTCCTGTTTCCTGGTAATAGTTTTCAATACTCTTTGGAATATTGTAGTGGATTACAAAACGCACATCCGGTTTGTCGATCCCCATTCCAAATGCAATCGTCGCTACAATTACATCTATATCTTCCATCAGAAAAGCATCCTGGGTTTGTGAACGGGTTTTGGCATCCAGACCGGCATGATAAGGGGCTGACTTGATTCCATTTACATTCAGCACTTTGGCAATTTCTTCAGTAGATTTTCTCGCCTGCACGTATATGATGCCCGACTGATCAGGCATGGTTTTGATAAACTGAATGATTTGCTTGAACACGTTCTCCTTTTTTCCCTTTGGACGAACTTCATAATAAAGGTTGTCTCTGTTAAAGGAAGAAATATAGGTCGCCTCATCAGCCATATTCAAATTCTTCACAATGTCTGATTGCACTTTGGGAGTAGCCGTAGCTGTAAGAGCAATGACAGGAATATTTTTTCCTATAGCGTCAATCATGGTTCGAATCCGGCGGTATTCCGGTCGGAAATCGTGTCCCCACTCAGAGATACAGTGCGCTTCATCAACAGCCACAAAGGAAAGGTTGACTGTTTTAAAGAATTCAATATTTTCGTCTTTTGTAAGGGTCTCTGGGGCAATGTATAGCAGTTTTGTTTTACCTGCGGAGATATCTGCCTTCACGGTCTTCATTTGTGCTCTGGTGAGCGAAGAATTAAGAAAATGAGCAATTTCATCTTCCTGGCTATAACCTCGAATAGAATCTACCTGATTTTTCATCAGCGCAATCAGCGGAGAAATGACGATTGCTGTTCCCTCCATCATCATGGCTGGCAATTGGTAACAAAGAGATTTGCCACCTCCGGTAGGCATAATTACAAAAGTATCTTTTCTGTCCAGGACACTTTGGACTATTTTCTCCTGTGTTCCTTTAAAACTATCGAAGCCGAAGTATCTCTGTAGTGCTTCATGCAATGTGTCTTTTGTTGCAATCATGGGTTGTAAAAAATTATAGTTTGGTTGTTGTAATAAGTAGTTGTTTTGCAGTCAAAAATTATTTTTGTGAATCTGAGGAGCGAAACCCTTTGTACGTGGAATTAATATTGTAGCTTAAATTTAGAAAAAACTTTTGGTTTCGTATATAGGTTAGTGTGGAAGAATGTTAAAGTTTAAGTGTTATTGAGTATAGATTTTTTTTTGAATGTTAATTCCTGCTTTTTCTATTTGGATTTTAACCTTCAAAAACTCATTTTTTTCAAAAAGCCGACAAAAATACAAAAATTATCGTGAATGCCGATGTCCTAATTTTGGAAACTGCACGTCAAACCATCAAAATAGAATCAGAAACGCTAAGTGCTTTAGAATCAAGCATTAATGATGATTTTGTCAATGTAGTCAAACATGTTTTTCAATCAAAAGGAAGAGTGGTGATTACCGGAATCGGGAAAAGTGCGATTATTGCTCAAAAAATTGTTGCAACCCTGAACTCCACAGGGACACCGTCCCTCTTTATGCATGCATCAGATGCCATTCATGGTGATCTGGGAATGATTCGAGAAGAAGATGCGGTAATCTGTATCTCCAAAAGTGGTGAAACCTCTGAAATAAGGGTTTTGGTTCCACTTATCAAAAACCTGGGGAATTTGCTCATAGGAATGGTTTCGAATAAAACTTCTTACCTCGCCCAGTACTCAGATTTTACACTTTTAACCCCTATAAAAAAAGAAGCTGACCCCAATAATCTGGCGCCTACAGCCAGTACCATTGCCCAAATGGCTTTAGGCGATGCCTTGGCAACTGCCCTTCTGGCCCTGAGAGGGTTCACACCTAATGATTTTGCTCAATTCCATCCTGGAGGGGCACTGGGCAAACAATTGTATCTGAGAGTCAATGAAATCTATCCTGCCAATGAACGACCCGTCGTCAATTTGGATACCAATATCCGCGATACCATCCTGGAAATGACTTCCAAACGCCTGGGTTGCGCAGTGGTTTTGGATGAACTGGAAAAAATTCAGGGTTTTATAACAGATGGAGACTTGCGCAGGATGCTCGAGAGATTAAAAGGTTCAGAAATTGCTCACCTGAAAGCAAAAGATATCATGACTCCAAGCCCAAGAACTATTTCGAAAAATACACTTGCCATCAAGGCTTTCGAGTTGATGCGCAATCACAGCATTACCCAAATTATTGTAACCGAAAATGATGAATATCTGGGCATTGTCCATATTCATGATTTGATCAAAGAAGGGTTTATATGAGGAAAGGCAGTTCTCAGTTTTCAGTTCTCAGGTGTCAGTTCTCAGTTCTCAATTCTCAGTTCTCAGTTGTGGGGTTTGCTCCTTTGGGCTTGTTGGTTGTCAGTTGTGGCTTGATGGTTTTTGGGGGGTGTTCCAATATTCAAGAGTCAAAGATCACTCCTGCATTTTACTATTGGAAAGTTTTGGAAGCTCCCTCCACTTTTGAAGAGGCTTACCTTGATTCTTTTGGCGTGAATAAATTGTATCTCAAACTTTTCGATATTGATTGGGATGCAAATTCGAATGATCCTGTACCTAAAGGGGAAGTGAAGTATCGCTCCAAATACAGAGATGTGTCTTTTGAAGAAATTCCCGTGGTTTTTATCACCAATCGGACACTTGCCAATTATTCTGATGATGACCTGGAATTGAAGCGGTTCGCAATGAAGATTCATACAAAAATAATGGATGTAAATGACCCTTACAATTGGGTATATACTGAAGTACAGTTTGATTGTGATTGGACAGAATCAACCAGAGAAAAATATTTTACAGTCCTTGGACATCTCAGGGAAATATTTAATGATATCGGGGTAAAGGTATCCGCCACCATTCGATTGCATCAGGTCAAATATTTTGAAAAAACAGGTGTGCCACCAGTCGATAGAGGGATGCTGATGTTTTATAACATGGGAGATCTGGATGACATAGAGACGGAAAATTCTATTTTGGATTTGGAAATTGGGAAGAAGTATTTTAAAAATTTTGACAGATATCCTTTAGCCCTGGACCTTGCCCTGCCCATCTTTCAATGGGGGGTGGTGTTTCGTGATGGAAAACTTGTCAAACTCATCAATAATCTAAGAGTTGTAGATTTGGCGGAAGAAAGCCGATTCAAAAAGCAGGCTGACAATAGGTATCGAGCTGTGAAAAGTACTTACCTGGATGGCTACTATTTATACGAAGGAGATTTGATTCGATTAGAAAATATTGATCAGCAAGAACTGGAAGAAAGTGCAGTGCATTTGAGTCAAATCATTCGAAATAGAGACTTGACCGTTGCTTTTTATCACTTGGATTCTTTGAGCTTGAATGCTTTTCCTCCTGAAAAATTAGAAGCTGTTTTGGAAAAATTTAAAAACTAGGTGAACTAACTTATTCTTGTGGAGCTGTCCACAGGACTGAGGGGGATTAAGTCCCTAAGATTGATTGTCAGTTCAAATAAATTTTAGCATTATTTTTTATGATAATGGCTAACACCATTTTGCATCTTGCCATTCATGACTCCATGGTATCAGCAGTAATTTCAGTATTACCCTTAAATCAAATTCCTAAGCAGATGCAATATTTCAAGGGCTTTTGAATCGTATTTCCAAACCCTGGAATAGGGTATCTGTTTTCCTCCAAACTGAGTCCGGATAGCCTCAATAGGTTCCAGCATGCTACCCTCAAAGTCAAAAATGTCCAGTCCCAAAGTTTGTTTTGTAAATTTGATTGCCTCCCAGGTTAAAAGAATGCTCGCTCCACTTCCTCTAAAATCCGGATGCTCGCCAGCAAGATGATAATAACTGTTTTTTTTGTCCCAAATGAGATAGGAAACAGCATGGATTTGTTCCTTTTCATCTATAGCAAAAAAGATTTTTCGGGCTTTGTTTTTTTGAAGCGCCTCATCGTGTTTTTTCAATTGTTCAAAAGAAAAAAAGATTGGGATGCCTTGCCGGGTGAAGCTCATACGGTTGATTTTGTAGAAAGTTTCTAGCGAATAATCGGAACGGATACGGAGATTCTTTTCTGCTTTTTTGATATTTCTGCGAATGTTTCGATTGAAATTTTGAAATACGCTTTCCAAATCACCTAAATCCTCTAAAATGTAGGTGTAGCGCGTACTTTGCTTGAAATCTTTCCAAAAAAATGGCAACCAGTTTTTGGCAATAGGATGAAAATCTTGAAGGAAGGAATCAAAAGCCGGTAGCTGCTCCAGCAATTTTCGGTAAAATCTAAACTCGTATTTCAGCTTCCTCTTTTCGGGAATCAACCAGGGACCTAGATATTTGACAAACAAGGGCATGGTCATCATTTGAAAAGGTCCTTTTTGCTTCAAAAAATAAGGCATTAAAGCCACAATGCGATTGTCCTCTCTTTCCAAAACCACATCCCAGGTGCCTTCTTCACAAACAGCATCCAAATACCAATCCTGAAAGAATATTGGTAAATCTTCAGATTGCCCGCAAAACGCCCGATAACTTTCTTTTGAAGTCATAGAACAAATAAGCGCAAATTTTTTCGGACAAAACAATTTTGTGAATAATTTCGCGGAGTGATAATTGTGGGTCAATAAACTTCAATCTAAAACATCATTTTCCAAATAATACTCAAACGGATATTACCTGCTTCCTTCAGGTGGCTGCTTCGAAGAAAATACTTAAATTTTCGCGGGTGGTGGTATCGTGGTCAAAAACATCATTGCCCCTGTTGCGAAAATTCTTACCGAACTTTTTTAGACATGACAGACGGGGCTTCGAATCGCAAAAATGTCGTTTGTCCCGGCTGTGCTGTTGTAGAACGCCACCGTTTGTTAAAATTATTTCTGCAAGCCAAAACGGACATTTATCATGAGCCTCACCGAGTCCTTTATTTTGCGCCTGAATATAGCCTTCAGGAACATTTGCAGCAGCTAAAAAACATAGCATACATCAGTGCAGATATTGATTCTTCTTTGGCGATGGAACAGTTTGATATTATGGACATTCCACATCCTGATGCCTCTTTTTCTATCATTTTTTGCTCACATGTTTTGGCACATGTAAAGGATGATTTGAAGGCTTTGCAAGAGCTTCATAGGATTATGAGAGCTGATGGCTATTTAATCATGATGGATTTACCAGCTGATATTCCGAAAACCCTGGAATTTGAAAATGTAAATACTTCGGAAGAAAGAGCGAATGCGTATGGACAAAACGATAGATGGCGCCTATACGGACGAGATTTTGTATCGCGCATCGAGTCAAAAGGATTTAAGGTAATGGTTGAAGATTACACAAAAGAACTCTCAGAAGATTTGATTGAAAAATATAGAATTTCAAAAGAGGACAAGATTTATGTGTGTAGGAAAAATTTAAACACACTTTAAACCTGATTTCATGAAATACTTTTTTGCATTTGGTTTTTCGCTATTGGCTTTGTTTTCATGTGAATCGAATAAAAGCCTTTCCTTGAAATACGGTCAAATAATAACTCAATCCGTTTCACTGAAACAAGACAGCTTTCGTATCAATGGAACGGATAGCCTTAACCAACCTGTGCTCACCATCGAAGGTGAAAATATCATCGTAGATTTCAATGGCGCAGTCCTTACTGGCTCCAATGACAAAGAATGGCCAAATGAATTCTATGGGCTTGGAATTCTGATAAAAGGAAAAAACATCACCTTGAAAAATGCAAAAGTTCATGGTTTTAAAGTAGCGGTGATGGCACAGGGAGTAGATAGCTTAAACATCATCGATTGTGATTTTAGTTACAACTATCGCCAAAAACTCAAGAGCATTCGCGAGCGGGAAGATATGTCAGATTGGTTGAGCTATCATCAAAATGATAAAGATGAATGGCTACGATATGGCATGGGCATTTATATGAAAAACTGTGACCATGCGATAGTTAAAAATGTACACATCACGGGTGGGCAGAATGGTTTGATGATGATGCAATGTGATAGTGGGCTGATCTACAATAATGAAATCAATTTCAATTCGGGCATTGGCATTGGGATGTATCGGAGCAATCGAAATCGCATTATGCACAACAAACTGGATTGGAATGTTCGTGGTTATAGCCATGGTTTTTATAGCCGTGGGCAGGATTCGGCGGGTATTTTGGTGTACGAACAAAGTAATGAAAATGTGTTTGCCTACAATTCAGCGACGCATTCGGGAGATGGTTTTTTCCTTTGGGCGGGGCAGACAACGATGGATACAGGGGAAGGAGGGTGTAATGATAATTTGATCTATGGAAATGATTTTTCGCATGCACCTACGAATGGGATCGAAGTGACGTTTAGTTCGAATACGATAGCCAATAATATTTTAAACGAATGTAGATATGGTCTTTGGGGTGGGTATTCCTGGAAATCCACCATATTTTTCAATGAAATCAAAGATTGTGAATATGGAATTGCAATTGAGCATGGACAAAACAATACGATTGAAGGAAATCAAATTGAAAACACTGGGGTGGGAATACAACTTTGGGAACGAGAAAAACAGCCTGAAGATTGGGGCTATGCAAAGAAAAAGGATGTTTCAAATAAAAATCATTTCATTCATACCAATTATATAAGCAATACAGATTTTCCTATACAAATCAACTCTTCAGACTCAATTACCGTTGATGAAAATTATTTTTCAGACTTTGAAAAATTGCTTGAATTGAAAAAAGAAAACTCAAATTTTTCCTTTACCAAAAATTCTGTATATCAAGAAATTAATTGGGGCGATGCCACCTCTATGAAAAATGAAAATAATCAACTTTTAGAAAAGGAAATTCCTGATGCAAAAAACATAATGCACGTTTCAATTCCCGTTATTTTTGATCCTGGTATTATCGAAGATGGATTAAATGCTATTCTCCCCGAAACCCACCCACGCGGCCGCCAATACATCCTCATCGACGAATGGGGACCTTACAACTTTAAATACCCCATCATTTGGCTACGCGATATCCAAGACAATCAATACACCTTCCTCTTGCTGGGCCCTCAGGGCAATTGGAAATCTGTCGGAGGTACAGGACTTAAAGGCTTTGGACCCAAAACCGGAACTTTTCCAGCAACCATAGTCGCTCAAAAAGATCCGGAGAGCGATGAAATCTCCCTGGAATTAGAATTTATAGGTGAAGCCATCACTGACCAATTTGGCATGCATTATAAAAAAGGAACCATCTTCCCTTTTTCATTTTTCAGGTATGAAAAAACACTCAATTGGAATGTGCAATGGCATGAATACAATGAGGAAAATGAACCTTTAAGCAATTATGAAAGTTTCAAGAACCTGAAGAGCCAAATACCTCAGAAGGTAGTCACTACAACGGATTTAGCTTATAGCTGGTGGGGTAGCCCTGGGAATGATATCAACCCCGACAAATTTGCCACTTTCGCCAGCACCACTTTTGAAATCGAATCTGGGAAATACAAAATTCAGATTACTTCTGATGATGGCATGAAGTTCTTTGTGGATGGGGATTTGCTGATAGATCATTGGGACATTCATGTACCTGCTACCGATGAAGTGATTGTAGAATTGGGAGGAGGGCATACTTTTGAAATAGAACATTTTGAAGGAGGTGGATTTGCTACGCTGTCTTTTTTGATGACCAAAATCCGGTAGCCACAAGGCTTATTCCGGCTCAATAAATAAATCGATAAGAGACTGTAGCACGGCTCTCCCTAGTCGTGCAGAACAAGAGTACGAGAGGGGCAGCTAGGAAGAGCCGTGCTATGTTCTTTCCTTAATGATTTATTTCTTGAATCCCAATATTGCTGTGCAACCAATCTAATTCAACAATAATCGTCTAATGAAAATCGATATACAAAAAGTCCGAAAGGAAACTCCAGGCTGTGCTCACAAGAACCACCTAAACAGTGCAGGGTCAAGTCTCCCGCCAAAGCCCGTCATTGATGCCATTCAAAACTACCTCGAATTAGAAAGCATCACCGGCGGCTATGAAACCAGGGCTTTGAAGGCAGGTGAAATTGAAGGGTTTTATGAAGTATTGGCAAAACTGTTGAATTGCCAACCAAGAAACATTGCCCATACGGTCAATGCAACCGACGCCTATTTCAAAGCACTTTCATCGGTTCTTTTTGAAAGAGGGGATGTATTGCTCACTACCAAATGTGATTATAGTGCGAATCAAATCGCCTTTATGTTTTTGGAAAAAAGATTTGGCGTGCAATTCATCAGGGCTGAGGATACTGAAGCAGGGGGAGTAGATGTCGATTCTATGAAAGAACTGATTGATAAATACCATCCAAGGCTGGTTTCTGTGACCCATGTGCCTACCAACTCCGGTTTGATACAACCTGTTGAGGAAATTGGTGAATTGTGCAAGGAAAAGGGAATCTTGTATTTGGTGGATGCCTGCCAATCTGTTGGGCAAATGCCAGTGGATATCGAAAAAATCCATTGTGATTTTTTAAGTGTTACGAGTCGGAAATTTTTAAGAGGACCTAGAGGAGCTGGTTTTTTGTACGCTTCTGATAGGGTATTGGAAGAAAAATTAGAGCCTGTTTTCCCAGATATTATGGGAGCGGACTGGAAGTCAGCCAATCATTACGAGTTGGGCAACAATGCACAACGTTTTGAATATTGGGAAAAATCCTATGCATTAATGATAGGAACCAAAGTAGCTGCAGAATATGCCATGAATATTGGTCTTGAAAATATTCATGAAAGAGTTGTTGATTTGGCTGATTATACAAGGGAGAAAATTTCTGGAATTGAGGGTGTAAAAATGCTGGACAAAGGATTGAAAAAAGCTGGTATCACAACCTTTGATAACCCCAATTGGGATAAAATCGCTCTTCAAAAATATTTACTGAGAAAAAATATCAATGTCTCTATTTCCCCTTACAATGCCGGGGTGATTGATTTTGATAATAAGGGGGTGAAAAATGGAGCTTTGCGTGTTTCACCGCATTATTTTAATACTAAGGAGGAGATTGATGAGTTGGTGGAAGTGTTAGTACCTTATTAACTGATTATAGGAAGACTTCAACTGCAAAAGTGATTAGCTTCCTCGCCGATGTATCAAAAGTTGTTCAAAGGTTCAAAATTGTTCAATAATCATTTTATTATTTAATGATAAGGAGTAATTTATATATTGAACAACTTTAAACCTTTGAACTAGCTTGGCCTATTGATACAACCCTAAGCCCATTTGGTGAACTAGCTCAACTGGTGGGCTTGTTACTTCGCAGCTTTTGTTAAGTTAGGGATAATAATACATGCAATATTTACATATTTAAAATATATTAACTATATTTGATTCAGCAATAAACCAAAAACTATGTTATGTAGAATACCCTGAAAAATAACGGCACCAAAAAACTAGGCTTCATTTTTCGAAATTGCTCCACATCATTTCTTCTTCCAAAAACTGATCTCCATAGGGATTTTACTAACAAAATTCTTCGGGACTTTTCTTTCTCTTCCATTGAGTTGAGATAAGAAAAGCAGTCATGCTTTTGTCTGATTTTAAAGGCGGATGCCGAAAAGCCTGAATAGAGTAGGCTTGACCTTTTAAAACTATAAACTATGAAAAGTTTATTACTAGTAATCTTATTGATTAGCTTGTATGGAAATTCCATTCTTTCTCAATGTCCTCCAAATAATTGTTTAGGACCCAATCTGGTTCAAAATGGGGATTTTGAAAATGGTAATGTAAATTTTACAAGTGACTATGGTTTTGGGACTTTAAATTCGGGGGATTATGTAATCACTGCTAATCCTACTCCAATTCATCCCGGATTCCACTGTGATATGGATCATACTACGGGTTCAGGCAATATGATGGTTGTAAATGCTTTTGCAGCAAGTACACCATTTAAAAATGTTTGGTGTCAATCAATATCTGTATGTACAAACACAGATTATACTTTTAGTGCTTTTGCGGCCAATCAGAATAACGCTGGCCCTTCTTTAGCAAATTTACAGTTTACTATTAATGGGAGTCCAGTTGGAACCCATATAGTCTCAAATACCGTTTGCCTATGGGAAGAGTTTTGTACAGTTTGGAATTCAGGAAGTAATACCACTGCCAATATTTGTATAACAGACTTAAATTTTGATGAAAATGGAAATGATTTTTCACTAGATGACATAAGTTTTAAGGCAAGTCTTTCGGTTTCAATTAATGCAAGTGGTGCAACTTTATTCTGTATGGGAGGTTCAGTTAACTTAACTGCGTTGCATTGTGGAGGGTTTGGACCATATGCTTATTCTTGGTCAAATGGCTCAACGTTTCAAACTATACCAGTAACAACCGGAGGGACTTATTCTGTTACTGTTACTGACGTTTCTAGTGGTTGTACAAGTACTGATAATGTAACCATTACAGTTTTCTCTCTCCCCAACCCAACATTTAACGATCCTACTGATGTATGCATTGATGCAGGAATTCAAACGATCAATAGTGGAGCTTCCCCCACAGGCGGTG
>JBGTQJ010000006.1:46741-273233 GCA_041941305.1 Saprospiraceae bacterium
AGATGGCAATGGGTGCGTGAATACCTTTACACAAGACATAGAGGTTTTTCCTCTCCCCAACCCAACATTTAACGATCCTACTGATGTGTGCATTGATGCAGGAATTCAAACGATCAATAGTGGAGCTTCCCCCACAGGCGGTGTTTTTAGTGGAACAGGAGTTACAGACAATGCCGATGGAGTGACCTATGATTTTAATCCATTGGTGGCAGGAGTTGGGACTCATGTGATTACCTATACCTACACAGATGGCAATGGGTGCGTGAATACCTTTACACAAGACATAGAGGTTTTTCCTCTCCCTGTAGTAACCCCTACTAGTAACAGCCCCATCTGCGACAAAGAGCACCTATTTTTAATGGCCAACCCATCAGGAGGAACCCCTTTATATTCCTTTGAATGGGATCGTTTTCCTCTGAATAGTATGAACAGAATCAGAGAAAACCCAAATGTATGGAATGCAATGATTGGTATGGATGATGGCATCTACAATGTAATTGTAACCGACATGAACGGATGCACTGGAACAGGATCAACAGTGGTTGATATCACCCCCAATGTTCAAAGTCCAGGTTCTATTGAAGGGGACGAGGTTTTATGTGGACCTGGCCAAATTCCCGGACCAATTCTAGAAGATGAAGCTCCTGAACCTGATAGCCTTGTTGATTATTTCTGGATGAAGCGCCCCTTAGGCACTAGTATTTGGCAAGCTTGTCATGATTGTGGATATGATTCGGAGTGTTTCCCTACAGAACCAATTTTTGAAACTACAGAATTCGTCCGTTGCGTAAGATTAAATGGTTGTATACTGAGTTTTGAATCCAATATTGTTACTAAAACTGTAGGAACTGATGCAGTTGCCAATATTATGGGACCAACTGGAGTTTGTTTGCCAAGTCAGGTTCAATATTCAGTGACTCCTCAAGAAGGAGCTACTTATCATTGGGACTTTGGAAACAGGGCAGAGCCACAGACTGCAAATACTTCTTCAGTATTGGTGACTTGGGATAACCCGAATGATTTTGGAGTTCATTATATTACTTTGACAGTAACCAGAATGGGCTGCACTTCCGTGCAAACGATTCCAATTTTTGTAAGTCCAATTTATTGTGGAAACTGCCTACTTTCCCCTGAACAAGATGATTGTTTTGACAATTATCATTCTGAGGTGTTTATTAACCCTGAATTAGATATTCTAAGAAATCAGGATAAGCTTGGAATTCAAGTCTTCCCAAATCCTTTCAGAGATCAATTGCATGTAAAATTTGGGATGGGTTTAGAGGAAAACACTCAGTATAGGGTTGTTGATACCAGTGGGAAAGTACACAAAATGGGGCGGATTTCTTCAGGTGAGACTTCAGTCTTGCTGGATTTAGCATCTATGCCTAATGGTTTATATTTCCTACAATTAAATTTGAAAGAAGGAATAGTCCACCAAAAGGTAATTAAGAATTAAAAATGCAATGAATTTTTTTTTTAAGGTTTAATATAAAGTTAGCATCGGGGAAGTTGATATTTTCCTGATGCTTTTTTGATTTGCTTGTCCTCAAAGGAAACGAGTGTCCTCCACTCATTAAATCCCTAACAGGTCGGACTTTAGCAACTCCATTTCTAATTATTTGACTTAATGCCTCTTTGACCCAGCTCATTGTGTAGTAATTTATGAATCCATTAAACCTTGTTTGAAAGAAAATAAGTTCACAAAGGGGACTCCCTTGTTCGTTTTCGAACACACTTCGTTCAAACTCGCACAAATCGATTATGGGATTATCATAAAATATTATTTAAACAACTGAATTTCATTGTGTTAAAAGCTTGGCACAAGCATTGGTCTTACATGTAATGAGTTTCAGTATTGAGGCCTTAAACAATGAAACCATTTAACAACGAATCCTTTTCTAATGCTACGCAATTACTTCAAAATTACCCTTAGAAATCTAACTAAGAACAAACTCCATACGGCTATTCTGATAAGTGGTTTATCTATTGGCATGGCTGCCTGTCTGCTCATTCTTCAATACGTTGGCTTTGAATTGAGTTTTGATCAATTCCATGAAAAAGGAGATCAGATTTACCGAGTTGTGAATGATCGTTATCAAAAGGGAAAAAGCATTCAAAAAGGGACCATTACCTACCCGGCCATAGGAAGAGCGATGGCGGAAGACTTTCCTGAAATTTTGGATCATACCAGATTGACACTATCGGGTGATGCAATTTTGAAGCATGAAGACGAAATATTTTCTGATTTGTCTATGCTTTATGCAGATGATCGCTTTTTTGAGGTGTTTAGCTTTGAAATGTTGGAAACTTCTGAGGACACCGTACTGAAAACGGTTAATGAAATTGTATTGACAGAAAGTGTAGCAAAAAAGATCTTTGGAATAACAGAAGGAGCATATGGACAAATTTTGGGTAAAACCATTCAGTATAATCGCTATACTGAACCACTTGAAATTACTGGAGTTTGTAAAGATGTACCCAATAATTCCCTGCTCGAATTTGACGTATTGTTATCTTATCCAACATTTATAAACATGGCAGGCGAAGGAGCTGATAACAGCTGGAATTGGTCTGACTTTTATCATTATTTGGTATTAAAGCCTGGAACAGATGTGGCTGCTTTGGAAGCCAAATTTGAAGATTTTAGCAATCGTCATTTTCGTGGTAACGAGGTTTCTGGGAGTTTAGAAAAATTCAGCCTTCAAGCCCTCAAAGATGCTCACCTGAATTCTTCTGATTTAGAATATGAAATTGGGGTGACTGCAAATGGGGATGCTGTTTGGTCAATGCTCATCATCGCCTTTTTCATACTCTTGATAGCATGGATAAATTATGTGAATTTGTCTTCTGTGAGAGCGATTGAAAGAGCAAAAGAAGTAGGGATAAGGAAAGTAATTGGAGCTAAAAGAGGACAGTTGATGCGGCAATTCTTGATGGAGGCTTCAGTTGTTAATCTATTGAGTCTGGTTATTGCCTTTCAAATCGTCCAATTTATGAAATCCTGGTTTGCTGGAACAATGGGAGTGGATTATTTGGAAGGAAGCGCTGCCTTGGGTTCATCTACTCAAATTTATCTTTATATCGGACTGGGTATTTTGATGCTTTTGGGAATATTGCTTTCTGGTGCTTACCCCGCCTGGCTATTGTCGGCTCAAAATACGAGTAATGTGCTCAAAGGGATTTTTCAAAAAACAGCTGGAAGCAATTGGTTGCGCAAAAGTTTGGTCATTTTTCAATTTACTGCTTCCATTGCATTGATTGCAGGCACAATGCTGGTTTACCGCCAAATTCAATTCATGCAAAAACAGGACCTGGGCATCAACATTGACCAAATTCTGGTATTAGATGCGCCAAGACTGACCAATTGGGATAGTACATTTATTGATAGAATGAACAGTTTTAAGGCTGAACTAGTCAATTATCCCAATATAAAAAGTGCTACGGCTTCAAATAGAGTTCCAGGAGAGGGAATGGGACGAATGTTCAATTTGCGATTAGCAAGTCAGGCAGATCCCATTGGCGCCTCCACCAACTTTATCGAAATAGACCACAGTTACCGGGAAACTTATGAGGTAGCCTTATTAGCTGGACGTGATTTTCGAAGAAATGATCACAACCTCGATCCGAGTTTGATTACCAATGTAATTTTGAACCGTTCTGCTATCGACTTGCTTGGTATTAAAAAAGCGGAAGATGCAATTGGAAAACAAGTCAAATTTGGACAAAGCAACAAAGATTGGAACATTGTAGGCGTTTACAATGATTTTCACCAACGCTCCCTTCATCATGCTATAGAACCTATGCTGTTTTTGCCATTTTATGGTTCTTATCAACCCGTTTCGGTTAAAGTAGCAAGTGTTAGCATAGATGAGTCTATTGCTCAAATCAAAAACTCCTGGTCTTCTTTTTTTCCAGGTAATGCTTTTGAATACAACTTCCTGGACGACCGCTTTGCCCAGTTATATTATGTAGATACCCGCTTTGGTAATATGCTTAGCTTTTTTACTTCCCTGGCAATTTTAATTGCTTGTTTGGGACTTTTAGGACTGGCTTCCTATACCGCTTTTTCCAGAACCAAAGAAATCGGAATTCGCAAGGTACTGGGTGCCAATACGAGTAGCCTGGTGACCTTACTGTCCAAAGATTTTTTGAAACCAGTAATCATCGCGACCATAATTGCGACACCTATTGCCTGGTATGGCATGAGCCTTTGGTTGCAGGAGTTTCATTATCGAATTGAACTAGATTGGAAGGTATTTGTTATTTCAGGTTTTTTGGCGATTGGCATTGCCTTATTGACAATTAGCTTCCAGTCTATTCGGGCAGCTTTAAGGAATCCGGTTGATGCTATAAGAGCAGAATAATCACACTTTTTCTAAAATAGCAGCATATCCCTGACCAACGCCCACACACATGGTTACCAAGGCATGCTTTTCATTTCGCTCATGCAACTCCAAAGCAGCAGTATGCAAAATTCTTGCTCCTGAAACTCCAAGAGGATGACCAATGGCAATTGCGCCTCCATTTGGATTGATGCGGTGATCGTCATCGGCTAAACCCAATTCGCGCGTGCAGGCCAAACTCTGAGCTGCAAAAGCTTCATTGAGTTCGATGATTCCAATGTCATCTAAAGTCAAATTGGCTTTGGCCAGGGCTTTTTTAGAGGCACCAACGGGGCCAATACCCATAATGCGAGGTTCTACACCGACAACTCCTGAACTTACTATTCTAGCAAGTGGCTCCAGATTGTATTTTTTCACTGCGTCTTCCGAAGCAATTAACAATGCCGCTGCCCCATCATTCAAACCGGAGGCATTTCCAGCTGTCACAGTACCACCCTCCTCAGCTTTTTTGAAAGCAGTTCGTAACTTACCCAATACTTTCAGAGTGGTATTTGGTTTGATAAACTCATCCGTATCAAAAACAATTGGATCTGCTTTTCTTTGAGGGATATCTACAGATACAATTTCTTTAGCAAGCCTTCCGGCAGCTTGTGCTTTAGCTGCCTTCATTTGAGACCAATAAGCAAATTTATCTTGATCTTCCCTGTTGATTTGGTACATTTCTGCGAGATTTTCAGCAGTAGTGCCCATTCCGTCTGTGCCATATAATTCCTTCATTTTTTTATTCACAAATCGCCAACCAAAGCTGCTATCGTGCATTTGGGCATCTCTACCAAATGCTTGGGAAACTTTGGAAATTACCCAGGGCCCTCGGGTCATATGTTCCACTCCTCCAGAAATAAATAAATCGCCATCTCCAGCTTTGATGGCGCGATTGGCATGAATCACGGCTGACATACCTGAAGAGCAAAGCCGATTTACCGTTTCGCCAGGCACCGTCCAGGGGAGTCCTGCCAGCAAAAGGCACATTCTGGCGACATTTCGATTGTCTTCTCCTGCCTGATTTGCACAACCGAGGATTACATCATCATAAGCTTCTTTAGGTATTTCAGGATGTTTTTCTACCAGCGCTTTGATAGGAATAGCCCCCAAATCATCAGTTCGGACAGTCGAAAGGCTGCCACGAAATTTGCTAAAAGGAGTACGAATGCCGTCAACTAGATAGGCTTGCTTTGTCATATTTGATTAGGATTTATAATGAGCTGCAAAAGTAATTAATTCATGTCGCTAGTTACTGGTTTGCTGGTTTCTGGATGATAGTTTCTTAAACTAATATTCTGTTTCTCTAAATAATTCTACCACATTCTTTAGTTATCCACTCGCCAGATATCCCAGGGCTGTTAAGTTCTATCGAAAATTGCCCTCGCAGACCTCCCAGCTCTACTTTTTTGTCAGAAGCAAAAGCACACCCAGTCCTGAAGGAGGTGCTGCCGCCCTCTGAAAGTCAAGCTCTTACAGGCGGGCAGAGTTTCCCCTTCAGGATGCGAGGCAATGTCCAGTGGACATTAAGCAAAGCAATAAAGGGGTTGCGCAAGGAAAACTTAACAGCCCTGCCAGATACCCAGTATCCAGATTGCTAGCAACTTAAATTAATTAAGGAAATATCTTAAAATGTTTTAAAGTTGGGATTGTTTAATCGTTTTTAAGAATTAAATTTTTAGACTAGTCTAAAAATTTAATTCTAACACTTTAAAAATTTCTTACTTTTGCTACAAATAACCCTTTTGAATCTTTAATACCCTAATACAAATATTCTTTTCATGCTAGAAATACTCCAACATTTTCAGGAACCCTGGGCAATCAGAGCCTTACTAGCTTCCTCTATGGTAGGATTGATGTGTGGTGTCTTGGGAAGCTTTATTGTCTTGAGAAATATGGCTTTGATAGGGGATGCACTGGCGCATGCTATTTTGCCAGGAGTGGTGCTGGCTTTTGTCATTGTTGGAGGATATTCAACTTTAGGTTTCTTTGCTGGTTCTGTGATTGCAGGACTTTTTGCCGCAGTAGGCATTACCTGGATTCAGCAAAATGTGAAAACCAAGAATGACGCGGCGATAGGAATTGTTTTTACAGCCATGTTTGCTATAGGGGTTATAGGCATTTCCAAAATCAGTCGTCAGCCAGGAGTACATCTGGATTTGGTAGATTTCCTTTTTGGAAAAGTATTGGGGGTATCAAACGAAGATTTGTATTTGACAGCAGCTGTGATGGTTTTTGTTTTTGCCAGCATCATTATTTTCTACAGGCATCTTTTTGTAGCGACATTCCAGCCAGTAATTGCAGAGACGATGGGCATTTCTGTAAAGACCATTCATTATTTTTTGATGCTTCTATTGTCTTTTGCAGTAGTGGCTTCCCTCCGAACAGTAGGTTTGATTTTGGTAGTTGCCATGTTGATTACTCCGGCAGCTACGGCATTATTGTTGTCCAATCGTTTGCATTGGGTGATCACCCTTTCGGGAATTATTGGTTTGTTTTCAGCTATAATAGGATTGATTGTTTCCATTGCATTCGACCTTACGCCTGGACCTGCAATGGCAGTGGTGGCTACACTTTTTTATGTTTTAGCTGCTTTTTTTGCTCCTCAAAGGGGATTGGTATTCAAATATTTCCAGAAAAGAAAGTTACGGGTCAAAATTCAAATGGAAGATATTTTGAAGCAAACTTTCCGCCTGCAGCAGTCCGATTCCCTGAATATTGAGAACCTTTTGGGAAGATTGGGTTTTAAAAAAGCTACCTTGATCAATCACCTTTCAATATTGCGTCACCGAAATTTAGTAGAAAAGGATTCACTTGTTCTAACAAAAGAAGGCTTAGGTGCTGCCAGAAAGCTCGTCCGTGCACATCGACTCTGGGAAACTTATCTGGTTGATAAAGTTGGGCTAAGTGCTGAGCAAATTCACGAAGATGCAGAGAAATACGAGCATTTATTGACCGAAGAAATTTTGGATGAAGTAGATCGGACATTGGGATATCCAGCGCTCGATCCTCACGGCTCTCCCATCCCCACAAAACAGGGTATGCCGGAGTTTCCACTTATCAATTTGGAAATATTGCAAAAAGCCAAAATTGCTCAAAAGCAGATGAGCGAACACATTAGCTCAAAATTGTGGCAATTGGGTTTGTTGCCTGAGATGAGTTTTTCAATACAAAAAAAGGACGAAAATGTAGTGGAGATTGAGCAAGCTGGAAAGAGAATTGAATTGCCTTCCGAGCTTGCCCAAAAAGTGAATATTATTATTTGAGAATCTTATAGGTTTATCTCAAATTCTCCATTGGTGATTGCTACTTCTTCCTGAGTGGCATCAGGCAAAAACCTTTTTCCACTAAATTGAAAAGTACCTTTTACTTTGTTATTATTGTAGGTAGTAAAGGTGATACTTCCCGTACCCAATCCTCCTGAAGCAACGAATGCATTGCCATCCGAAATTGAAAGTTTGTATTGTGGGGTAAACTGACCACCAGCAACTGTGAAGGTGTCTCCGGCAGAGACGGCACCCAATACGGTCATAATGATTAAAGAACCATCATCTGCTTCAGCCTGAATGGTATGACTACCCATCACATCGGCATATACGACACCATTGTTTGTGTTTTTGGAACTCCAACTACTGCCGTCGATGAGTGCAGTCATGGTGCCATTTCCTACATCCGTACCAGCTGGTTCAGAATCCTTATTACAGGAAGACATGCATAGTGAAAAAAACAGGATTGCAAAAAAAGATAATTTCATTGATTGTTTCATTTTAGGTTATTTTAATTGTTGAATTGCAACAAGAGCAGACCTTATTCGAAAAGACCTTGTAGGGATAGGGGAAGCCCTCAACGGTCCACCATTCACCGTCAACCGAATAGAGTTTGGCGTATTCAGATTTTTCGAACGAGTTCTACTCTACGGTTTAATTTACGTCCAGCCTCAGAGGTGTTATTGGATTTTGGAGAGAGTGGGCCTACTCCCTGTCCTTCCAATCGACTCCTTGAAATCTGGTAATCATTGACCAAGGCCTCCACTACAGATTTGGACCTTTTTTCTGCCAATTCCAGGTTATAGACGAGCGTGCCTTTCATATCTGTATGTCCAACCACATAGAGGGAAACTTTGGCGTGCTTTTTTAAATATTCTGCGATAGCATCGAGCGTTTCTTTTGATTCCGGTTTTATGCTTGCTTTGTCGAAATCGAAATAAATACCATATAAGGCGACACTCCCGTTCATTTCTATTTCACGAGCAATGTAATCTGCATCTACTTCAATTTTTCCATCATCCAGTGGCGCTTCCTCTATAATGTCTAGCAGGACAACAGTCTCTTCGGTAGTAAATTGATAAGAAGTAAGTACGATGTAAACATTTCCAGTGGACCTCTCCAATTTGGCAGCTACATAACCTGCTCCTCCAGAGGTTGCAGAGCCTCGCAGGAGTGCAACCCCTGTATTTGTGGGGATTGGATTTTTGAGGTAGGCAGCCTCCAGCCAGGTTTTGCCACCAACTTCTTTCGATACATTTCTCTGAGGGTGGAGTCCTTTTGCCAGTATATCAAAACCAGCTCGGGTAATTGAATTTCTGTAGTTTTGGTAGACCTCACTCATGGTGGCTCCACTTTTTACTACATAATAAATGCGCTGCACTTTACCTTCTACATCAATCCATTTATCAATAGCCCGGTATCCAGCATATTTACCAGTAGCGACGTGATATTCCATAAATTCCTGTGTTTCACACCAGCCAATTTTTGCTTCTGGAAATCTAGTGATTAATGGGTGATCCTCACATCCTGCCAAGTCATCCTGAGCGAATGATATCTGGCAAAGTAATATTCCAAAGAATAAGAGATTTAGCTTTTGTTTCATGATGAATTGATGATTGATTTTAAAAAGTTGTCAAAATTATTGCGGACTATATACAATGAGCTAAGGGTTTAGAACCAATTTGTCTTTTTTGATGATTTTTCCATTAGCATCAGTGATTTGATAAAAATAAATGCCCCCGGATAGGCTCATATGGTTCATTTGAATGCCTTCAGAAATATTTTTCCAACGATTGACCAATTGCCCAAAAGCAGTATAAAGTGCAAATTCTGTATCCACAGGAAGAAGTTCTTCCCCATCTATTTTTAGCCAATCTTTAGCGGGGTTGGGATAAACACGCAAAGACGCGTCTATTTTTTCCTCTTCAACAGCAGTTGTATTATCTCTATTCAAAATCCAGGTTCGATTGGTTGCTTGGCCATTAATAATTTCAGGAGTGGTGCTAATTGCGAAAACACTGCTATCTGGTAGAAGACGGAGTTTTGGCGAACTGAGGGGACCGACTTCGGTAGTTTCAGTAATAGACCAGGAATTGTTTTCTGGATCATAAACCTGGATCAATTTGGTATCGGTTGGTTGAGTGATATCTCCAAACCCGAAGGTCAATACTTTTCCATCTGGCATTAAAATAGCCGAGCGCGCATTTGTTCCACCATTGTAAGGTATTTCAGAGACATCCGTTGCTGTGCGGGAAACTGGATCGTAAATAGACAATGCATTGCCAAAAGAGAATTGGAGATCCATGGTTACGACTTCTCCGTTTAAAAGTTTAACAACTCCTTGTTGGTATAAATCGTTTTCCGGAGGATCGAGATAGAACAGGTTTCCACCAGTGGGGACAGCATTCGGTATAAAGATTTGCCCTCCTGCACCAGTAAATAAAATCTCTCCATTATCAAGTAATACAGTGGTCGAACCCCCGGCATCCAAAGGAGCGGGTGCATCCTGATCTGTCCAGGTTTCTGAGCCGGGCAGATAAATGCTGAAATCAGCATTGGTTGTTGAAAGCAATACATAATCTCCTGGAAGGCTAAGTGCAAAATGCCCTGTGTATATGGGGTTGAAAAAATCAAACCCTCCCACTTCTCTCCATTGCATGGTATTCAGCTCAAAAATTTGACTCCGTTGTTCTTTCCCGGAAAAATCTTTTGTGCCGCCAATGCAAAAAATATCTCCATTTTCAAAAGTAATTGTAGCAGCTTGTGCAACGGGATAGACCATATCTGCAAGTTGGGTCCAGGTTTCTGTTTGCCAATTGTAACGCCAGGTTTTATTGCTGGCATTGGGAAATTGTGCTGTTCCGCCAAAGACCAATACATCCCCATTGGGAAGGCTTGCTGAATTGAAATGTTGGAGCTCAGTAGGTATGGGTGTCGTTTCGCGATAAGGTACATTTTGCGCCTGAGACAATAGTATGCCCATCGCTGCGCAAAACAGCAGGTATAGTTTTTTCATGATGGTGAATGTTTTTGTAGCCGCCCAATTCATTGGGCAAGCTTTAGATTATTAATTTTCTGATAGCCTACCCAATGAATCGGTGGGTTTAAAAAGCAATTCAAAGTTAATCCGGGAAAGAAGGGACATCAATGACCCATTTGGGTAATTTTGAAAAAATCAAATCAGTTTTTGACAAGTCGGTGTTGTAAGGCTTTGGAAACTGCTTCTGCTCTGGTGTGGACGTGCAATTTGGAGTAAATATTTTTGATATGTGCTTTAACGGTATTTGTCGAAATAAACAATTGAGCAGCAATGGTTTTATAATTTTCTCCATCGCAAAGCATTTTCAATACTTCTCGTTCTCTCTCCGAAAGTGGGTTTTGAAGACCGGGATGAAAAGAACGAACAACTTTCCTGGCAATGGAAGCACTCATTGGAGCGCCACCTTCAAAAGCTTCTTTAATAGCTTGTAACAATCGAACCGGTGGCAGCCCTTTCACCAAATAACCCATCGCTCCGGCACAAAGTGCATCAAAAACGATTTCCGTTTCTTCATGCACAGTGAGCATGATCACAGGAAGTTGTGGAAGTACTTTGTTTAAAATCTTAACCCCCTCAATACCAGACATTTGTGGCAAGTCTACATCCATTAATGCCAAATCAGGAGGACTGTTCTCTAGTTGTGGTATAGCGTCTTCGCAGGATTCAAAAGATTGTACACAGGAATATCCGGGCGAGCCGTCAATCAATAAGGTCATTAGTTGCCGAATGTCAGCATCGTCTTCGATGATAGCAACTCTTATAGGTTTTGAATTGATCATTTTTTGAAAATGGTAGCACAGATTTCCAGAACCCTGAAAACAGAATTATTTATTGGATCAATTGGAGAAGACTCTGGAGTACTGCGGTACGTTTAGAGTTTTAAACATGCTCTTAGCTCAAAATTAGATTTTCTCTTTTGGTTTTTCAATTACCCATTTGGGTGATTTCCATTTCGAGGCAAATCTCGGTTCCTCCCGATATTTCGGATGAGATTTTAAGATTCGCACCTAATTTTTCCGCCCTGGCATTCATGTTTTTTAATCCATTTCCCTCTGTTTTTTCCTCAGGATTAAAACCCACGCCATTGTCCTTAAGCCTGATACGCTGTTTTTGTTCGTCTATATAGACTTCAAGTTGCGCTTCAGATGCCTTGGCGTATTTCAAACAATTATTTATCGCTTCCTTAAAAATCAAAAGCAAGTGGCGACGTTGGGTACTGTTTAAAGTGATTTTTTTGTGAATTTCAGAAATCCCTGTGGCAGAAAAATGAGTATCGGAATATTCAAAAATGCTGTTGGCAAAAGCTTTCAATCGGCTGAGGGTTTCATAAAGGTTGTCATTGGCGGGATCCAATACCCAAATAAAATCCCGCATACCGGTTCGCAATTCCTGAATGTTCTCTTCAATTTGAATCAAAAGACTATTTAATGATTGGTTTTCAGAAGATTGCCGCTTGGCCATTTCTGTCATGAGAGAGATTTTTGTGATTTTGTTTCCCGCTTCATCGTGAAAATCCCGAGCACTGCGCCGGCGGAATTGTTCCCGTTCCTTCAATTTTGCTTGTTCTATTTTTCTTATTGAACTTACTCTAAACCAAATCACGCCATAAATTGCAGCTCCCAAAGCGAGTAAATAAAGCAAATAAGCCCACCAGGTTTTCCATGGAGGCGACAGCATTTCAATTTGAATCGTTTTGGGTGTTTCATTCCAGATTCCGTCATAATTGGCTGCTTTTACTTTAAAGGTATAAATCCCCGGAGCCAAATTGGGATATCCAGCATATCTTCTTGTTCCACAGTTGACCCAATCTTCATCCAGACCTTCCATTTGATAGGCATATGTATTTTTTTCTATGTGCCTATGACTCAGCCCTGCAAACTCAAAAGCGATAAAGTTTTGGTGGTGTGGTAAAGTTATTTTTGAAAGGTGGTTGATACTGTTTTGAATTGAAAACTGTTTTTTATTTTCCGCTACCTGAATTGGCACGGAGGAATTAAACAATTGAAAATCAGTCAATACAACTTCAGGAAGATGTTTGTAGGGTTTTATATCTTTTGGGTTGAAAATAGTCAGTCCACCTACTCCACCGAAACACAATCTTCCATTTTGAGTTTTGTAGAAAGCATGTTGATTAAATTCATTCGAGGACAAACCGTTGCTGGTATCAAAGTTTTGAGTATGTAGGACACCATCTTTGAAATCAATTTTTGAAATTCCATTATTCGTACTTACCCAAAGGGAACCTGAATCGTCCTCTAGCATTCCATAGATTACATTATTTGGAAGTCCGTCCTTTTCAAAAAATCTTTGAAATTGCCCTTGTCCATCATAGAGATTCAACCCATTTGCTGTACAAACCCAAATTCTCTTTTTGCTGTCTTCAAAAACAGACAAAACCATGTCATTGCTTAAGCTATTGGGCTGCTTAGGGTCGCTGATGTAACAGTCAAATTCTTTACTGGATTTATCCATCTTGCAAAGTCCACCATCAGCGGTTGATATCCATAAAGTTTTATCCTGGGCTTGTTGTAAATGAAAAATGTAATTGCCCGAAAGAGAGGTACTGTCTTCCGGGGAGGAACGGAAAATTTCAAATTCTCTTGTTAAGGTATCTAATTTGTACAAGCCCAATCCTGAGGTGGCAATCCACACATCCCCTTTTTCGTCTTCAAAAACGTCATTGGAACCAATATTTGGATTAGGCTCGAAAGGAATTTGAAAAGCCTCCCAGAGCAGTTCTCCGTTATCGTAAAAAAAGCGAGCAAATCCCCCTCTACGAAGAGCAGCCCAAAAAGTCTGATTACTTCCCGGACTGATACTGATGATAAAGTCGTGCTGAATTTCGGGAAGGTATTCATTCTGGAAGCAGAAGAAATTGGGATCCTTGCCACTTCGGAAGTTTCTCATTTGCGTCAATCCCTCATCTGTACCAAGCCAAAGTATGCCATTTGGATCTTCCCACATTCCATGGGCAGATTGACCACAATTTTCGGGAGCCAGTTTGGAGAAAGAAATGTTCCAAAAAGGAGATTGATCAGTAGAAAATTGATTGATGCCTTTTTGTGTGCCTGCCCACATTTCTCCAGGTTCTATTTCTAAAAGACTGTAAATTAAATCGTTTGATATTGATTTGGCGTTTTGAGCATCGTGCTGAAAACGAAGGAAGTTTGCTGCTACTGAAGTAGTATTTAATGCACTTAGACCATTATTGGTCGCTAACCAAAGGATATGATTTTTATCTAAAAACAAGTCTGAAATAAAATTGGAGGGCAAACTGGAGGGAATCTTTGCATCAAAAAGATGGTGAGACAAGAAAGATACAGAGTCCAGATTGGGGAAAAACTGAATTTGAAACAAGCCATGACCTGTACCCATCCAAAATCCATTTCCATTATTTGATTCAAATACATGAATTCCACCTTTTACCAAATAAGGCATTTTGGTTTTCCTAATCTTTCCAGAAATTACGTTCAAATGGAAAATTTGACCAATACTTCCAATAAGTAGAAATTCAGGTGAAATCAATTTGATTGAATATATGCTTCCAAAGGGCTCCTCATTTTTTGTCAATAAGGGGATTTCGTGAAAAACCTCCTCTGTTGGATCAAACTTGAATAAACCTTGATCGGTGCCCAAAAAAATAAACCCATCAGGGCTTTGTTCAATGGCGCGAATGGAATTTTGTTTTGGGGAATTTCCAGTAAGAAATGTTTGAAATCTTTCCGTCTTTTTATCAAAACTGCACAGGCCACCTCCATAAGTTCCAATCCAGATTTTTCCATCTGTATCTTCAAATAATGTCCAGATATAATTATTGCTAAGACTAGTAGCATCTCCCGGTTCATTCCGAAAAATACTGAATTGGTAACCATCAAAGCGATTCAACCCATCTTGTGTTCCAGCCCAGATGAAGCCCTCTTGATCTTTCAATAAGCAATTCACCAGACCCTGAGATAAGCCTTGATCAGTAGAAAGATGCTTGAAAAAGATTTGATCAGGTTGGGCAAATAATAAGAATGGCCAAAAGAAGAATATATATGCCGATAGCTTTCTCATACGCACAATTTACTAAGAAGCTGTTAAAATTTAACCCGTTCCCCCATGAAAGTGTCTTTTTCCGTCTGCTAGCCAAATTTTTTTCGCCCATAGCGCTGCTATGCACTCTAAAAATTGGACAAACAGACGAAAAAATCCATCTTACATGAAGAAAAAGCTAAATTTTAACAGCTTCTAAGAAATCTTTATGCGAACAAAACGCTAATTCAAGATATGGTAAGGAAATGGTATCTGACTTAGACTATCTATTTTTCTAAATATTCCACAGCTGCCTCCAGTTCCTCGTAAAATTCAGCTCCATATTTTCTAATCAGCGCTTCTTTCACAAATTTGTAAATCGGTAATTTTTCTTTTTTACCCAATTCGCAAGCTGCTGAGCAAATATCCCATTCATCATAATTTAGGGCTTCAAAATTCACTTTTTTGTTCCTTTTGACCCGAATCGGATATAAGTGGCAGGAGATGGGTTTTTTGAAATCAGTCACTCCTGCCTCATATGCCTTTTCAATTCCGCATTTGGCAATGCCGTTTTTGTCATAGGTCATATAAGCACAGGCTGCGTTATCAATCAATGTCGTGCCATACTCCTTTGGCTTTTTATTGTAAACATATAGCCCCTGCTCCTCAATTGCCTTTTGACCTTCGATGGTCAAAAACGGTTTGATGTCCTCATAAATTCTTTCCAGCGTATGCAATTCCGCTGTTTCCAGGGGTGCACCATAATCACCTTCCCAACAGCAAGCCCCTTTACAGGCATTGAGGTTACAAAGAAATTGCTCCTGAACAATTTCCTCACTTACAAATATGTCTTGAATGATGAGCACTTTTTTAATCTTGGGATGCTGTGATACTATGATGTTTCAATGTTTTGATTATTAAATTACCAAATTATATATTTATCAAAACATCGCAGCATTGTAGTATCGTAACATCAATTCATATTCGTACCTTCGCAATCGTTTAATAAAAAAATCAAAAAATTTATGAGAAGATTATTGTTATTTCTAACCCTAACCTGTTGTGTGTCAATTGCTATTGGACAAAAGGCTACCAATGTAGAATTGGCTCAAAAGACAACTGAAAAGATGGTTGTCAAATTTGATTTGAACGATGAACAAACTGCTGAAATGCAAAGAATTCAGGAGCGAAAATACAGAAACCTGACTGAAATTGAAGGTTTGAAAAAGACAGATATTGCGATGTATTTGCAAAAATTACAGTCCATCGAATATGGAACAGATGGTTCAATCCTAAAGATGTTGACAGAAGCACAGACAGCGGTTTTCAATAAAGAGAGGATGGAAAGAAGAAAAGCCAAAGCGGCATTTCAACAAAAAATGAAAAAAGAAGGTGTTTCTGCCAGTGAAATAGAACAAAAATATTGGGAAGAGCGATTGGCAGAATATTAACTTCATGTATGTTTAGAGATAAAAAATCAGCTCCGGGGTACTCCGGAGCTGATTTTTTATTGGATCAAATCCCCGAACCTTTGATTGAAACCTCGAATGCCCTGTAACCCCCCTGTATGTATGAACATAATCGTAGTCCCCTTTTTAAAATGACCCTGCCTAATTAAATCAAAAACTCCGTAAAACAATTTTCCAGTATAAATGGGATCCAGCGGAATATCAAATTCACTTTTGAAGTTATTAATAAATGCTACCAATTCAGGATTGAATTTGGCATATCCGCCAAAGTGATAATCATTGCATATTTGCCAGTTGGTGAGCAGGTGAGCATGGCAGTTTTTTAAAAGTGTCGATACTTCGTTTTGTATGAAATCGCCTTTTAAAACTGAGAATCCGATCACCTTTTTTTCATTGTTTAATGCGGAAATGATACCTGAAACAGTGCCTCCTGTACCACAAGCCACACAGAAATAATCCGGCAATGGAGTTATTTGGGTACTTATTTCAGTAATAATTTCTTCACATCCTTTCAATGCCAGGCAGTTTGTACCCCCTTCTGGTACCAGGTAAAAATCGCCAAACTTGGAACTTAAGTTTTCGATAAAAGCAGGTTCATTTTTCTTGCGGAAAGTTCTTCTTTCGATAAAATGTAATTCCATTCCACAGGCTTTGGCAAAGGAAAGTGTTGGATTAAGAGGCAATACCTTTTCGCCTCTAATGATGCCAATGGTTTTGAAATGGAATGTTTTACCTGCAGCAGCTACTGCGGCGATGTGATTGGAGAAGGCACCTCCAAAAGTCAGGAGTTGACCATCCCCATTTTCTTTCGCATGGATAAGGTTGTACTTTAGTTTTCGCCATTTATTTCCAGAAATGTCGGGATGAAGCAGGTCATCTCTTTTTACCAATAACCGAATACCAAAACGGGAAAGCAATTCGTTTTGAAGTTCCTGAACGGGGCTTGGTGCCTGATTTGACATATCCGTTAAAATACTGATTTTCATGAATTTAGTGAACATTGGCATTAAACTTGCCGTTAATGTGTAATAGGTTTTGAAAGCAAAACTTAGCGCTATTGAAAACCCAAATGAGTAAAAACAAAACGCTTCACACACCTAAGCAAAACGCCCAATGAGTTATCAATTTTTTCTCACTCATAAAATCCCCCTGGGTTATGAAAAAGCAAACAGTCAAAAAAACAATTAAAACAGTGAAACAAACAAACACTAGCATTAAAACCAAATTGAAAGGAAAAGGAAATGATGGCGGTTATATTTGGGTCGTCTGATTTCCGGAACAAACATCATTAAGAATTTGAATTCCTCCACATTAAAGTCAGGGCTTGGTAAATTACTGAGTCCTGATTTTTATTTTACCGCTTCTTTGATCATCAAAAATCAAATTCAAGTGCATTATTGTACTTGAATTTGATGCTCAATCTTAAACTTTCTTATTACTTTCTAACATTTACATTTCAAAGCCAGTTAAGTAAAAAATAACTATCTAATGTGTTGCTATTAAATTAATAAAGCATTTTTTACCTTTGTCCGCTGAACAAAACCGCCAATCTGAACATAGTTGTTTAGATAAGGAGTTTTGTCATTAAATTTGGCTGAACTCACTTTGGCACCTAAATATTGTTAAACTTTTAAATTTAATGAGCATGCACTTTACATTGAGATTGCTATTTTTTTGCTCTGTTATTGCACTAGTCCTTCCTTCTTGTGTTTCAAAGAAAAAATTCGATGAATTATTAGCTGAGAAAGGAGCTATTGCTGAATCATTAGCGGAAAGCCAAGCAAAAGTTCAAATGCTCGAGGAAAAAATCGCTCAACTCGAATCTGATATGGAAGCTCAGAAAAAAGAGTTGGAAGGCAAAATTGCCAGCATGCAAAGCGACCTCGATGCTGCAAACGCAGCGACTGCTGCTGCAAAAGCGGAAGCAGCTGCCAAAGAAGCTGAATTAGCTTCCTTGAAAAAGAATATCCAGGATGCCTTTGCCATTCCTGGTGATATGACCGTTTCCGAATCCAATGGTGACCTGGTCGTTACTTTGTCTTCTCCTGTGAACTACAAAAGTGGTTCTACTCGATTGAGCAAAGATGCCAGAGCTGCTGTTGACAATCTAGCGGAAACTTTAAAAAACAATCCAAACATGAAAATCCTTGTAGAGGGTCATACTGATGATGACGCTCTTATTGAAGGCGCTGCTTACAGTGACAACTGGGATTTGAGTGTAGCTCGTGCCATGAAAGTGGTTCGACGTTTGGTAAAAGCTGGTGTTGATCCTGGTCAATTGTCAGTTGCAGGTAAAGGAGAACATGCTCCTGCTGCTTCTAATGATACTGATGATGGAAAAGCACAAAACCGTCGCACCGAAGTGAAACCGAGTGCCAAAACCGGTACTTTGTACAACTTGGGTGGTGGTAAGTAATTCAGTAAGCAGCAAGCAGTGAGCAGTTTTGCTACAATCTGCCGGAAGTTTGTTGCACTAAATTTTGCTTCCAAAATAAAAATCCGACAAGAGGTATTCTTGCCGGATTTTTTTATGCCATAAATAAAGCCCTCCGCAAGCGAAGGGCTTTCTCAAATTAGCAACGTAAGAAACTTAAAAACAATATTCGTTTGCGTCTATCAGCGCTTGTGCAATTTTACGTCGTGCAACTTTTACATTGGTTGGCGTATATCGCGTAAATCGCCGTAAACCTGATAGCATTCCTTTCAATAAATCACCTTCTGCAAAAGAAACCAGTGCATCAGAAGCAAACTTTTGAATCCGCGCAGTGGCATCTGTGAAATAAGTCCGAAGAATGGCTTCGTACAATTCCTGATCTTGCAACTTGTCAATTTTTTCAGCCAACTTCTCAACCCTCAAAAGCAAAGATTCTGCATTAAAGGTATGGATCATGATGTCTGCTACATTCATCAAAATCTCCTGTTCCTCTTTCAAATTCAGCTTCCCTTCCATTTGCATTTTGACTGCAGATCCCGCAACCATCAAAATGATCTTCTTAAAATCCTTCAATGCTTTTTTCTCTTCACCATACAATCCTTCTGGAATTGAATCTGATGGTACAGATGCCAATTCACTTTGCACCGCCATTGCAGGGCTTATAAAATCAAATGAGCCACTCATGGCTCTTTTCATCAGCATACTTACCGTCAGTATGCGATTGATTTCATTTGTCCCTTCATAAATCCTGCCAATCCGGGAATCCCGATACGCTCTGGCAGCTGGATACTCTTCTGAAAAACCATAACCGCCGTGTATTTGAACCATTTCATCGATTACATAATCAGCTATTTCTGAACCGTCCACTTTTATCATCGCACATTCGATGGCATATTCTTCGGCAGCTTCCAAAATTGACGCTGTAAAACTTTTTCCAGCCTTCTGTAAAGCCTCTTTCTTTTCCTGCATCAAATTGGATACTCGATAGCAGGCAGACTCACAGACGAAGGTTCTGATGGCTTGCTCCGCCAATTTATATTGAATAGCACCAAAGCTGGAGATGGGTACTTTGAACTGAATGCGGTCATTGGCATATTTTACAGAGGTGGTAATGCAGCCTTTGGCACCCCCCATTGACATCAATCCCAACTTATAACGACCTACATTTAATATATTGAAAGCAATGAGATGTCCCTTACCAATTTCTCCAAGGACGTTTTCAACAGGGACTTTTACATTTTCTAAAAAAACCTGACGAGTAGAAGAACCCTTAATACCCAACTTCTTTTCCTCTGCCCCCAAAGACAAACCTGGTGTTCCTTTTTCTACAATAAACCCCGTGAATTTTTCACCATCTATTTTAGCAAAAACGATAAAGACATCAGCAAAGCCAGCATTGGAAATCCACATTTTCTGACCATTCAAAATGTAGTGTTTTCCATCTTCTGAGAGATCCGCACGCGTTTTGGCGGCAAGTGCATCAGAACCAGAGCTTGGTTCTGTTAAACAATAAGACGCTTTTAGTTCTCCTACAGCCAAACCCGGAAGGTATTTATGTTTTTGTGCTTCTGTTCCAAAGTAAAGGATAGGAAGGGTGCCGATTCCGATATGGGCAGCATAAGTAGTGGTGAACCCACCAGGAATTTTACCCAATTCTTCTCCTAAAACGGAGTTGGTATTGGTATCCAATGGCATCCCACCATATTGTTCAGGTATATGAGAGCCAAGTATACCAAGTTCTCCAGCATGTTCCAAAATGCCCACCTGGCTTTCGAGTTTTCCTCCTTCATCGCCAACTTGCTGAACAAAATCCTGTGTCATTTGGCGAATCATTTGCTGTTCTTCATTCAATTCTTCAGGAATAAAAGTATCCTCAGGGCGTGCGTCTTTCACCACAAACTCCCCGCCTCTTAGTACCGCTTTTTTAATTAATGTATCCGTCATTTCAAAAAATTGTGGTTCTCTGAAAAATTGGGTGATTTGAGCAAAACAAAAAGGAAAATCAAGGCTTCTTTTAGCAACTTTTGATTTTCCTTTTTGTTTGAACACCCAAATTGACAGGAGAAATTATTTATGATTATAAAGTATTAGCGAAAATTCGCAGACAAGATAAGGGTATTCTATCGCTTTGTAAAGATAAAAGCGGACATTTTAGCGAAAATTCGCTAAATAATATTTGGGTTTGGTTAATTTCTTCAAAATGTTACACCTAATACTTGCCAACTATCAAAAAAAAAGTTGTCTTTTGTATTAGTTCCAAATACGATTAGGTACAATATTTTCGTATTTATCTGACCTTCAATCAAACAAACAATATCATTATGAAAAAAACAGGTTTTGTCATAGCCCTCACACTTATTATTAATGCTGCTTTCACATTTTTTCTTTTTCAACAATTTAAAAACTCCCAAATAGCTCAAATCGAAGAACCTCCAACAGCCAAACTGGTTAATTATGAACCAGATTTCGTCAACACAAAGCCTGTTTACGAAGCCAATGCTCCTGAGGATTTTGTAACTGTATCTGCCAGGGTGATGCCTGCGGTGGTTAATATTACTGCCAGGTCTAGTAGTAGTCGTTTTCCTATCTCAGGCGGATCAGGTGTCATTATTTCCCCTGATGGATTCATCATAACCAATAATCACGTCATCGAAGGTGGTGGCAGACTAGAAGTGACACTTAGTAATAATCGCAGTTATGATGCTAAAATACTTGGCGTGGATCCTACAACGGATTTGGCATTGCTGAAAATTCGAGCGAGAGATTTGCCTACTGTTGATTATGCTGATTCAGATAAGGTGAGCGTTGGTCAATGGGTCATGGCAGTTGGTAATCCTTTTAATCTTGCCTCCACTGTGACTGCCGGAATAGTTAGTGCGAAAGGTCGAAACATCAATATTCTTTCTGGATCTTATTCCATAGAGTCATTTATCCAGACAGATGCGGTCGTCAACCCTGGAAACAGTGGTGGGGCTTTGGTCAATACCAATGGAGATTTGATTGGAATAAATACGGCGATCATTAGTGAATCTGGAGGATATGAAGGATATTCTTTTGCAATTCCTTCCAATTTAGTAAAGAAAGTTATTGAAGATTTGATGGAATTTGGAGAAGTAAAGCGTGCCATTTTAGGCGTGAATATTCGAGATATTAATGATGATTTGGCAGAAGATTTATTACTGCCTGAAGTAGAGGGCGTCTATGTAGAAAGAGTTCAGGTAGGAAGTAGTGCCGAATCAGCCGGTTTAAGACCCAGAGATGTAATTGTAGGGATCAATGGTGTGAAAACCACGTCTGTTCCAGAATTGCAAGAACAAGTTGCCTTGTACCGACCAGGCGAATCTGTGGTTTTGGATATTTATAGAAGTGGTAAAAAAATCAGGAAGTATGATGTAGAATTAAAGTCTTTAAATCGATCCGGGAATTAATCGAATAGGTTTTTCTACTAATAAATAACATTAGTCATCTCAATTTTTTGGCAATAAAACACTTGCGATTATTTCCCGGGCTCTCCCATATCAAAGGTGTCCAAAAACCCTGTGTGGAAATCTCCATTTCTGAAATTCTCATCCTGCATGAGTTTTTGATGGAAAGGGACAGTTGTTTTGATGCCCTCCACGATAAATTCATCCAAGGCCCGCTCCATTTTGGTAATACATTCTTCTCTGGTCTGGGCTCTGCAAATCAATTTGGCGATCATTGAGTCGTAATACGGTGGAATGAGATAGCCTGCATAAACATGGGTATCTACGCGAACACCATGCCCTTTTGGACTATGGAAGGAGGTGATTTTTCCAGGACTTGGGCGAAAATTATTGTAAGGATCCTCTGCATTGATCCTGCACTCTATAGCATGCATTGAGGGATAATAATTATCCCCTGAGATTGGGATACCTGCGGCTATTTTAATTTGTTCTTTTATAAGGTCATGATCAACAACTTCCTCTGTAACAGGATGTTCTACCTGTATCCGGGTGTTCATTTCCATGAAATAAAAGTTTTGGTATTTATCTACCAAAAATTCAACGGTGCCTACACCCTCATATTTGATACATTCTCCAGCAAGAATGGCAGCCTTCCCCATTTTCTCTCTTGTTTCTTCCGAAATAAATGGAGATGGACTTTCCTCCAGCAATTTTTGATGACGGCGCTGAATAGAACACTCTCTTTCTGATAAATGACAAACGCGCCCAAATTGGTCACCTGCTATCTGGAACTCAATATGTCTGGGTTCTTCAATGAATTTTTCGATATAAACCGCGTCATTGCCAAAAGAAGCTTTGGCTTCATTTCGAGCCATATTCCATTGGGTTTCAAAATCATCTTCTTCCCAAACGATACGCATACCTTTTCCACCACCTCCGGCAGTTGCTTTCAAAATCACAGGATAGCCGATTTCTTTGGCAATTTTCTTGCCCTCCTTGATCGTTTCTACTAAACCATCAGATCCTGGGACTACAGGTACGCCAGCTTCAACCATCGTATCCTTTGCAGTAATTTTATCTCCCATTTTTCGAATCTGCTCTGGAGTAGGACCTATAAATTTAATCCCATATTCTGCACAGACTTCCGCAAAATCTGCGTTTTCAGCCAAAAAACCATAGCCTGGATGAATCGCATCTGCATTGGTGATTTCTGCAGCAGCCATGATTTTAGGGATGCTTAAATAAGATTCAGCTGAGGATGGAGGACCTATACAAACTGCTTCGTCGGCAAAGCGTACATGTAAGCTATCCCGATCGGCAGTAGAAAAAACGGCAACAGTTTTGATGCCCATTTCGCGGCAAGTCCGTATGATACGGAGAGAAATTTCGCCACGATTTGCTATTAGAACTTTTTTGAACATTTTTTTTCAGTAGGCAGTGAGTAGTAGGCAGTGGACAGTGGGCAGTAGGCAGCAATTATTTTCTGCTGACTACAAACTGGCAACTGCATACTGAAATTAGCTTGGATCAACTAAGAAGAGTACTTGATCGTATTCAACTGGTTGGGCGTCTTCGGTCATAACCTTAACGATCTTTCCAGCAACTTCAGATTCAATCTCATTGAAGAGCTTCATTGCTTCAACAATGCAAACCACTTGACCTTTTTCAATAGTATCCCCTACCTTGACATAAGCAGGTTTCTCAGGAGATTGCGAACGATAGAAAGTGCCAACAATTGGAGATTTTACTTCCAGGTAATTTCCGTCAGCAGAAGCTGGGGCAGATTCTGCTTTGGCAGACTCCTTGGCTGGAGCCGGAGCAGGTTCTGATGGCGTAGGTGGTGTAGGTGGAGCCGCAGGGGCTGGGACTGCTGGAGCAGCTACAGGGACTATTTGCTGCTGAGGAGTAACGACTTGTGTGGTTTTCGTCTTGTTGTACTTCTCTGTTCTGACCGAAAGCTCAAAATCGCCGTCTTTCATTTTGAATTCCGTCAGATTCATTTTGTTGATGAGCTTAATGAGCTCCTGTATTTCTTTAAAATTCATAATATGGATGGAGTGGTTTAACGTTTTTAAATTCAATCTCAAATCCAGGAATCAATTTCAAGTGAATAATTCAATATGGGCTTGAAATGGATTCACGAACCTGATATTTTTTAATCGCGCACTCGCTCAATATAAGCACCTGTTTTGGTATCAACACGTACTTTATCACCGGTATTTACAAATAAAGGTACTTTGATTTCTGTTCCAGTTTCTACTTTAGCAGGTTTTAAAGTATTTGTAGCCGTATCGCCTTTCAATCCAGGCTCCGTATAAGTTATTTCTACAACTACATTTGGCTCCATTTCCAATTGTAAAGGAATATCCTTTTCGGAGTGGAAGAGAACATCGACGTTGGCTCCTTCAAGTAATAGACCTGGGTTCTCAATCATATATTCCTCCAGTTGGGTCTGTTCATAGGTTTCATTATTCATGAAATGATAACCCATATCATCTTTATATAAAAACTGGAACTTTCTTCTTTCTACCCGTACAGTATGTATTTTATGACCTGCAGGAAATGTATTGTCTACAACCCTTCCATGCGTTAAGCTCTTTAATTTTGTTCTCACAAAAGCATTTCCCTTACCTGGTTTTACATGTTGGAAATCAACAATTGACCAAATATCATTATTGTATTCAATACACAAGCCCTTTCGAATATCTGATGTATTTGCCATTAATTTGAATGAATTTAAAATTTTTTAAAACTACTTTTCCCAAAAAGGGCTGCAAAGATAGAAAAGACTTAGAAGTTCATGTGCAAGAATCAAGTGTAAGTTCAATTTGTACTTGATTCTTGCACATCAACATGAGCTTTAGTATGCCCACTTTACCCAAATAGAACCCCAGGTAAAACCTCCACCAAAAGCAGTAAGAATAATATTGTCTCCTTTATTCAGTCGATCTTCATAATCCCATAAGCAAAGTGGAAGGGTTCCGGCAGTAGTGTTGCCGTATTTATTGATATTGACCATCGTTTTTTCCAATGGAAAATTAGTCATTCTCGCCACACTTTCAATGATTCGCTTGTTGGCTTGATGGGGAACCATCCAGGCAATGTCTTCCCCAGTCAAATTATTTCGCTCCAGGATATCGGTTACAACATTGGTCATTCCTTTAACTGCAGCTTTAAAAACAGGTTGCCCATTTTGATAAACGAAATGTTCACGATTGGCGACTGTTTCAGCAGTTGGTGGATATTCGGATCCTCCTGCTTTTTGAAATAAAAAATGCCTTCCTGAACCATCGCTTTTCAAAATCGAATCTTTAATACCGAGGTCTTCTTCCGTTGGTTCTAAAAGAACAGCGCCCGCACCATCTCCAAAAATGACACAAGTCGTGCGATCCGTATAATCTATGATTGAAGACATTTTGTCTGCACCTATGACAATTACCTTTTTGTGAGAACCAGATTCTACAAATTTTGAGGCAGTCGCCAATGCATACAAAAAACCTGAGCAAGCAGCACTGATGTCATAACAAAATGCGTTTCTGATGCCCAACTTATCAGCAGTGATATTAGCAGTGTCAGGGAAGGTGAGATCGCCTGTGATGGTGGCACAAATCATCATATCTACTTCCTCAGGAGAAGTATTGGTTTTTTCCAACAGACCCTGGACAGCCTCTACGCACATTTCAGAAACACCCCTGCCTTCTCCTTTCAAAATGCGCCGCTCTTCAATACCTGTGCGAGTCCTAATCCATTCGTCATTGGTATCTACCATTGTTTCCAGAATGGCATTGGTCAATCTATATTCCGGAACGAAGCCATGCACGCCTGTGATGGCGGCTTGTAGTTTTGCCATATTGCTCTTTCAGTGTGTTTATGTATTCAGTTGTTTGTGTTTAATAGGCTTTATTCGAAAAAATTTTGCATGGGAATCCGTCAACCGTCCGCCGCATCCAAAGGAGTCCCTTTGGGATTTACCGTTTACCGAATAAAGTCTAATATTTGCCAGACCACTGAACACAAAACGCAAATTAGTTTTTCGTTTTCCAATTTTCAAAAAAAGAGGGCGCAAGGTAGGAAAATTGTGGGATAGGAGCGGGAAATGAAAATTCAAATCAAAATCAAAATTAAAATTTTTGATTTTGATTTGAATTTTCATTTAACAGCTTTTAAGAATATATAGTTGCAATCAATTTCCTGCTGCCTCCATGATTTCTGAACTCACACAAAAAAATCCCTTGCCAGGTACCAAGATTCAATCTGCCATTGGTAATTGGAATGGAAACAGAGCTGCCAACCAATGTTGATTTGATGTGCGCAGGCATATCGTCTGGTCCCTCAATGGTATGGGTCAAATATGGTTCGTTTTCGGGCACCAAGCGGTTAAAAATGGATTCAAAATCAACTCGAACAGAAGGATCCGCATTTTCATTGATGGTCAATCCCGCAGAGGTGTGTTTAATATATAAATGGAAAATGCCAAGTGGTGGAAGGGGCTCTAGCTTTTGGAGCACTTCTCTTGTGATAAGGTGATAGCCTCTTGGGTATGAAGGAAGTATGATTTCTTTTTGAGTGATCATAACTATTTGGTTGACAGTTGACAGATAAGGGTGGACGAGCAGAGGTATTGCTCTGTAAACCATTAAGGGTCAACTATATTCTCAAAGTCTGGTATTTACTTGCTTCACCATTTGCGTCTTCCATTTTGCAAAATCGCCCTCCAGGATATGTTTTCGTGCTTCACCAACCAGCCAAAGGAAAAAACTCAAATTGTGTAAGGAAGCGATTTGCATGCCCAAAATCTCTTTGCTGTGTATTAAATGTCTAAGATAGGCTTTTGAATGATTCCTGCTTGCGAAACTGGGGCTTTCTGCATCAATGGGAGAGAAATCGTCTTTCCATTTTGCATTTTTCATATTCATGGCACCCTTTGAAGTATAAAGTAATCCGTGTCGGGCATTCCTGGTAGGTAGTACGCAATCAAACATATCAATACCCAAAGCAATGCATTCTAACAGGTTTTCAGGAGTACCGACTCCCATTAGATATCGGGGTTTGTCTTTTGGTAATATTTGGCAGACATGTTCCGTCATTTCATACATTTCAGGAGCAGGCTCACCAACAGAGAGTCCGCCAATTGCATTGCCTTCGCGTTCAAAAGAAGCGATGGTTTCAGCAGATTGTTTCCTTAAATCTTTGTAAGTACTGCCTTGCACAATAGGGAAAAAGGTTTGCTCATAACCATACAATGCTGGGGAGGAGTCAAAGTGATCACAACAACGCTTGAGCCAGCGGTGGGTCAATTCCATTGACTTTTTTGCATATTTATAATCACAGGGGTAGGGCGTACATTCGTCAAAAGCCATGATAATATCTGCACCAATTTCCCTTTGAATGTCAATCGCTCTTTCAGGACTGAAAAAATGTTTGGAGCCATCAATGTGAGAAGAAAAGGTCACGCCTTCCTCTTTGATTTTTCTGCGTCCACTTAAAGAATATACCTGATAGCCCCCACTATCTGTCAAAATGGGTTTTTCCCAGCCAATAAACTTGTGCAATCCACCTGCTTCTTTCAAAACTTCCGTTCCTGGTCTTAGGTAAAGATGATAGGTATTGCCCAAAATGATTTGAGCTTTGATGATTTCGGAGAGTTCATTTTGATGCACTGCTTTTACAGTTCCAGCAGTTCCAACAGGCATAAATATTGGGGTCTGAATTTTTCCATGTGCTGTTTCCAAAATTCCTGCACGAGCATCGGTGTTGGGGTCAGTGTTTTCAAGTTTGAATGTCATATTAAAATAAAAATGCAATTGCAAAAGCTGCTACAGCGCCTATCATTCCATACATAAATACCGCGTAGCACATACTCAAATAGCGATACTTTTTGGCTAATACAACTCCCAGGAAATAGATATCCTTCGTCATAGAGCTATATAAGAAATCGCTGTCTTTGATCATTTCCATCATGCCCCAATGGAAATCAGGTAGCTTCATTCGGTAAAAATTGCCAAAAAAGAGCAAATTGGCTTGTCGCTTTTGGATATCCTCTCGCGTATACATCGTCCGGGTGATTTTTGGACGGGTAGATAAAGTCGCAAAAACCATAGCTGACAGGCATACAGCTAAAAGGATAATCGTGGGAACAATGAGCGATTTATTGGTAGAAAACTGAGGAACAAGCTGAGGCAGGACAATTGATATAATAATTGCATTGATACTCAGCATTATATTTGCCTTATTGTCGGCGATGGAACTAAGGTTTACATGGGTTCTGTAAGTCGCTCTGAACATGGTCTCAACACCTCTTCCAAGATTCAGTTGCTTCAATTCAATTTCACTGCTGCTCATAGCCTCCGTTAATAATTTTTTCTTCTTTTTCTTCTTTTTATCTTGTCTTGCCAAGTCTTCTACAGACTGAACTTCGTTTGGATTCAATCTCAATTTTTGTTTTCTCAATTGCTTGATGTGTTTAAGCTTGCGCTCATTGTATAAATCTTCGGCAATTGTAGTATAGTAGCGATGCCGATTTAGAAAATCAAGCTCAAAATCTACCCATTCCTGTTCCGACATGACTACACTTTTTGTCATCAATAATTCTTGTCTGACCCTTCCACATCTATCCCAATAGATTTTTTTACCTAAATGGCTCAAATCTGCATCACAAATCACTTCTTCCAAAATATCCTGTGGTTGATAGGGGACTTTGGTTGCCAGGATAAGACGCTTAACTGTGGCGATAGTGTCGGGGTTAAAATTATGTTGTGAAAGAAAAGCCTGAGCATGTTCACAACCTCTCTCTTCATGATTGTCGGCACCTTTGTCATAGCCGCTATCGTGAAACCATGCAGCTATCTGCAGCACTTCCAATTGTTTTTCGTCCAAACCTATTCCTATCCCCAATTCTCTTACTGCTTCTACAACATTTTCAGTGTGCTGCCAATCGTGGTACACATATTCAGCAGCAATATTTTTTTGAAAAAAATCGGCTAGATAAGATTCAGTTTTCTCTAAAATATGGTTGTTAGATGCGGACATTATATAGCAAAGTGAGATAATGATTGTGAGATAGATTGAAATTCTAAATTGGTTAATTTTCTCAACCTTTCAAATTCTCAATGCACTCATACCTTAAACAAGTCGCAAAGATAGAATCTCAAATAGGATAATAAAAATGTAGAAGAAATGGATAGTCTGGGAAAAAATGATTTTGGGGTAATTTATACATATTTTTTAGTTTTCATATAAATAGAGCTAAGTTTGCTGAACTTTTCAAATAGACAAATAAAACAAGTTCAAAAACTAAGCTCCTAGGATTCTTGAGGTTTTTGTGCGCGACTAAAAAAGCCAAACCATGTTCTCCAGAAGAAAATTCTTATCTAGTTCAACCTTGGGTTCCCTGACTATGCTCGTTGGAGGAACGCTAAATATTTCTTGTAATTCATCCGAAAAAGAAATTGCAAAATCATCAATTCCTACCAAAAATCGCATTCCTCTTGTAATATCTACATGGGATCATGGTCTCCCTGCCAATCAGGCAGCCTGGGAGGTATTGAAAAATGGAGGTTCAGCCTTGGATGCAGTAGAGGCGGGAGTCAAGGTTCCGGAGGCTGACCCAAATGCTTCATCGGTAGGATATGGAGGCTTGCCCGATAGAGATGGCAATGTGACTTTGGATGCTTGCATTATGGATTCGAAGGGTAATTGCGGTTCTGTTTGCTTTCTTCAACATATTAAGCACCCCATTTCCGTGGCAAGAAAAGTCATGGAAGAAACACCGCATGTGATGTTAGCTGGTGAAGGGGCTTTTCAATTTGCCCTGGAACAGGGATTCACCAAAGAGGATTTGCTTACGGATACTGCCAGAAAGAGTTGGGAAGCCTGGAAAAAGGAAAAAAAGTATCAGCCAATTATTAATGTGGAAAATCACGATACTATAGGTATGTTGGCAATTGAAGAGAACGGAGATATCGCTGGAGCATGTACTACAAGCGGTTTGGCATATAAAATGCAAGGTAGAGTTGGAGATTCTCCCATAATAGGTGCAGGTTTATTTATTGATAATGAAATCGGTGGTGCGGTAGCTACCGGATTAGGGGAAGCAGTTTTAAAATCTTTGGGGTCATTTCTTATCGTTGAATTGATGCGACAAGGCAAGAGTCCTCAGGAAGCTTGTGATGAAGCCATTTCGAGAATTGTAGAAAAACAAAAGGGGTTCAAAGACTTCCAAATTGGTTATATAGCGGTCAATAAAAAAGGAGAATTTGGTGCCTGCTCCATTCACAAGGGTTTTAATTATGCATTATTCAGAGATAATAATAATTCGCTAATTGATTCAAAAGCGTATGTTACTGGGTAAAATAGTTCTTTCCATGATACTTATTGTGCAAATGTGCCAAGAAATTTTTGGAAGTCTTAATTTGTCTGGGCTTTGAGAGTAATGAGAGCTTGAGAACTAAATATTTATCTCAAATTCTCAAATTCTCAAATTCTCAAATTCTCAAATTCTCAAATTCTTGGTACTGGCTTTGCAAGATTAGGGTGAATAAACCAAGGTTTTGGTTAATTGAAAAGAGCCAAATATTAGTCACAGAATCAATTTAAAAAAGAAGTTATTCGGAAATTTTAAATATTATTTAATAAATTGCCTTCTTTTAGGAAGTAAACATTCGACATCTACACAATAGAAATCACTCTTGGATTCTGCTTACCGAATAGGACTTATCAAGGCTAGTAACCATTGAAAACAAAAAGCTAAAAATGAATGGTTCCAAATTGAACTAACTGATAGCGATAAAGCCTTGAAAATCAAATACTTTTGTAAAGTATACTGTGAGCTGATTTGAATTAGTCAGGCTAGTAGTTTTAAAATTCCCATGAACATGAAAATTTAGCGCATCGAGTTACTGTCTCCTCACGACTAAAATTTCATGTCAAATTTGTAAAGTATTCCGAATTGCTTATATGGTAAGACATTGATTGTCAGGTAGTTTAGTTAACCCTGTCGATGTTTAATGTTACCAGGCAAATTTAGAATTAAGATTATGCATTTAAGCAGGTTATTTCTAGCCTCCTGCTGTTACTATTTTAATAGTTAATGCCCAAAATCTAGACAATCTGAATCAGATATGATCCTTAATGATTCTTTAGAAACAAAACCTTCAGAAAGGGCTAACTCCGTTGCGCTTTTAAATGCAGTGATCGGTGGACAAAACGCCGAAAGAAAGAGGATTGCAAGGGATTTACATGATAGCATTGGTTGTTTACTTTCAACAACCCGACTTTTATACGATACCATTGAACCGAAAAACCAAAAAAGATATGAGGAGGTAAAAGCCCTGCTTAGTGAAACCCAAATTGAATTACGTCGTATTGTGAATAACCTGATGCCCGCAGCTCTGGAAAATTTAGGTTTGATAGCAGCTCTCCAACAATTATGTGAGTTAATTAATCTGGGAGGTAAGGTAAAAATACAATTTAAGGCAGTTGATTTGGAGAAAACCTCTTTGTCAAATGACTTGAAAATCAACCTTTATAGAATTGTACAGGAACTGTTCAATAATTTTATCAAACATAGTTGTGCAACAAAAATGGAATTATTATTGAAATACAATAATAATTCAATATATATTTTTTTGAAAAGCAATGGAAATCAGCTTTCAAAAAGTGATTTTCAAAGTCTTTCTATCCAAAACAGAGTACAAGGATTAAGAGGCAAAATGGAATTGAAACATAGGTTAGATTATTCCATTATCCAAGTAAGAGTGCCTGTTTTAAAGCCCTGAAATTCAAAACATTATAAATTTTTGAATTCCAAAACCGTAATTATGATCCAATCCGATAATATTAGAATTATTATAGCAGACGATCATCCTATTTTTATTGAAGGAATAAAAAAGGTGTTGAGCGAACCAAGGGAAGGCATGTCCTTTGATATTGTTGGTGAAGTCCATACTGGGAAAGGTCTTTTGCAATTAGTAAGAAAAACAGAAGCAGATCTTTTATTGCTGGATATGAACCTGCCTGACATCGATGGATTAGAGGTATTGGCTCACCTCTGGAGAAACAAACACAATCCACTAAAAATAATTACTGTTACGATGTATGATGAGCCGAAAATAGTAAAGGCGGCTTTCAAGGCAAAAGTCGATGGCTACATTTTAAAAGGTAATGGTGTCCAGGAACTTTATGATGCAATAGATGAAGTAATGAAAGGGAATACATTTATGGGAGCGGGAGTCTCCCTGACCAATGGCATAGGTGCGAGGATTACAAATGGAGGGAAAGTGGGGTCTGCCTTTCAAGATAGGTTTATAAAGAAATACCACCTGACAAAAAGAGAATTGGAAGTGCTTGGTTTGATATCTCAAGCATTGAGTAATAAGGAAATCGCTAAAGAATTGTTTATCAGTGATCAAACGGTAAGTGTGCATAGGAAAAACATCATGCGAAAACTAGGGGTAAGCAATACTGCTGGATTGATAAAAGTAGCCTACGATAATAGCTTAATTTGAGGTATTAAACTGTAGACGTAATGGTGGATAAAAACCGTGTTAATTTGTTCTTCAGTAAATTATACGTGAAGCTTACAACACTTGGCATTTAATTTGCAAATTGTTCCAAGGTTGTTTTTTTGGAAAAAGGATAGCAAATTGATATGATTTTTTAGGCTAATGTGAAGACGAAATTACCAGCTTTAGGGTATGGATTTTTCAAAAATAAGCCCTTGAAATCAAAAAAAATAAATATTTGCAAAATACTAATGATTTTTTTTACACTTAGTTTTTGTTTTGCGAATATTAGCTATTATTTTTGCTACCTAAAGTTATAGAAATCCCATGAACTCGGAAAAGTACTCTTCAACCGACATTTTTTTTGTTTTCTAAAGTCGGTTAGACAATCATAGATTGCTTTCCTGTTCAGATTGAACATTTGCCAAAATCTCTGGCATCCTTTCCATGGGTTTTCTATTTTGAGTTTTTTGATGTTTTGTTACACCTAAAGTGTTTCAAATTGTTCTTTGATAGCATCCTTAAAAACTTACACTTTTTGAGAAGTCAGGCAAATAAAAAATAGCTGACTTCTGACGGCGAAGCGGTCGGACAAAAAAGTCTGACTTCTTCAACAAATTCTCATGACCTTATTGAAGACATAAAATAAACGATAGACAATAGCTATTTTTATAATCTCATTTTAACAAATTATAATCTTATGAAGAAGACGAGTTCTACTATTGCAATTCATGCGAGGTGGATGCTGTTATCACTACTGTCGGTGTTTCTGGGAAGTGATCTTTCAGCTCAACTAGCCTGTAATAATCAGGTAAACGCAGCTGTGAGTCCTGCACCAAATGTTTGTGTGACAGAGATTAACGAGGATATGATTCTAGAGGGGACCTACCCTCCTTCGACTTATCTTATTGAAATCCACGATGGTATTTTTCCTGTAGCTTCTGGTATTGGCACTGTTACGATAACTGGTTCTGATCAGTATTTCGGTCATATTTTGACTGCAAAGGTTACTGATGAGGCTACCGGCATTTCTTGTTGGGGGAATTTGATTCTCGAAGATAAATTGGCTCCTGAAATTTCTTGCCAAAATATTACTTTAGAATGTTGGGAAGATATAGATGAGTTGGTTCCTTTTCCTACAGCAGTGGATAATTGTACCATCTCTCCGGATATTCAATTAACCAATGAAGTAATCAATACAAATAATAATTGTACTACGGGTGTTACCATCACCAGAACTTATATTGCTGTTGATGAGCAGGGAAATACTTCTACGCCTTGTACACAAGTGATTACCATAGTTCGTCCTGCAGAGGTAGATTTTCCGAATGATATAATCTGGACTTGTGATCAATACAATGCATACCCAAATATCACAGATGCAGAAATGTTGCATCCATTTATTACAGATACAGACTTGAGTTCTCCAAATGTAATTGATGTAAACCTGGACGAAACTTGTGATGATAATGATTACGACCCAAATCCAAATTGTAATTTTCCTCCTTTCATCATTGATGATAATGAGAACATCAACAATACCAACCTGGCAAATGGTGGATTAGGATGCCCAGGTGCTTCTGATTGTTTGACTTTTACAGATGGTGGCTTGGATGATGCCGACGTTTTGGAATTGACGGGTTCTGGTCGTCCTGAAAATATTATTGGCACCTACTGTATGTATCAATATTCTCATGCTGATGCTACTTTAACCAGTTGTGGTACTAGCTTCAAAATTATCCGTACCTGGACTGTTTTGGACTGGTGTACAGGTCAGGTTGTAACCGGCAATAGCAGTGGAGAAGACAATGTACAGATAATAAAGGTATTGGATCAGGTAGATCCCGTAATTGCTCCTATGGGACCATTGACGGTAGGTGCGAATAACCCAGGTTCTCATCCAAATCCATGTACTTCTACAGGTTTTGTTCCTTCTCCGACGGTATCCGATAACTGTAACTCTACTTCTTTCAAAATATTTACTCCAATTGGTGAGGTTATTTATGTAAATGGTGGTGGATTGATTCCTTCTCCAGGTTTGCCTCAAGGCACACATACAATTACTTACCAGGCAGAAGATGCTTGTGGTAATATTTCTGAATTGCAGGTTGACTTGACTGTTGTTGACCAAATGGCACCTGGTGCTATTTGTGATGAAATCACAGATGTGAATTTGTCTTCAGATGGATATGCGCATGTTCCAGCAAATGTATTTGATGATGGTAGTTTTGATAACTGCTGTTTAGATTATTTCGCTGTAGCAAGAATGGAAGATGGCTGTAATGAAACTGCCCTGGACTTTGGTCCTGAAGTTTCTTTTTGCTGTGATGATATTTCTGCTAGCCCCATTATGGTGGTATTCAGAGCTTACGATTGTGATGGTAATTATAATGAATGTATGATTGAAGCATATATTCAGGATAAATTGCCTCCAATTCTTATAAACTGCCCTGGTCCACAAACCATTACTTGTGATTATTATTGGGATGAAATTGAAGTGCCTCTGGCACTTGGACAATACACCATATTGGATCAGTTTGGCAATCCTACTTATACAGATAATTGTGATTACAATATCACCCCAACTGTAAATGTCAATATAGATCAATGTGGAAATGGTACCATTAATAGAACATGGCAGGCAAGAGATTCAAGCGGAAATGGACCAACCACTTGTACTCAAATCATTACCGTTAGACATATCTCTGACTGGGTAGTTGAATTCCCGGCTGATATTACTGTAACTTGTACTGATGAGCTTCCAGAATTTGGTGAGCCTGAGTTGTTTGATGAAACTTGCGAATTGTTGGCAGTTTCTTACGAGGATGAACTATTCACCGTTACTCCTGATGCGTGTTACAAAATCGCTCGTACCTGGACTGTAATTAACTGGTGTGTAGTTGGTGACAATGTTGATCAGGAAGTTGTTGAGGTTCCTGAACAAGCAATGCCATTGGCTTACAGAGACTTGGATGGTGACGGTATTTTTTGGGAAGCACGCGTTTTCAGAGATAGCTGGAACGGTACTGACTTCCCAGGTGTAGCAGCAGGTATTGCAAATAATAATGCTGCTCCTGATACTGATCCTGATTTGGATCCATGGGATGGATACATCGAATACGAGCAAGTCATCAAAGTAATTGATAATGTAGCTCCGTTATTCCCTAATGGTTGTGAAATCGATGATGTTTGTATCACAGATAATTCTTGTAGCGCCATCATTGATTTGCCAACTCCTGATACACAAGACTGTAGCGGTGATGTAACTGTCACTGTTGACGATACGGATTTGCCAAACGGAAGCGGATTTGGTTCATATATTAATGTGCCTCCGGGAACATACACTGTTACCTATGCTGCAATGGACAATTGTGGTAACTCAAATGCTTGTCAAACTTCCTTCACTGTTTCTGATTGCAAAAAACCAACGCCTTACTGTAAGAACGGTATCGTGATTGAGTTGATGCAAACAGGTGAAATAGAAATCTGGTCTATTGACTTGAATGACGGTAGCTTTGATAACTGTACTGCAGTTGGTGATCTTGAAATCTCTTTCTCTGACGACCCAAGCGACAAGAGCAGATTGTTTGGTTGCGATGAATTAGGACAACAAAACGTTCAAATCTGGGTAACTGATGAAGCTGGAAATCAAGACTTCTGCAACACTTTTGTAATTGTTGAAGATAACATGTCTGCATGTGATGACCCACAAGTCGTAAATGTAGGTGGAGCTATCTCAACTGAGGAAGATTTGTCAATCGAAGACGTTCAGGTAGAATTAAGTGGACAAAGTTCCGGGATGGCTTACACAGATGAGTTTGGTGATTACAACTTCTCAAGTGTTCCAATTGGAAATGATGTAACCATCACACCTAGCAAAGATGTTGACCCATTAAATGGTGTAACTACCTTCGATTTGGTATTGATTACCAAGCATATTTTGGCTGTAAACAAATTGAATTCTCCATACAAAATCATTGCTGCTGACGCGAACAAAACAGGTACAGTTACAACTTCTGACCTGGTTCAATTGCGTAAATTGATTCTTCACATTGATGACAATTTCAGCAATAACACTTCCTGGAGGTTTATTGACAAAGATTTTGATTTCCCTAATGAGGAAAATCCTTTCGAAACAAACTTCCCAGAAGTAGTAAATATTAATAATGTGCCGTCTAATGTCCTAAACGCACATTTTGTAGCAGTGAAGATTGGAGACGTGAATAATAGTGCTAACTTCACAAACTCTGACGATCGTAGTTCAGATGCTTTCATCTTGAATACCAATGACGTCGATGTTAAAACTGGAGAGCGCTACACAGTCGAGTTTGCAGCTTCTCAAATGAACATCCAAGGCTACCAATTCACTTTGAATTTTGATAAGAATGTACTTGATTTCGTTGAAATGCTACCAGCGATAGCAAGCAATGAAAACTTTGGCTTCACATTGCTTAAAGAAGGTGCTATCACCTCTAGTTGGAATGGAGAAGCAACTCCTGGTCAAGTATTCAGCCTGGTATTCACTGCAAAAGCTGATGGACAGTTGAGCAATTTGTTGAGTATCAATTCTCGATATACAACTGCAGAAGCTTATAGCCAGGAAGGTGAATTAATGGATGTTGAATTGACCTTTAATGGTGCGGTGAGCAATGTTTTTGAATTGTACCAAAACACACCAAATCCATTCAACGGTGAAACAGCTATCGGTTTCAATTTACCAGAAGCTGGCATGGCTACATTGAAAATTCAAGATGTTAGTGGAAAAGTTTTGAGTATTATTGAAAGAGAGTATGCCGAGGGTTTCCACGAAGTAAAAATCAATAGCAATGACCTGCCAAGTACTGGAGTATTGTATTACACTCTGGAAACGGCTAATCATACCGCTACTAAAAAAATGATCATATTTTAATGAAGAATGATAAATGAAGAATGATGAATAGCAAAACATTCATCATTCTTCATTCTTCACTCATCATTCTTAAGTTGGCAAGCTACTTGTATAATCCATAAATATGAAAAAGTTTAATACAATCTTCGCTTTAGTGTTGCTTGCCGCTATACAACTGACCGCCCAAGTAACCCTCATCACTCCTGAAATGGTAGCAGATAAAGGGACTTCGATTCAATATCCGGTAAAAGTTTCTTCTGCTGAAAGTATTGTAGGGATGCAATTTACTGTAAAATGGGATTCTACTATTTTACAATACGATTCCATCTATCAAATTCATTTGCCCTCTACCATGGGAAAAAGCAACCACTTTGGTAACCTTGGTAATGGCGTATTGACGTTTGTTTGGACTGAAGAGAGTCTTCAGGGAATGGTGTTAGGAGACGATGCAGTTATTTTTACGATTGAATTCTTAGTTATTGGTCCTCACTGTTCCAAGACAAATATTGAAATCATTGAAGATCCAACCCTAATTGAATTTGCGACGAGTGATGATGTTTTAAATTATGAATTAAGTATTGGTTCTGTGAGCGTAGATAAAGAGGTATTTACAACTGAAACCAGGACTACAGATTTCACGCTTTTTCAGAATTCACCGAATCCTGTTACAACATTTACGAATATATCTTTTGAATTAAACAAAAGAACCGACGCCGATTTAAGTATATATGATACTACAGGAAAAAAAATATATGAGCACAAGAGTACCTACGGCAATGGGACTCAAACGATATACATCTCAAGAGATGTTTTTCCCGCTGCCGGTGCATATTTTTATGAACTAAAAACGGACAATGCAATAGCAAGGAGAAAACTTCTGGTTCCTTAATTCATGCATTTTAATGCATATAATTGACAAATTATTTTCCCAAAAATGAGGACCAGGGATTGAATAATGATATTGAGATTTCAGGCTAAAATTATTTCCAAAACCATTGTTAAAAACCTTTTTCAATAATCATTATTCCGTTTTCAAAGAAATCTGTAATTAAAGGAATGCTTAAATAAAGCATTGATTATCAATCAATGCTTTTCAATATTAAGTTTTTCATTTTAACATTTACATTTTTCAGCATAATCCTATTGTCCCAAATTCCGAACATATGAAAAAACTGATTACAACCTTCGTGCTGGGCTGTTTGATCTGGACATCTTATACTTTCGCACAGCCCACGTTCACATTCTCTCCGCAGGACACTTCTGCTGGTCCGGGAGAGACACTTACCTTCGAGGTTTCCGTCACAGATTTCACGGATATTATTTCTTTTCAGTATTCCATGAACTGGGATCCGGCTGTCCTCGACTATGTTTCTGTAGACAATATTACAACTGATCTTACTGGCTTTGCTGCCAGCAGCTTTGGTACTACATTTACAGACGATGGCAAACTTTCTGTCAATTGGTTTGATCCAAATGTTATGGGGGTTTCTCTCGCAAATGGTACCATATTATTCACACTTACATTCGATGTGCTTTCGACCGATGGTACTGATCTTTCCTTTACAGGAGATCCGACTGTTATCGAAGTTGTAGATGCTGATGGCAATGAAATTGGCTTAACCGCTCAAAATGCTTCCATCAATGGTGGCGGCGGCGGCGGTGGCGGTGGAAACCCCACCGATCTCATCCTTTCTGCCAACCAGGTCAATGCATCAAATGGAGATCAGATCTGTTTGGACGTCTCGGTTGAAAATTTCACCAATATTCTGAGCATGCAATACAGCATGAATTTCGATGCGGATGTAATAGAATATGCGGATGTAATGAATTTGAATCTTCAGGACTTGGCACCTTCCAATTTTGGAACAACCATGACGGATAATGGCATTCTAACCATTTCCTGGTTTGATAATACCAATGCAACAGGGGTGACAGTTCCAAACAACACGGTAATCTTTCAGGTCTGTTTTGATGTGGTTGGTTCGATGGGGGAAAGTAGCCCCTTTGACTTTACGAGCAACCCAACTGCTATTGAGGTATTTGATGGAGATAGCAACCCAGTCAATGTTTCAAGTAATAGTGGTGCAGTGAATGTGACTAGCGGCGGCAATCCGAACCCAAACCCAACTGACTTGACATTCACCGCCTCAGATGAAACTGGCAATAATGGCGAAACCGTTTGTTTAGATGTTTCCGTGGAGAATTTCACCAATATTCTTAGTATGCAGTTTAGTATGAACTTTGATGAAACTGTGCTGGAATTTGATGAAGTTACCAATCTTAATCTACAGGATTTAGCCCCTTCCAACTTCGGTACTACTATGACCGACAATGGCATCCTGACCCTTTCCTGGTTTGACAATACCAATGCTTCTGGCGTAACAGTACCTGACGGAACGGTCATTTACCAGGTTTGTTTTACGATAATTGGATCAGATGGTGAAAACAGCCCATTTGATTTTACCAATAACCCCACTGTAATTGAAGTTTTTGATGGTGACAGCAATCCAGTTGATTTTACTGGAAACAATGGATCGGTCACTGTGGGAGATGGACCTCCACCTCCACCTCCTCCAGCAGATGAAGGATTGATCAATGCTACTGATCACGAACCACAGGAGGATGAGGAATTCTGCATGGATATTTATGTAAAAGATTTCAATAATATCCTCAGCATGCAGTTCAGCATGAATTTCGATCCAAATGAATTGGAATTTAAGGAAATTATGATTCCAGGAAACTTGCCTGGATTGGCTAGCTCGGGCGTGAATGATGACGATGCGAATGTTGGTGAATTATCCCTTTCCTGGTTTGATCCAGATGCCATTGGAATCACGTTGGACGATAACACGGTGATTTTACAAATTTGTTTCAAAACGCTGGGTTCTTGTGGAACAACCACCAGTTTGGATTTCACTGGCGATCCTGTGCCTATCGAGGTCATTGATGGTGATGAAAATGAGGTAACCTTTACGAGTAAACCTGGCGTAGTGGATATTTGTGGTGTAGTAACGCCACCACCTTCAGGTAATGACTTTATTGTAGCTTCCGATCATGAGCCAATGGAGGATGAGGAGTTTTGTATGCAATTTTCTGTGAATGATTTCACAAATATTGTAAGTATGCAATACAGCATGAACTTCGACCCAAATGAGTTGGAATTTGTAGAAGTGACCAATTTGAATTTGCAGGATTTGGTGGTTTCCAACTTTGGCGTTTCAGATGCTGGGAATGGAAATATAACTTTGTCCTGGTTTGATCCCAATACCACAGGAGTGACCGTTTCCGATGGCACGGTGATATACGAAATCTGCTTCAAAGTATTGGGCAGTTGTGGGACGACAACCAATCTTGACTTTTCAGACAACCCTACCATTATAGAAGTGACAGATGCAGATGGCAATGCGGTAACCTTCTCGAGCGATCCTGGAGTTGTGGATATTTGTGGGGATGTGGTGGATCCTCCACCCCCACCTGCGGATGGATTAATTGTCGCTTCTGATCATTCGGTTGATGAGGATGAAGAGTTTTGTATGCAGTTTTCTGTGAATGATTTCACAAATATCGTGAGCATGCAATACAGCATGAATTTCGACCCAAATGAGTTGGAATTTATAGAAGTAACTAATATTAATTTACAAGATCTGGCAGCCTCTAATTTTGGCGTTTCAGATGCTGCAAATGGAAATATCACTTTATCGTGGTTTGATTCCAATACTACAGGTGTCACGGTCTCTGATGGTACCGTCATATATGAAATTTGTTTCAAAGTGTTAGGAAGCTGTGGAACAGATACCAATCTGGACTTTTCTGACAATCCTACAATAATAGAAGTGACAGATGCAGATGGAAATGAAGTGACATTCACCAGTGACCCTGGTGTAGTAAGTATATGTGGAGATCCTCCACCACCACCTGTTGACCTCGAATTGATAGGCTCTGATCATGTTGTGGCAAATGGTGATGATATTTGTGTAGAGGTGAGTACTAAAGGATTTACTGATATTGTTAGCATGCAATTTTCCCTGGAATTTGATGAAACCATCATTGAATTCCAAAATACTCAAAACTACTCCTTGCCAGATATGACAGGAAGCAGTTTTGGAACCTCAAATACTACCAGTGGACAATTGACGCTTTCCTGGTTTGACCCTAATACAACAGGTGTCACTGTTGCGGACAATACTGTACTTTTTGAAGTATGCTTTACAGCAATAGGTGATGCAGGAGAAATAAGCCCATTTGATTTTACCAGTACGCCTACCGTGATGGAGGTTGGAGGACCTAATAGCACTTTGTTAAACCCAATTATTACGAATGGTTCCGTTGAAATAGGACAACCTTGCAACAATCCGATTATTTTAGACAATGCATTGGTTGTTGATGTTGATTGTAATGGAGATACAGATGGTATGGTAGATATCACTGTATCAGGTGGCGATGATGCGTTTGCTTATGAATGGAGAGATGCGGGAAACAATGTGGTGGCAACTACTGAAGATTTGGTAGGTGTTGGTGCTGGTACTTATACATTAATTGTGACCAGTTGCGGAGGTTTGGTTTCACTAACAGAAAATTTTGCGATTGCAGAACCTGCGGCAATTACGATAAATCCTACTTCCACAGATGTAACTTGCTTTGGAGATAATGATGGAAGCATCACACCGAATGCATCCGGAGGGGCTCCCGGCTCTAATTACAATTATTCCTGGAATGATAGTATCGTAACCGATGATCCTACCAGAAATAATCTGGCACCTGGGACGTATTCATTTACGGTAACAGATGGTGATGGTTGTACTGCTGAATCGCAAACCATTACGATTATACAACCAGATGAATTAACTGCAACGGTAGATGTTGTGAAGCCTCCATGTGCTGGAGACAATACAGGAAGCATATCAATAAACCCTACAGGAGGAACCCAACCCTATGAGTACTCCTTAAATGGAATTGATTGGTTTTCTATTGGTGACTTCAATAATATTCCAGCGGGCATATATAATCCGCGAGTTAGGGATTCAAGAGGCTGTTTAATTACCATTCCGAATGTAAATATATCTGAACCAGATCCAATTAGCATTAGCATTTCTTCACCTAATATTGATAATGGAAACTGTACCGGTAGTGCCTTCGCATCTGTTTCAGGAGGAACAGGCGGACCAGCATATATTTATTCATGGGGCAATGGTTCTTCAATTAATAACCTTTGTGCAGGTTCCTACACCTTAACAGTGACAGACATCAATGGGTGTACCGCAGAGCAAGCTTATGAAATTTCCAGACCACTGACCATTCAGGATATCAATATTGTAGGAGCATGCTTTGGCATTCAAAATGGTGAAATCCAGTTTAATGTGATTGGAGGAGTTGTGAATAACCCGACTTATACTTTCACCTGGGATCCATCGGTGACAAATCCCAATAGTGCCAACCAAACTGATTTGGATGGTGGTACTTATAATGTAACGGTGACTTGTGTACAAGATGGACAGACCGTGACCCAAAGTTTTAATGTACCACAGGCAACTACACCAGTTTTAATTGGCAACGCAACACTCGACAACCCAAATGGACCCACTACTTTTAACGGTTCTGTTTGCATAACTGGTGTTTCTGGGGGATATGGTGGACCCTATACCTATAAATGGAATCCAAATCAGGGCAATACAGCTTGTCCAACTAATCTTGGTCCTGGTACCTACGAATTGACGGTTTGTGATTCAGAAGGTTGCAATATTAGTGCAGAATATGAACTGGTTGTAGAACCAGATGATTTATTAGTCTTACCATTTGATTATGAAGATGCGACTTGTTCTGATTCGGATGATGGTACACTTAGTTTTAGTGTAGACGGCGGTCTGCCTCCCTATACGGTTATAGTGACCAATGATGATACCAACATGATTGTCTATTCCAATGATAATCTATTTCCTGGAACTCAAATAGATTTGGATGATTTGATTCCAGGTAACTACATTTTTGTTGTAGAATATGATTTGGGTGGAGGATTGAACGATCAGGTAACAAGTAATTTTGTAATCAATGCGCCTGATGAAATAACGATTTCGCCTGTTAAGGTGACAAATAAAACGGACGACGAATTAGGAAAAATCTCTATTGAACCAGCTGGAGGTTCAGAAGATTTTTCATTTCAGTGGAGCAATGGCTTTATGGGGCAAGATCCTTCCAACCTGGATGACGGATGCTATGATATAACTATAAAAGATTCAAAGGGATGTTTAAAAGTATTCAAGGATATTTGTGTAGACCATTTCAGAGTAGTTGGTGCCCAAATTACAGATAACTTCTGCGCAAATGATACCGATGGATCTATCACGCCAAACATTGAAGGATCTGCTGGAACGCCTTCTTGTTTTTGGACAAGCACCAATGGTTTCACTTCTAATATGTGCAATATTTCAGGCTTACAATCTGGAACCTATACACTAGTTGTGACTGATACATGTGGTACCCAAACACCACCATACGATTTTGTGGTTGACTCAGAATCTGAAATTCAGGTTACAGTAACGCCGACTACCAATTATCACGGCTTTAATATCAGCTGTAATGGATTTCAGGATGGAGCGGCACTTGGATTGGCTTCAGGAGGTGTACCACCTTACGATTATGTTTGGAGTGACAATTCAATGGATTCTACATTGACCAATGTACCTGCTGGAACCTATGCTGTTACAGTGACGGATGTTCATGGTTGTCAGGATATGAAAACGATTACACTAAACCAACCGCCAGAATTGATTGGAGAAATCCTTGCTCAAACAGATCCATCCTGCTTTGGATTACAAAATGGTTCGGCTGAAGCACAATGCATGGGCGGAAATCCATATCCGGGCAATTCTTACATCTATCAATGGAGTAATGGAACAAGTGGACAGGGAGTAGAAATCGTAACTCTGCTTGGCGCCGGAAATTATCAAGTGACCATTTCAGATAGAAATTCTTGTCAAACTATTGAGTCCTTTACAATTGAAAATCCCGACCCTGTCACAGTAGATATCACTACAACTTGTGATAAAGGCGATGCAGATGGTACTGCCCTGGCACACGTTTCAGGTGGTACTGGACCATTCACTTTTGAATGGAGGAGAGGAGACAATGCAGGTGAAATAATTGATCAAGATGGACAATTTATTGATGGACTGATTACTGGCACCTATTTCACAACTGTCACTGATGCGAATGGATGTACTGCGTTCGACCTTGATGGAGGATTTGTATGTCCTGAATTTGGCTGTTTTGAAGCCAAGTCAGTTATTACACCAGAAGGCGACGGTAAAAATGAAGAATTTATTATTGGTTGTACTGACAAATTCTCAGATAACAGACTAGAAATTTTTAACCGCTGGGGGCAACTTGTCTTCGAAATGAACGATTATGTTTGTCAACAGGGAAGTCTCGAAAACTGCTGGACAGGAACCAATGCAAGAGGTGAAGATTTGCCTGATGGCACCTATTTCTATGTTTTTGATTTTAAAGATCCAATAACAGGAGATGAAGGTCAAAAACGAGGTGCTGTAACTGTATTGAGGCAGTAAACGGTTATCAGTTGTCTGTTGTCCGTTGTTGGTTTTTGTTGTAGCGGATAACAGACAACCGACAACTGACAACCCAACATGCTACCATTAACCGATTAAATAATCCAACAATGAAAAATTTAATACTTTTTATAGGCTTGATGTTGAGTATCCAGATTGCCCAGGGGCAAGAGCAAACAGCCGTCTTTACACATTATCATTTAAATCCAATATTGATATCACCGGCAGCAGCTGGATTTTCAGGAGCACATCAAATTCAAATGAATGTTCGAACCCAATGGGTTGGTTTTCCCGGTGCTCCCAAAACTTATGCAGTGAGTTACAACGGACCTGTAGGCTCTACATTTGGATTTGGAGCGGGTCTGATGTCTGAGAGCATTGGAAATGTTACCAATTTCCGCTATCAAATGAATTTCGCATTGCGCTTGAAAATGAGAGATTTTAAAGGAGCTTTTGGTTTCTCTACCGAATTTCATCGCAAAAAGCTTGCGGACTCAGTATTAGAAAGCGAATTGAATTCTGCAAATGATTTAACAGATGAAATCATTTTGGAAGCCCTGGATGGAAGGCGAATTTTTGATGCAGGAATGGGCGTTTGGGGTTCTTACAAGGATGCAACTTATTTTGGATTGACCTTCTCCAATTTGATCGTTGCCAAGGTAGGTGACATTGCAACAACAACTGAAAATCAAGGTTCTTTTTTCAAATTTGTCATCTTCAATATTGGGCATGTTTTCGACGTAGATGCTTATAATTTCAAACTGGAGCCTTCTCTTTTGATTAGAAGTATTCAGAACGTTCCTTTCCAGGCTGATTTCAATCTGAAAGGTTCTTTCTTAAATGATATGTTGGTTGCAGGATTGTCTTATCGTTCTGGTTCTGGTGATGCTATTGGCATTTTGCTTGGGACCAAGGTAACTTCCTTCAATCTTTTCTACAGCTACGATGTTTCTTTCTCTCGTTTCCAAAAATACAACAGTGGTTCTCATGAAGTGACCATTGCTTTTGATTTTGCCAGTGGAAAGAAAAAATATGACCGGTCGAATTATTAAAAAAATAATATGGCTGATTTCAAAAATCAGCTATTAAGAATAGATGTCCTTTAACAATTGGTTTTTGGGATGGCCTCTCACTGAATCATTAGTGGGGGGCTTTTTTTTAGGAACGTTTATATAGTAAGTTCGACATTTGGTTGGTCTCTTTTGACACTACTCTTCGTTAAAAAGCCTCGCCGAAGCGCTGCTTCGCCTATGTTTTTTGCCTCGTTTAATGTCAAAATAGCCTCACCCAATTTGACGAACTTATTATATGAACGTTCCTTTTGTTTAAGAATGAGTCCAAGTTTAAGATCAATCAAGTGAAGTTGAGCGGTTTCTTGGGTGGAAAGAAAGGATGGTTTCTTTTAGAAATTCGGTATCCAGGTGAGTGTATATTTCGGTTGTTGTGATGGATTCATGACCCAACATGTCTTGAACAGCACGGAGATCTGCTCCACCTTCAATCAAGTGGGTGGCAAAGGAATGGCGGAAGGTATGAGGGCTTACATTTTTGGAAATTCCGGCAAGCTTGGCAGTTTCTTTTACGATTAGAAAAACCATGACTCGGGTGAGCTTTTTACCGCGGCGGTTAAGAAAAAGAATGTTTTCATGTTCAGGATGGATGTTTTGTTGTTTCTGACGATATTCTTTAAAGTAAAAATTGATTTGCTGGATGGCTTCTTCTCCAATTGGAACCAATCGCTCCTTGTTGTTTTTCCCGATCACTTTTACAAAACCAATATCCAAAAACAAGTTGGTCAGCTTTAGATTGATTAATTCGCTCACTCTCAGACCGCAGGCATAAAGGGTTTCCAACATCGCTCTGTTGCGATGGCCCTGTGCTTCACTTAAATCAATTGCGGCAAGCATTTTCTGAATTTCATCATAAGATAGCACATCGGGAATCTTTCGATTCAGTTTAGGCATTTCCATTAGCTCGGTAGGGTCGGAGTCCATCAAATCTTCGATCAATAAATACTTGTAAAATGCCCTCAATCCGGAAATTATCCTTGCTTGTGAGGTTGCTCCCAAGCCCAAATCATTCAGCCAAAAAATAAATGCCTCCAGATGATTTCTCTTCACTTCTTGTGGACTTAAAGCCCATTCATTGATTTGAAAAAACTGAACAATTTTTTCTACATCTCTCAAATAGGCTTCTACGGTATTGCCTGAGAGTGAGCGCTCAAGCATGAGGTAGGTTTTGAAGCCATTTAATAGTGGTTGCCAGGACATGAATTATTTGAGATAAGATACAAGAAGCAAGAGGCAAGAAGTCAATACTCTTGTATCTTGCTTCTTGCACCTTGTGTCTTTTTAAATAAAATGAGATTGATTAGATCTTTCGCTAAAGTACTAGTTTTGTCAAACTGCTTGATTCAAGAAAAAAATAAAAGTTCATGGCAGAACTGGGATTAAAACAAAACTGGAAACAATTTACGCTTCTTGTAATTATCAATGCCTTTGTAGGAGGAATGGTAGGACTGGAGCGAACCATTTTACCAGAGATTGCGGAGGCGGATTTTGGCATGGCAATCAAGACGGCTATTCTTTCCTTTATTGTCGTCTTTGGAATTACCAAAGCCATTACCAACTACTACACTGGAGTCTTAGCCAATTCAGTTGGGAGGAAAAACTTGTTGGTCATTGGCTGGCTATTTGCTTTGCCAATTCCATTTTTATTGATTTATGCTCCGAACTGGTCATTGGTCGTTTTTGCAAATGTATTACTCGGCATCAATCAGGGGCTATGTTGGTCGAGCACAGTTGTCATGAAAATTGATTTGGTTGGAGAAAAAAACAGAGGCTTGGCAATGGGATTGAATGAATCGGCTGGTTATTTGGCTGTAGGCGGAGTTGCCTTTCTGACTGGCTGGATTGCAGGGAACTATGGTTTGAGACCTTATCCTTTTTATATAGGGATAGGGCTGTCAATTTTAGGATTATTGGGAAGTTGGTTTTTAATAAAGGACACCATTCATCATGTGAAAACTGAAACCAAAAGTTCTGCTGTTGCGAAGTTGAAAAATATCTTCTGGGAGACAAGTTGGAAGAATCCCAATTTAGGTTCTATCACCCAGGCAGGCCTGATCAATAATCTAAATGACGGAATGGTTTGGGGTATTTTACCGCTACTTTTAGCTGCCAAAGCCTTCTCAATTGAACAAATCGGGATCATTGTAGCCATCTATCCGGCGGTATGGGGTTTGGGACAATTGATTACTGGAAAGATGGCGGATCATTACTCCATCAAAGCCATGTTGTTTTGGGGTATGTTTTTGCAAGGTATCGTTCTTGTCTTTTTTGCCTTTACAAATAACTATTTGATATTCATTGTTTTATCTGTTTTGCTTGGAGTTGGGACAGCAGTAGTTTATCCAACATTTTTGGCTGCCATTGCTGGATTTACTCATCCCGAACAAAGAGCAGAAAGTATAGGTGTTTTCCGTCTTTGGCGAGACTTGGGATATGCGATTGGAGCCTTATTGACTGGAATAATTGCAGATATGATTGGTATTTCTGCCTCTATATTGGTGATAGGAGGTTTAACAATTTTGTCTTCCATGATTATTGTGGGAAGAATGAAAAATCAAACGAAGCCGTAAACCATTCTACCGTTTTTCCGTTATTTTTCAAACGTCACTTATACAAGACTTGACTTTTAAAAAATCTGGCTTTATTATTGTCATCAAATTTTACAATGAAATTTAATTCACATATTGCTTCTTGTTGTTGTTGCTGTTGTTGTTTTGGAAAGCCAAATCATAATGGGAAGCCTATGTGATATGTAGAATAATAATAATATTACAAAGGTATAAAAGGAAGCCTTCCCATTGTGGGAAGGCTTTTTTTGTTTGCCTAAAATTGAAAATCAATCCGCTGCAAATGCAGCGAAAAACATCCTGGAGTCAATGGGATTTAAAATTTGACTTTCAAATTTTAAATCCCATTGACTCCAGAACTCCATTTCAGCGGCAAAAGCCGCCGAAATTAGAAAAGTTAAATCCTATGAAAAAGATTTATGTCATCCACGAAAACGAAGATTGGGTAATTCCGCTTCGAGCAGGTTTTGAAAAATTGAATTTGCCATATGAAGAGTGGTTTGTAGATAAATTAAGCCTCAATCTAAGCGAAGCTCCACCGGAAGGCGTTTTTTATAATCGCATGAGTGCTTCGGCACATACGAGAGATCACCGTTTTGCTCCTGAATTTACGGGAAACCTCCTCGCATGGCTACAACGACATAACCGCAGGGTAATCAATGGCAGAAGAGCCCTGCAACTCGAAGTTCGAAAATCGGAGCAATATTTAGCACTTCAGGAATACGATATTCCTCACCCAAAAACAGTGGTCGTCAATGATATTCAACTACTTCCCAAAGCAGTTGATCAATTGAATTTATTCCCTTTTATCATCAAACCGAACAGAGGTGGAAAGGGAGCAGGAGTTCAATTAATTCAAAGCAAGGAAAGTTTGATCAAGACCATTGAGAGCAATGGAATCGGAGAATCGTTGGATGGCATTTGGCTTGTACAAGAGTATGTGAAACCACAAGATGGTAGAATTGTGAGGGCTGAATTTGTAGGAGGTGAATTTTTGTACGCAGTAAGTATAGATTCAAGCAAAGGATTCCAGTTGTGTCCGGCAGATACCTGTCAGATAGAGGATGCTTTTTGCCCCGTTGGAGAAAAGGGGAAAGCTTCCAAATTTGTCATTTTGGATAATTATGAAAACAAAGATTTGCAGAAGTATGCCCGTTTTCTTCAAGGCAATGATATCGGAGTAGGGGCTTTGGAATATGTAGAAGATGCCAATGGTAATAAACTGGTATATGATGTCAATACCAATACCAATTACAATTCAGGTGCTGAAGTGGCATTTGGCAATCATCGCCAGGGCATGTTTGAGATAGCTAAATTTTTGGGAGCGGAATTGAGGAAGGAAATTGAGAAAGAATTTGATATTCAGGTTTTAAAGGCGGCTTGATTGTTCTATAGGGAGACCTTTTTTGATGATTTTCTACTGGAAAATCATCAAAAAAGGTCTCCCTATTAGTTTTTTGGCGGCTTTCCCAAAGGGACAAGTAGCTGTTGATGCCCACACCTTATTTATGATATCTAATTATCCTTTCTATTCGATTACCAGTTGCTCATATCTACTGAATACACCCTGCTTCATTTTTATAAAAAACAATCCCGTCCCCAATTGACTCAAATCCAGTTCCAAAGTATTGGAGCCTTCCTCAACCAGATAAGTTTGGGTCAATAAGGATTTACCTCCAACATCAAAAATGAGCAAATGCAATTCTCCTGACTCGACAGCGTTGAAGTCTAACCTTGTTTGTCCAGCAATTACAGGATTTGGGGAAAAAGTACCAGATACACCCATATCTTCAAGGTGTGCTGTTATGATTTCACTATCGCTAAAATTTCCGTCAAAATCTATTTGGCGAAGGCGGTAATAATAAGTTCTTCCCTTTCTTAAATCTTTGTCATCGTAGAAATATTCCTGATGCTCATAAGTTGTTCCTTTCCCTTCAATAAATTGGAGTGTTCTGAAGTTTTTACCATTTTCACTTCGTTGGAGTTCGAAGCCAGCGTTGTTGGTTTCGGAGGCGGTTTCCCAATGAAGTTTTATTTTAATGGGTGTCGATTGAGCACTAAAGGAGAATAAATCAATTGGTACAGTAGAAGTTTGACCAGCCACCATTTCAAGTGTTGTGTTCGTTGCGAAAGCAAATTCATGTAAGGTTAATTTTCGATTAGAGCCATTCGATAGTTCTCCTTCAAAAGTTACTCTTACCCATCCTTCTTCTCCACTGTCAAACTCAAATCCAATATACCCAGTGACAGGACTCATACCACCCCAGGGTCCATTGCCTGAGCTAGTCATAGAGGCTTCTCCACCAAATGCTGGCGCAATTGCATCTCCGGAATTTAGCTTTTTGAGATAATTATTGCCAACGGTTTTAGTAATCAAGCCGGAGCCTGGACCTCCATTTGCGACTAAATTAAATGCTGCTGCCCCATTTCCATGTACTTTTGCTTGAAAGTTTTCTCCATTAATTATAAAAAGATGGGTCACCCAAAAATTGCCAGGGTCGGAATCAAAAAGAACAGCATTGCCAAAATTCCCCTTTTTAATAGATCCTGCTGTGGAAGTTGTGTTTCCAGTCAATGTGGCTGCACTGGTGTTTGGTGTAGCTAAAAAGAATAGACCTGCAATTGGCAAACCACTCATCAACATTTTCGAATAATTGCCGTCTGAATTTGGTGTTACTTTTAAGGATAAACTTTTAGTTTGCTTGACGTAATGTGTCAATTTTTCTTGAGTAGAGTTTTTCTTTTTCATAATTGTTGTTTTGTAATTCAATTGGATTGTTGAGGTTTATGAAGTGGGTGTTATTTTCTCTCTATAAAGCGAAGCATCCACAATTGCCGCCATTTTTTCTACCTCCAATGCTCCTTCAAAAAAGTCATTAATCAACATTGCCTGTAAAAAAGGGGTATTCATCACTTCCGAATAGTTCACATAATGTATTTCTACATTGGGGTGATTCATTGCCCATTCCTTGACTTTTTTCAAAGTTGTTTCATATTGTTGAATTAAATGGATTGGGAGGGTATCGGTTTTTTGGGGCTTACCATTTCTTTCAAGCATCTTTTGTTGGGAGGAAATAATTTCCAGGATATTTCGCTCCATGAAAACAATTTGGTAACGATAATTAAGTGGTAAGTTCAGCAACAATTGCGCGATGATTTTGACCGTTTTCCCTTTGGCTTCTTTAAGGAAAGTTTGATTCGTCTGAAGAGATTTTACGGCTTCGTGTTCATAATAACCTTTCGGATTGTTCTCATCTGCTTCCCTTTTTTTATCTGTCAATATTTCTAACCCGCCTGCTTCCAACATTTGCATCATCATGGAAGTACCACTTCGTGGAAGCCCGGACACGATATTGATAGTACCTATTATTTTTTCTCCGAAACCAATTTTGTATTTCAATGCCTTGCCTGGTTGTTCGAGTCGGTTTTCATAAATGGAAATGATTCGTTGACGAGCCTTATTCATGCCTGGGACTAATCGAAGACAGGTGTCATAAGCATTGATGGCTTTTTCATACTCAGTCAATGCAGAAAGCGATTCTCCAATATAAAAATGTGCTGCTGGGTAGTAATACATCAAGCCAACGCTATCCATAAACGAATTCAGTGCTTCCTCATATCGCATTTGCTGATAATAAATCATGCCCAATGTAAAATGAGCTGTAACCTCTTCTGGATTGATTTTGAGTTCTTTTAAAATGGCTTGTTCCGCGTCTTTAAAGCGATTGAGGTGCAGATAAGCATTTGCAATTCGTAGGTGAAGATTAGGTTGGGGATCCGTCTCCTGCGCTACCTTTTTAAACAATGCCAATGCCTTTTTATATCGTTCTTCACCTAAGAGCAAAGTACCTTCCAAAATATCTAATTGTGGACTCTCGCGATTGAAAATGTTGCGAATATGATCCACCATTCGACGCGCGTTTTTCAATTGACCGGTAGTTTGATACACGTGAGCCAATTGGACTGCAAAGCGCAGCGTTTTTGGATTTTCAGCATGTAATTTTTCCAAAAGTTCAATGCCATCTTTCCATCTTTGTCCGTCAATATAAGCTCGCGCCAGGTTGTAATTATTTTCATCTATGGTGCTTTTGACTGCTTCTTTGCTATTTTCGCCAGGGGCTTCAATATAACCCAGTTCGATAAGCTGTTGTAGTTCGGCACGGGCATACTCTTCATTGATTTCCAGATTCCTTGGGTGTGAACCATCTTTTCCTTTTATGTTTTCCCAGCTTTTAATGGTTCCAAATTCTGGCGGATGCTCAAAGGCATTGATTAAAACCTTTCCATCCATATCTTCTGCTACAGGCAAATCATAAAGAGACAATATGGTGGGTGTAATGTCGAGTAAACTTGCACCAAAAATACTTTCATCCTTTTTAATGTTGGGCCCATTCATCACAATGATGCCAAAAGGACTGTGTTCAATAGCTGGTCCGGCTGGTTCCTTAGGAATAGCATTTGGGCGATTGTGGTCTGGATGAAAGCCGTGATCACTTACCAGAATGATATTGGTATCTTCATCAACTAATTCCATCAATCTCCCTAACATCATATCGTGATATCGGCAACCACTATTGACAACATTTTTATACAATTCATAATCCCGCATCTGGATATGAGGGCGACGAGGAGGATGGTATTTCATAAAACCATGACAAAAATGGTCTATAGCGTCATAATAGATTCCCATAAAATCCCATTCCTCATTTTGCATGATATAGGTTGCTGCCGAATGAATTGTCGAACAATCTGCTATAACCTTTCCGATACTAAAAAGCCTTTGGTCACTTGCCTGATCAATTTCCTTCATTTTTTCTACAAAGGGTAAAATATGATTGCCAGTCAGCTCTTGAGGATGTACTCTAAGTTTTGCAAAAATGTCGGTTTTTTCTTCTGGATGTACAGTGCCTTGAAGCATTGGCCAAGGGTCATTTAACCCACCACTAGCTCTTTGATATAGATTGGAAACCATAATGCCATTAATGGGCTCGGCAGGGTGAGAAGGCCACCAACCAACGACATGAGTTTTTAATTTATGTTGTGTTAATATATTCCAAATTGCCTTACATTTTCGATTCGTAATGTATATAGGGCGAATTCCTTCACCACTTGGGTCGGGTTCAGTGAATCCATGAATGCCATGTTTATAGGGTCTTTTACCTGTTGCAATAGAAGTCCAGAGGGTAGGGGAAAGCGGAGGGTTCAGTGTGGCCAATCTACCCATAGAACCACCTTCAATAAGCCTTTTTAAGTTAGGCATTAACCCCTTATCTATCAGGGGCATCAAAAACTTCCAGTCAGCTCCATCCCAGCCTATAAGAAGTACTTTTTGTTTTTTCATCCGATATGACTTGTTTTTGCTTCTCCTTTTGAATTTTATGTCGTTTTTCTCGCCATAACATGACACCAACATAGCCCAAAGCCAAGAGTCCTAAACTCCCACCTTCTGGAATGTCATAAGCTTTCCCATCCACTGTTTTAAGTGTTATTGATTGTTCTTTCATGTTTTTCATCGCTTATTTGTAGAGACTTAAAAGGGTAGTGCATTAGCTTATCAACAGAGTCTAATCTCAATGACTTATCTTAAGCTAAATGAAGGGTAGGTAGCAAAAGTGGAATAGAACGAGGACTCCCAATCCCGGTTATGTTCAAAAAAATCCCGGTTATGTTCAGAGCTTGAAAAAATATATAGTTTATGCGTTTTTTTCCTTTCGATAATTTCGAGGGGTTACATCATAAACCTCCTTGAAATTTTGGGAGAAATGTTTTGGGTTTAATCCTGTTTGGTGAGCAATTTGAGCGACAGGTAGGTCGGTGGACTGGAGTAGATGTGCTGCTTTTTCAATTCTGGTTTTTCGAATAAATTTGGTTATAGAAACGCCTGTGATGGCAGTCATTTTTTTATGCAGTTGGGTCCGACTCATTCCTATATGTTTACAAATTTGCGAAACATCCAACTTGGCATTATCTATATGTTGCTCAATGAAGGATTTAATTTGATGAATAAATAAATCTTCTTTCTGAAAAAGGGATTCATTTTGAATGGATTCTGCGTTTGTAGAAGGTGATAATTCGTATCTCTTTTGCATTTTCAGACGCAGTTCTAATAATTTTTTTAGTCGAATGAATAATTCTTCTTTCACAAAGGGTTTGGTCAAATAAGCATCTGCTCCACGAGAAAGTCCTTCTATTTTACTTTCCAAACTAGCTTTGGCAGTAAGCATCACAATAGGAATATGGCTGGTTCGGGTGTCGTTTTTTAGGATTCGGCAAAGTTCAAATCCATCTTTTTCAGGTAATAGGATATCGGCGATAATCACATCTGGAATAATATCTAAAGCTAATTGGAGTCCTTCCTCTCCTGTCTTGGCAGCATGAATTTGGTATTGACTATTTAGGATTTGATGGAGATAGGCGACCATGTCCAAATCATCTTCGATGATCAGCAATTGAGGCAATGAATCCAAGGATCTGAGAGATTGAGAGCTTAAATCTAAGGAATCGTTTATTGGATTTTTATAAACCTTAAGGACGGAGCTTACTTTTTCGTTAAAGGAATGATCTATTGTCATTTCTTCAGCCAATGCTGCTTTATTTGTAATAGGCAAATAGACCAAAAATTGAGCACCTTTTCCAATTGCACTTTTTACCTCAATTTTACCTTTGTATTTTTCGATTAATTCTTTGGTGAACGTTAATCCGATACCTGTTCCCGGATTCAAATTTGAACGATTGACTACCTTACCTTGATAAAAACGTTGAAAAATATATGGTAAATCTTTTTTGGTAATGCCTTGACCATTATCTGAAACTGTAAGAAGAAGATTCTGTTGATTTGAATTATTTGAGTCTGACGTTACCCGAACATTCACTTTAATTTGACCGTTCTCTTGGGTGAATTTTAAAGCATTTGAAAGCAAATTAAGTAAAATAGTCTGTAAAACTTTTGAATCAAAATCCATTGGAAAAGCTTCCAAATCAGAATCGAAAATCAATTCAATGCCCTGATCGGCGGCGAATTCATAGAAAGGTTGTAGTGTGTTCCGAATAAATTGGATTACATCTTTTTGAACCACTGTCGACTTGAGTTCTCCTTCCTGCAATTTTGCCAAATCTAAAATTTGATTCACCAAATGCAATAATTTGGTCTCATGCTTGAGAATCACATCTGCTGCTTCCCTGTTTTCAGTCTCACTGTTTGCTTTGATCTTGGCAGCCATGCCATCGATTACAGTTAATGGTGTTCTAAATTCATGTGTGATGCTTGCAAAAAATTGATTTTTTTGTTCACTCAACTCTTTCATTTTAATGACTTCCTGTTGAGCCAATTGTCTAAAGATATATTGTCTAATCAAAAAATAACTCAAAGCGACAATAAACAATAAATAAAAAGCGTATGCCCAATAAGTTTGCCACCAGGGAGGTGAAATTGTCAATTCAATGATTTGTTCTTTCGAATATCGACCAGCACGGTCAATGGCTTTTACTCTAAATGTGTATTCACCAGGAGTTAATGTATTATAGGCACTTGAATTGGCTTTTGTGGATTGCCAATGGTCATTCACCCCATCCATTTTATATGCATATTGGATTTCTTGCAGGTCTTCATATGCAAGAAGGGCATATTCAAAAGTGATGTTGTTTTGATGGTGTGGCAACGTGATTTGGGATGCAAAGGGAGTAGGTGTATTATTAATTTTAAGGTTTGTGAAGACCAAATTTGCCATTTTGGGTAAATCCTCAGGCTGCTCTTTTTTTAGTATGGCAAGACCTTTATGAGTTAATACATAAATTGAACTATCCTTTATTAAAACTTGCTTGATTTCTCGACTCGGTAAGCCTTCTGCAAGAGAATATTTCCTGATTTGATATTCAAAAGGGACGTCTGAAATCGTTTTAATTTGATAAACACCCCTATTGGAACTTATCCATAAATTACCTTCCTCATCACTTGATAATTTTGAAATAATTGTTTCAGTTTTATAGAGTTCAACAATGGTGTCTACATTGATTCCATCAAATCTAAATAAGCCATTCCCTTCCATAGCCACCCAAAGTTTCAAGTTTTTTGAGGCTTTTAAATCTAATATGGCACCTGAAAAAGTTGCTGATTGGTGCTCTTGATAATTACCCAAATCGCTGATATCTACAAAAAATAAGCCTTCATTTCTACCCAGCCAAAGTGTATCATCGGTTGTAGCGGTAGCGTAAGTTCTTCTTGTGCTAAGACGAACAATCGAAGGGGGGAAGGTATTGTAATCACAATTAAAAACGCCTGCAGCACAGCCTGCCCAGGCTTTATTGTCCGCATATAGGTCATAACATTTAAGGCTTCCTGTCTGAATGCCCCAAATCCCAGGTTTGCCGGTTTTATCTGAATACAAAGAGAGTGGTTTGGGAAGATTTTTTTCGTATTTGGATATTGAGTTAAGGGAGAATTGGTTGTCGTTTAATCGCTCAGAAAGGAAATATAACAACAATCCTGAATAATAGGTTAGATGAAGGTTGTTTTGACTATCTATCACTACGTTATTGATTCGACTTCTTTCCAATCGACCATTATTTGGGATGCGAATTGGAATCTCGGTAAACTCCTGGTTCTTATCCATTTTAAGAAGATTGCCGGTATGGAGTCCAAACCAGATTTCTCCGTTTTTATCAATCGAAAAAGTAGTCGCCTTGTCTTTTGGGGTTTTGGAAGGAATTGGAATTGTAACTGAGTTCCTGGCTTTTTGACTTAAGAAATATACTCCTGAAGAGGGAGTACAAATCCAAAAATTACCTCGGCTATCTTCATAAAGGGTATTAATTTCTATTGAATTGAGAAAGTCAAAGCCATTCAATAATTCCTTATTCCAATTCATCACTTTACAACCCTTATTGGTGAAAAATAAACCTGTTTTCCCGTATTGATAGTTTTGGAATATTTCTAATTCTTCTCCAAAGAGATCTTTTATTGGAATCTGATGAATACCCTTGTAATCAAAATGAAAAACTTTGTCCCTGGAAAAAACCAGGACAGTCTGATCCTCCAAAATGAATGGGCGATAAAAAACCTGACTTAATTCATTTGAAGTACTGATTTTTGAAAAAATCTCTATTTTCCTTTCTTGTTTCTTTATTATAGAAACTCCTGAATTTAGTTGAAAAGCAAACCATTTTGTTTGTCCTTCTTCTTTTAAGAAATAAACAAACCTGGGTTTTAATTTTTCTAGCCAACCATCAAAATTCTCCTTTTCCAATAGAAGAGAATCTTTTTGTGAATTTTTGATTTCAAAGAATAGCTTGGGCTCTTGACTCCACATGTAATCATTTCCTCTCTGATTGATAGAATATTGACTAACTTTTCTGGGAAAGTGTGGAGATTCAATTTTTGCCATATGGAATTGACCCTTCCAAAAATAGAGCGCATTGTAGAAAGTTGAACACCAAATTCTGCCTTCTTTGTCTTCCACCAAATTCCAAATTTCTGACGAACCATTCACTTCACTAGGATTAAAGGTTTTAAAATGATAGCCATCAAATCTGACCAATCCTTTATCCGTACCAAACCAAATCATTCCATTTCGATCTTCTAAAACCCTGTAAATTTGAGAACTCGGCAATCCATCTTCTACTGTGTATTGGTGCATAGAAGGGGCTTGAGCTATGAGTTGAAAAGAGAAAAATAGCACAGCGAATATTAAACACTGTACTTTTTGGAAGTAGATTAAAAGCTTTGATTTTTTATGTGAGTTGTTGTTGATTTTGGCTATTTATTTTTTATCAAAATTAATATTAGTGCGATTGGTGGGCTGGATATCGGCAACAAAAGCCACTAAATAAAATTATAGAGCGCCATTTTTTTGTAAAAATCGCCATAGCGCTTCAAAACAGCAATAAATATTTAAGAACAATTCATATTTTGCAATCCTATATAAATAAGCACTTTCAATAAACAATTTTTGAGTTGTACACTTTTTTTATGTGACAGGGAATTTTTTGCGTCCCCTGCCTTTAAACAAAGATAAACCGCTAAAAAATAACAAACTACTTTCAGGTTTAGCCTCCCAAACCATTTGTACTCAAACAAACACCAGACTAAAATCCAATAAACACATGGCTACGCTTCAACCTAAGACAGACAAATTAGGCAAAAGACTGGCTGCCCATTTGCTACGTAGAACAACTTTCTACATCACGCCTGCCCGTATTTCCGAATTTGCTGACAAGACTCCTCAACAGGCAGTCACAGAATTATTGACGCCAGTTCCTTTTTTCGAACCCAGAGGACCCTCCTCTGAATCAGGAGACTTTTGGTTAAACGTTGGAAACAGTAACAGTAATCCTCATAGTTATAGGCGGTCAGCAGTATTGCTTTGGCATCACAATGAGGTTTTGAAAGACCCTTCAATAAAGCATCGTATGGCACTGTTTCTCAAAAGCATTTGGGTAGCAAGTGCTCCTGATATTGATTGGCATATTTTTGAACATGAGCGCCTGAATCATTTTTATGCTTTGGGCAATATCAAAACCTATGCGTACAAAATGACCCTCGATCACCAAATGCTTCGCTTTTTGGACAATGGTCTCAATAAAAAAGGACAGCCAAATGAAAATTATGTACGTGAGTTTTTAGAGCTATTTACCATTTTAAAGGGACCTCAAATTGGAACTGGAAATTATACCAATTATACGGAAGATGATGTCGTAGAAGGAGCGAGGGTATTGACAGGCTTTACTTCTTCAAACTTTGCAAATAAAGATACCGATACAGGGCTAGCAACTGGAAAAGCAAAGTTTAACAACCACGATATTGGCAACAAACAATTTAGCAGTGCATTTCAAAACAAAATAATTTTGGGAGCAAGCTCCGAGGCAGATATGTACCGAGAATTGCAAGATTTTGTGGATATGGTTTTTGACCAAAAGGAAACGGCAAGAGCTTATACCAGAAGATTGTACTTATTTTTTGTCCACGACCATATTACAGATGAAATTGAAAAGGATATCATCGAGCCATTGGCAGATCAATTATACAATGGGGGCTATGAGATCAAACCCGTTGTAGAAACCCTATTGAAATCCAAGCACTTTTATGATGAAGATGATAGCGACAATTCAGATAATATTATAGGTGGAAAGGTGAAATCACCTTTAGATTTATTATTCCAGTCTGTCAATCTATTTGATGCCGATAAATTTCCAAGTGTTTTTGAAAGCTCCGAAGCCAATCATAGCCGACGAGATAATATCTTCAAAAGGACATTGACCCAGGTTGGCTTTCCCGAGTATCCCGAATCTGTAGAGGGACATCCCGGGTTTTTCAAGGAACCAGATTTTAGCAAATCCTGGATGAATACAACTTACTATATCAATCGAAACACGATGGAAAAAACAGTTCGACAAGGTAAGGGTATTACAGGAGGCAATAACCTCGGTTTTGGAATAGACAACATAACTACTTATTTCGATACGCATTATACCAACCAGGAATATGCTGATATTTTTCTGAAACAGGTTTTGGAGGCATTGCTTCCCGAAATGCCCACGGGGAGTCGATATACCTATTTTCAAAATAAATTATTAGGTGGGCTCAGTCCCATCAACTGGATGTTTGAATGGCAAAACTATAAAGCCACAGGAGATGATAGTGCAGTGAGTATTGTGCTATGGGATTTGTATTACACCATTTTTAAATCTCCTGAATTTCAAACGTTTTAACGGTTGTGGGTTATCAGTTGTCGGTTGTCCGTTCATTTCGAGACTCAATCGACAACTGACAACGGACAACTGACAACCGAAAAAAATGAACAGAAGACAATTCATGAAAGCCGCCGCACCTTTAGGAATGATGCCCTTGTTAGGTGCCGGCTTACCGATAAAAACAATTTCTGCTACTTCTCCCTATTTATTGAATCCATGCAACGTGACAGATAGATCTGTAGTGATTGTGTATTTAAATGGCGGAAATGATATTTTCAATACCAATGTGCCTTTAGATCAATACTCGACCTATTACAACCATCGACCTTCTTTGGCGATTGCTGAAACGGACTTGATTACTTTAGATTCGACCTTACCTGCCAATCAACAAATTGGGTTGAATCCTGCCTTAACACCATTTAAGGATTTGTATGACAGTGGGAAATTGGCTGTCGTTCAGGGTGTTGGATATGGGAAAATGAACCGGTCGCATTTCAAATCAAAGCAAAATTGGTGGGAGGGAACAGCCGATACAGAAAAATATAATACCGGATGGGTCGGAAGATTTTTGGATGATCGTTATCCCTCTTATGCGGGTATTCCTTTTACTGGTGAACCCGATCCCCTGGGAATGCTTTTCGGAAGTATGAATGAGGCAGGATTTCATACGGCTCAGGAGCATACATATGAAATCACCATGTCCGGGCAAGATTCAAATGGTTTTTTCTCTGTCATTTCTTCATTGACTGGTGACCCGATTGCCAGTGTTCCAAATACACATCACGGAGATATGCTGCAGTTTTTAGAGAATATGGCAGCGAGCCTGAATTTGTATGCTGGTCGGGTGCAACAGGTTTTTGGGGCTGGAACCAATGATGGTAATGCAGGCTATCCAAATTCGAGTTTGGGGAATCAATTGAAGACTGTTGCCAAATTGTTGAGTGGAGGGTCTAGAACGAAAGTTTTTATGGTTTCCAAAGGGGGCTTTGACAATCATGCTAATTTGATTAATAGCGGAAATACGACTGCTGGTAAACATGCTGATTTATTGAGCGATACTTTTACCTCTATAAAAGCATTTCAGGATGATTTGACTGCTCAGGGCCTGGATAATAATGTGTTGACTTTTGTATTCTCCGAATTTGGTCGAAAGGTCATTCAAAATGGGAGCTTGGGATGTGATCATGGGTCTTTGAGCAATATGTTTTTAATTGGAAAAGGAGTGGAGGCAGGAGTTGTTGGAAATAATATGAATATTTCTGAATTGCATAAAGGAGCTCCTACGAATGAGCAAATGCAGCACACCTATCACAAAGTCTATGCAACGATTTTACAGGATTGGCTAGGTGCAAGTGATGCCTCTATCAATAACAGTATTTTCAAAAATGCACCTTCTACTTATACAAATCAAAAACTCAACTTGATCAATGCGAGCAGTATTGTTCCTGCGGCTTGTCACTTTACACCAGTAGCAGTAACTGGTTGCGCCTGTATGCAAGTGAAAGTCTATTTGGAAGGTTTTTTTGATGGTAATACGGGAGATATGAAAACGGATTTGGGTAGTTCTGCTGCTTTCCCAACTACTCAGCCCTACAATTTTGCTCCCTTCAATTATTCCGGTATAGAAAGTTTTTCTACACTTCCACCAGATACTGTGGATTGGCTCCTATTAGAATTGAGAGATGCCAATGATCTTTCAAGTATCATCGAACGTCAAGCTGTTTTGCTTCGTAAAGACGGTTTTGTAATGCAGCCTGATGGAGCATTGGGAGCGAATTTCGCAAATGTGGCAGTCGGCAATTACCACCTGGCTATTTTCCATCGCAACCATTTGGCAGTTTTATCTGAAAACACTATTGAGTTGGATAACACGACTTTTGTTCAGGACTTCACTTTGTCAAGTGCTTCGGCTTATGGAGAAAATCAACTCAAATCGATTGGAGGATTTTATGCCATGTTCGCAGGCGATATTTCTGCAAATCATATCATTGATAACGCTGATTATAATTACCACCAAACCAACCAGGGGGCAGGTATTGGATATGACAAGGGAGATTTGAACGGAGATGAGAATATTGATTCTGGTGATTATGATTTGTGGTTTGGGAATCGATATAAACTCGGTCGGATGCAGTAATTCGTAACCGCCGAATTTATTCGGCAGGTTTTAAAAAACCATTGATTTTCAATCAGCCCAATAAATTGGGCGACTACAAAAACATCCAATGAAGCAATTATATACATTCATATTAATCCTTTTCAGCTTCGCAAATAGCTTTGCTCAAGCCGAACTCACCCTCGCCGATAATCTCAATTGTGGCAACGAAACTTATTGTGCAGATCTCCAGATTAATGCCACCTCGGGAAATAGTTTTGACGTGGGGACTTCCTCATTTTTAGCAACTTATGATCAAACAGTGTTGCAATATTCAAGTTATACTCCTAGTCAGTTCGATGCTACGACCTCAGGCTGTGCAGGAATTTGGGCTGCTCAAAAAACAGATTTAGATGAAGCAAATGGGCAATTTGGATTGACTGTTCGATTGTTGAATAACGCGGGCGGTTGTACTACGGTAGGGAACACGCCGATGGTTATTGGAACGATTTGTTTTGATGTAACTATTCAGGGGAGTATCCCGAATATTACCTTTGACAATGTCAATTCCCGCATCAATAGCAATTCTTCTGACGATGGCTCAGCGCCTATCTCCATTGCAACCATTGATACATTGAATGTTCCTAACTCCTTAGCTTGCGATTGTTCGGGGGCAGGCGACCCTTGTGATGATTTAAATGTTTTCACGATCAATGACCAATATGATATCAATTGCAATTGCGCTGGCACTTTGGCTGATGTGGATTTAGACCTGATTTACGATGGCGTGGACAATTGTTTGGATGTGTTTTATGAAGCAGAAAATGGAACTCTGATAGGGGCCGTAGTGGATGCAGACGAGTCGCAATATTTTGGTTCAGGCTTTGTTGATTTCAAAAATAAGACAGGAGATACCTTGTCTTTTCCCATCATCATTGATAGCCTGGGTGAGTATGATTTGATTTTTCGATATGCGAATGGTGATTCGCAAAATGAGACCCGGTATCTACAGGTTGTGATGGATACGACGGTTTTGACAGATACATTGGCATTTCCAGCAACCGGTTCCTGGAGTGTTTGGTCAGAAGTTAGTCTTTCAGATACCTTGACGGCGGATACACATATGATCTATTTAATTACTACTGGTGAACATGGACCAAATTTGGATAGGGTAGCAGTATCTTCTTGTGGAAATTGCACAATGGCAGGAACCTCCTGTGATGATGGCGATCCTTGCACCGACTCAGATACCTACGATGTAGATTGCAATTGCAAAGGCGTTTATTCAGATACAGACAACGATGGCGTTTGCGATAATCAGGATATTTGTCCTGCCGGAGATGACAACGTAGATACAGATGCTGACGGCACCCCTGATGCCTGTGATGATTGCGACAATAGTTTAATTGGAACGGCTTGTGATGACGGAGATCCCTGTACCATAAATGATATGTATGATGCAAATTGTGATTGTTCAGGTATTTTTTCCGGAAATGATACTGATATGGACGGGGTTTGTGATGCTTCAGATGCCTGCCCTGGGTTTGATGATAATTTGGACGAAGATGGCGATGGAATTCCAGATGATTGCGATACTTGCAATGACCTAACCGTAGGTCAACCCTGCGATGACGGAAATCCTTGTACCATTTTGGACGTTGTGACTGCTGGTTGTGGTTGTGGAGGTATTCCGATTTATCTCGAGTTGAGTCATGATATTGATACTATCAAATGTAATGGAGATTTAGCGAGTATTGACATCACACCTGAGCATATGGTTGGAGGGGTGTATTATCAATGGAATACAGGAGCTTTTGAAGAGGATTTGACTAATCTTTCGCCTGGAACTTACATTGTGACGGCAACCGACTGGAGAAATTGCGCGGCTGTGGATACGATTATCATTAATGAACCTTCACTAATTGATTTAGGTTTCGCGACAGTTCCTTCCAATGGCATGAATGGAGAGATTGACCTAATTGTTTCAGGCGGGAATGCACCCTATACCTTCTTTTGGGCAGATAGTAGCACTACGCAGGACTTATCCGGATTAGCATCGGATCGATATTATGTGACTGTCACGGATTCATTAGCTTGTACAATGACAGGTTTTGCGGATGTTCCTCTTGACACCATGTGTGTAGATACTCTTTTGCAATATGAGTATGGGGAGTATATCAATCTTCAAACGTTGAATACCAATTTCGGATCTGCAATGGATGGTTATATTCGATTTGGGCATAATGATGCTCATTCGAGTGTAACGCATTATTATGATTTTCCAGAATTTGGCAAATATGAATTCAACATTCGTCATGCCGAAAAGTCTCGAAATCGAACCGTTAATATCTATTTGGATGGGGTATTGAAGCATGCTGATTTGTTGATTCCCTTAACAGGAAGTGATTCTGTTTTTCAACAAGTTATCTTTACAATTGATAGTATTCCGCCCGGGGTTCATGCAATAATGACGGAACGGGCCACCACATCCAATAATTATCCCCGTTTAGATTATTTATCAATTTGCAAATCAGCAATCTACGACTGCCCTCCTTTAAACGGAATGGCTTGCGATGATGGAAATCCTTGCACAATAAATGATACACTTGACTCAAATTGTAATTGCACAGGAACCTATATGGATTCAGATAATGATGGTGTTTGTGATACCAATGATCTATGCCCCGGAGGAGACGATACGATAGATTCCGACGGAGATGGTGTGCCAGATACTTGTGATGATTGTTTTGCAATAAAATATGAAGCTGAAGATGCGATTAGGATAAGTCTCAATAAAAAAACTGGCGGCTCAGGGTGGACAGGTACAGGTTATGCTGATTATAATAGCAAAACTGGGGATACCTTGCGGTTTTTAATAAATGCAGCATTGGCAGGCAATTATACTTTCTCTTTGAAATATTCCATTAATGCCAGTGATCGCTATCTGGATATTTTGGTAAATGATGTATTGACAATAGACAATTTTTATTTTCCCAATACAGGTTCGGGGAATACCAATTGGCAGGAAGTCTCATTTAATGCTGATCTAACAGAAGGGCAAAATATTGTCGAACTAATTACAGATGGCTTCCATGGTCCAAATATTGATTATTTAACGACCTGCTTGCCCAATTTTATTCATAATCCCATAATTGCGAAACGCAATAGCAGCTATGAGGATGATATGAATCATTGGATAGATTTCAATTTCGTAGGCGAAAATTCTCCAAATATTGATTTATCGACAACGGAGGTTTTCTGTGGTGTCCAAAGTGTTCATTTCGGTGGTTCTGCTGCGGTAGAAAAGATGTATGCAGATATTGATTTTTTGAGAATTGACTCTGTTTATACCCTTCATTTTTATGCGATTGGCGATTCGGCAAGAGGATATATCGGCTTGCCAGATCAAGTCTATAATGGGATGCCTTTCTGGTTTGATGCCACTTCTGGAAATGGGGAATTTGTGCATCAATCTGTAACTTTCACTGCGACGGCTCCCACCATGCGGATTTTATTTGAATTTCTTCCCTACACAAATATGACTCTAGATGCTTTTTCATTTGATAATACGCACTGTTTTATTGATATCGCTGCTAAAGTAATGCTAGGAGGAGCATTTGACTCAAATACAAATCTGATGTACGACAGCCTGCGCCAAAAGAATTTAATTCCCTTGGCAGAACCTTATACAGCACTAAACAATTTCAATCACCAGGCTCGCGGAGGAGGAGAAATGATAAAAGCCTCCATTCTTGATACAATTGGCAATAATGCCATTGTAGATTGGGTGATGCTGGAGTTAAGGGATAAAAACAAGCCTTCAAAATCAATCGCATCTAAATCCGCCTTGATTCAAAGAGATGGCGATATTGTCGGATTAGACGGTGCTTCAGTTATTGAATTTCGAACAGCCTATACTGGGGATTATTATGTTGCTGTTAGACATAGGAACCATGCTGGGGTTATGACTGCTTCTCCAGTTACTCTAGGGAACAATCTAACTACTATCGATTTTACCACTTCGGCTACTCCTACATTCGGAAGTAATAGCCAGATAAATGTTTCAGGAACGACCATGATGTGGTCAGGAGATGCGAGCGGCGATGGGCTGGTTAAATACAACGGTTGGGCAAATGACAGAGTAGGCATTCTATCAGAACTTGGCTATATCAATCCCGATAGTGTCATTACCAACAAATATTCGAGTAATGATATCAATATGGATGGCTTTGTGAAATATAACGGAGTAGCTAATGATCGCGAAATCATTTTGAATCATATTGGATTGACCTCACTCAATAATTTTCAATCTGGCAATATTCCTGGAATCGGGCTACCAGCTCCTGCTCAAAATATGGAGATCAGAGCTTATAACTCTGGAGAAGATAATCAAATCGCAATTCAAATGCGTTGTACTACAGCACCTTGTCCTACTAATGTAGACGAGATTTCTGATTTGGTGTTTGGATTGAAATGGTCTAGCAATTCAGGAATTGAATTGAGCACTCCAACAAATACTTATGCTATTGCAAAATCAGATGGGGTGATTCTCAATAGTGGTTTTGAATATCAGGCTTATGGAATGAATCAACTAACGGATTTTCCGGAAAACTGGATGCTCAATGAATGGACAACCATCACAACATTAACTGTAGAAAATCTGGATAAAGCGGCTGCGCTGGTTGAAATTTGTGAACCCGATTTTCAGATAATGACCCATCCAAATATTCATATTAATTCCGGAGCGACTGGAACAGATTTTACACCAATCATTGCAAATTCTGTTGATGATATTGCCAATATTGATGACGACTTTGTAGACAATGATGGTGACAATGTCCCCAACTCCAAAGACTGTGCTCCCGATGACCCAAATGCGAACCACATTGCCATTAATGACAACCCACTAACCTCGGGTACTTTTAAAAATTACAATGAAATTGAATCTGCTGCTGTTGTAGACAATAGTGCTGAGGTGATTTTTAAGGCTACGCAAAGCATCAAACTACTGCCAGACTTCAAGGTTACCGGAAGTAGCCAGTTCCAAGCTCAGATTACGGATATCTGTAATCCAATTGATGCCTCTGCTGTGAGTGTAGATGTTTCCTGTTTTGGTGATGAAGATGGTACTGCTGCGGCTTCTGCAATAGATGGTGATGGGAATTACAGCTATTCCTGGAATACAGGTGGCACCAGTGCCAACATCAACAGCCTTCCAATTGGAGCTTATTTTGTGACAGTTACCGACGGATATGGAAGAACAGATACTGCTTCAGTTAATATCAATTACGATTCCACAGATACAGACAATGACCAAATCACAGATGGCTGTGATTGTGATCCCAATGATGCTTCTGATAGCTTGACTGTAATCAACGATAGTCCTCTTTTTGATAGCACTTACACAGCTCCTAACAAATTGACTTCAGCCAGCATTATCGAAACGGATACAGCCACAACTTTCAAAGCCACTCGAAATATTATTCTCAAACCAGGCTTCCAGGCTAAATCAGGAAGTCATTTAATTGCCCTGATTGAAGACGTTTGTGTGCCTCCGGCAAATCCGATTTGGGAAGATGAAGAGGATGAATTTGAAGAAACAGACCCAGAAGCACTGAACGAAGAACGCGATGAATTGAATCTTACAAACGACTATTCAATTGCCTTTATTCCGAATCCAACTACTGGACATTTTAGCATTGATAGTAAGGAAACCGTTCAAGGGTATGGAATTTACGACTTATTAGGTAAACAGATGTTTAGTGGAATTGGGCAAGAAGTAGATATCTCCAAAATGGCAGCTGGAACATATTTAGTTCGGGTGTTTTTTGATAAGAAGATTGTGGTGGGTTTGGTGGTGAAGCAATGAGAAACTTATTAAAGTACTCTCTGAATTTAATATACCATCTTCCCGAGCAGTTAATATTTAGTTGTTTTAATAATAACTATAACTATGGAAGATAATAATTTAGAAAAAGTAATTGAGTTTTTTTCCAGATACACCACTAAGGTGCTCAATGAAAAAACAGAAATCAACAATGATTTGGACTTGATGGGAGATGATGCAGATGCAATGTTATTAGATTTTATGGAAAGATTTAATATTGATTTAATAGAAGTTGATTTTACTGATTATTTTGTTCCAGAATTGATATTTATTTATTGGTATTATAAATGGTTCAAACCTGAAAAGTTGAAAAAAAAACCATTGACAATTAGGCATATGGCAGAAGTTGTAAAAAAAGGGTATTGGTTTTATCCTACTGGCTAAATAAAAGGCTATCCCGATATTAGTACATATGTGTGTTAATGCCATTTTTTCCAAGATTAATTGCACTCTGTACAGCGTCTGTGCAGAGTGTAAACAGGCTATCCTTTTCGTAATCAGCTTTAAGAATCAATCCAGAAACTCAACAAACGGATATTTTACACCTGAATAAATATCCCTTATGTGTTTCGGTTAGCCCTGATGGAAAACATGCAGTTGTAGGGCACTCTGGCGCCGTCTCCTATATTGATTTGGAAAATATGACTTTGGAAAAGGTATACACTATATTTACAACCCCACATGATATTGTTTTGAAAGGAAAAGATTGGGTGTATATTTTTCCAGATGATTCTGACTTGGGATTCCAATATATTCATTGTCTCTTTTTACCTACGGGGTCTATTAGTCCACATGATGGTGGTGTTTTTGATCATCATATTCCTGCTAATTCATTAGCTAAACTGCATCCTTCTGGAAATTATATCTATAGTGTGGATAATTATTTTTCGGGTCAAGGAATGGAAAAATATGACATAACCCAGGGCGTTGCCTTGTATATGTATAGTACTCCCTCTTCAACTTTTCCAAACCATCTTGCCAATGGTGATTTTTGGTTTTCAGATGACTGATATAGGGCTTTTGCTCGAAGCCGAAATGTTTTCACAATAAGCAATCAAGTGAATAACGATCTTACCTTTTATGGGGAAATGCCAGGAGAAATGTGGCAAAAGATAATTTCATTAGATGAATCAGCAACAGCAAATAGAATTTATGCAATTTATGCTACCACAGAAGTTGGTTTCCCATACAATCACCCTGAAAGGGCTATTCGAAGATTCAAAGCTGACCGCACTTTACTCAACATGATACCACTTCCAGAATTTCTCATTCCTGATGGCATGGGAGATGGAGAACTCTACCCTGGGAACGGCTGATTTTGCTTTTTTAATAATTCAAGTTCCAAAGTTCATGTATTAATTACTGCCGAATTAGAACATGCTTATAAGGATCATTGGGCGGTTGTTTCTTTTGATGTAGAGTAATGGCATAGCTGCTTTGAAAGACAACTTAGTATCAAAATAATCTGTAGATTTTCTCGATACAATAAAAATGTTGTTTAATAGTTTGAGAAGCTCGTATTCTAAAACCAATTATTTGCTTCCTTTTTTGTTATACACCTTTTGACTCAAAAAATTACAGTTTGATTTTCCTTTGAAATATGAGCAATGCATGTAACCAATATCTTATGAGTATTCAAAAAGGGTTTTTAATTGAGAGGTAGTCGGGATACAAAAAGATTTTACTATCCCACTCGCTTTGTTCCTTCCAAGTTATTTTTTGCGCATAAGTGGCAAGAAAATCAAGGAAGTCTTTTCTGGCTTGAGGTTAAAGCGTGTGAGAATTTGAGAAATTGAGCGTGTAAGACATGAAAATATTTCTCAAATTCTCACACGCTCAATCTCTCAAATTCTGCTCACCTACTTCGCAACCACAAACTTCTTCGTCACCCGCTCTATACCAGTAATCATTTGAATGACATAGTAACCTGGATTCAGGTCACTTACGTCAATTCTTTGATTGTGCTGACCAGCTGGTGTTTTCAATTCGCGAATGACTCTTCCCGTAAAATCCATTACAACCAATTGAACTGGCTCGTCGGAAGTAGTTTCATAAGCTACCATTAATTCAGCGCTAACTGGATTTGGAAATAATTGCATTGTACTTGGCAAAACTTCATTGTTAGGTTCTGTAGGAATTACGGCTACATCATTATTGAAATCATCTGTTACAGTCACCGATATCGTTTCACCAATCATAGGAGCAGTAGTGAGACATCCGGTAATATTGACATCATCAATATAAACCCAATCAGAGTTTCCTGATGCGTCGGCACGGAAGCGGAATCGGGCAGTTGAAGAGAAGGTTCCTGTGATGATTACGGTTGGATTGTGGCGCTCGTTGTTGTTAAAATCAATGGTTCTTACCCAGGTAACAAGGGTTTGATAAGAAGAACCACCATTTGCTGAATACTGCAACCAGAAATCCTCTGTACCCTCAAAACTTCTCACATAGTATGAAAAATCAATCGTGATTTCTTCATAGCTGGATAGGTTCAGATTGTCGGTTGTCATGACAGAGGTATTGGTGTTGTCTCTCAAGCGAACACAATAAGTACCACTATTGGCATAATTGGCATCATTGGCACTTCTTCTGCAATCAGAGCCACCATCATTCCATATGCCCCAACCACTTTCAAAATCATGATTATTAATTGTTTGATAAGTACATCCACCACCACCGACCTGGCTAAAGTTGGCTGTCACATTCATATTTGAGTTAATGGTAATATTGGTTGGATTGCTGGTGCCAGTCACGTCGCCGCTCCAGTTGTCGAATTGCCATCCTGATGCAGGTGTTGCAGTCAGTGTAACAGATGCTCCTGCATTATGAGTGGTTGTGCCGGCAGGTGTAACGGTTCCCTGACCATTCGCGTTGGTGGTCAAGGTGTAGGTAGTGACTCCAGTTGGTACGCAAAAATTAGTGGTTTCAGAATAACCAAATGCGCCACCAGAAGCCAATGAAGTACCAGTTGCATCTTCTACCAGGTCATAAGATCCATTTCCATATCCACAGCAAATCCCATCACCATAACTGTCGTAAATGACGAAGTCATAACAACCATTTGGAATACAGAGGTCTTCCACCACAGTAGAACCATTGGCATAACCAGCATAAGTACCATTGGAAGAAGCTACGACAGCTCCACCTCCATCTAATACTTCCCAACTTGTTTCACCAGGATAGTTGTCCAGGACAATAGTTAGGGTCAATTCATTATCTGTACAAGGACTTGTATTCAGAACTTCATAGCTACCTGTGGCGGTGCAACTGCCACTATCTGTTACGGTTACCGTGTAAGTACCTGGAGCCAATCCTGTGATTGTTGCAGTAGAACCGCCATTACTCCATGCATAGGTGTAAGGAGTCGTACCGCCGGATGGGGTTGCCGTTGCTGTTCCATTATTACCATTATTGGCATTGGTGCCGGTAACAGCTACAGTTAGTGTACAAGGAGGGCCACAAGTGGACAAGCAAGAAGCGGCATTGATCTCACCTCGAATGAGATTACCTGGTTGAGGTCCAAATCCGAGGTTAAAGTTAATCCCAACTCCACCAACCAGATGGCAATAACTCATAATGGTACCTTCAGCGGGTACAGGCGCATTACAACCTTCATTGTATCCAGCAGCAGGACCGCAGCCATCAATGGCAGTATTGTTCCCATTCCAGGCACATGCGTGGGTATGTGGTGAACCTAGATTATGCCCCATTTCATGTGTGAAAACTTCTACAGACCAACTGTAAGTAGGAAAGACCTGATAAGTACTATTGACATAGCTATAAGCATAATTGTAAGAAGTACAAAGCGCATCTACCCATGCAACACCACCCCCTGCTGGAGCCCCTCTGGAAACGAGATGCGCCAAATCACCATTAAAAGTAGTTCGAGTATTTCTAAAGTCAATTAAGGCATCAACCGATGAGCTTGTAGCATAAGAATCCGGTGTATCCCACACGAAAATTTCAGAAGTTTCAGTGGTGATACTTTCATTTTGGTACAATACTGCAACGACATTGAACAAACCAGTCATGTAATTTACCGTGTTGGCCACGCTTCCTTTTTCTAAATACATATCGTGTTCGCATTCAATATATACCTTGACACAATCGCCAGGGCTTTCTGCTGCACCTGAATTGGCTATATCCTGCATTCTTTTCAAATCGATGTGTGACATGTCCAATGCATCTGTTCCACATTCAAAATCATTGGAAATGGTCAAATCTCTTTCTCGGTAAAAAATGTATTGATCGTTACTTAGGGTGGTTTTTCCAATGACCATATTGCCGTCCTCCAGGGTAGATATAACCCCAATGATTTCATCTTCAAAAATACTGATGGCAGCAATGGATTGATTGGCACCTTTCACAATACCCCGATAATGAACTCCAGGGGTATACGGCACAGGTGCTCCATTAGAGGAAGCGGTGGTGACTCTAAAATCATCCGAAACTGTACGATAGCGAATCAACTCTAAAACAAAATCGCCACTCTCCTGGCTTGTAGGCAGTGTCAATTCGATCATTTCTGATTTTGCTGCAAAAGCTGATTTTAAGGCTTCCGTTTTCAAATTGAGTAGGGTCGCTTTGGTTAAAGCAGATTTTGCTTCGGGAAGCGCATCAATGTCTTTTGCCTGGTCAAATAATTGAACAGAAGTTGCCACTTGTTGAGTCTGTTTTGCATGCTCGACTTTTAAAGCAACTGGTGTTAAAGCAGTTTGGGAAAAAGAAAAAGTACTACAAAAAAGTACGAGAACTAATAAGAGGGTTTGTAATTTAACGCTAGTCATTTGGTTAAAATTTTTTGAGTGAAAATGTTTACAACAGGCAGATAACCCACGGCTACCAGCCCACTGTAGTGTGGTTATTGCAAATGAACTTGTTTGAAGCTATCTGTTATTAGTGAACAGAAATGTTCAAACAGGTTCAATAAAAAAAATACATATTTCAAAAGCGCTTTTATTAAAAATTACATAGCACAAATGAATACGTATTAAATCGTTCACAAATAGTTTGTAGTAGGAATTGACTTGATTTGACTATAGAGCTTGTTTTATTTTCATGATCGTGCGAAAGCGAGCAATTTTTTTTCTGAACGAGGCAAAAAACGTAGGCATACCTGGAAGGTATGGCGAGGCTTTTTAACGATGTGCAGAATAAAATTTGCTGCCTGTAGCCGATTGATGGAATTATAAACTCTTAGCTAAATGATGTTTGGAGCGTTTATGTGTTTGAATACTTCAATAATAGTTGGTGACTTTAACTTTTGTTTAGCAGAATGTTAATTTTTTTAATATTTTTCTATTTAATCTTTGCTAGCTCTTTTGTCTGATTTTAAAAAATTTGATTGGTAATCATTTTAAGAGTGCAATTCACTTTGTCGCACCAAGAGTAAAAAGAGGAGTCTCTCGAAGTGGACTCTGCGGCATCTACTCATCTAGTCTTTGCTTGGTCGGAGTCCTCTTCGAGAGACTCCGCCAAATACGGATCTGGTGATTTAAAACAAAATAGACTTTAGAACAGGTCTTAGACAAAAGCTACATTTGAATCAACCGAATATTATCAATATAAATCTCTCCAGATTCTTCCAACGTAATATACAATTGTTTAATTCGGGTTAAATCAAGCCCTTCTTCAGGAATTGCAGAAAGAGGGACTGTCACTTTTTTCCAGTCACGTGAAAATTTTCCGCCTTCAACGAATTCTTCTTTTACGCCAGCAAAATTTTTGGCGCGTTCATAGTCTTCAAATCCGACATTTAATGGCAATGTTCCTTGATGCTTGCTTTTGATTTTTATATCAAACTGGAAAGCAGCTGTTTCCCTAATATCAGTGATGTCAACTGGATGCCATTTGTTCCAGGAAACGCCAAAGGCAGTTAAACTACAATTGCTTGCATTGTCCCATTTGGCATAAATGGATTTTTGCCCAACAGCCTTTTCGGAGTCGGTCAATTCAATCGTTTGGCAGTCATCTGAAATAAGTCCCCAGGCATTGTCATTGATAAAAGCATCATCAAAAATCATTATCGGTAGTTCAGTGGGATCAGGCAAAGTCTCTTCTTCCATCCAGGGTTCCTGAGGTTGTGGTTCGTAAAATACCAGACTGATGTCATCGAGATAAAAACTACCGCTTTGCTGCAATTCGAGCTGTAGTTGTTTGATATTACTTGGATCGAGGTTTTCTTCCTCCATTTCGAAGGAATTCAAAGGCACAATGACCTTCTGCCATTCCTCGTCTATTGCGACGCGTTCAAAATATTTATTGGTCGTATAAGAGAACCCCATGCCACCGCTGTAATCTTCCAAAGTCATTACGATTGGCAATCCAAAGGCGCGCCCTTTTTGGGTACGAACGTGCATTTGAATGGCGACATAATCAATTATATCAGACAAATCCTTTCCTGCATAGCCATCCCATCCTATACCGATACCTGCAAAGTCACAACCTTCTGCATCCCGGTCCCAGGTGACTTGTATGGACTCTGAACCACTGTAAGCCACCGTATTGGAAATACTTGCTTCCTGGCATTCATCCTTTTCCAAACCCCAGACATCTGTTGCATCCTCATCATAAATAGAGGGCTCAACAATCATAGAAATGTCTTTGGGCTTTAACGGTTTTGGCTCAGTTTCCATGCCATCATAAAGGGTAAGCTGTTTAAATTGAATACACCCGGAAGCCATTATTAGGGTGAAGGACATAGAGAGGAATATGATATATCTGGTAAAAATCTTTTGCGATTGCATATGGACTTTTTTAAGATCAAGAGCAAGTTCAAGTTCAAGTTCAAGTTCAAGATCAAGATCAAGTAAAATATTGAACTTGATCTTGGTCTTGAACTTTTTATGGGCATTTTGAGTAAAAAAGAACTGTTTGCCCCTGGAGTTATACAGGGTTTAAAAATCCTTAAAAGAGATTCTGCAAATTTTGAAGTATTACAGTTCCAATGGACCACCACTGGTAAAACACAAGAAATCAACTCCATAGCCAACTTGTAGTGGAGGATTGGGTTGAGCATTCATATCAGAAATCATGAGCAATCGTATTGCCACTACCTTTTCCAATTGTTCTTGTGTTATTCCCGTAATGCTCATGGGGTAAGAAACATGCTGCCATCCTTGCCAGGTGGCGGTTTGAATATCTGTTGGATGTCGAAAAGTAGCATCTTGTCCATCTTCATAGGCACCGCTGTCGTTGGAGTCAAAAACAAAATCAATGATAGCAAGCCCATGTGGTCCGCCGTCGCTGTACATTAATACATTAAAATATAATTCTTCGGGTACAGTTGTTGGGAAATTTATGTAAGTATCTCCGGTGACCTGTGCGCTAATGTCAACCAGACCAACAAAAAAGTTTGGAACGACGTCGTCCGTCCCTTCTAAAAGGAAATAATAATCTCCCTGAGCTGCAGGCATGTTATTTTGTCTTCCAACATTTGGCGTAAATTCAAACTCAAAATTTCCAATAAACGCATCTGGTCCCAGGTCTTCTTCAAAATCTGTAAATACAGTGGCATCATATGTTTTAGTAGATAGTGTCTCTACTTCGCCGGTGTCAGAAAAATCGGGTTCTTCCGGAACCAATAATTCCACTGAACACATTTCTGCCTTGAAAAATGGCAGATCTGTGGTACCGCCTCTCCAGGTGGCATTGGCTTCAGTCAATTCTCTGTCAAAGCCCTCAATTCGTTTTACTGCGCCACTTTCTGAGCCAGTGATCACGACTACCCAATTGACATTTTTGTTAAAGGTAGCAGTGAAATATACGGTTTCTCCCGCTGCGAAATCAACAGTTGGTTGGCTAACCACTAAATTTTCAATGATGGCAAATTCACCAAAACGATCTACCAAAAAAGGACCGTCAAAAGAGTCGTCGTCATGGCTACATCCCACACTAAAAAGAGAAATAAAAAGGAAGGCAGCGATTATTTGATATATTGATTTATTCATAATATTGAAGATGTATAGCTTTTATCAAAATGGATTAAGTAACTCTAAAAATTCATGTTGTACAACACAAAAATCTGATTTAAATCATAGTCGTTGGTATCGTCAGTGCCCAATTGGGAGCTAAATGATTGATATTGCAAAGTCATGTAAATACCTTTCTTGAATTCATATTTGATGCCTGCACCAATCAAATTTTCGGTATCATCAACTTCAAATGGAGCAGGAAAGTCTTTGACATCGTTGAATTCGTCTATGCGTGGGATATATTCCCTGCCTTCTGCGGAAAGAAGTTTCGCTCCGAGTAATAATTCAAATTTAGGAAATAATTCCGCCTCCAATCCCAGCTCTATCATATTGGAACTCAAATCTACCTGTTCTACTTCTAATCCACCTCTTGAAGTGGACTCATATTGGTAACCCAGGGTTACCCGAAATTTATTTTCCCAGGAAGCGAACCTGTGTATATTCAGATTGGCAGCCAATCGGATTAGGGTGAAGTCTTTCAACTCAAAAGTTCCTTGTCCCCTGATTTCCTTCAAGAGCGCACCGTCGAGTCTGGCTTCAATTTTATCTTCTGCATTTCCATATTCAGCTCCAAATTTCAATCCCCTTCGATTGGGGGTGGCAATTCCATAAGGCATGGTATTGCTGAATCGTGGGTCATAATTCATAAGTCGGTCGGATAACTGGAAAGTGTAAAGTGCCCTATCCCGGGAAATGTCAAAAAGAGAAGGCATTCTAAGCGCCCTGTCAACACCTAAACGGTTGTAGAAGGATTTCTCAGCAGTGTAATCTATTCTTTTGCTGTGAGCACCAATGCTGAAAAAGTCAGGTCCCACATCTACAAAAGTGGCAGATAGGGTCAATTTTTGAGGTTTAAGGACGGCTTTTGCTCCAATCTCCAGGAAAGTATCATCTTCCTCAAAAATAGAAACAGAATCTGCTTTCAATTCCAAATTGGATCTGCCCGTCTCACCAATCAAATGAAGTCCAAAATCTTTTTTATCTAAAATGGAGACATCAAAGTCAAGGGTGGTAACCGTATTTCGGATTCCGGTTGTGGCTTCCCCTGATTGCAAATCATCAAAAGTATGCACGACATTCAATCCAAAATCGGCTCGAAGTCCCAAAGAATCATTCAGGGAAACTGTTGAAAAATCAGCTTGACCACCACTTATAAATCGGGTAGGGGTAGTAAAAAAATCTGTGCCTCTTACCCGGGCGATGAATCCACTGAAGTCAATGTCCTCAATGCCCTGGGCAATGTCTACACCGAAATCCAGTTTGGCGCCCTGAAGGCGACGGGTATTGTCATTCGTATAAAATTGCTCGTAATGGATCACCTCTTTTTGAGGCATGAAAACCGCTGGCTCATTGATACTTCCCTCTTCGACAGGGTTGAATAAAGTATAAGGGGACATCACTACGTCCATATCTCCAAGACGGTATTTGATTACATCAGCAATGATACCCCTTGCCCATAATTCCCGCACCTCGACAGACATACCGGCACCAAAAAAGCCACCAAATTCATTTCTCAATCGGATGATGGTTTGTACTTCAGAGGTTTTATTAGGAGTTGCATTGACAGCTAAATCGAGTAAAAACTCACCATCTGTTAAGCGCTCTATAGTAGATGAGTCCGCATCCAATATGTTTCCATCAATACCGGTTTGAGAGATTATAGTCCGACCCAAACCGTTGAAGAAAATCTTTTTGCCTTCTTTTTCCTTTTCTGTAGCTCGAGCAGAGCCATCTTGTGCACTTAAAATATTGACCTGAAAAATCAGGATGCCTGCACAAAATAAAAATTGGAGTAATGTATATTTCATAATTATTGTTTAAAAAAAGGTTTTCAGTTCTATTGTTACTTCTCGCCCTTTGTATTTATCGAGATCGAAACTTCGATCTTCAAAATCCATCCAGCGATGGCGGAAATAAATTCCGGTGCTTTTTGAAACGGTCCAATCAAAGCCGATTCCAATGCCCGTTGCAAATTGATCTCGTGGCAGTTGGGTTTCCAAATCCCAATCCGTGAATTGACCACCTTGTGCTGATTCTATTCCCAAGTATCCCGTGAGGAGAAATTTGGGAAACAATTCATAATAGAGATCAAATTCGTGATATTGGACAAAGAGGTAACTGTCGTCGTCGATGGTAGGTATCGCTGATGCCCTGGATTTTGCAGAGCCAAAGGACCCTAGATAAAAGAAGTATAATGGATGATCGTTTATAGCAGTCTTATATTTTGCTTGTATATCAATGGCATTGAAATATTTTTTATTCAATGCCTCTGCGGTGGCAGGATCTAAATCTGTTGTTTGAACAAATTCCGAAATTCCTCTAAAGAAAGAGGTTTGTCGATTGTAAGGGCCAAAAATGGTAGGGCTTGTGGCTCCAGCCGGAAATGGATTGTAAACTCTTGAGATAGCCAAACCATTGATTCGATGGACGAAGCTCAATACCGGGGAGGCTGCATCAATTTCTTCTGAAAGCCCCCATCCTACATTTAATTTTAAAGGTCCTACATCAATGCCTGCGTTGATATTGACCCCACGCCTGTTGTGAATCAGTTGATTGACCAGAGCCAATTGTCCACCTGCCCCGTTTGCACCAGCAGCAAGTCCAATATCTGCTAAAATATCTGGATTGGAATTGGTAGCAATGGCTCCGTTTTGATTGTAAAAATCCTTGCTGATTTGATATAACTGAATGTCTATCGGAATGTAAGTATATTCTTTGGGAATAAAGGCATGTAACATTAAAGCTTCGCCCCATTTTTTTTCATAATTTGGACTTTCATAACTTCCCATTGCCAATTCTCCAACTACCTTAACTTTTGCCAATTTCAAGTCAAGTGCCAAAGAATGAACCTGATAAGTTCGTTTATCTCTGTTAAGGCTATCCAATGCAGTCTGGTTATGGATAATGTTGTAAGATATGGATTGCCTCTTCTTTCCAAAAGAGCGACCTATTTTTCCCCCAGAAATGAAATTTGGAACAAAACGGGCATCGCCATTAAAACCGAGGTAGGTTGGTATTGTCCCTGCATCCAATGTAGCTGGTATAGATTGGTAAGGATCCGTTATTGCTCCTGGCAAACCACCATTGGGTTGCGTTTTTCCCCAAAATAAATCAAAGGATATATTTCCAGGAAGTTTGGCCCCATTGATGATTAATCCCTGAAAAGCTTGATTATTCCAACGCAAATCACCAGGGCTGGTAGCACCTGTTTCGTAATAATTGTCGTATTTGTCAATGTGGGTAACGCCTTCCCAGGGGGTGCGGTCAAAAATACTGAATCGATCCAAAATCTGATAGACCCCTATGGTAAATGTACTGAGGTTGTACCAGTGAATCCCTCCTGCACGGACTCCAAAGTTTCCATTTTTTGTACGGAAATTTCCATAAAAATTGAGCCCAAGATTCATGGTGAAGATATTGTCCTCCGTTCCTGTACCAAAATAAGGGGTGAACAGGTATAACTCGGTTCCAAAGCTTGACTTTCCGTTTGGCCTTCCAATGACACTTAAGGACATCATTGGCTCACGATAACCATCTCCTACCCCATAAGCTCTTTCATAAGGTGCAAGATTTGGGTAGGGGACAGTCATATTTCTACCATATAGGAAACCACGATAATATCCGAAAATTGTCAATGGTTGATCTTTCTTCCTTAACTTCTTTTTCAGGAAATTAGAATCGTATTGAATGCCCTGGACAATTTTGTCATGCTCTAAGGCATATTCCGATGCTATTTCAAGTGTCGTATCTTGAAGCGAAGATTTTAGGTGATTGAATATGGTACTATTGTGATTGTCCTGACCGATGGAATGAGAGAAGGAAATAAAAAGGAACAAGTTTAGGCACAATGTCGCTTTTTTGCCCATAGGTGCTATAATGGTTTTATAGAATCTGTGGGCTTGTTTCCGATTTTTCATTTTGTGAAATTGAGCCATATAGATATTTAATTTTGTAAATGACAAATTTAGAAGTTAATATTTCTGTCTTTGCAAAAACACCCTACATCACCCTTACATCTTTTTTTTATTGCATACATCATTGGTACATCACAACCTTTTTTGTTGATTGGGTTTTTATTTATTCTACTATTTTTCGGTTAATTCGATATTTTAAAAAATTAAGTTTCGTCAATCATGAAAAAAATCAAATTAAGCTTACTAATTCCCTTTATACTTTTTACCATAATCAGCCTTCAGGCACAACCTCCTCAAGGTCCTATAAAAGTGGAGTTTAAGCAGGAAAATGGAGCCTGGCAGCTTTACAGGGGAGGGGAACCTTATTATATTAATGGTGTAGGAGGACAGGCTCACCTTGACAGAGCTGTAGCTTATGGTGCCAACTCCGTCAGAACCTGGGCAGCCGGGGAAGCAATTTCCATTTTAGATGAGGCACATGAAAAAGGATTGACTGTTTTGTTTGGACTTTGGGTTGGATGTGAGCGACAGGGTTTTGATTATAATGATTCCAAAGGTGTACAGGCTCAGCTAGAACGTTTTACTGAAATCGTCAAAGCATATAAAGATCATCCTGCCATCCTCATGTGGGGCATTGGAAATGAAACAGACCTATTTTATTCTGATTTTAAAGTCTGGAATGCCATCAACGACATTGCGAAAATGATACACGAGGTGGATCCCAATCATCCGACCATGACTGTAACAGCCGGATTGGATGTGGCTGAAGTCCAATTAATAAAAGAACGAGCACCTCACATTGATGTTTATGGCATCAATACTTATGGAGGGTTGATTGGCATTGATAAGGAGATGCGCGCATATGGATGGGACAAACCATATGTCATTACAGAGTGGGGACCAGATGGACACTGGGAGGTAACAAAAACGGATTGGGGGGTTCCAATTGAGCAAACCAGTAGTGAAAAAGCAAGTTTTTATAAAAAGAGATATGAGGAAGGCATACTTGCGGATAAGGAGATGTGTATTGGCTCCTATGTTTTCCTTTGGGGACAAAAACAAGAAACTACACCGACCTGGTATGGTGTATTTTTAGAAGATGGTTCTGAAACGGAGGTTATCGATGTGTTGGAATATGGCTGGAGCGGAAAAATGCCGGCAAACCGTTCTCCTCATATTAAATTCATAAAATTAGATGGTAAGACGGCTTTTGAAAGTGTTTATGTAAGACCAGGCAAGACATGTCAATTATCAGTAGACGTGAGCGATCCGGATGGAGATGAGTTAAAATATCGTTGGGAGATGTTGCCCGAAAGTACAGATATCAAATCAGGTGGTGACGCCGAGTCCAGGCCAGAAGCATTAGAAATTGTCATTAAACCGGGAAGTGAGAATGGGATATTAAATTTCAAAGCCCCCAGAAAGGAAGGACCTTACCGAATGTTTGCTTATATCTACGATGGCAATGGAAATGCGGCTGTGGCGAATATTCCCTTTTATGTAAAGAAATAATTATCTTTTTTACATAAAAGAATTTGAAAACAATGGGCGGAAAATTTACTTTTCCGCCTTTTTTGATCCTCCTTTACTATTATGATGTGAAGTTCGAATTCAATGAATTCCTTTTAATGACTTATCATGAAAACCTGTTAGGTTGTCCTAAGAAGCAAGGAGGAAATGTGAAAGCCTTAGCAGTTCTTTTGCCCCAGTTCAACCTAACAGGTTAACCGTAAATAAAAAACCCAATTTTAACTCAAGCCTCACATTATGATTATTAAAAATTAACCTCTTCATGTACTATATTAACCAGGATGTGAAATTTTGCCTCTTTTCGAGTTAAAATAGTTGATAAATTGGCTAATTCTTAGGTAGTTCTCTTGAAGGTCATAGGGGTACTTTTGCGCTTTCAAAAAAAGAAATCAATGATTAATGATTTTGAAATTCATCAAAAACATTATCAATTGCATTTCTGCTAAAATTTGAAATCATGAAGTCACCTTTGAAATTTTTGGCTATTCTCTTTTTGTTATTTATTGGAAATGTGGTTTTTGCAACTAATGGAGAACCAGAATTTCTAATCAAAAAAACAGGTTCCAAAACCTTTTATTTTGAAGCAAACGATAAAATGACTCAACCATTTGAAGTAAAAATCCAGAATAAGGATGGCGAGGTAATATTTGCTGAATACGTGGTAGATGGAACCGACTTTGAAAGGTTTTACAACCTCAGTGAATTACCAGATGGGGAATATTTTTTCCTTTTGGTATCAGATTCAAAAACTCAAACGTTTCCGATTTGGGTCGAAAATGACGACCTGAAAATTGAAATGGAAAAACTGGAAACTATTTAATAAGCTGTTTAGGTTTGGCTTTTTCTTCAAATATGGATTAAGAGTCTTAAGGAGGAAAAGGAGCTAAATTCAAACAGCCTCTAAAAACCGAATTGCGTTCAGGCTAGAACATTACTTAGCCTGGACGCTTCTTTTTTCTATTATACCTCCATAATAAATCCAACCAAATTGGTATCCGATTCCAGGTTTAATTTTTTTCGTAAACGGTACCGGCTAATTTCAACGCCTCTAACAGAAATATTTAGTAGTGGGGCAATTTCCTTTGTAGTCAGGTTCATTCGCAAGTAGGCGCACAGTTTTTGATCTTTCGGCGTCAAATCTGGGAACTCTCTCCTAAGCCGTTTGAAAAAATTCTCGTGTACCTGGTCAAAGTACAGCTCAAATTGTTCCCAGTTATTATCCAGTCGAATATCTGCTTCAATGGCTCTGGATATCTGTTGGATTTTCTTTTTATTTTCAGAAGAAGCATTGTCCAAAAGGTTATTTAAGTCACTTTTTATCTTTAGCAGGATTTCTCCTTTTTGGACTAAATGCATGGTAGCAGAGGCAAGCTGACTGTTTTTATGATTGATGTCATCCTGCAGTTTCTGATTCCGCAATTGAATGATCTCACTTTCCGATTTTTCTACTTCTTTCTTGTATTCAGCCTCTTTTTGTTCAAGCTCTTTTGTCTGTTCCAATTCCAGTTCCATCCTTTTTTTCTGTTCTTTTTTACGGACAAATCGAACCAAGCCCATCAAACTGATAATTCCTAATAGTACATAACTCAACTTGGCATAAATGGTAAGGTACCAAGGTGGAAGAACTGTAAATGAAAAAATAGCCAATGCGCTTTCCTCCCCATAGGCATTCCTCGCCTGAACCTTAAATCGATAATCTCCCGCATTGAGATTGGTATATTCTTTTTCGGTCTTAGATGTCCATTCAGACCAGGAATCCTCAAATCCTTCCAATAAAAAACGATATCGGATATAATTGATTTTTTCATAGTAAGGGACGGAGTAATCAAATCGAAAATCATTCATTTTGTTATGAAAAATCCGCACAGAGTCGGATAAATTATTTCCGGTATTGCCCAAAAAAACAATGGAATCCTTTTCCGTAATTGAAGTGACTTTCCTGATAAGGATATCGGAAGGAAAAGTAGTATTCTTATTTAAAGAAGGGTTGTAATGTATAAAACCTTTCTCAGAACCGATGAAGACATTGTTTTCGTCATAAGCATATACATGCTCAAAACCATCCACCAATGCTTCCTGGATTTGATTGAAATAGATCAATTTTAAGTTATTGAAAACGCCCTTTTCTTCTACTTGTAAAACACCAAAATTTTCATCTGCCGAAAACCAAATGTTACCAGTTTCATCCTCCATAAGGCGATGAACAAAGGGAGTTACTCCAAATATTTCATTGAATTGTTCATATTGAAAAAATTGGTCTGAATCCTTTTCGTATTTATAGATACCGGATGGAGTGGTAAATAATAACTCATTTTTGATTTTGGTCACATTAATAAACAGGTCCGTGGGCAATCCATGCTTTGAATTGTAAAAGGTAATATTTTCTATGGCTGCCAAATCATTGGTGAGTTTAATCTTAAAAAGTCCCTTATGGGCATGAGAGACCCAAATATTTCCATCCTCATCTTGCTCCATGATTCGGGCAGATTCATTAAAGCCTTCCAGTTTTCGAATGAATTTCAATTTTGAATAATCATTCGGGATGTCGCTTTCGTTTTTATATAAAACCAAACCTGCATAGGTGCCTTCAATTACATAACCTGGATGTAGGTTCAAAGGCATAAACTTCCAGGCACCTTGTATCGTCGAAAAGGGATTTGCTTTTGTTTTATCTAAATAAGATGCTCCTTTATGCTGACCAATAATGATACTGTTACCCAATTTATTAATATTCCAAACTTGCCCTATCGTCCCTTCTACCAATTGAAACTTCTTAAATTCTATTGGACTATTTTCTTCATTCCAATCTGCATAATAAACGCCCTGGTTGGTAGCCAGGTACAACTTGTCATCATTTACAATAGAAGCATATCCGGTTCCCTCAACCCCTTCTTCGGAGCGAATAATTGAAAAAGGCGAATTGATTTCCACATAGTCTATCCCATTATCCAGACCCAAACACAGGTTTTGTTGAGTGTCTTGAAAAATACTAAGAATCGTATTGTTTTGAAGCCCATTGCTTTGATTAAGATGCGTGATTGGATTGCCATCTTGATTGATGATCAACAATCCATTTTGTGAAGTTCCAATAGCATATCTGCCGTCAGAAAGTTGGATAGCACAGTAAGGCTGATAGTTTACCAAAAAATCAGAAGAGGTAGTTTGCCATGGTTGAATGGAGTTCGCATCCATTAGGAAAAGCCCATTGGCGGCAGTTATGATAAGCGATTTTTCATCTTTAAAGGGAAGCAATGCAATGATCCTTTGTCTGGCAAAGGTATCCCCACGATTGATGGGCACTAATTGATGATTTTCCAACTTGAATAACCCCTTTTCTTTGTCCTGTAAATAAATGGCATTCTTTAATTGGAAAAAGTTTTCAAATCGGGTTGGAGGATTGAGTACCTCCATTTTTTCGTCTTTTAATTTTAGAATAGCTTTTTCTGAGCAAAAGAAAATCTCCTCTTCCAGGGAGAAAATTTTCCAAATATCTTCAAAGCTTTCCAGGGTTTCTGGAATTAGAGGTGTCAGGGAGGTGTAATCTTTTTTTCCTTCCCGGTTAGGTTTTAAGTAACCCAATTCGTCCTGACCACCAATGTAGAGTTTGCCATCTTCTGCAAAGTAAAATGAACGGACGATGGTTCGATTGGGGAGCTGAAATGTTTGCCAGTTAGTACCATCAAATTCTAATAATCCTTTGTTATTGGCAAAATACAATAAGCCATCTTTTCCCTGGTTGATGAACCAGTTTTGGGTGCCTGCCTGATAATCAATTCTCGAAAAATTGGTGACAGAAGGAGAGCCAATAGATACGAATTGAGCAACTACAGGAATGTAAAACAGAAGTAGAACTGAAATAATGGGCAGGCGATGAGTCATTTGATCAAACAGTTATTTATTAAATCAAAATGAATCGAGTTTTCTCAACTAAAGCAATTTTGATGTAGTCAACAACAATTCATTCATTGTATAACACCGTGAAAATAAAAGGTTTAGGGGAAAGCAGAAAAAAAAATGGATGTGTTGATGTAGTTGTGATGTAGCCTTGATGTATCAATTTTAAATTAAAGATGTAAGTAAGATGTAAAGCTAAATTATTCAAGACTTTATTTTCCAAACTATATTTGTCCATCTTCTTTTTTTAAAGCATAACTATCCGAAATGAAAAGACTTGACAGAATTTTTTTAATCTTTTTTGTTCTGACAATTATCAGTCAGTCCAGTTGTAAGAAAGCTGAGGAGTTAGGAGGGTGTTCGTTTCCTGCAACACTTGATGGGTACAATCTCGTTTGGAGTGACGAATTTGACGGATCTTCCATAGATGAGTCTAAATGGTCTTTTGATTTAGGTAATGGCTGTGACATAAGTCCAGACTTGTGTGGATGGGGCAATAATGAACTGGAGTATTATACAGCCCGCGAAGAGAATGCCTACATCAATGATGGAAATTTGGTCATTGAAGCCCGCAAAGAATCTCCACTTTACCTGGGAGAATACCAATACACTTCAGCGCGAATGGTTACCAAAAACAAGGGAGACTGGAAATATGGTCGAATTGATGTGCGTGCTAAAATGCCCATTGGACAGGGACTTTGGCCAGCAATATGGATGCTCCCGACGGATAGTGTTTACGGTGGATGGCCTAAAAGTGGTGAAATTGACATCATGGAATATCTAGGGCATGAACCCGAAAGGATGTTTGGAACGATTCACTATGGCCATGATTTCTGGAGATTTAACAGCCAGGGATTAGAATTGGAGTCAGGTACATTCGCCGACGACTTTCACGTGTTTACGGTTTTGTGGGATGAGGACTGTATCCAATTTCAGATGGACGGCATCAATGTGGGCCTAGCCAATACCCGTTCTACTACTTTGCCGACGACTTTTCCATTTGATCAGGAATTTCATTTGATTTTAAACGTAGCAGTCGGAGGAAACCTTCCCGGCAACCCAGATGGGAGTACAGTATTCCCACAGAGAATGGAGGTAGATTATGTACGTGTATACCAGGAAAAATAATTTTCAAACGAAACAACATAAATATGAAAAAATTTTACGCTTCTATCCTTGCATGTCTATTCCTAGCTTCAGGTATCCAGGCTCAGATAGTCTGGGATAATTTTGAAGACCACCGCAACGGAACTTATGGTTTCATCAGCGGTTCATTTATTCCATACTTAGAAAATCCCGATCCGACGGGTGCGAATACCAGCCAGGTGGCTGCTCAATATACCCGAAATGCGGGCGAATTATTTGATGTCATCATTCTGGATGCTGCAATGGCAGATTTGTCAGATTATCTTTCAGGTGCCAAGCAAATGAGTATTGATGTATGGAGTCCAAATGCTGGTACAGTAGTTCAAATCACTTTGGAAAATGACGTATTGGCACAACCTGCCAATTTCCCTACCGGAAGACATAGTGTTTACCTGGCAACGACTTCTGTTGCTAATGCATGGGAAACCCTTACGTTTAGTTTCGATAATCAACCGGACCCAGCTGTTGCCAATGATAATGTCAACAGAATTGTGTTGCTTTTTGCACCAAGTACCAATACAGGAGATACCTATTATTGGGACAATTTGAATGGACCTGAATTGGCGAATGATCCTTGTGATGGGGTAACACCAGATTCCGAAGTTTTCAATGATTTTGAATGCAATCAAAATGTGAATTACCTCTTCTCCCATTCCGGTGTTAATTTTAGAAGAGTGCTCAATCCTGATCAAACTGGCAATCCCTCAGATTATGCTGCAACTTACACGCGCAACAATGGGGAGGAGTTTGATGTCATCATTGGCAGGTTTGATGGCAATTTGGCATTGGAAGCAAACAGCACCATTTCTTTGGATGTCTGGGATCCTAATGCACCAACCGATGTGACGCTTTCATTACAAACTACGAGTAACGATGTCATTTTGGCAATGACTGCTACTACTTCCACGAGTGGCTCCTGGGAAACTTTGACTTTTGACCCAAGTTCTGTTGCAGCTGCTACCGACATCGGTCAATTTGTAATTCTATTTGATCCGGGTAATTTTACAGGGGACAACTACTTTTTTGACAACTTTGGATTCGGAGAACCGCTTGCCGTAGAGGATTTGAAAGAAGTCATTTCCTTTGAAGCTTTCCCTAATCCATCTCAGGGATTCACCACCTTCAAATATGATTTAAATACATCAGCTGATGTCAATTTATCCATACATGATCTTACTGGAAAAGTAATTACTCAGGTTGTAGATACCAATCAGGCATCTGGTAGTCATCAGGTAACATGGAATGCTGATCAACTTTCCAATGGACTTTACTTTTACACACTTACTATCAATGGTAAAGTTGCTTCTGGGAAGATTGTACTGAATAAATAATTTAAGTTGCGAATAACTGCCTCAACGCCCTGCAGGGCGTTGAGGCGGATACTTCAGTATCGCCGAACTACTTTTTAGGAAAGAAGTTGGGCATCTAATTGCTCAACTTCTATAATACTTTCATTACTTGTAGCTTTACAAGAAATGCAACTGAAACAACCAAGCTTATTCACCCCAATAATTGAAATGTTGGAGTTGACAGGACAAATATTCCAATACAAGATTTAAAACTACATTTACTACCTTCCTACAAAAAACCAAATGTATCAACCAACTTTAGGGCATGTTTAAATTTAGTTTTTTCATATTAACAAAAGAATTAATTTTAAATATGCTCTTAACAACGCAATCATGACAAAAAATTCATTCATTGTTCTGGTGGCCCTTATTGTTGCACTGGGTGGCTTTTTGATGGGCTTTGATGCTTCCGTTATTTCAGGGGTTAATAAGTTTATTGAAATAGAATTCGCATTAACAAAACTGGAATTGGGTTGGGCAGTGGGTTCGCTCACCTTAACTGCCACACTGGCGATGATGGTTGCTGGACCTTTAAGTGACAGGATAGGAAGAAAAAAGGTATTGAGTATAGCAGCGATGTTGTATTTTATTTCAGCGGTGGGTTCCGCAATTGCACCTTCTTTTATGTTTTTAGTGATTGCCAGAATGATTGGAGGAATTGGTGTTGGTGCTTCCCTTATTATTGCTCCTATGTATATTGCTGAAATTGCGCCACCGGATATGAGAGGTCGGATGGTTTCTTTCAACCAGTTGAATATCGTATTGGGTATCTCTGTTGCATTTTTCACCAATTACATGATTTTGCAATTAGGAGATTCGGATGCTGCCTGGGCACAATCCCTAAAGTTTGATGAATATAACTGGCGGTGGATGCTAGGGTTGGAGGCATTTCCAGCCATCCTTTATTTTTTCGCCCTGTTTATAGTCCCGAAAAGCCCGCGTTGGTTGGCAATGAAGGGTAAATACGATGAAGCATTGGCTATCATGAAAAGGGCTGCCGAGGAATCAGAGGCTAAAAAAATAATTGATTCTGTAAAAGAAAGTATGAGTGAGGGTGCTCCAAAAGAAAAATTACCTATCAAAGAATTGTTTAAACCCGCTTTAAGGCTCGTCCTTACCATTGGTCTGGTCATTGGAATCCTTCAGCAGATAACGGGTATCAACTCCGTATTTTTCTATGCGCCTATGATTTTTGAACAATCAGGCGTTGGAACAGATGCTTCCTTTTCTCAAGCAATTTTGGTGGGACTTATCAATTTGGTATTTACGGTGATTGCCATCGCCTTAATTGATAAACTGGGGAGGAAACCACTACTGATTTTTGGAGTTTCGGGAATTGTCGTGACCATGTTTTTATTGGCTTATGGATTCAATCAGGCGACTTATACATTGACAGACGAATCTGTTACTACCTTACCTGCCGAAGTTAATCAGGACCAATTGGCACCAATGCTTAATCGTACATATGATGATGATGTAAGCTACAAGTTGGCACTTCAGGAAGCTTTGGGTAAAGAAAATGCACAAGCGTTTGAATCAGAGTTGATCACCGCAGCTGTAAGCATGAATTCCTGGTTGATTTTATTGAGCATTCTGGGTTTTGTTGCATCATTTGCGGTATCGATAGGTCCAGTGATGTGGGTCCTGTTTTCTGAATTATTTCCCAACTGGATACGGGGGCTTGCTATTTCTTTTGTAGGTCTGGTTAATTCAGCAGTGAGTTTTGGGGTGCAGCTGGTCTTTCCCTGGGAATTACAGAATTTTGGAAGTTCCCTGACTTTCCTGATTTATGGTGTTTTCGCCTTGCTTGGGCTCGTCTTTATCATTATGAAAGTACCTGAAACGAAAGGAAGGTCACTCGAAGAGTTAGAGCGATTATTGGTTAAAAATTAACAAACCCAACTTTTTAAACATGAAAATTATTTCAAGATTATTCTACTTTACTATAACTATCCTTTTCATAACCTGTGGCGATCCTCAGCCTCGAGAAGCTGATACTGCTACAGAGCAAACAGAAGAAGCCACTCCTGTGGTCATAAAAATTGAAGCAGAAGAATTTGTCAATTCCTCTGAAGATATAAGTACTGAAACCACTGAGGATAACACCTCCTATGTTACGAACACGGCTGAAGAATCCTGGCTCGAATATGAAGTCGATGTTCCTGCAGCTGGGCGGTATAAATTTGAGGTGAATGCTCAGGGAGCAAATGAAGGAGCTTCTGTTTGGATGGAAGATTACATTGATAACAAAGATGGCCGAACTTATAATGTTACAGGATCTGTACCAATTTCTGCTGGGTCATTTGCAGTGAGTAGCAAAGATGGAAGCCCACTGAATACTGGAGTTCATAAAATGAAATTGCATGTAAAGGGAGCTCAAACCAAAGTAGATGGGGTGACTCTAACATTAATGAAAGCACATCAATTAACTCCCCAGACATTGACTCAAAAAACCGATGGAGAAGAGTGGAAAGTCGTCTGGTCTGATGAATTTGAAGGAGAGGGCTTGCCGGACACTTCCAAATGGACTTATGACATTGGTAATTGGGGTTGGGGAAATAATGAGTTGCAATACTACACGGAAAATCGTCTGGAAAATGCTCGCCTTGAAAATGGCAACCTCGTCATCGAAGCGAGAAAAAATGATATGAATCAGGAATGGACTTCAGCACGATTGACCACTCGGGGCAAAGTGACTTTCCTGTATGGTAGAATTGAGTTTAGAGCCAAAGTGCCGCCGAACAGAGGCAACTGGGCAGCAGGTTGGACATTGGGAGACGAATATGTAGATGAATTGTCCTGGCCATATTGTGGTGAAATTGACATCCTGGAAAGTGTAGGTTATGAAATGGACGACGAAACGGGGAATGGGAAAGCACATGCTTCGGCACATTGTGGAGCCTATTATTTCAAATTAGGCAATCAACCTACAGGAACCATTGAAGTAGAAAACATGAATAAGGACTACCATATTTATGCAGTTGACTGGACGCCAGATGGCATCGTCGCCTCAGTAGACGGCAAAGAATACTTTACATACAATGACACTTCTACAGAATTAGCATGGCCTTTTGGAAAGGCTCAAAACATCATCCTCAATCTCGCTATGGGTGGTGGTTGGGGTGGACTACAAGGCATGGATGAATCTGTTACCTCACAAATCTTTTTAGTGGATTACGTGAGAGTTTACGAGAAAATTTAGGGCGGAACCTTTAATTAGTTTTAGTCAAAATTTTTGAAATAAAATTAGGGATGAATTCTTTAGTGACCATAAGAATCACTGCCATTGCTATGCTCTTTTTTGTATCATTGGTGAGTTGTGTAGATACCCAAACGGGAGGTGATTCTCAGGGATTAAATGGCAAGGTCGAAGCCTTATTGCAAAAAATGACCCTTGAAGAAAAAGCAGGGCAAATGACCAACATCAGTCTGATGGCATTGGCAAAAGGAGATTTTTGGATGCGTCGGGATACGGTCGAATTGGATACCGCCAAAATGAATGAATTGCTACTTCGAAAGCATGTAGGGTCTGTCCAAAATCTGGGTACTTATCCATTCAGTCCTGAAGAGTGGCGAAAAAACATTGCCGAAGTCCAGGAGGTTGCCGTCAATCAATCTAGACTGGGCATTCCCGTTATATATGGTATAGACGCCGTTCATGGTGCTAATTATTCAGCAGGATCTACCCTTTTTCCTCAACAATTGGCACTTGCAGCAACCTGGAATCCAGCACTCGCTGAAACCACTGGAGCCATTACTTCCTATGAAATCAAAGCATCGGGTATTCCCTGGAATTATTCCCCAGTATTGGATGTCTGTAAACAACCACTTTGGGGGCGCGTTTTTGAAACTTTTGGAGAAGATACCTATCTCGCTACTGTGATGGGAGATGCCATGATAAAAGGTGCACAAGGAGATGATGTTTCAGATTTTGATAAATCAGCAGTTTGTCTTAAGCACTTTTTGGGCTACGGTCAACCAGACAATGGCAAAGATCGCTCACCAACGTATTTGCCTGAACGGATGTTGAGGCAATATCACCTGCCTCCGTTTGAATCAGCGATTAAAAATGGGGCAATGACGGTCATGATAAATTCTGGCTCCGTCAATGGTATTCCCTCTCATGCAGATTATCATTTAATCACGGAGATTTTAAAAGGCGAACTAGGTTTTGAAGGATTTACCATATCAGATTGGGAAGATATTGTGAATTTGGTCAAAACCCATCAAGTGGCAAAAGACGAAAAAGAAGCTGTTAAACTTTCAGTCAATGCGGGTTTAGACATGTGTATGGAACCCTATGATGCCAGCTTTGCAGATTATTTGGTCGAATTGGTCAACGAAGGCGCAGTCCCAATGTCCAGAGTAAATGATGCAGTTCGTCGCATTCTAACTGTAAAAATGAAGCTGGGGCTCTTTGAAGAATCCTTGACAGATGCTTCGCTGTATCCAAAATTTGGTTCAGAAGAATATGCAGAAGAAAGTTTTAAAGCTGCGTTGGAGTGCTTGACCCTATTGAAAAATGAAAATGACATTTTACCACTTTCGAAGAACAAGAAAATCCTAATCACTGGTGTGGGTGCCCATTCCTTCAACTACCTGAATGGAGCCTGGTCACGGACCTGGGGAGGTCATGAAACTGATTTTAATGATGAGGAGAAAAAAACAGTTTTGGAATCTATCCAGGATAAAATAGGTAATGAAAATGTCACTTATGTTGAAGGTACTTCCTATGATGAAGATATCAATACTTCCAAAGCAGTTTCAGCCGCCCGCCAGGCAGATTATGTCATCGCAGTCTTGGGAGAAAAACCCGCTACTGAAAAACCGAGTGACATTGAAGATTTAACCATGCCACAAGTCCAATTGGATTTGGTCAAAGCGCTTGCGAAAACAGGCAAGCCCATCCTTTTGGTGCTATTGGAGGCGCGCCCTCGAATTATCAGTGAAATAGAACCCTTGGCAGCAGGTATTTTGATGGCATATCTTCCAGGAAGTGAAGGAGGAAGAGCGATCGCCGAAGTCCTTTATGGAAATTATAATCCAAGTGGAAAGTTACCTTATACCTATCCAAGATATACTGGTTCTATCTGGGCATATGACCATACCAAAGCAGATGAAAGAGGGGGTGGTTTTGGTTTTGGTGCTTTCAACCCTCAATATGAATTTGGTTTTGGACTGAGCTATACGGATTTTGAATACAGCAACCTAACCTTACCGAAAGATACTTTTTCGAGAGCTGAAGATATCCCCGTTTCAATCCAGGTGACCAATACTGGAAATCAGCCGGGAAAAGAAGTGATACAGCTATATACAGCAGATCTAGTGGCCAGTATTGTTCCGGCTGTCAAACAATTACGTCGTTTTCAAAAAACGGAAATACAGCCTGGAGATACCAAAACCATCAATTTTAATTTAACTGAAAAAGATTTGGCTTTTGTCAATCAAAGCAATGAATGGGTTACAGAAGCTGGAGAGTTTGAAATCCAAATTGACACCTTCTCTGTGAAGTTTTATTTACAAAAATGACTTGCCCCAATGACCATATGAAACCCTAGTCAATACTTAAATGATCGAAAATAGTAAGCATGGAACAAATCACGACAGACAACGGAATAAAGCAAAAAGTCGAAAGCTTATTGGCTAAGATGACCCTTGCTCAAAAGATTGGTCAAATGACCCAAACAGAGCGTATGGCAATCACGCCCAAAGAAGTCAAGGAATACCATATTGGATCCATTTTGAGTGGTGGCGGATCCTGTCCTGGAGAAAATAAACCTCAAGATTGGGTAGACATGAATGATGCTTTTTGGGCAGCCTCCATGGAAGAAGACGAGCATCATTTGGCGATTCCCATTATTTATGGTGTGGATGCGATCCATGGTCACAACAATGTTTTGGGAGCAACCATCTTTCCTCAAAATATTGGTTTGGGTGCCGCAAATGATCCTGAATTATTGGAAAGAATTGCCAGAGTCACTGCGCGTGAAATTTTGGCTACAGGAGTTGAGTGGACTTTCGCGCCCACCCTGGCTGTAGCTCGAAACAACCAGTGGGGACGAACCTATGAAAGCTATTCCGAAGACCCTGAAATTGTTCAATCCTATGCAGGACGATTTGTCAAGGGCTTGCAGAATAATTTAGGTGTCAACAGTGTTGTCAGTTGTGTGAAACATTGGGTGGGAGATGGCGGAACAACCTATGGAATTGATCAAGGAGATACCAATATATCAGAGGAGGAGATGAGCCGAATTCATATTGCACCTTACTATCCCGCTTTGGCGGAAGGCGTATTGACAGTGATGGCTTCTTTTAATAGCTGGAACGGAGATAAGTGCCACGGGCACAAATATTTATTGACAGATATTTTGAAAAAAGAACTAGAGTTTGAAGGATTTATCATTTCTGATTGGGATGGAATTGATTATCTGTCTGAAAGCTATTTTGATGCGGTAGGATTGAGTGTAAATGCAGGCATTGATATGTTCATGGTTTCCGAAAAATGGAAAGAATTTATAGCACATCTCCATAAACATGTTGAACAAGGTTCTGTTACACTCGAAAGAATTGATGATGCTGTTCGCCGAATACTATACGTGAAGTTCAAATACGATTTATTTGAAAAACCCAGACCTGCTGAAAGGTTTTGGTCGAATCATAAAAGTTTTGGTTGTAAGGAGCATAGAGAGGTTGCCAGGGAGGCGGTTAGAAAATCATTGGTTTTATTAAAAAACGAAAATGACATTTTACCCTTAAACAAGAATGCTCGAATACTGGTAGCTGGAAAAAATGCAGATGATTGTGGGCATCAATGTGGTGGGTTTACCATAGCCTGGCAAGGAGTATCAGATAGTAAGGAAATAGGAAGAGATTTTTTGGATAGCGGCATTACAGCAGATTACAATTCCAACAATGCAGGTGTGCAGAAAGGAACCATTCCAGGTGGAACTTCCATATGGGATGGAATCAAAGCAGTAGCTCCAAATGCGGTGCTCAATTTAGATGGAAGTGCCGCCGATCCTAACAATCATGATGCGGCAATTGTCGTCATTGGCGAAACGCCTTATGCAGAGGGGATGGGGGATATTCGTGAAAGCGACGAAAGTATTGCTGAAATGGGCTCTGTGATAAGAGGCTTGATGAAGGTTTTAGCTCCTTATGGAAGATCACTGGTATTGAATGAACTGCATCCTGAAGATCTGAGAGCAATTAAAAACATAACTGAAAAAGGGATTCCCGCAGTAGTGGTTTTAGTAAGTGGAAGAACTTTGATCATTGAAAAAGAACTGGACGCTTCTGCTGCTTTTGTGGCGGCTTGGTTGCCTGGTTCGGAAGGACAAGGAGTAGCTGATGTATTGTTTGGAGACTATGATTTTCAAGGAAAACTTTCTTTTACCTGGCAGAAAAAAGCAGGCGAAAACTTTCTGAAAGGCGATGAAAAGTATGAACCCTTATTCCCTTATGGGTATGGTTTGACGTATAGAAAAAATATTTAAACAATTAATTATGTGGACATTATGTACTAATTGATGTAGACCAACAAGGGGAAATCCTCTCTCACCTTAATTTGCATAAGTCCTTTTTTAAAAAATTTAGAAATGAAAGTATCTACAATCTTTGTATTGCTTTTTATGAGCATAGTGGGGTATGCTCAAATTGATTTACCAGTTACTTTTGAAGATTCAGGACTTGATTACGGATTGACTGATTTTGGAGGAAACTCCTCTGCGGTTGAAGTTGATCCTACTGACGCTACGAATACGGTCGGACGTGCAACCAAAACAGATGTTGCAGAATTGTGGGCAGGCACGACAATGGGTGGAAATAACGGTTTTGTGAATCCCGTGCCATTTACAATGAATGATACTAAAATGACCGTTCGGGTCTGGTCCCCAGATGCCGGTATTCCGATTCGACTGAAAGTAGAAGATGCTGGCGATGCTACAATCAGTGTAGAAACAGAAGCGAATACAACCATGGCAGGAGCCTGGGAGACCCTGGAATTTGATTTCAGTAATCCAGCCGCAGGAACGGCTGCTTTAAATCTTGCCAATACCTACAATAAAGCATCCATCTTTTTCAATTTTGGGACAACCGGTGCGATGGCAGGCGAGAAGACTTATTACTGGGATGATGTAGAATTCGTACCTGGACCATCCCTTGATCCAGTTGATTTACCGATAACATTTGAAGATTCGAATGTTGATTACAATTTGGTGGACTTTGGTGGTAATGCTTCTGCAATTGAAGTTGATCCAACCGATGCTACCAATACAGTTGGACGTGCGACCAAAACAGACGTTGCAGAATTGTGGGCTGGTACAACAATGGGTGGCAGTGGCTTGGAAAACCCAATACCTTTTGCAATGGACGATACCAAAATGACCGTTCGAGTCTGGTCTCCAGATGCAGATATTCCAATTCGTTTGAAAGTAGAAGATGCAAACGACGCTACTATCAGCGTAGAAACAGAAGCGACAACCACAATGGCTGGAGCCTGGGAGACCCTTGAATTCGACTTCAGTAACCCGGCAGCCGGAACAGCTGCACTGGATCTCGCAAATACTTACGATAAAATTTCCATCTTTTTCAACTTCGGTACGACAGGTGCGATGGCAGGTGAGAAAACCTATTATTGGGATGATGTAGAATTTGGAAGTAGCACAAGCACTACTGTAGTCGATATCATAGTAAATAGTCCGGATCACACCACTTTAGAAACAGCTGTTATTGCTGCAGAGTTAGATGATGACCTTAGTGGAGATGGTCCATTTACTGTTTTTGCACCAACAGACGATGCTTTTGCAGCGATTCCAGCAGATGTACTGAATGCATTATTGGCAGATCCTACAGGTGCATTGGCGCAAGTGTTATTGTACCATGTGCTGGGAGCAGAAGTGTATTCTACAGACTTGTCTGACGGACAAATGGCTACGACACTACAAGGAGAAGACATTACCGTAACCATCAATGGTTCAGATGTATTCATCAATCAGGCAATGGTTACAGTTGCGGACCTTCAGGCAGATAATGGCCTAGTTCATGTATTGGACGCAGTGATTTTGCCACCAAGTTTTGTCGGTTTGGAAGTTCTGAATGCAGCAGAGCATGGCATTACCATTTCACCAAACCCGGCAAGTTCTTTTTTCAATATAGCCTTTACTGATATCATCGTAGATAGAGCACAAATAATGCTTTACGATGTAAGTGGAAAGTTATTGATTCAAGAAAGCGCTAGTGGCAGCATGCATCAAATGAATATTGACAATTTGAATGTCGGAACGTACTTTATGAGAATTGATACTGTCGAAGCTAGTTATTACCAAAAAGTAATGATAATTAAGTAATAAGGTGCGAACAGGATGCCTCGCCGCGCTTAAGGCGCGGCTCGGAGGGGGTTTTAGGCAGGGCTGTTAAGTTCTACTTGATTTTAAAATAATGAAAATCAAAATGAAAATCAAAAATTCTACCTATGACTTTATGAATATTTGGCTTTTTCATTTTTATTTTCATTTAAATTTTAATTGAAAATATTCTCATTAGAGAACTTAAAACCCCCTTGTGAGCGCCGCTCAGCGGCGCGAACCTTTGTTGTTTGCAACCCGAAGTAATTAGTAGTTTAGAATAATTCTTGATTTAGCCTCATGCAAATCCATTAGGAATTGTATGGGGCTTTTATTTTTTAAGCTAAATTGCATGGATTTCTGGATTGCTCATTTTTTATAAATCCAAATAGCCAATAAGTGAAAAAAGGAAAGAAAAGTCGCCGCCTCGTTGCCGTTATGTTTACCGACATTGTGGGATATACGGCACTCATGCAACAAAATGAGGCAAAAGCAGCTGCTGTGAGAAATCGGCATCGAACCGTATTTGACAAGCAACATCAGTTGTACAATGGAGATATTTTACAATACTTTGGAGATGGAACTTTAAGTATTTTTCAAAGTGGTGTAGAGGCTGTGGAATGTGCCATTGCCATTCAAAAAGCTTTGAATGAAGGTGAGCAATTGCCCTTGCGGATAGGTTTGCACATGGGTGATATTGTTTTTGATGGCACAGATATTTATGGCGATGGCGTCAATTTTGCTTCCCGAATTGAAAGTATGAGTATCCCCGGGGCTGTTTTGATTTCAGATAAATTGAATGATGAACTCAAAAGCCATCCGCAGATTGCTACCAAATCCTTAGGGCTTTTTGAATTAAAAAACATAGAAAACCCAGTTGAGATTTTTTCAGTTACGAATGGTGGTATCACCATTCCAGAGCATTCCCAGCTCAAAGGGAAAGGAAAAAGACAAAGCAAGACCATTGCGGTACTTCCTTTTATGAATATGAGTTCCAGCAAGGAAAATGAATACTTCAGCGATGGCATGACGGAAGAAATTATCAATGCCCTGGCAAAAATCAAAGGCTTGAAGGTGACGTCGCGAACTTCTTCTTTCTATTTTAAGCATAAAAATATTCCGATTGGTCAAATCGGGAAAGAACTGAATGTTTCTACGATTCTGGAAGGCAGTATTCGCCTGGCTGGGAACAAGATGCGATTGACTGCCCAATTGATAGATGTAGATGAAGACTTTCATTTCTGGTCGGAAACTTTTGACCGTTCCATGGAAGATATTTTTGCTGTTCAGGATGAAATCAGTCTTTTGATTGCGGATAAGTTGAGAGAACATATTGGGCACTTTGACCTGGAAGATAATTTGGTTGAAAATCCTGACATATCTGTTGATAATTACAAATTGTATCTGGAAAGTCGCTATCATTTGTTAAAAATGACAAAATCTGATATTGAGAGGGGAATGTCTATTTTAGAAGGAGTCATTGTGGCTCAACCAAATTTCCCCTTGGCTTATTTGGGGATGCACCTGGGGTACACTTTGCTTGGTACGATTGGTTTGATTCCAGCTGTTGAAGCATTTGGTAAAGGACAACCTTTTTTAGATAAAGCAATTGAATTGGACGAAAGCCTACCCGAATGTCAGTTACACCTTTCCTACATTAATTTTCTTCAAAAATGGGATTTAGCTGGTACTTATCGGCATTTGAATAAAGCCCTTGAAATTCGCCCCACGGTAGAATATTATCAATCCATGGCCTCTACCTTAGTCGCAGAAGGAAAGTTTGCTGCGGCTATGCATTATATAGAAACAGCACTTCAAATTGATCCTTTTTCTGAAATCAATTATCATTTAAAAGGATTCATTCTATATGTGCAAGAGAAGTATAAAGAAGCGATTGCCTTGTTTCAGAAAGCCATTCAGTTGAAGCCCGATTTTATGGCTTCAACCTTATACTGGGGACAAGCCTTATTGTTAATCGGGAAGACAAGTGAAGGTTTGGAATTTTTTGAGAATTTACCTGCTAATCAATCAGAAGATTTAATGAGGTTGGGTGGAATGACGCTTGCTTATGCTGCTTTGGGTGATCATCAAAAAGCAGAAGAGGGTATCCAGAAATTAGTGGTCACATTGGAAACAGACCTCATGGGCAGAGCCATCAATCTTTTGATCTTATCTCAGGCAATGCTTCATAGGGAAAAAGAAACCCTCGCTTTAATTGAAAAAGGGATTTCCTACAGATTGCCCATGATGGTATATATTCCTACTGAGCCTATCCTCAAACCCTTTCGTACAAATCCTCTGTTTCAATCCTATGTTCAACAAATCTTAGGAGAAAAAACGGCTATCGAGCTACCTCAAAGAAAGTACAAGAAATCGCTATTTACTCAGAAACAAATAGAACAATACCGGAATCAATTAGAAGCATTGATGGCTGAAGAAAAACCCTTTCTCGATCCCAATTTATCACTGCGCAGTCTAGCCGAGATGATGGATCTTCCAGCCAATTATCTATCTCAATTGCTAAATGAAGGTTTTCATAAAAACTTTTCCGAATACATCAATGCTTACCGCCTGGAAGCATTCCTGAATAAAGCGAAAGACCCCGCTCAAAAACACTTAACGCTCCTGGCGCTTGCTTATGATAGTGGCTTCAACTCCAAAACCGTCTTCAATACCTTTTTCAAAAAAAGGAAGGGGATGACTCCCAAGGCTTACCTGAAGAAGATCGAAAAAAAAGTTTAACATTAGGTTTTAGCAATAGGTAGGTATTTTATTTACTAATAACCTGTTAGGTTGAAATTGGGCAAAAGAGCTACAAGGATTTTTACATACTCTGCTCATTTCTTAAAGCAACCTAACAGGTTATCATGAAATGAATTGATTGAATTCGCTCCTCACTTTAAGTTAAAAAAGTTCTGATTTATAAACCCGAACGATTGGCTTTAAACCTGCTCCTACCTTTGGGGTATCAAAATCATCGTAAACTAAAAAAGACAATTATGACAATGCCAAAAATGAAAGCCGTCGTTTGCACAAAATATGGATCACCCGACTTTCTTCAGCTTCGTGAGGTCGAAAAGCCCAGTCCCAAAGACAATGAGGTATTGATCAAAGTATATGCAACACCAGCAACGACCGCTGACAGCATGATGCGAAGAGCAGATCCTTTCATCAGCAGATTTTTTTTGGGTTTTAATAAGCCCAAAGCAGAAATAATAGGGACTGGGTTTGCTGGAGTTGTTGAAGCAATCGGGCAATCAGTTGATAGATTTAAAATTGGAGATGCGGTTTTTGGAGAAACTGGAGTGAATTTTAGTGCAAATGCAGAATACATATGCATGCCCGAAGACGGAGTGATTGTAACAAAGCCAGACAATATTTCCTTTGAGGAAGCCGCTCCGCTTTGCGATGGGGCGCTGACTTCCCTAAATTTCCTAAAAGAATTGGGAAATATTCAACCTGGACAAAGTGTATTGATAAATGGAGCCTCTGGCAGCCTGGGCACAGCTGCGGTGCAACTTGCCAAATTTTATGGAGCAATTGTCACTGGAGTTTGTGGCCCATCAAATGTAGAAATGGTCAAATCCCTGGGGGCAGATGAAGTCATTGATTACACCAAAATAGATTTTACAAAAACGGGCGAGACCTATGACATCATTTATGATACGGTTGGGAAAAGCGCTTTTTCTGCTTGCAAACCTGCATTGTCAAAAAATGGAGTTTATCTTTCACCGGTACTTGGTTTGTCTTTACTTTTCCGGATGCTCCTTACTTCTTTAATGGGAAGGAAGAAAGCAAAATTTGCCGCCACAGGACTAGCGCCTGCTCCTAAACTTCGCGAGCTACTAAAGGAAGTCAAAAAAATGATTCGACTGGGGAAAATAAAATCTGTAATTGATAAGCGGTTTACTTTGGAACAGATTGTAGAAGCACATAGGTATGTAGATTCCGGGCATAAAAAGGGCAATGTGGTTATTTGTGTTCATTATTAGTGGGCAGAGTCCTCTTCGAGAGACTGCCAATTACCGAAGCGGTTCGTCGCAAGCTCCAGCTTGCAAAACGAAACCTGGAACAGGGCTCCTGATCTGGCTTCGCCTTTGAAGCAACCGGGCAGGAGCCCAGGGCTTTAATAGGTCTGATAAACGCAAAATAATTATATTCAAAGCAAATAGGTGCAGCATTCACATTAGCTGCGGTTTTAAAAAATCTCTCAGGTACAAAAATTACTACCTTGTTTGAGGTATCTTATTTATTTCCAACCCTCCAAACCCAGGGTCGATCAGTTCTTTATTTTCCTAATGTGTTAAAGGATTATTATGAGTTTTTTTCATCCAAATGCCCTTAAGTTCAAGTTCAAGACCAAGTTCAAGCTCAATTTTTACACTTGAACTTGGTCTTGCACTTGAACTTGGGAAAATGCACGTGGAAATTTTTTAGAACTGATCAGCCCTGCCCCCAACCCCTCAAAAAAATCTATTCCCTGCAAAAGCTAGGAAGTTTTCAGTTTTTCTTCAGAATTGCGGCTTACATTTGCGCATTTTTTAAAGATGCAGAACTACTTGAAGGAATGAAAAACACCTACTTCAACTTAATCAATCAGACCTATTATTTTCCTCAGGATGGGTTTGATTTGCAGGATGGTTACTTGTTTTTTAATGGTGTGTCGCTGAAGTATTTGATTGAACAATATGGCACTCCTTTTCGATTGACCTACTTGCCTAAAATTGGGGAACAAATCAAAAGAGCCAACAACTGGTTCAACAAAGCCATGCGGACTAATGGGTATAAGGGACAATATTATTATTGTTATTGTACCAAATGTTGTCATTTTCAGCACGTCATCAGCGAAGCATTAAAACATGGGGTGCATTTGGAAACCTCTTCCAGTTTTGATATTGATTTGATTTTGAAATTGTACGAGCAGGGGAAAATCAAAAATTCCAAAGTGCTTGTACACAATGGTTACAAGACCGATGATTATTTCAGAAAGATTTTGCACTTAAATGACCTTGGCTTCCACAATTCCATTACCGTTCTGGATAGTATTCGAGAGCTGGAGCGATTAAAAAAAGCTGAAAAACCTATAAAAATCGGGATACGGATTGCTACTGATTTGCAGCCACAGTCAGATTATTATACTTCCCGGCTGGGCATTCGTCCTTCTGAAATTTTGAGTTTTTATAAAAACAAGATTGCTGGAAATGAAAACCTGCAATTGAAAATGCTACATTTCTTTGTGGATACAGGCATCAAGGATAACCTCTACTATTGGGGCGAATTTCAGAAAGCCTTAAAGATATTTGTAGAACTGAAAAAAGCTTGTCCTTCTTTACGAGCTTTAAATTTGGGAGGAGGCTTTCCGATCAGAAATAATCTTGGTTTTGAATACGATTACAAGTATATTGTCAATGAAATTGTAAGAAACATCAAGGAAACTTGCTATGCAGAAGGCATAGAAGATCCGGATATTTTTACAGAATTTGGCAAATATACCGTAGGCGAGAGCGGGGCAGTCATCTTTTCTGTTTTAGAACATAAAAAACAAAATGACGCCGAACATTGGTACATTATCAATAATAGCCTGATGAATACCATCCCTGATTCCTGGAGCATTCTGGAGAAATTCATTTTGCTACCTGTCAATCACTGGAATCGGGAATATCAAAGAGTCAATATAGGAGGTATTAGTTGTGACCATTCTGATTATTACAATTCAGAAGAATTGAATCAACAAATATTTTTGCCGAAGTATGAAAATGGCAGTAAAGAACCACTTTACATTGGCTTCTTTCACACTGGAGCCTATCAGGATGCCATCAGTGGGTATGGTGGTATCAAACATTGCCTGATTCCTTCTCCAAAACATATCGTGGTAGATAGAGACGAGACAGGAAATTATGTGTCCAAAGTGTATCGAGAAGAGCAGCAGCCAGAAGATATGTTGAGGATTTTGGGGTATTAATTTCATCACACCCAAGGTGATAAGCCGAGTCTCCTGAAAGGGACTCGGCGGCAATATTTGAGTCGCCGCCGAGTCCTCTTCGAGAGACTCGGCTCATTACGGAATAGAACCCTATTATTTCACTCAAATCAGCCCAATTAATTGGGCGCCTACAATGACCGAAACAGCAACCATAGAATTGAGAACCCTCCAAATGGCAGATTATCTGGATTTGAAGGATTCCATGATAAAAGCCTACGATGATTGGGTCGGAGGTTATTGGAAAGAACATCATATTGAAAAGCTATTGCAGGTTTTTCCAGAAGGACAATTATGTGTAGTTTATGAAGGTAAAGTGGTAGCAAGTGCCTTGGCATTGATTGTAAACTATCCAAAGTTTGGAGACAATCATACCTACAAGCAAATTACTGGCGAATATACCTTTGAAACACATGACCCTGAAGGTGATGTTTTATATGGGATTGATGTGTTTGTACATCCTGAATATCGTGGCCTGCGTTTAGGGAGGCGATTGTATGATGCACGGAAGGAATTGTGTGAGAATTTGAATTTGAGAGCCATTGTTTTTGGTGGTCGCATTCCAAATTACAATCAATATGCAGATGAGTTAAAGCCGAAAGAATACATACAAAAGGTGCGACAAAGAGAAATTCATGATCCTGTTTTGAATTTTCAATTGTCCAATGACTTTCACGTTCTAAAAGTCCTGACCAATTATATGCCTGGTGACGAAGCATCTTTGCATTATGCCACCCTAATGGCTTGGAACAATATCTATTATCAGGAAAAAGAGCTTTTGGTCAATGCTCCCAAAACAGTGATTCGTCTGGGACTTGTACAATGGCAAATGCGTCATTTTTCAACTTTGGATGTCTTTTGCGAGCAAGCGGAGTACTTTTTAGATGCAGTGAGTGACTACCAAAGTGATTTCGCACTGTTTCCTGAATTATTCAATGCGCCCTTGATGGCGCCATACAATCATTTATCAGAAGCAGAATCTATTCGAAAATTGGCAGAGTTTACGGAACCTTTGAGAACCCGATTTACGGAACTTGCCATTTCTTACAATGTAAATATTATTACAGGCTCTATGCCTGAAATTCAGGAAAACGGCTCACTGTTTAATGTGGGTTTCCTCTGTCGGCGAGATGGAACTTCCGAACGATATGAAAAAATTCACATTACCCCTTCTGAAAAAAGCAGTTGGGGAATGGTCGGTGGCAATCAAATTAAAATTTTTGATACGGATTGTGGCAAAGTAGGCATTCTGATTTGTTATGATGTCGAATTTCCTGAGTTGCCCCGGCTGCTCGCCGAACAAGGTATGCAAATTTTGTTTGTGCCTTTCCTCACCGATACCCAAAATGGGTATATGCGTGTCCGAAGCTGTGCACAGGCGCGCGCCATTGAAAACGAATGTTACGTGGCTATCGCAGGTTGCGTGGGCAACTTGCCAAAAGTAAATAATATGGACATCCAATTTGCTCAGGCAGCCGTGTTCACCCCCTGTGATTTTGCTTTTCCTACGAATGGAATTAAAGCAGAAGCGACTCCTAATACTGAAATGACTTTGATAGCAGATGTGGATATCAACCCGCTTTTGGAATTACACAATTTTGGGAGCGTTCGCAACTTGAAAGACAGGAGAAATGATGTTTATGAATTAAAAATTAAAAATTGATAATGAACCAACAATCAAAAACCTTTGCTGGAATTCCAGGTGAATATGCTCAAAAAGATAATGCAGCGGTTTATTTGACTTCTGTTCCTTACGACGGTACCAGCACTTGGGGAAAGGGCGCAGATAAAGGCTTTGAAGCATTTCTGAATGCTGCTGAAAGTATGGAATTGTACGACATCGAAACCGATAGTGAGGTTTATAAACATGGCATTTATCTGGCTGATCCAATTTTGGAAAAGAGCAGTCCTGAAGCAATGTTTCAGGCAACCTATGAACGCACTAAAGCGCTTTTGAAAACAGGTAAATTCCTCACTTTTTTTGGCGGCGAACATTCAGTGAGTATTGGCATTATCAAAGCCTTTTATGAAAAGTTTCCCAATTTGGCAGTTTTACAATTGGATGCACATTCTGATTTACGCCCCGAGTATGAAGGAACGGCTTACAACCATGCCTGTGCCGTCTATGACGCAAGCCAAAATACCAATCTGGTTCAAGTCGGTATTCGTAGCATGGACAAATCAGAGATGAAATACCTGAATCGAGAAAAATGTTTTTTTGCTCATGAAATGCATGCCAACTCATATTGGATGACCGACGTTTTGGGTAAACTCAGTGACCCCGTTTATATCACACTTGACCTGGATGTTTTTGACCCTTCGATTATGCCTTCAACGGGTACACCTGAACCTGGAGGAATACAATGGTATGAAATGATGACTTTTTTGAGAACCATCTTTTTAACTAGAAACGTAGTCGGGTTCGATATTGTCGAACTTGCTCCAATTCCTGAAAATAAAGCTCCAGATTTTCTGGCTGCAAAGCTCTATTATAAAATGTTAAGTTATAAATTTTGTCTTGATTGAGATTGTCCAAATGTCAAAATCTTTGGATAATTCAACCACAACTAACTAACGAAAATGGCCACACCAATAACAGATTTTATAAAAACACACTATCTCCATTTTAATGCCGCAACTCTTGTAGATGCCGCAGAAGCCTACGTTCAACAAGTCCAGAACGGGCACAAAATGATGATTACCCTTGCGGGTGCAATGAGTACGGCTGAATTGGGTAAATCATTGGCCGAAATGATTCGACAGGATAAAGTTCATATTATCACCTGTACAGGGGCTAATCTGGAGGAAGATATTTTCAATTTGGTGGCACATGACTATTACAAAAGAGTCCCTAATTACCGTGATTTAAGCCCACAGGATGAGCAAGACTTGCTAGACCAGCACTACAATCGAGTGACAGATACTTGTATTCCTGAAGAAGAAGCCATGCGCAGAATAGAAGGGCATTTGATAAATGTTTGGGAGCATGCAGAACAAAAAGGAGAACGGTATTTCCCACATGAATATTTGTACCAAATTCTTCGATCCAGCGTTTTGGAAGAAACTTATCAAATTGATTCTAAAGACTCCTGGATGGTGGCAGCCTGCGAAAAAAATATTCCTATCATCGTCCCTGGCTGGGAAGATTCTACTACTGGAAATATGTTTGCAGCCCATTGTTTGATGGAGAAATATCAAACATCAACCGTAAAATCTGGCATTGAATACATGATGTTTTTAGCAGATTGGTATAAAGCAAATGCAGGGGAAGGAGGTGTAGGCTTTTTCCAAATTGGTGGCGGCATTGCAGGAGATTTTCCTATTTGTACCGTTCCTATGATGCGGCAGGATATGGAGTTGGAAAATACGCCGCTGTGGTCTTATTTCTGTCAGATTAGTGACTCCACAACCAGCTATGGTTCTTACTCAGGGGCAGTTCCAAATGAAAAAATCACCTGGGAGAAACTAGGTATAGATACCCCCAAATTTGTAATTGAAAGTGATGCAACGATTGTGGCACCTTTGATCTTTGCTTATGTTTTGGGCTGGTAAACATGATTTTCCAATTTAAAAATTACCCGTTAAGGATCATTTAAAAAATAGATTCGACAAAAAGGAAAATGATGGCAACTAGCAAATTAGGTAAATGGCTTAGAGTATGTTTGAAGAGAGTTGAGAAACAATTCGTCTAGGTTCTCGGTCACCCTGCTATGCTACGATTTCGTTTTGTTTGATTCGTAGCAGAAGCTACGAAGTACAAAAAAAAGACCGGAAAACTGAAAATGATCACATAATCAAACTTCAAGACCTTCGGAGGTTCTACCCACCGACAGTCTTGAAGTATAAGCTCATGGCTTTTGTAAGTCTATCTACATTATCTTATGTTAGCGTTTTGATTTTTTAGTCTCAAAAGTAGCTAAGTGGTTTTGGGCTTTTACGACCACTTCACCTTGCTCAGAAATCTGAACTTTTTTGTTTTCCTGGTAATTCAGGTTCTCCCGAATTTTTGCTTCTGCCTCGGCAATGGCTTTTTTTGCTTTTTCGATGCTTTCCTGAAGGTTCTGGTTTTCTTTTTCCAATTTCTTCAATTCACCTTTAAAGCTACTCAAGGTTTTTTCCTGGGTTTTCAAATCCGCCACAGCCATCGCCCTGGATAAATCAAAATGGTATTTTCCAAATATGTTTTCGACATCTTTGATTTTATTGTCGTGCATGTCCGAAGATAGATAGGCACCACCCAGATCGTACCAAACTGTGAGTTTGTTGTCAACTATCTGAGCATAAACATCCACTGTGTTTTCACTCAATTCGTCAATTTTTGCATTATCAGTAAAAAACTCATTTGCCTTTTTGTCGAATTTAGTTTTTCCCTTGTAATCCTTCATCATTTTCGTCCACACATCCTTTACCATTTTTTTGTCATTGGTAGGAAGTTCTATAGTGAAGGAATTATTCAACCCTTTGCTCATTTTGGTGGTAGCTTCCTTCATGCTGATTTGAGCAGAAAGCTGGAATGCAAAAACGATAACAAAAACAAAAAACAATACTTTTTTCATAATTAAAGAGTTTTGAAATTTTTAATGGTTCGATACATAGACTCTCTAATTAAAATTGGTCACATGTTTTTGACATGTTTTTTGACTATTTAAAAAGCATAACCACCAGAAATCCCCAACCCAGAAGTACCTATTTTCAATCTGAAAACAGAACTTTTTCCAGGTTTTTGATAACGATAACCAGCTTCAATGATAGATACATTTCCTGTTGAAGAAGGGGCTGTTAAAAAAGGTTGTGCGCTCCAAAAAGTACATTCCTCTTTTTTTGAGGAATTGAAAAATTCAAAAAAGCGCCCCCCGCCTAGCTCAAAATGATGACCATTTTTTCCGACAAGTAGGGTGAGCCCTAAAAATACTCCATGAGTATTTGTGGTGCCCCCACAAATTATGCCTCCCACCTCACGAACCCTACCAAATGCAGCTCTTCCATACAAATTTATTATCGATCTTTTTGAATGGAGTATTTTTCCTTCAAGATTGCCAGATATTGCCGATATCTGAGATAAATCGTAAATGGGCCAAAAAGTACTTGCATCGATATAGAAAAGTGCATTGCTCATTTTGAGCGAATCGGAAGTTTGAGCTGTCATTGAATTAAAGTAGAAAAATAACAACAAAAATACTAGTCTTGCATTATTCATAATCCTTTAGGTTAAATCCTTTCACTGACAGAGACTGATTTGGCTTTAATCGTCACTATAAAATAAAAGGTGAAATGAAATAAAATGCATCTTCTCAAATTTTGCAGATTTCGGGACTTTATTACAAAAGCCCTTTGGCGGCAAAACTTGTCCCGACGAATGATGGGATCCCACCGAAGAAAATGCTCAGGAGGCACCCCCTTTGCGGCAGGGCTGATCAGTTCAAAAAATTTCTATGTGCATTTTCCCAAGTTCAAGTTCAAGCTCAATTTTTGCACTTGAACTTGGTCTTGAACTTGAACTTAAGGGCATTTGGAGGAAAAAAACTCATAATAATCCTTTAACACATTAGGAAAATAAAGAACTGATCAGCCCTGCCCCCTTTGCAGTAGGTTGGAATACTTTCATTACTAATATTCCGGGATGATACATGCTTTGTTTATCATGTCACCAAGATGTGAACAATGTTCTCTAAAACCCTAGCAGTATTGTTTTATAGATTAGGAATATTGTTTCAAAGAATGGAAAAAACCAGGATTATTGTTTCGGAAAAAATTAACTTTTAGAAATTAAGTAACTGATTATCAAATAAATAAGTACATTCTTTTTGTTGAATTTTACAATCTTACACTCACTATCATGTGCAGTTGTGTCTTGATAAAACCAGTACAATCATTATCTTTTATGAAAACGCCAGGAAATACCAAAGTCAATAAACCAATCATCTGTATGGTCATTACCCTGTAATCCGGCAGAAAAGTCTAATTGAATATCATCCGTTATTAGGTATGAAAATCCTGCATCATAATCCGCTTCAAATTCATCCAAGTTGCCATAGACCTCCACAAAAGCACCTATTTTTTCTGTAATGCTGATTGGAACATTGATTACAAAACTGAACTGAGGATCTTCTCCATTTCCTGCCCATGTAACCAACCAATTAGTAATTAATGCAAACTGATCTGAGATTTTATTGCCTGTAGCAAGAATAAATTGTGCACCCAGATTTTCTCTTTGATATTCATCATGTTGAGCATTTAAAAGCAATCTACCCTGCAATCCCACAGCAGGAATTGCTCCATTTCGTTCCAAGAAATTGTACCTCATCCCAATTTGTGTATTGCTGATACCTGCCATTGTCCCGTCTTCTAGTGGGCTGCTAATTTTATCATATTGCCAATTGATGACAGAGCTGAGTTCAAGTTTTTCCAATATTCCATATCGGAGTACTGTGTTGTGTAGCAAAGTCTTGGTTTCAGTGGGAGCAAATTTGACGGTGTTGATATTTAAACCTGTTTGAATTTGGAACACCTTTTCTCCAACTGTGTAAGGACCAATAGCTTGCCCAGGGCGACCTGAGCGAATAGTTGAGTTGAATTGTGAAAAGAGAGGAATGGAAAAAAGTATCAATAGCAAAATAAAAGGGCATTTTTTCATTGTCAGTTCGTTTATTTGTTAGATGGATTTTGGACTAGGACTGGATTATTTTTTTCTTCAGAGTTCTTAGAGTGATTATCATTTTCGGAATCGCTGACTGTATCAATAATCCTCACCTCAGATTCACTGAATTTGACAGTAAATAAATCGGCAATATCTCCAAGCAACTGAAGCGTATCCAGTGTATTGAATACTTCTTTCTTTAATTCTTCAGGAGCTATTTCTTTTGAACCTTGTTGTTACTCCTGACAGTTTCAACGATGCCATCGCCTTTCCTGTTTTGCGTTTGTATGCCTTATGTGCCACGTACAAAAGTTCTTCAAAATTAAATCAGGAGTCACATGGCGTAAAACAATAAAATCGGATTTCATAGCTTAATAATTTCTAAAGTCCTTTTCAATGCTTTTCTAAAAAAGACAAAGCCTTACCAGCAAACCAGGTGTAAACAGCTAAAAAACCTAAAATCAGTAATGTGGTTAGGTCTTTTGATTCGTCTTTCCAAAAAATGGTAGGCTGCCAGTATGCCAACAAAATTCCGAATGTCAGCATCAAAACAAATCCTCCAAATAAGATTAATTCCCAATTTTTCTCTGAAAATGTTTTCATGATAGAATAATTAAGTTCGAAACAGAAGAAAGACTCCTATTTTAGAAATGGTCACATTTCAGTAGGCAGTTTCCGTATCCTGCCTACTGTAAACTGTCCTCTGTCAACCGTTCCCCGCATCTACTACAAAACCTTGCTTTTGGCTCATGTTTCTCTTTACCACAGCGAAAACATTCTTCTTTTTTCTTTTTGGATTTTTTGGCTTCATTTGCAAATTCAGCAGAAACAATTCCGGTAGGTACTGCGATGACCGAATACCCTATGATCATAATGCCTGCGGCTATTAAGCGACCAAACCAGGTGGTGGGTGCAATGTCTCCATACCCAACTGTTGTCAGGGTAACGATTGCCCAGTAAATGCTATTGGGGATACTTGTAAATCCGGAATCTTCTCCTGCTTCTACGATGTATAAAATAGAACCCATAATGGTCACCATCAACAAAACAAAAACCAAGAAAACGGCAATTTTAGCTTTGCTGGCTTTGAGAGCATTGATAATAGTAGAACTAGCCTTCAACATTTTGACCAACTTGAGCAGTCGGAAAACTCGAAATACCCTTAAAATTCGGAGCATCAAAAAGGTATGAGCCTGAGAAACGAAAACTGCAATGTAGGTAGGCAGTATGGTAATCAAATCAATAATGCCATAAAAACTGGTGATGTAGCGAATGGGATGAGGAGAACTATATATTCTAAGTAAATACTCTAAGGTGAAAACGATAGTGAAAAACCATTCCAACATTTTCAATAAACCTCCAATCTGTGCGTGTATCTTGTTTACACTGTCTAACATTACTACAAGAACACTTGCAAAAATCAGGACTATCAAAATTTCTTCAAATCGCTTACCAATGAGGGTTTTGTCCTCAAAAAGCATTTCGTGTAGCTTTTCCGGAGAGGCATCTACAGTGGAAAAAGTGCGTTTCCAACTATCCCTTTCAGCTCGTATATCTTTTTTAAAATGTGTCCATCGGTTTTGGCCTTCTTGGCGAAATTCTTCTAGATCTTCTTTCCACTCTGGCAAATGTTTTTCCACCTCGCTCCACATATACTTCAAGAGTTTGGAAACCTTGAAATAAAAGGCTCTAACTTTTAAAAAAAATGCCTTTACTGGTTTTGGCGATATATTTCTGATAATAGCGTAAAAACGTTTGCTTTCTGAAATGAGCGGCTGTATCATTGTGACGGCATTGGAAATGATTAATTAGCTCTTTATCAAGACTTAAAAAACCATATTGGGCACTGCTTTTATAAAATTCCTCTAAAAACAAGTGACCAAATGCTTTTTTGAAGTTATTATTTCAATGATCCCAAGTGTAATTTTAGGGTTTAAAAATCAAAAATTCAGCTTTTAATGAAAAGAATGTTTAGAAGGATTGGAAATTGGCTGTGGCGACAAATAGCTAGCTTTTTTCTGTTTTTGAAAAACACAATCCTCTCAACACCCCAAAAAATAAAAGATTGGATTTTTGCTTTTGCACAATGGGGTAAGATCCAGTTAGACAAACACATCAATTCATCCCAAAGACTATATCTTCGAAAGCTCATTTTTGAAAGTGATACGCGAAAAGGAAGGCGATTCGACACGATTATCATGTGGATGATTGTGCTAAGTGTTCTTGCCGTCATTGCTGAAACAGTCACAAAATTTCATAGTGCTTACTGGTGGATCTTTCAGGTTTTGGAATGGGTTTTCACTATTATTTTCACAATTGAATATATCCTTCGATTATATTCTTCCGAAAAGCCACTGAAATACGCTACTTCTTTCTTTGGAATTGTGGACTTATTGGCAATTATACCTTCGTATCTAGGAATTTTCTTAATCGGTTTTGACAGCCTGATTATGATTCGGGTTTTGCGATTGCTCCGTGTTTTTCGGATTTTCAAAATGGGTCATTTTGTCACGGAAGGCGAAGTGATATTGAGTGCGCTACGAGCAAGTAAAATCAAGATTTATGTTTTTATCTCTTTCGTCGTTTTGGTTTCCATGATTCTTGGCTCTGTTCTTTACATTGTTGAGGGGGATATTAATCCAAAATTGGATAATATCCCAAAAGGCATTTATTGGGCAATTGTGACACTGACAACCGTAGGCTATGGCGATGTAACTCCGATTACACCATTTGGACAATTTTTGGCAACTGTTATTATGATCATGGGTTATGGGGTGATTGCTGTTCCAACGGGCATTGTTACGGCAGAAATTAGTGGGCGAGTGATGAATTTGAAGGAGGTGAAATTTCGGGAATGTGAACATTGTGGTCAGGGGGAGCACCATACCTTGGCAGAGTTTTGTCACAAATGTGGTAAGGAGATGGGAAGCTGACGAATCGACAAAGGATTTACACCATCCTTTACGAAGTAAGCATTTGGCCAAATCAGGGTATCAGATGAAACCGAACCTAAAATTCTTTCTAATTGGACGCTATTTTCTACCTCAATCGTCTCCACGGCAATGCCTGCATTCCGCAATACTTTCACGGCAATATTCAGGTCAGCTATTGAAGTGAACCAGCCATGAATCCAGTGCCCTTTACTGCTAATGATTAGAATTTTCATAAAATCATCTATTAAATCTTTGTTTAGAATGGTAATTATTTGGTCACAAGAACCACCAACCTTTCAGAATCCAGGCACAAAGCTTCTCCATTTTTTATGTAGATACAAGTCTATTATTTAAAATGATCCTAAAAATTGAGTTTCTCACTTCGAATGGAGGATTTCATAACTTCAAATTCTTCAAAAAAGTCTCCCGAAATCGTTTCGTTAGAGGGATTTGTTTGGACTTGATTTCTACAAAAGACGAACCGACCTTTTCAACAAAGTTTTTGTTCACTACAAACGAGCGATGGGTCTGTAAAAAATAAGTTTCGGGCAGTTCATTCAGAAAATCTTTGAGCGTCGAGCGAATAATATGCCGACCTTCATTTAATTGCAATTCCAAATAATTTTTAAAAGCTTCAATATATTGAATATCGGCAAGATGGAGCTTTTTGTAAATGCGATCTTCTTTGATAAAAACAGATTGATTCAGGATTAAATTATCCGTGTTCTCATTTGATTTTTGAGCAAAATTTTTCAATGCCACCTCAATGGCAGTGTAAACGGAAGGCTTTGAAAAGGGCTTGACCAAATAGGCGGAGGGATTGGTTTCGGCCGCGGCTTCCACCGTTTTTTTATCGGAATAAGCAGACAGAAAAATGAATGGAATTTTGTATGTTTTTTGGATTCGTTGAGCCACCCAAATACCCGATTTTTCGCCTTTCAAATGAATATCCAATATCGCAATATCGGTGTTGCCTCGATCTAATATTTCGATGGCTTGTTCCGCTTTCATTGCCGTGCCCGAAACGGCATAACCCAAGTCTTCCGCCAAATCCTGAAGATTGTCTAGTGTAATAAATTCGTCCTCGACGATGAGTATGTTTACTTTGTTATGCATTTACAATGTAATTGGGGAGGTGAAAAAACGCGGGGTTGTGGAAAAAGTCAAAATCGTTCAATATTGTTCAAAAATTTATCGAATAAACTGTCCCTTTTTCCGAACTAGAAAATTGCAGATTTCCGTCTAATTGTCGCACCAATCCGCGCACCAAATTCAGTCCCAAGGACCTTGACTTTTTGGATAGGACCTCCTTTTGAAAACCCCTGCCATCGTCTTCCACTTTCAAAGCATATTTGTGTTTTTGTTGTTCAACAAAATCAATTTTAATGTGTCCTTTGGCTTTATTTCGGAAGGCATGTTTGAAGGCATTGGTCAATAATTCATTCAAAATCAAGCCCAAGGGGATAGCAGTGTCAATGTCTAATTTGGAATCATCGGCATTGATTTTTACATCAATTTTTTGATTGGGTGAATGATGGGCGCTGGAAATATTTTGAGTCAATTCATTGATATAATTTTTGATTTTGATGACCGACAAGCTATCCGATTCATACAAATTTTGATGAATCAATGCCATAGATTGAATGCGATCTTGCCCTTCGCGCATCATTTTTTGGAGTGCTTTATCTGCAGAAATTCGAGCCTGTTTGTCTAATAGAGAGGAAATGATTTGAAGGTTGTTTTTTACCCGATGGTGGATTTCCTTCAACAGGAATTCTTTTTCCTGAAGCGATTGTTCGACCAATTCTTTTTGTTCAGCAATGGTCTGTTTGTCTTTTTGCATTCGCTGAAAAGCCAGCCAGGCACCAAGCAACAGAAACCCCAAAAATCCTATCAATACCAGATATAAAGTTTGCTGATTTTTTTGCTGGTCGATTTGCAAATTTTTGGCTTCGAGTTCTTTTTCTTTTATCGTTAGTCCGAGTCGAGTTTCGGTTTCGGCGATTTGTTTTTTATAAAAATCGGAAGCAATAGAATCCTTGATGACCATTAGTTTTTCCAGATATTCGACGGCTTCTGAATGGTTATTTTGAATTTTGGAAATCCTTATCAAATCTTCCAATTTATCTTTTTGTTGGGGCAAAAAATTAGAATTTTCATTGATTTTCAAAGCCGCTTTATAAAATTTCTTTGCCCCTTCAAAGTCCTTTTCCGCTTCTAAAATATAACCCATTACATTATAGGCAAATCCCATTCTATCGGATTCAGAAAATCCTTTTGCCTTCAAACCCTCAATGGCTTTCCGAACATTCGTTTTGGCTTCCGCCAATTTGCCCTGATGTCGTTGTGTATCGCCCAAATAAACCAAATTGATGTATTTTTCGACGGGCAACAAATGGTCATTGCTATGATTGACAGCTCTTTGAAAATAGTATGCTGCCGAATCCAGATTGTTGGATACGCTTAAATAATAATTACCCAACATTTGCGAGGAAATAAAAATTTGGACGCTGTCATTGCCCGCATTAATGGCAGATTTGAATTCGGGCAATTGTTCGGCAAAACCATCCATATTTCTCGATGTCCAATAAAAATTAGCCCTTTCAAATGCTGCCAAAGCCATCATTTTTTTATCCTTTGAGGCATTTGCAATATTCGTAATGATCTCGATTTGGGAAAGATATTCCTCAAAATTCCCCTGCAAGCCCGCGATGTATCCGATTCTGGAATAAACCATAATGCTGTCGCGAATGGAAGGAGCGAAAGCGATTCGCCTCAAGGCTGCCCGAAAAGCGGAATCTGCCTCTTGGTGTCTTGCCAAATGCATCAGTCGATCCCCCAATGCCATATTTCGCGTCCACAAAAGACTGTCCTCACTTAAAAGCAGAATTTCCTTTTTCAAATAATAAATCGTGCTGTCAATTTTATCCAATTCAGGGGCGCGATAAATGAGGTGAAGGCGATAATAAATTTCCGTTTTTTGATGATCTGTCAATTGGTCAAAGTCATTGTCCAACATCCTCCGAAGAGTGACAAGGGGCTGTTGAAATTGGCGAAGGTTCATTAGACTGTCCACCTGTTCAATGCTCTGGTCAAAGTCGGACTGATTGGCATTTTGACTCCAAAAAATGATGGGCAGTAACAAACATATGGATAATATAAGTAGGTTTCTCATCTGCTGTTTTTATAAAAATTTTCGCTCTTGAAAAAATCAAGGTGTTGGGTTTCATCAAGTGATTTGCCGTTACTGATGAATTGTCAATGTATAAATCATCGTGTGACAGGGAGCCACTTGATGATAAATGTCAAATCAACGAACTCCCAGACTTTAAACATGGGCCAAAATATTCCCGTCAAAGATAGAAAGCAGGTTTTAACTATTTAAATGATAAGGTGCTCAGTCGTCCCCAAAAAATGGGCATTCGTCCCTGATTCAAATTTGGCATGTCAAAATTGCCTTTTTTTGCCTTAGAAATAATAAACACGTCCTCCAAAAGCTATCCATATAAATATTTCCCCTGAATGTAAACCTTCCCCGACCATACAAATTTTCAAGTCTCACAAATTCTATTAATTATGAAACCATTCATAGTATTGCTAGTCTTTTGCTTCGCAGGCTCGATGTCCAATACAGTATTTACTCAAATCGCCGTCAATACCGACAACTCCGACCCCGACGCTTCCGCCATGCTCGACATCAAAAGCACCAATAAAGGCATTTTGATACCGCGAATGACTTCTGCTCAACGAACCGCCATTTCCAACACTGCGACCGGCTTATTGGTTTTCGATACGGATACGGACGGTTTTTGGTTTTATGACGGCACTTCGTGGGTCGAATTGGTGAGTGGTAATGTTTCGAGTATTCAGGATGCGGATGCGGACACCAAAATTCAGGTGGAAGAGGGCGCGGATGAGGATATTATAAGATTTGACGTAAACGGCAGCGAGCATTTGACGGTTAAAGAAAATGCAAATGGATACACCATGATTGAAACCCAGGCAACCGGCTCCAACCTCGCTTTTGGTAAAAATGCCGGACTATCACTCAGCTCCGCCAATAACAATAATTCCATTTTCGGCACAGAAGCGGGGAGTAATCTTGCAACGGGCAACAATAATGTTTTCTTTGGAAGGTATTCAGGGTACCAACATACAGAAGGTCGCCATAATACTTATGTGGGATACAGAACGGGTTATGCTAACCTGACGGGGATTTACAATGTTTTTTTGGGTTCGCAGGCAGGGGAAATGAATACCGGGTCGAGAAATGTCTTCGTTGGCTTTTGGGCAGGTAGAAATAATACGGGGTCGAATAATGTATTTATCGGAGAAACGGCAGGTGAAAACGAAACGGGCAGCAACAAACTTTTTATTGACAATTCCAATACTTCAACCCCACTCATTTATGGAGAATTCAATAATGATTTAATCACCATCAACGGTCGTTTATCTGCTACCCAGGGCTTTTCAGATGCCGATAATGATACAAAAATACAAGTCGAAGAAAGTACGGATGAGGATGTGATTCGATTTGATATCCAAAACACCGAGCGACTCGTTTTGAAGGAGAATGTAAACGGCAGTACTCAAATATCACTTCCCAATAATAATTCCAATATCTTTATAGGAAATTCGGCAGGTGAAAATTCGGAGAGTACTGCGGAAGATAATACAGTCGTCGGGACTTATGCTTTTCAAAGCAATACAGGTGGCAACTCTAACTCAGCATTTGGTTATTCCTGTATGAAGAGTAGTACTTCAGGTTTTTTTAATACGGGAATGGGCGCTTATGCCCTTGAAAAAAATATTAACGGAGATTCCAACACAGGGGTAGGATATAGTTCATTGAAAAACAATACCACCGGGGAGTTTAATTCGGCTTTTGGTGTTTTAAGTTTGGCAGCTAACACATCAGGCTCTTCAAATATAGGATTGGGCAGTCGGGCAGGAGAATTTAATCAAGGAGGCAATCACAATGTGTTTGTGGGCAGATTTGCCGGACAGGGAACTTCATCGCACAGCAAATCCAATAATGTAATGGTGGGATATGAGGCAGGTAAAACCAATCATGGTGAGGCAAATGTGTTTTTAGGATTTCGAGCAGGGCAAAATGAAAGTGGGGATAATAAATTATACATTGAAAATTCCTCTTCTACATCTCCTTTGATTTACGGCGAATTTGATAATGATATTTTAAAAATTAACGGGCACTTATCAATCACACAAGGTTTTTCGGACGCCGATTATGACACAAAAATACAAGTCGAAGAAAGTACGGATGAGGACATTATTCGATTTGATGTGGGCGGTTCTGAAAAATGGACAATGACCGGGAGTCGGCTGGAGAGCAAAGGTTCCGGTGAGTCCGTTTTTATTGGGGAAGACAGTGGTCTCGCGGATGATTTATCGTTGAATCGAAATGTCTTTATCGGGTATAAATCAGGTTTCAATAATACCACAGGTTCTTTAAATTTATTTCTGGGTTGGCGCTCCGGCAATGATAATACGACGGGCAGTTCCAACGTATTTTTAGGAGAAAGTTCCGGGAATCGCAATACCACCGGAAGCAGAAATGTATATGTCGGAGAATTAACAGGAGAATTGAACACTAACGGAGATGATAATACTTTCCTCGGAACCTGTGCCGGTGCCTTTAATACCTCCGGCTCTGACAATGTATTCTTAGGCGCTTATTCGGGAATGAATTCCAACGGCAGCAATAAACTTTACATTGAGAATTCTGACTCCAACAGCCCTTTGATTTACGGCGAATTTGATAATGACCTGATTCGTATAAACGGTGATTTGGAAGTGACGGGCAATTTTCCTGCTAATACCATAATAGAAGATGCAGACGGAGACACCCGAATTAATGTGGAAGAAGTGGCCGATGAAGACGTTATCAGAATTGATGCGGGCAATCATGAAAAAATGATAATTGAAAACAGCTCGGTCACGATAAGTCAAGGTTCCAATACCAATAACCCCCTAATCTTTACCAATGGTTTTGGAGGTACCAATCAAATTGCCAACATCCTCCCTACTTTCCCCAATTCAAGTGCCGACAATAAAATGGAATTCACCATTAAGGGCACAAAAACGATGACCTTAAAAGGCGACGGCCTGGTGGATATTGACGGAGAAATCACCATCGGCAGCAACGACGACTCCCCGGTCACCTACGACCGAAAAACCGTCATGGTCAGCGGCAAAGTCAATCAGAATGGGTCATTGGCAGCAGGTGTTACGACTTCTGCCTATATTAGCAGCACCACTAGAAACTCAACCGGCAATTATACCATCAATTTCACATCAGGCACTTTCATTGATGAGCCGATTATCACCATTACCCCGACCGAGGCAAGCGGCGGTGATGTTCGAAAAGCGGTAATAGTTAGTGTCTCCACCACCTCGATTAATCTCAAAATGTATAATTCAGGAACGAGTTTAAGTGATGCGCCTTTTCATTTTATTGTTATTGGAGAGCAGTAAAAGTGGGATTAGTGAAAGGTGAAATTCATCGAAGCCTACGCAACCCCTTATTTCTGCGCTTAATGTCCACCGGACATTGCATCGCTATCCTAAAGGGGAAACTCCTCCCGCTGTAAATACTTGATTTTCAGAGGGTGGCTTCTCCTCCTTTTCCCAAGGGGACTCCTTCCCAAAGGGATTCTTTGAATCGGAGAGGAGGTTGGGAGGTCTGCGAAGGCAATTTTCAACAGAACTTAACAGCCCTGGGATTAAGGGTGTGAGAAGAGATTGAGTTTTTGGCGCCCTACAAATACTCAAAATCTTTCACATTTAAATCACAGAAAAAAATTGAAACCACAAACAACATGAAAACAATCATTCCAATACTCCTTTTATTTTTCTCCCTAAATTGTTTTACTCAAAATCATTTCAAAATAACGGGCGGAAGTGTAAAAATCACGGGCAATGTTGATTTGATTTTAAAAGACGCAAAATGGGTCAACAACGGCACATTTTCCGCCACTGACGGAACAGTTCATTTCACAGGTGCGTCAACTCAAACCAATGCCTCTGTTGGTGGCACTTCCGAAACAAGTTTTTATAATTTGACTATAAATAAAACCTCCAACAATGCTGAATTAAATCAAAATATCACCATCGAAAACACCGTCACTTTATCCAACGGAAAATTAGAATTAAACAATTCCGACATCTTATTAAACGGTAATTACACGCTCCAAAACGGACATTATTTTCAAACATCGGGCACGGGAAGTTTAAAGTGTGAAGTCACCAACGGAAGCACTAAAACCTTCCCCGTAGGCAATACCTCTTATACGCCAATGACCATTCAAAATAATGGAACAGCCGATGTTTTTTCTGCTCGTTGCACCCCCGAAGTCCTCGAAAACGGGACTTCGGGCAATGCATTGACCTCTGATGTGGTTGACCGTACCTGGTTTGTAGAAGAAGCGGTCGCAGGCGGAAGTGATTTGACGCTCACCGCAACTTGGAATACTTCCGATGAATTAACGGGCTTTGACCGAACCCACTGTTATCTTTCTCATTACACGGGCAGTGGTTGGAACGGAAATACGCCGAGTGCGGCGACGGGTTCAGCCCCCTATTCGGTCAGTCGGTCGGGCATTACGAGTTTGTCGCCTTTTGCCGTCGGAAGTAACGGAGCTTTGCCAATTGAGTTGGTTGATTTTTATGCTTTTCGAGAAGGCGAAAATGTCAAATTAGAATGGACAACTGCGACGGAAATTAATTCGGATGTTTTTGAAATTGAACATTCTTTGGATGCCATTTCTTTCAAAAAAATCGGCGAAGTGCAGGCAGCAACGTTCTCCGATTCGGAATTAAATTATGACTTTTTACATAAAAATTCTTTTGACCCCAAAGGGGCAAGCGGCATTAATTATTATCGCCTGAAAATGAGGGACTTGGATGGGAGTTTTGAGTATTCGGAAGTTCGTTCCGTAGATTTACTAAACTTTCATAGTTTAGTAAATCTCGTGACCGTTTACCCAAATCCGACTTCCGATATTTTGAATATTCGGTTTAATGAAAATATTGAAGCAGGCTGGGTTGAAATGTATAATGAATTAGGTCAAAAGGTTTTGGAAAGCGACTTAAATCATGCATCCAAAAATACAATTTCAGTGAAGGATTTTCCTTCGGGGGTTTATTTTTTGAATTTGAAAATGGACTCAAAAAATTTGACAAAAAGGGTAATCATTTCAGAATAAGTACATTTTAGAAAATTTGAAAATCATTCTTCCATTTGCTGAAATTCCTTCGGACTTTTGCCCGTAACATTTTTAAAAATGCGATTAAAAGTCGAGCGAGAATTAAAGCCAGATAATTCGCCAATGGCTTCTAATGTATAGTGTTCATATTCTTTATTCGAAAGCAAATTTTGAGCATACTCTACACGGTATTGGTTAATAAAATGGAAAAAATTCATTTGATAATGCTCGTTGATGAGGTTGGAAAAAATATGGCGTGGAATGTCTAAAGATTTTGCCAGTTCGGGCATTCTGACTTTGGGATTGAGAAAGGGTTTTTGTGTCGTAATAACATTTTCCAATCGCTGAATAAGTTGGGCTTTTTCTTGTTCAGAAAGGCTGTTTTCAGAGGGAGAATTTTCTAATTTGGAAGAGATAGGTTCTTTAGAATTTTGAGATAATATCTGCTCATTGGAATATAGTTGAGGTTGTTGAAAAGAATAAAAACTTAAGATGCTGATAACCAGTAAGATAGAAGTAAGAAAAATATTTCGAATTATATAAATATCGATGGGAGCGACGGAAATGAAAATGCGCAATAAGGCAACAAAACCAATAATATAAATCATCACTTTTATCCAACTCAAAGTGATGAATGGCGAATTATCGGCAAATTGCTCTTGATAATGTTGTTGGATATATTGAACAAGTTTGAAAGTCAAAAACAAATACACAATGACATGGAGCGCATTAACTATTAAAAATGCGACAATGTGTAAAGGTGGGTTATCATTAAATAATAATTCGTCCGGATGTTTAAAACCTATTATCACAAAAACGAAATAAAACAATACAAAAGGCGAAAACAATAAATAAGCCCGCCTGCCTGAGTGTGCATTTGGTTTAACCAATTTCAATGTGTATAAATAGATAGCCGGAAAAAACAACAGAATTGCGGACGGATTTTGAAGAAAAGGGGTGTAGGGAATTAAGTCATATCTTTCCTCTCCGAGCAATAGGTTCAAAAATGGAAATCCCATCGCAAAATACGCAAACAACAACCATCGGTTCTGTTCATTTCTTAAATTTCCCAAATAAATAATGCTAAATACACAAAAAAGGACAATGCATAGTTCAAGGGAAACCGTAAAAATTATGTTGCCTAATTTCATTGGATTGTTTCACTGTCAAGAGGGTTTGATTGTTGAGGCAGCACATTGTTTTAAAACAATCAAACAATTAAACCATCTTAACAATCTAAATAATTCCTCAGCAAAAACCGTGTTTTTTTGCTCATTTTATAAAATGAGGCATACAAAATTTATCATTTTATCAGATAAGGCAAAGCCGGTCTCGGTTTTCTTTTCCTTCCTAAAATTTACCCGCTACTTGCATTCATCAACAAAAAAAAGCTCGCTGCGGGTCAATTGATTTTTAAAGTTGATAGGACTCGCAGCACTTTATGTTCAACTTTAAAAATCACTTCCAAATATGCGTTTACTCGAAAAAGTGCAAATCGCGCCCTGCCTTATTTTAATAAGTGTCCTTTTTAGTTTCAGTGTCCTTAATGCGCAGGTTACTTACCAAAATAACGTAAGAGATAATGGCGATGCAAATAATACAGTCATAAATATTTTTAATTTTCATGTACCCGCCGGAAACAATCGCCTGATAGTAGTCTCTGTGGGTTCACATACCGCAAGCGGTAATAATTCTTTGGTTACCGGCATCACTTTTAACAGTCAAAATTTTACAAAAGCCACCTCTGTTGTTTCAGTATCTCAAAATTCGGAGATATGGTATTTGGTACTTTCAGGTACGAGCATTATTCAAGAGGATTTGGTTGTTTCATTTTCTCAACCCTACGACGAAGCTCAGGCAATCGCCGCTTCTTATACAGGAGTAGAATCTTCTAATCCCATTGGGAGTACGGACACACAAGGAGGGTTTGGAACTACCGGTATGTTAACACTTCCGACGGCTTCCGGTCATTTAGTTGTTGATTGCGTTCAACGGAATAATGGTTTACAGGTAACTTTTGGAGCTAATCAAACTGCATTGTCTAATACTGCCTATAGTTCTTCTCAAACAGGGGCAAGTTATGAGTCCGCCACAGGAAGTTCTGTTGAAATGTCCTGGTCGGCATCGGTATCCGCTCGTTTTGCCTACAGCGCTGTCGAACTCAACCAAGCCCCTGTCCTTCCCGTCGAGTTAAAATACTTCCGGGCTCACCCCAATTCCCAATCCGTCAACCTCGCCTGGGCAACCGCAACCGAAATCAATAATGACTATTTCACCATAGAGCGGTCAGTCAACGGTACAAACTATGACCCCATCGGTAAAGTTAAAGGTGCAGGGTCTTCTTATGAGGAGTTGACTTATTCTTTTGTAGATAAGCAACTCCCCGAGGGAAATACACAACTCTATTATCGTCTTCGTCAAACAGATTTTGACGGTACGTCCAAGATTGAGAAGGTCGTATCCGTAGATTTACTAAACTTTCATAGTTTAGTAAATCTCGTGACCGTTTACCCAAATCCGACTTCCGATATTTTGAATATTCGGTTTAATGAAAATATTGAAGAAGGCAGGCTTGAAATGTATAATGAATTAGGTCAAAAGTTTTTGGAAAGCGACTTAAATCACTCTTCCAATAATACGATTTCGGTGAGGGGTTTTCCTTCCGGGGTTTATTTTTTGAGTTTGAAAATGGACGGGAGTAATTTGGATAGAAGAGTAATCATTACAGATTAGATCATTTTAATTTTCATTAAAATTTTAATAAAAAAGAAGTCATATCCTCCGCCCCGATTAAACCCAACTTTCTTTTCAATCGGTGCCGACTGACTCGAACCGAATCTGCGGAAATATTTCGTAAGGTGGCAATTTCTTTATTGGAAAGTCCCAACCGTACAAAACTGCACAAATCCAAATCCCCTTTGGTCAGATTGGGAAACCGAGTTTTTAATTTGTCAAAGAAAGTATGATTGATTTGGTCAATATTGTTTTGAAACAATTGTTTGTCTTCATCCAATTGTAAATGGTGTTCAATGCTGTTTTTGAATTGTCGCCATTCTTTTTGATTGTCGGAAGGTATTTTGAGGTTAAAGCGCTCTAATTTTTCCAATAGATTATTGGAAAAATCATGTTTTCGGTTGATTTCCAAAGCTAAATTGGTCACATCTCGGGTTTTTAATTCAATTTCTTTTCGGGCGGTTTCCATTTTGAGGCGGTGGATTTCCTTTCGTTTTTGATTAACAAAAATCAACCGGGCAATGACTGCCAATGCTCCCAAAATCAAAAGCGCAACGGTCAAATAAGTAATCGTAAGTCGTTGTTTTTGAATTTGATTTTCCTGCGACAATCTGGTTATTTCATTTTGACTTAATGCGGTTTCATGCTTGATGATCAGCTCATTCAGTTGTTTTTGTGTTTCCAAACCCACGAAATTATCTTTGGCTTCCTGATATAATTTCCAATATTCAAGTGCTTTGTCATACTTTTTTTCTTTTTCAAGGGCGAGCGCAAAGGCGTTATAAATTCTGTGAATTTTAAAAGTTCCGTCTTGGACATCTTGTTTTTTACCCATTTCCAAAGCGTCTTGATAAAGTTCATAAGCCTTTTGAAAATTTCCGATATCGGCATAATAATTCCCCAAATTGAGGGAAGCCGTGACTTCACTTGAGCGAGATTCCAAGGTTTTGGAGTATTCGTAATAGGTTTTTAAATGCGGAGCCGCCTTTTCAAACTGTTTTAAATTCAGATAAATCACCCCCAAAGCCGACTCTGTTTTCATGGCCGTATCTTTATTTTTTATGGAGTCTCTCAGGGCGTACAATTGCAGAAAAATATCCAGACTCGCTTCCGTTTTGTCCATGACCTGATAAAGCACTCCAAGATTGTGAAGGTGTGTGATTTCGAGGCTGATAATTCCGTGTTTCCGACATAAACGAATTCCCTCTTTGTGCATTTTCTCAGCTTCTTCATATCGCTCAAGCCTCATGTTGGAAGTTCCCAAATAATTTAAGGCCCTCACCATATTGAGGGGGTCTTGATTTCTTCGAGCCATTTCAAGAGCTTGTTGAAATTGGGCGATACAGTTTAAATAATCCCCGGATTTATAATAATACAACCCCTTTAATCCGACGGCGGTGGTTTGCCCTTTTTGGTAATTTTCTTTAAGACTAAGGTTCAAGCATTTATTAACAAGAATGGTATCCACAGTGATAAACTGTCCTGTCGAGTCGAATATTCGAGCTTGTTTCAACCACACATTTATAGAGTCAATTGGCGTGGCATTCCCCTTTTGAATGATTCCGAAAAATGCGACCGGAAAAAGAAATAACAGGAATTTATATTTGCTGAATAACATAAAAGTTACATTTTAAAATCGGCTTTGCTAACATTTTGTAACGCTTAAACGGACTCCTCAAGGCTCAAATATTTACATATTTGTTTGGAAAGGGAATAACAACATTCCAAGATGAGCTAAGTAATATCTAAGATATAATTTTTTAAAGAAAAGGAATTTTAGGAACGTTCAAATAATCAACAAATGCTACACCGATTATTATTGTCTGCAATCGTTTGCTTTTTTTCATTCCATCCTTTGACCGCTCAAATCGCCGTCAATACCGACAACTCCGACCCCGATGCCTCCGCCATGTTGGATATCAAAAGCACGGATAAAGGGATACTCATACCAAGAATGACTACCGCCCAACGAACCCTCATTTCAAATCCCGCCATAGGCTTATTGGTCTTCGATACGGATACGAAAAGTTTTTGGTTTAACGAAACTGCGGGCTGGGTCGAATTGGTCAGCGGTAATGTAAAAACGGTCGCTGATGATGACGGGGACACCAAAATTCAGGTGGAGGAAAGCGCGGATGAAGATGTCATTCGCTTTGACACAGAAGGTACGGAACATTTTGTAATGGAAGGCGGAAGGTTGGATATTTTGAACACGGGTGGGTCTGTTTTTTTAGGGGATAATGCGGGATTGAAAGACGATTTGACTAACAACCAAAATGTATTTATCGGTACATCCGCAGGTACGGATAACACAACAGGGCAGGAAAATATCGGAATTGGGTTTCTTGCTTTAAATTCGAATACTACCGGTAATTTTAACTCAATTATTGGTCACAGTGCCATGAATAAAGGTTCGACCAGCAGGAATTCCGGATTGGGTTATGAGATTTTGCGAGATAATGTATCAGGTTTGGAAAATGCGGCCTTAGGATTTAAAGCCCTGGTTGGCAACACGACCGGCAGCGGAAACGTTGGGATTGGCTCGAATGCGGGTAAATTCAATCAGGGAGGTTCAAACAATGTTTTTATTGGCTCTTTGGCGGGAGTAGGAGGTACAGGTTCGGACAAAAGTAATAATGTGATGGTCGGCGCTCAGTCCGGAAGGAACAATGATGACGGCAGCGGCAATGTTTTTTTGGGATTTCAGTCAGGACAAGATGAAACAGGCTCTAACAAATTATATATTGAAAATTCAGGTTCCGCCGCTCCTTTAATTTACGGAGAGTTTGACAATGACTTGATTCGAATAAACGGCACTTTGGATATAAATAACGCTTTTTCTTTTCCGACAACAGACGGAACGGCAGGGCAAATTTTGGAAACCGACGGGTCGGGTAATTTATCTTGGATTGACAAAAATAGTATTCGAGATGCAGATGACGACACCAAAATTCAGGTGGAAAAAATTGCGGATGAAGATATGGTAAGAATAGATATTGCGGGAAATGAATTGTTCCGATTCAACGAAAATGCAGGCGGCGACGCACAATTCCAGCCTTTGGGACCTCGCTCGAACACATTTATCGGGCTCACTGCGGGGAAAGAAAATACGGCAGGAAGTGATAACACATTTATCGGTCATTCCGCAGGCAAGACCCACCAATCCGGCAATAGAAATGTTTACATCGGAAAACGGGCAGGTCAAAATCATACTTCCGGCAATCGCAATATTTTTATTGGTAACGATTCAGGATTGAATAACAACGGAAACGATAATATTTTCATTGGAAACGGCGCAGGCGGAAATGAAACAGGTGCCAACAAACTTTATATCGAACCTTCTTCTTCTTCAACGCCCCTTCTTTACGGCGAATTTGACAATGACCTCATTCGAATCAACGGCACTTTGGACATAAATAACGCTTTTTCTTTTCCCACAACCGACGGAACGGTAGGGCAGATTTTGGAAACCGACGGGTTGGGTAATTTATCCTGGATTGGCAAAAATATAATTCAGGATGCGGACAACGACACTAAAATTCAGGTGGAGGAAAGCGCGGATGAGGATATTCTCAGATTCGATATCGGCGGCACCGAACATATTATTCTTAAAGATAACGGGGCAGGTTTTCCCGTGATGGAATTTCCGAACAATAACCTTCTTCAAATCAACGGAGAAATGGAAATAACGGAAGACATATTGGTTGGAAATTCAATCTCCCCCGCCAACTTATGGGTTATCGGCACTTCCCGAACCTCACTGACGAACGGCACAACTGGTTATGTCGAACTCAGTAATGATGCCGATAACGGTTATCTTGACTATGAACCTTTTTTCTCGGGAGCGGGCAATTTTAAAATCAGGGTGGACGGAATTAATGTCCTTCATTTCAAAAAAGACGGAAAATTGGGTATCGGAACCGCACCGACCTCCAATCAATTAACAGTCGGCGGAGATTCGGACTTCAACGGTGATATAACAGTCGGGGGGAATTCGGATTTCAGCGGTGATATTGAATTTGGCACTTCCGACCACAAGCCCGTTGCGTATGACCGTAAAATCCTGATGGTCGGCGGAAAAGTTTTTGCAGGCGGAGGGCTCGCTCCTCAGGTTACTTCCTCCTCTTATATTGCCTCCACTGCCAGAACCGCCACCGGGCAATATACCGTTACCTTCAATTCGGGCATTTTTTCAACCAGACCCGTCATTACCGTCACCGCTTTTCACGACGGCACCAATGTCAACCGTTTCGCCGTAATTGATTCGGTGAATTTATCGAGTGGAATAGTTACTTTATTGGTCGAAATTCGAAATTCAAACGGCGAATTGAGAGACGGCCCTTTTAATTTCATTGCCATTGGCGAAGAATAAATTTATGACAGTAGGCAGTCGACAGTCCACTCAGAACACTTTTTAAAAAATGAAACAAACTATTTTTTTCCTTTTCTTAATAAATCCAATATTCATACAAGCCCAAAATCATTTCAAAATAACCGACGGAAATTAATTCGGATGTTTTTGAAATTGAACATTCTTTGGATGCCATTTCTTTCAAAAAAATCGGCGAAGTGCAGGCAGCAACTTTTTCCAATTCGGAATTAAATTATGACTTTTTACATAAAAATTCTTTTGACCCCAAAGGGGCAAGCGGCATTAATTATTATCGTTTGAAAATGAGGGACTTGGATGGGAGATTTGAGTATTCGGAAGTTCGTTCCGTAGATTTACTAAACTTTCATTTCATAGTTTAGTAAATCTCGTGACCGCTTACCCAAATCCGACTTCCGACATTTTGAATATTCGATTTAATGAAAATGTGGAAGAAGGCTGGGTTGAAATGTATAATGAATTAGGTCAAAAGGTTTTGGCAAAGGATTTGAATCATCCTTCAAAAAATACAATTTCGGTGAGCGATTTGCCTTCGGGGGTTTATTTTTTGAATTTAAAAACGGACGGTAATCATTTTACAAAAAGGGTAATCATTTCAGAATAAACAGGCTTAATTATTTGGAAAACTACCGCTCCGTTTGCTGAAATTCCTTGGGACTCATACCCGCCATTTCCCGAAAACATTTATTAAATGTGGAGCGAGAATTAAAGCCAGCCATTTCGCCAATTGTTTCCAAAGTGTAGCTTTGGTTGGCTTCATCTTTTAATAGTGTTTTGGCATATTCCACACGATGTTGATTGATAAGATTGAAGAAATTCATTTGATAATGCTCATTAATCAGGGCGGAAAAAATGTGACGCGGGATATTTAAAGAACGCGCCAATTCAGGCATTCGGATGGTTGGATTCAAATAGGGTTTTACTTCTTTAAAATGTTTTTCGATGGTCTGAATATAATCGGATTTTTGTTCAGGTTCCCAAAAGGGTGAATTGTCGTTTTTATCTGTCTTTTGATTTTGAAGAGGCATATTTTCGGATTGTAATTGGGCTTCCAACATTTCCTCCCGGTAAAGTACGGGTTGTCTAAAAGCGAAAAAAGCCAATGCCCCCAAGTTTATCAAAATGGTCAGGGGAAGTGTTATGTAATTTATTTTATTCAATATTTCATTATCGGAAATCACTAAAATGCTGTTCAATAAGGGCAGGGCAACCATGAGGTAGGTTATCCATTTTATCCAATGCAAATTCAAAGTCCAATAGTCTTTGGCATATTCATCTTTAAATTTCTTTTCATTCAGGGAGATTAATTTCAAAATTTGATAACCGTAAAACAGAAAAATCCCAACCATGAGGACGGTGAAGTATACGAGAAATGTTGATTCATTCAGATTTATAAATTTTTCGACCGGATTATCGCGCCCGAAAAAAAGCCAGGCGATATATACCACAACAAAAGGAATAAAATGCACCCACCTTTGCCTCCAACTTTCCGTATTGGGTTTGACCAAATCAAGGGTATAAAAATAAAATGAGGGGATGAATAAAAGTAACGGAGCGGGATTGACAAAAAACGGGGTTTGAGGAATTAATTCAAAGGCGTCGCCGCTTATCATGGAACTCAACACCACCCAAAGGTGAACAAAATAGATTAAAATAAGCCATCTGTCCTCTTTTCGATTGGACGGTAAAAAATAAAGAATGCTGAAAAAACACAGCAAAACGACACTCATTTCCAACGATGCCCGCAATGTGAATAAGTCCGAAGTCATAATGTGCTTTATCGGGTGAAAATCTAGATAATTTGAATAATATCACCGATGAATCGGTGGGCTAAACCATGCGCTAACCTACCTTTTTATCAGTGGGTGTCATCTCTCTTTGCCGATTTTATAAAGTCGGACAACAAACTTTCCTCACTTTATCAAGTCGGCGGAAGTCCGGGCTTCATTTCTTTTTTATGTCCCAAAAATCGGTCTACTTGCGACCCCTTGAATTAATTAAAAGAAATAAACCTGAAATGAAAAACAAATTCAGTCCGATTTATGCGCTAATATTTTTTTTAGTCCTCAGTCATTTGGCACAAAGTCAAGTTGCCATTAATACCGACGGCAGCAACCCTGACGCATCTTCCATTTTAGACATCAAAAGTACAAATAAAGGAATCCTCATTCCGCGAATGACGACGATGCAACGGACAAATATCGTCTCCCCCGCCAAAGGACTTTTGGTTTTTGACAACGACACAAACAGTTTTTGGTTTTTCGACGGCAGCAATTGGCTCGAATTAATTACCTCTGTTTTTGAGCGTGACAACGCCAATAATTTAATCAAACCCAATACCGCAGTCGTAAATGTTATGACGGATGATTTCGTATTCGGCTCGCCACAATTGGGCGATGTCGGCAATTCTGACCACGACCAACGTTTCTTTTTTGACAAATCCAAAGGTGCATTTCGGGCGGGAGATGTAAAAGATAACAGTTGGGACGATGCCAACGTAGGGGATTTTTCGGTTGCCTTCGGAAAAGATACCAAAGCAAACGGAAAGGCGGCTTTTGCGGCAGGCAGAAATGCCGTAGCCGCCGGAGATTACAGTTTTGCATTGGGAGATGGGGTTCAGGCAAATCAAAATTTCTCTTTAGCACTCGGAAACAGCGCTTCATCTACCGGTATCGGAGCCGTCGCGGTAGGCGATAATGCATCGGCAAGCGGACTATACGCCACTGCACTGGGCTATCAGGCAAACGCAGGCAATACCGGCTCAGTGGTGATTGGTTATAATTCAAATGCAGGCGGATTAGGCTCGACGGCATTAGGTTATCAAACGAATGCCAATAACACCGGAGCTGTGGCTTTGGGCTATAATGTAACTGCTGACGGATTGGGTTCAACTGCAGTAGGGTATGAAAATACAGCTCCCTCAGCTTTTGAAACAACTGGCGGTCTGTTTGCGACCAATTACACCCCTAATTCCGCAACATCTTATCATGCCGAGGATCGACTCTTCACCATCGGAAACGGGATCAACAGCAGCAACCGCTCGGATGCCTTTATGATTTTAAAAAACGGAAATACCTTCATAAACGGGGCTTTGACTTTGAATAATGCCTTTACATTTCCAACCGCTGACGGTACAAACGAACAGGTTTTGAGAACAAACGGAAGCGGTACTTTGAGTTGGACTACACTAACCGATAATGATAATCAAATGCTTTCATTGAGTTCAAATACGCTCAGTTTGACGAATGGCGGTTCGGTGGATTTAACCCCTTTCACAAATGCTGTGACAGATGCCGACAATGACACCAAAATTCAGGTAGAGGAAAGTGCGGACGAGGATATAATTAGATTTGATATTAGCGGCGATGAGGTGTTAAGGATAAATAAAAACGGAAATGGCGTGCCTCGACTCCAAACGATAGGCGCAAATACAATAATCGGAGAAGACGCGGGAACGGCATTATCCACAGGCACTTCTAACACCTTCATCGGTAAAAACGCGGGAGCAAGTATGACTACTAACTTTGAAAATACATTCATTGGCTTTCAGAGTGGACAGTTTGTTACAGGAATTCAGAATACTGTTGTAGGAAAAGCAGCAGGGAGAAACAACAACACTGGCACAGGGAATACTTTTTTGGGTTTCGAAGCAGGGCTGAATGCTGCCGGGAACAATAATGTATTTATAGGGATTAAAGCGGGTAGAGATGCAACCAGTTCCCATCGCTTATACATTGATAACACCGCTACCAACAGCCCGTTGATTTATGGGGAATTTGATGCCGATTTGGTTCGGATAAACGGAGATTTGGAGACCACAGGAAATATAGAAACCACAGGAATTACAGGAACTACAGGAACACTTCAAGTAACAGCAGATGTAGCCATCGGACAACCCACTGCCAATGCCCAATTGCATGTGGTGGATAATTTTTCACAGGCAGGGACTTTTGTCGCCATCGTCGAAAATACGAATGGCGGTGTTTACGCCAACGGACTCCAAATCAAAGCGGGTCAAGATGCGCAAACGGTCAATAATCGATTCATTTCCTTTACTCGCCCCGACGGTACGGAAATCGGCGCAGTTCGTCAAGTCGCCTCCAATTCAGTAGATTTTTGGACACCCTCTGACCGCCGTTTGAAAACCAATATTCAGACAACCACTTATGGGTTGAATAACTTAATGGGTGTCGAAGTCGTGGATTATCATTATAAGTCTGATACCACCAAATTGATTACGGGATTCATTGCTCAACAGTTATACGAACACTATCCCGAAGCAGTCAGTAAAGGCTCTGATGATGTCAAAAATGACCCGTGGATGGTTAATCACGGCAAAGTCACCCCGCTTTTGGTGAAAGCTGTTCAGGAACAACAACGACAAATTGAAGATTTGAAAAAAGAGAATGAACAACTCAAAGTTCAAATGGCAAAAATTCAGGCATTGGAGGCGGCAATTGAGGCTTTAAAAGCAGCGCAATAGGTTGGAGTTTAGATTTTTTAAACGTTTACGAAACTTCCAAAAGTTTAGTAAACGTCGGTTTCAGTTTCCGTAATAAGCCGAGTTTCTCGAAGAGGACTCGCCTAATTACGATAAAGTGCGCATTTGATAAACACCCTAAATTTAAACTGTCAATCATGAAACAATTCATATCAATCATACTTCTTTCAGCATTGGGTCTGAATCTTTTTAGTCAGCATACTTTAAAAATTTCAGGCGGTAACCTCAAAGTAACGGGTGACGTAAACATTATATTAAAAGATGCCAAATGGATAAACAACGCATCCTTTTATGCTCAGGACGGAACGGTCACTCTGACCGGAACCGCCGCTCAAACGAATGCATCCATAGAAGGCACTTCCGAAACGGAATTCTTTAATTTGACCATTGATAAATCTTCCAATAATGCCGAGATAAATCAAAATATTACAATTGAAAATATCGTCACCCTGACCAATGGAAACTTGGAACTGAATAACCATTGTCTCACTATAAACGGAAATTACACCCTTCAAAACGCTCATTATTTTCAAACATCAGGCACGGGAAGTCTGAAGCGCGAAGTCAGTAGCGAAGCCTCAATGACTTTCCCGGTCGGCAACGGAACTTATACCCCAATGACCATCCAAAACGACGGAACAACCGATGTTTTTTCCGTACGAACTACTCCCGAAGTACTCGAAAACGGGACTTCTGGCAATGCCCTGACCACAGATGTGGTTGACCGAACTTGGTTTGTCGAAGAAGTGGTCGCGGGCGGAAGTGATTTGACCTTAACAGCCCAATGGAATGCCTCCGACGAACTCTTAGGCTTCGACCGAAATGATTGTGCGATTTCGCATTATACTTCAAGTTGGGATATGCCGGGCGGCGCAGCAGCTTCAGGAAGTAATCCTTACACAATTTCTCGTTCGGGAATTACGAGTTTATCGCCGTTTGCCGTTTTTACAGAGTTTGTTTTGCCGATTGAATTAGTTGATTTTTACGTTTTTCGAGAAGGCGAAAATGTAAGATTGGAATGGAAAACCGCGACGGAAATCAATTCGGATAAATTCGAAATTGAACACTCGACTGATGCCTTTTCCTTCAAAAAAATAGGCGAAGTGCAGGCGGCGACTTTCTCCAATTCGGAATTGAATTATGACTTTTTACATCAAAATCCTTTTGACCCCAAAGGGGCAAGCGGCATTAATTATTATCGCCTGAAAATGAAGGACTTGGACGGAAGTTTTGAGTATTCGGAGGTACGTTCTGTAGATTTACTAAACTTTCAAAGTTTAGTAAATCTCGTGACCGTTTACCCAAATCCCACTTCCGATATTTTGAATATTCGATTTAATGAAAATATGGAAGCAGGCAGGCTTGAAATGTATAATGAATTAGGTCAAAAGTTTTTGGAAAGGGACTTAAATCATCCCTCAAAATATACGATTTTGGTGAGGGATTTTCCTTCGGGGGTTTATTTTTTAAATGTGAAAAGGGATGGGAAGTGTGTAATCAAAAGAATAATCGTTTCAAAGCATTGAGAAACGACGGCGGCGAGTGGTGTGGGGCATGATTTGCACCCGGGCAATACCACATAGACCAAGGTTTGTGCGGATTGGAAGTCTGTTGGTTTCGCAACATCTCCAATGCTTTATCCGCCAAATCTTTTGATAAATGGTAGCCTTTCTCCGGATGTGTGTCCGACCGGTGACTATCTTCAGGGGTCGAATTAGCTTCTACAAACCGATTATCTTCTGCCAAATCAGGATACCGGTTATTCGTGAAGCCACCCAAAAATCCGTAAAAACAGTCAAAGCCCTGTTGAGTTGGTCATTCGCTTCGGCTTCCGCCGGGAACTACATCCGTTTTGGGGACATTGTGATTTTTACCTATCCAAAAAGTACTGTACCCATGATTGACGCAGTTTAAATCAACCCGTTATTTTTCATCCATACATCATTGTAAACAGTACTCAAATAATTTTTCCCTGAATCAGGTAACAATAAGACAACAATTGCATCCTCACTTAAATTGCGTGCTGTTTTTAAAGCTCCTGCAATGACTGCCCCTGCTGAAGAGCCCACCATCCAGGCTTCTTTTTGAGCCGCTGCCCTCGCCATTTGATAGGCTTCCTTGTCTGTGATGGTCAAAACCTCATCTATGGAGCCCAAATCAATGGTCTCCGGTAAAAAATCCTGCCCAATGCCTTCAATTTTGTAGTCTTTTGCTTTTCCATTGCTTCCCTCATAGAGGTGGCGATAAAGAGAGCCCTGCGCATCAATGCCAATGATTTTAATGTCTGGATTGCGTTCTTTCAAATAGCGAGCAGTTCCCGTTATGGTGCCTCCGGTACCCATTCCCGCAATAAAATGGGTGATTTGTCCAGCTGTATCTCGCCAAATTTCGGGAGCGGTTGTTTCATAATGGGCAAGTGGATTATGAGCATTCGCATATTGATTGGGACAAAAAGCATTTGGTATTTCGGCAGTTAACTGCTCCGCTTGTCTGTAATAACTTCGAGGGTCTTCAGGGGCAACACCACAGGGGCAGATCACCAACTTAGCCCCATAGGCTCTCAGGATATTTCGCTTTTCCTGGCAAACTTTTTCATTCATAGTGAAAATAATCTTGTAACCCTTCACAACTGCCGCTTGTGCCAAACCTATACCCGTATTGCCTGAAGTCGGTTCTACAATGGTTCCACCGGGCTTTAAAATGCCCATTTGTTCTGCTGCTTCAATCATTCTTATGCCTATTCGGTCTTTACTACTTCCGCCGGGATTGAGAATTTCCATTTTGGCAAGCAGGATTGGCAAAAGTCCCTTATTGAGCTGATTCATTTTTATCAAAGGGGTATTCCCAATTGAGCCTAAAATATTTTCCTGAAAATTTAATTTGGAAAATTTCTTACGAGGGTTGTCTTGAAGACAAATATCCTTATACATTGGGTTCATATTTTATCGTGCTGTTTTTTGTTGTAAAATACAATTATTAGCGGTCAATAACATAAAAAACCTGCTTTTCAACATCGGTTTTAATCGTGCCGGAAGATTGACAAACGTGGTAAAAGTCAGAAGTAACTGCTTTCCAAATAGGTTGAAAGGCTGCTTTTTTACAGAAGGATTGGAGTAGTTTCAGAAAAGCAGTATGTTCTCCATTCAGGGCATGAATTTTCATGGCTAAAAACAAATAAGCCGTTTCGTATTTTCGGTAGTTTATTAAGTCATCAATCGTTTTAAAATGATATTTCTGTAAAATTGCCCTAACCTCTTTTTGACTAAACGCTCTGGTAAAACTGACCAATTCAATAATAACATCATCAAAAACTCTTTGAATCAACTCAAAGGACAGAGCAGAAAAGTCAAGCATAAACAGGCTTTCCATTGCGCTTAGTCCCTCTTGCTCAAGTCCTTTCTCAAATCTTTTGACCCGAGTATCGAAAATGTGCTTGAATTGGCGATTCAATGGATAATCTCCAACAGGAGAAGGAGTAGGGATTTCGGATGGATATTGCTCCTGCAAGCAATGCATGTTATTAAACTGGTAACAGGCAGGGAAGCCAGTACGATGTTCAAAACTCCGAATAATGGCAAACAACAAGTCAAATGCAGCATCCCTTTGTCCTATTATCCATTTTATTCTTGCCAAATTGACAATTTGCTGAACTCGATGAAGCTCCAACACTTCAATCTCATGGTGCTGTATTAAATAATTGTTGAGTGCAAGTGAACGGAGGCAGAGTGCATCTGCTTCCGACGGATTGGATTGTTTTAATCGCAAATATGCCAAGCCTGAACTGTAAAATGTGGCTAAAAGTAGCTTGAGTAAAGAAGAATGCTTCGGATGGTAGATAAGGGTTTCTATGGGTTTGAATTCTTCTATTGCCAATTCCAAATTGCCAGCTCTGCCGAAATCTAGTCCCTCGTTCATCTTTTTTCTACAATCAAGAAATAAGTCGTATTCGAGGTCATCTATCCGGTCTTGAATACTTTTCAACAAGGTCTTATTGAAAAGATCTTTTTGCTGATAAAACCCATCCTTAAAATTAAGCTCATTTCTTTGTTGAAAAGCCTGCAGCGTTTCTTGTATTAAAGTATTCATATTCTCAATTTTTGTGTTTTAAGAGCTATTTGACTATGGTCTTAACAGATAGGCAGAGCATTAACATTAACATTAACCTTCTGCTTAATAACAATCTCGCTTTTCATTTTAAATAAATTGTGTCGTTTGAGCGACTGTGGCACATTCATTTTATTCTCTAAAAGGGCCTGATAAACAATTGTATGGATAAGCCCTTCGAATACCTCACCCTGAGGATATTTTGGAAAACAGGTAAAGCATTGTTTCACCATAACACCATCTGGAAAACACAGGGCAGGTAATCCATTGACATCAAAAAACCTCAATATGCCTGATTCATCCAAACGCCCGTCTATACGAGTAATGCCTCTAAGATTGAGTGCTTGTGTAATGAGTAATATGTTTTCTTTTAGTTGCCTTAGAATCAAGGGATCTGTTATGGGTGGTTGCATCTTATCTACGTCATCCCAATGTCGAAGTCGTTCTTTGCGTTGAAGAATGTGATTTTTTCCATTAGCACTCCTGACAATGTATGCAGTAGGCAACAATAATACTTCATTTCCCAACTGAACAAAGCCACAGGTGATATCATCGCTGGGCAAAAAGGACTCAATGATGACCTTGCTATTGGGGAAATCTTCTAAAATTTTTGTAGCAAAAATTTTTGCCTCCGCCAAATTTTCTGCTTTACAAACACCAATACTACCAGACTCACAGGTAGGTTTTAAAACCACTGGAAAATCAATGTTATTTTCAAAAAGAATATTTTCTAATCCAAGCCTGTTCTCATGAGTAATCACTGAAAAGTTTGGGACGGGCAATCCAGACGACTGTAACTCCTTTTGACACAAATCTTTATGTAACATTTTTTGAAGTGGCCGCAAACCTGAACCAATAAAAGCTAAGTTTCGTGACTCAATGAATTCATTTAGCCAGCACAATCCATTTGCTCCATCCTTTACGAAGTAAGCATTTGGCCAAATCAGGGTATCAGATGAAACCGAATCTAAAATTCTTTCTAATTGGACACTATTTTCTACCTCAATCGTCTCCACGGCAATGCCTGCTTTCCGCAATACTTTCACGGCTACATTCAGGTCAGCTATTGAAGTGAACCAGCCATGAATCCAGTGCCCTTTACTGCTAATGATTAGAATTTTCATAAAATTATCTATTAAATCGTTGTTTAGATTGGTAATTATTTGGTCACAAGAATCACCAACCTTTCAGAATTCAGGCACAAAGCATCTCCACTTTTTATGTAGATACAAGTCTATTATTTAAAATGTGCAGGAAATATTCGTAGCGATTTCCTAAAAAACGCCTGGCTTTTTCCAGCAATTCATCTTGACCAATATTCACAGGATATCGTTTTCCAAGAGCAGAAGCCTGAAATACAGGAAATAACAAAGTGATGGAAAGTACGTAGAAAAAATCTCTATCCATTTTATAACTTTCTGTTCGTGCAATGCTCCAATTTTCCTGCATCGGTCTGGAATATTTTTTAAAAATGAACCAATAAGGTATAAAAAAGCGATAGAGTTTTTCCACAATGCATTTTAGTTCTGTCTGGTCAACATCGTGGAAATAAGCTGTTAAAAGCTTTAATACAGGGTCTTGTCTTCTCACTTGTCGAAGGGTATATTCTTCCAACACCAAAGGATAGGTAAATCGCTCCAAAATGCGGTAAAACCCAGTTGATAAATCTCGCAATGCCTCCTGGGCACAACGTAAATTGGATAATTGATCTTCTGCCATAAATCGAGAAGAATCCAAATCGATAAACTGCAATTCACCGGTTTCTTTACTGTATTGGAAATTATTCCAAGAACTGGAATAACGGTACATACCAGTCTCCGAAAACTGTCGAAGCAAACGACCCACTTTTTCCGCAAGGCATTGAATGGTAGCAATGCGAACAGATTCCTCCTCCGGATTGCCCGGAATACCCAAAGATTGGCGTAGGTTATCGTAATAATTGTCAGCTTCAGGGTTTTTTCCAGGATGGCTAATTGGCGAACCAGTTAAGGCTTCTGAAATTCGAAAAACCGATTCACTAACCGATAACATAATAACTGCGCCCATTGATTTGCCTTCAAACTGAAACGAATTGTCGTACTTGATGACAGCCAATGGAACAATGGATGGTATTCCTGCCTTCATCATTGCCTTGCCAATATTAAACTCTCTGACTGCTCGTTCGTGCAGAATGCCACCCAATGGTGCAGGCTTACTATAAGCAAATTTGTAATCTCCGTTATCTGTAAAACCAATGTGCTCATAGGGCAATTCAGGTCTAAACTCATCCATTGTAGGCTTGAAGGGGGCATAGCCATTATTGCCCGAAATCCCCTCATTGTATTCAGATTTGTCGGGTGGATTGTAACCTCCAACTCCTTTCATTTTCGCAATCAGGAATCTATAATCCGGATTGGATTTAAGAACTACCTTTTCTCTTATTGGTTCCCATGCTACTCTGCCAGGGGTTTTAAATGTTGGAATATGACCATCCCAACCGGCAATAGCCAACAGGCGGTTGAGCTCCCGGTCAGAAATCTGTACCCCGTCATAGAGGTGAGTGATTTCACAGGTCAAGGGTTTTTCTTGTATGGCAATCATCATTTTCTAAGCTTTTATTATCTATAGTATTCCCCAAAAGCCCTTTCACAGGCCGGGTCTGTATCCTGAGACCCAGTCTTAATCCGCAAACGGACTTCGGCGGTTAGCTCACAGGGAATCAAATGAACGACCCGCAGTTGGAAGTTTTTCAGTGGTGAAAAAAATATTTCATACTTAAGTTTTCTTCAAGAGCATTTTTAAAATATAGTGCGGAGAAAATAAGATTTTGAACGAGAGGGTAATTAAAAGTACAAGATTGACGAAGTCATTTTTTCTTTTGAGATCGTTGAATTAATAACCTAGTCCAATTTGTAGAAGTTATTATTTCAATACTCCTTAAAAGGCTAAAAAATGAGTACATAGCAGATTTAAGTGCTCATTTTTTTGGTCCTTTAAAAGAACAAATTCTGTGAAGAATTTGCCGCCAAGCGGATGTGGAGCTATGAGTCAAGATGTATATTTTAACAGCTTCTTATACAGAGACAATTTTTGCTTGGATTTAAAGAACAGCCCCTTCAACGATGCAAAGTTGAGCCAAATTACAAATTAATGTTTTCACAAATGTTACCAATATTGTACTCTCTGTTACAATTCCGACGGCGTGACTCCAAACTCCTTTTTAAAAGTCCTCGAAAAATAGCTCACTGAAGAAAAACCCGTTTTGTAAGTAATCTCGGAAATATTCAACTCCCCTTCCAAAATCAATTCTCTTGCCCTTTCTAATCGATTTTTTTTGACAAACTCCGTCACAGATGAATTTGTCAATGCTTTCAGTTTTCGATATAAATGTACTCGACTCATTCCAAATTGGCGACCGATGGCATCTCCTGTTAAATTGGGTTGGTCAATATTTTTGAGGATATATGCTTTCAATTCGGTGATAAATTTATCCTCTTTTTGGTAAGTTTCTCCACTATTTATTGGTAAGTGGATTGAAGAATTACTCTGATAACGTTGTTGAAGCAATTGTCGGACTTCAATCAATTTTTCAATTCGTAAGGCCAATTCCTGCGGACTAAAAGGTTTGGTCAAATAGGCATCCGCGCCTCTGTTTAAGCCTTCCAAACGACTTTCCATAGAGGCTTTTGCCGTCAAAAGAATAATCGGAACATGAGAAGTAGCCAGATTTCTTCTAACTTCTTCGACCACCTCAAAGCCGTTTTTTCGAGGCATCATCACATCCGAAATAATCAAATCAGGTATGGTTGCCAATCCTTTTAAAACACCCTCTTCGCCATTCACGGCTTCCGTGATATTGTATTTTGAGGTATCCAGACAATATTGAATGTATTCCCGAATTTCTTCATTGTCTTCAATGATGAGCAATTCTAATTTGCCTTCTTTTTCCAATTTTGGAACAGGAGTCGGTTCAGAAGTTTTTTCAATCACAGAAGTGGGAATGGAAAATTCAGGCACTTCCAATGCTTGCAAAATTTTCACCTTTTCATAATTCAAAACTGGCAAATAAATTTCGAAAGTCGTCCCATGATTCACTCGACTCGATACCCGAATTTCGCCGCCTTGCAATTCGACCAATTCTTTGACCAATGCCAGTCCGATGCCCGTACCGCCTTGCGTTCTTTTTGAAGAATCATCCTCCTGAAAAAAGCGATTGAAAATTTTGTCCAATTGCTCCTTTTTAATGCCCAAGCCTGTGTCTTTGACATCTAATCGAATGGTTTCGCGGTCTTTGTGAACCGTTTTCATCAGGCTCATTTGAATGATCTTGTCTTTTGGAGTAAACTTTAGCGCATTGGACAAAAGATTATAGATAATTTTATCCCACTTGTCTTTATCAAAATGCGTTTCCCAAGTCTCCATATTCGATACAAATCGAAAGCGCAATCCTTTCTTTTCAATCATCGGTTCGAATCGTGCGGCTAATTCGCGGGAATAATTTACAATGTCGCCTTTGGTCACCTCTGTACTCATTCGACCGCTTTCGAGTTTGGACAAATCCAACATTTGATTAATCAAATTCAAAAGATGTTTGGCATTATTCAAAACGCCGTTCATTCTTCTTTTAAAAATTTTGGGGGGCGGTTGATTTTCGATGACTTGTTCCAAAGGTCCGATAATTAACGTCAGGGGCGTTCGAAACTCGTGGGTGATGTTGGAAAAAAATCGGGTTTTGGCTTTGTCCAATGCTTTCAATTCCTCGGTTTGTTGTCGGATGGTTTGAGTTCTTTTTTTGACCTCCTTTTCCAGCCGTTCACGGTCTTTTTTCAGATTGATTTCCCGCCTCTTTATTAAGGCAAAAACCAAAATCACCAAAATTAAAAATGACGAAATCAAAAACCACGATTGCAAATAAGAGGGCTTGAGGACTCGAATTTTTAATACCAATTCCTGATTTGACCAGCCTTTTTTAATGTTTTGACCTTTTACATTTAAGGTATAATCGCCGTAAGGCAATTGATTGATGCGCAGGAAGTTCTCCTCGATGGTTCGCCAATTTTCATCATAGCCTTCAATTTGATAGGCATAACGGTGATTTTCAGTGTTGTCAAAATCCAACAGCGCAAATTCTATTTCAAAAAACTTATCATTAGGCTCAATGACCAATTCCTGGGATTCCAAGACTGATTTCGTCAAATCGGTCAAGTCGGCATCCCTTCCCCTGAGCAATCGGCAATTGGTAAAGACTATCGGCTTATCATATTCTGTATCCAAAGGGATATCATCTGGATGAAAAGTTATCAAACCACCCAAACCACCAAAATAAAGCGAACCGTCAGAAGCTTTGTAATGTGAGGTGGTATTGAATTCATTATGGGGCAAGCCGTCCTCCGTCGTATAAGTCTGTACTTCAAAAGTATGCTTGTCCATCTTCATCAATCCTTTGTCGCTCGAAATCCAAAAGCGGTCATGGTTGTCTTCATATACAGCATAGAGGTGATCGTTGGAAAGTCCGTCACGAATGGTGAATTGTCTGCTTTTGAAAGTGGAAAAGTCGCTTTTTTCCGCTTCCCAGCGAATCAGCCCGCTGCCCAGCGAAGCCAACCAAAAAACGCCCGATTCATCTTCATAAATATGACGGATATAGTCAAAAGGCAGTTGTCCGGAGGCTTTATCAAATCTTTGCAAAATGCCCTCTCGTTCGGTCATTCTGAAAATGCCGCCGCTGGTCGCCAACCAAATCCCCGACCGACTTTTGTGTAAGTGATAGATGTCTAGTGACTTTAGTTCTTCAAACTCATTGTATCGTTCAAAAGGAGTGATGATTTGCTTTTTCAATTCCAAATAACTCAGCCCTCCTAAATGACCGACCAAATATCTGTCTTCAGTATCGGTTTCCAGAATCGAATAAGCATATTTCCCCGTTGAACCCGAATAATTCAATTTTTGACGGGTTCTTAAATCCATTCCATGCCCCAACACCGGTTTTCCAAAGGCATACACACTTGTCCACAAAATGCTGTCCTTGTAAACAATATCATAAGCACCCTTGAAATTGGGAATTTGAGTTAATACATCTGTGAGGGGATTCCACTTGTACACGTCATTGTTGATAAAATAAATATTGCCCGATTCATCTTCCGTGATGCCTCTGAAATCGGTGAATTCAGCATTGTCATGGATTAGCTTAAAGAAATTTTCTTTGATATTGATTTTTATCAAGCCGTTTGAAGTTGCCAGCCAAACCGACTCCTCCAACTCTACATGATAGTTCGCGAACGCATTTTTGATTTCCGACACAATTTCAATCATCCACTCTCCTTTTTCATTAAACAGGCACAGGGTTTGGTCATAAAAAACATACCACCATCCGGTTTGCAGTGAAACGCTTTTTTGTACATTTTTGATTTTTTGGTTGTTCCTATAAAAGAAAAAGGGTGTCAGTTTAGATGAATTCAGGTCTAAAACCCAAATCTTGTTATCATTTGTCTCCATCCAAATCGAGTTCTCCTTTGAATCGGAAAAATGTTTAATCTGAAAAGGTAATTCCTGTTTGCTCAACACCTTTCCCTCTTTATCGAGTTCCGTAATCTGAAATCCGTCCGTCCATCAAAAATGCCCTTGTTTATCCACTTTGGTATGTATAATTTCAGGCGAAGTCTCTGCAACCTTTCCGAATTGATTATTTTGATACCGAAATATTGTTCCTTGCTTCGTAATGAGGTAAATAATATTTCTTGACCTGTCAGGGCACAGACTCCATAAATCATCTGGCTGAAAAGGTAGTTTGCCTTCAAAATAATTTTCAAGCGGGACGGCCTTTTCGGTTAGGGGTGAAAAAATATCAAACCCGGATTCGTTTTGATTTCGAATTTGTACCCAAATATTGCCTTCTGTATCTTCTGCCAAAACAGTAAACTTGGAAACTGATGTTCCAATATTCAATCCGTTGTTCTCCCTGTTATACAGTTTAAAATGATAGCCGTCATAGCGATTGAGCCCGTGTTTGGTGCCTATCCAAATAAAACCCTTGCTATCCTGAAAAATGGCGGTAGTATATAAATTGGCGAGTCCGTCGTCTGTTGTAAAAGGCTTTACTTCAAAGAGATGTTGTTGTGAAAAAAGAAAGTTCCACAATGAGTTTAAAAAGAAGATTATAATAATCAGGCGGTAATATCTCAATGGGTGTAGTTTTGTTATATCAAAAAAAAACAATTCTCGTAAGAATTCAAAAAGATAAAAGGGTATATTTTTATTGATTTTGAATCATTTAATATTTCTCACGTAATGCTTTTTTTGGTTCTTTGACAAATTTCTTGATTTAGTTCTCTGATAACTGATGTTACGCGCAGCAAAATTTTAATTTTTTAAAGGAGATTTGGCGTTTTGCTAAATTTTTGGACGATGTCCACCCCTCAGTTCTAAATTAAATCTTACGCAAACGTGGCATGAAACTTCTGAAATCGTAATAATTTTTGAGAGAGTGAGCATTGGAAAATTCTTATTCAAGTTAGTAGTCAACTCAGAGTTGCCTCCTAACAATACTATCAGATCTGTTCTTTCATTCTCACTCTCTCACATTCTATGGTACTGGCTTCGGTAGGTTGGGGTCAGGGCAAATTGTCAATGAAGGCTTTTTTAAAACACATTCCAGGAATGACAATGTGACCAATTGCCATTTCCTTGTCCTTTTAAAAATGCTTTTCAAAACTGAAACAGGTAATGAAAATAAAAAATACTACTTTAACGGATATTCCCATTGCTGCAAGGGACGTTTCTGAAACAAGCACAATATCCAAACCCAGGAAAAAAGCACATGCGCCCATCAAGTTCGGTACTTTCCAAGGGGTCTTCACACCAACCGTTTTAACCATCCTGGGCGTGATCATGTACCTGCGTGGACCCTGGGTTGTGGGGAATGCAGGTGTGTTGGGTGCCATTGGAATTATTACCTTGGCGACCGCCATTACCTTTTTTACGGCATTATCCATGTCTTCGATTGTGACGAATATTCGGATCAAGGCTGGAGGGGCATTTTCCATTATTTCGCAGTCTCTTGGCCTGGAGGCAGGTGGTGCTATTGGCATACCCTTGTACATAGCACAAGCATTTGCCGTGGCCATGTATGTATTTGGCTTTAGAGAAGGCTGGATGTGGATTTTTCCAGAGCATCCTGCCCTCTTAGTGGATTTAGGCACTTTTATCTTCATTTTCATCATAGCGAATATCAGTACCGATTTTGCCTTTAAAATTCAATATTTGGTTTTGGCAATCATTGCTTTATCGCTGATTTCTATTGGAATGGGGTTTATCAATAATCCCATCAATACCGAAATTCAAATGTTTGGAGATTACAAAGGCTCGGTGGAAGATAATTTTAGTGGAGCCAATTTCTGGATCGTTTTTGCGGTTTACTTTCCTGCAGTGACGGGCATCATGGCAGGAGCCAATATGTCGGGAGATTTGGAAAATCCTAGAGAGAACATTCCCATCGGGACTTTGGCGGCTGTGGGATTGAGTTATGTGATTTATATCGCGATGGCAATCCTGGTTGCCTTTTTGGCGACCCCCCAGGAGCTTCTGGAAAATTACAATATCCTGATAGACAAGTCCTTTTTTGCACCGGTGGTATTGGCGGGTTTACTAGGGGCTACCTTTTCTTCTGCCTTGTCTTCACTGGTTGGCGCTCCCAGAATTTTACAGGCATTGGGGCAAAATAAAATTTTGGTTTACAATCAAAAAATTGCTGAAGTGGATAAAAGAGGTGAACCTAAATTCGCATTTTATTTTACCTGTATAGTGGTCATATTATCGCTTTTGATGCGGGATTTGAATGCCATAGCGCCCCTTTTGACGATGTTTTTCCTCATCACCTATGCCATGATCAATGTCGTCGTTTTGGTGGAGCAGGGTTTGGGGCAAATCAGTTTTCGACCTACTTTGAAAGTGCATATCATTGTGCCTTTGCTGGGAGCTATCGGCTGCTTTTTTGTGATGTTTATCATCAATGCTACTGTTGGAATGATTTCTATTGGTTTGGTTTTGGCGATGTATATCTATTTGACCAAACGAAAAAATTTGGACAATAAAGAAGGGGATACCCGAAGTGGTATGTTCAATGCACTGGCGGAATGGTCGGCAAAAGTAGTCAATAAGCTACCGGAAGCCAATGAACGCGCCTGGCAGCCCAATCTACTCGTTCCAGCCCAAAGTGTAAATGATGTGGTGCGCTCTTATAAGACTATATACAATCTGGCTCGCCCAAAAGGTTCTGTCAAAATATTGGGTTTTTCGGAAAATGGCGAAGGGAAAAAAATGACAAAACGCCTGCCAGAATTATGCGATTACTTTATGGAACAAGCTATTTCTGCAAATTCTGCGATGGTCGAAAAGGTGGACTATCAAACTGGTGTACTGACTTCCATGCAGAGCCTGAAAGCATCTTTCTTTACACCCAATACTTTATTTCTTAGTCTTACTGACGAAACGGATAAAGACAAAGACATGTCGCTGTTTTTAGAAAAAGCCAAAGAATACGGCTTTGGAGCTTATCTTTTTGTGCCTTATAGAAAAGTTGGTTTGGGCTTGGAAAAAACCATCAATCTTTGGATCGACATTCGAAAAATCAATCGGGATTTGAAATTTACAGTAGAAGAGTTCAACTTAGGATTACTGACAGCTTACCTTCTAAAGCGAAACTGGAAAGCAAAGTTAAATATCATAGCTATCATGAAGGACAGTAAAAATCCCGGTAGTGAAAAGGTGTCTGCTCAAGCCTTTATGAAAAAACTCATGACGCTTTCCAGAATGCCTAAAGATACTCAGATTCAGTATGTAAAAGCGGATTTAGCACAAGCTATTGAGGATATGCCTCATGCGGATTTAAATATTTTGACCTTGCCTGCAGATGCAATTGACATGAAGAAAATCAGGCAGCAATCGGAGGCTTTTGAGACTTCATTGCTTTATACAATTGATAGTGGGTTGGAGAATGCATTGGCTTGATTATCACTCATGTAAAGCATCGAAGAAGAGGCTACTAGATTTATTATTGATGATTCCTAACTTGGCGCAGCCAGTACCATAGAATTTGAGAATTTGAGAATTTGAGAAAATACCTATGTTCACACTCTCAAATTCTCAATTCTCTTAAACTCCAAACTAAACAAGGCTTCCCAGGAATTTCTTGCCACCTTTGCGCAAAAAATAACTTGGAAGGAACTAAACGAAGAAATTTTAAGAAAATATGAAGTTTGTTGACCATTTTTCTTTCTTTTCAAAAACAATACTAGTTTTGAGCTTTTCATTTATCCATATTCAAATGATAGCCCAAACAGAAATTCCAGTCACCTCAAAATAAATTTTAAATATACTCTTAACTGAACCTGAAATTTTCACTGAATCTATAAGTATTACAGTTCTAAAGGACAAGTTGATGTCTTTCAAAACAGTCTCTTATAACAATGAGGCTGAATTATCCGACATCAAAATATTTCATAGAGATAGTTACAAGGGATAAAATCATTTTTGACTATAAAATCTTGATTTCTCATTAAAATTGTTTTAATAAGAAGATGATTTGAATAGTAGATATTTAGGTGATTATGAATTATGTGCTATTGTTATGTCGTTGAAATAATCCTAAATAATTATGACTTTTTATTGACTGACACAAAAAATTGTTTTTGAATAGAAATTGCCTACCGACTACTTTTACTAAACAAATAAGCACCCAAAAGCCTTCAAATGACTCACCCGAAGTGAAGCTTTAAAAATAATAGGCTAATACACAATTAATGAAAATTATAGTCCTTCTTCTATGCGTGACTTGCATAGGCCTGCCATTCTATGCTGAACTGCAAGCCCAATGTCCGCCTCCAAATTATCCTTGGCCGGCCAATTCTTCTTGTGCTGCAGCCCCAATTTTATGTGCCAACTTAAATGGGTATTGTAATACGCTTCCCAATGATACTGGAAATCAACCTTTTCCAGGTTGTGATCCTATTCATTCTTTAAACAATGATGAGTGGATAGCATTTATAGCAGGTTCCACGTCGATTACTATTGAAGTGATTCCTCAAAATTGTTATTTACAAGACCACGGATTGCAGGCAGGTATTTATGATGGTTGTAATGGACCAATTATGGATGTCCAATGTGACTGTGCTGGCTCAGGAGATGCATTCTTGATGCAATCCGATAACTACATTATTGGAAATATTTATTGGATGGTTTTAGATGGATGTGCTGGTGACATTTGTGACTATACCATCAATGTGATAACTGGTTCCACAATTGGAATGCCTCCTGACCCTCCAGGAAGCATTTCGGGTCCTATTACAATATGCGAAAATGATATTTCCAACTATTCAATTAGTACTAGTTCTGGAGCTTCTCAATATACCTGGACTTTGGCACCTACCATAGGTACTTTGGATTCAGATGGTTCAGAAAACGTAGAAATAACTTGGGATAATGGCTATGGAACTGCTGAATTATGTGTAACAGTCGAAAATGAGTGCCTCTCTAACAATAATAATTCATGTATTACTATCTTGGTTTATCCAGAAGGCGAAGAAACTTTAAATGAAACGATTTGTGAAGGAAGTTGCTTCACTGTGGGCTCTACCTCTTACTGCTCAGCCGGAACTTATAATCATCACCTTTTAACAGAAATGGGATGTGATAGTAGCGTTATTTTGAACTTATCGATCTTGGATGTAACAGCCACTATTGATGGAGACAATATGCTAAATTGTGTTGCTTCTAGCTTGATTTTAGATGGCAGTAGTTCTTCTCCAGCTGGGGTTACTTACAATTGGACAACTTCTGATGGAATAATTTCTGGCTCTTTTACCTCTCCAACGATTACGGTAGAAGATGTAGGTACTTACTTTTTGGAGGTTTTTTATACTCAAAATGGGACTACTTGTTCTGATATGACTTCCATCACTGTAACAGAAGATGTAACACCTCCCATCATCAATATTTTAGACCCTGGTGATTTGGATTGTAATTCCACAACAACTATTATCAATGCCTCTGGGTCTATTCCACTAAATCTGCTACAATTCAATTGGACAGGTCCCTCTATTGTTAACGGAAATGGAACACCAATTATCACTGTGGATGCACCAGGGACTTATTCAGTCATAGTGAATGGTCAAAATAGTTGTACGGCAGAAGCATCTGTTACCGTAGAAGAAAATATAGCTTATCCAAATATTGAAATTCAGCCTCCACAACAAATTGATTGTAATACCACTACCATTGTGATAGATGCTAGTGGTTCAGACTCTGGGTCAAATCTAACTATTAACTGGACGGGCGGCAATATCATAAGTGGTGCTAATACCTTAACTCCAACAGTTGATGAAGGAGGAATTTATACCTTAACAATTACCAATTCAGAGAATGGTTGTTCTAGCACTCAAAATGTTCAAGTGCAAGAAAATACAACTCTACCTACTGCAACTATTCAAAATACAGGACAATTAGATTGTATTACGAATATTTTAATCCTAAATGCTACGGGTTCAGGTAATGCTATTAGTAGCTATAATTGGTCAACTAGCAATGGAAATATTGTCAGTGGGCAAAATAGTTTAATGCCGACTATTGATGCGCCGGGTACTTATACAATTCAAGTTACTGATAATGATAATGGCTGCACGAATACAGCTTCTTTAACCGTTATTGAAGATACAACCTCTCCAACCCTGAACATAACACCTCCTGACCTTCTAAATTGTAATAATCAATCCATCAATATTAATGGAAATGCTTCTGGGGGAAGTAATTTTGCCTTCAACTGGTCAACCACTGATGGGAATATTGTCTCTGGCGGAAACACTTTGAATCCAACGGTCAATCAACCTGGATTGTATCAATTAATTGTTACGAATAATGGCAATGGATGTACAACCGAAGAGAGTGTAACTATTTTGGAAGATGTAACCCAACCTTCTATTTCCATTCTTCCTGCCGATGAAATTAATTGTTTTACTCCAATAATCACATTGGATGGTTCAGGGTCTTCTTCAGGAACAAACTTTTCGTACAATTGGTCAGGAAGTGGCATTGTCAATGGCTGGACATCCCAAAATCCAACTGTGAATGCAGGAGGTTTTTATACCCTGAATATTCTCAATTCGGAGAATGGTTGTACTGCTTCTGAAATGATTTTTGTCAATGAAAGTACAACACCTCCACCCGCCATGATTTCCGCACCAATCCACTTGGACTGTTTGATGAAGGAAGTTCCATTATATGGAATGGGTTCTGGGAATCCAACTTCGAGCTTTCAATGGTCAGGGCCTGGCATTGTCAGTGGAGAAAATACCTTAACTCCAACGGTAAATGCACCAGGTACTTACTCCATTTTTGTGAATGATTGGTTAAATGGTTGCTCAAATTGGGCTTCTGTACTCATTATCCAAGATACAATGCCGCCAATTGCTTCCGCAGGCAATGATCAGCTGATTGATTGTGACAGTGGCAATCAACTCACCTTAGATGGAACCAATTCAAGCAATGGATTTAACTATGAAATCAATTGGACAACTCCGGACGGAAATATTGTATTTGGTGAAAGTTCCCTTAATCCTACTGTCGATCAGGATGGTGTTTATAATTTATTGATAATCAATAACAATAATGGTTGTACAGCCGAAGATGAGGTAATTGTTCAGCAGGCTTTGGATTTGCCAGAGGTTAGCATTCTGCCTCCTAATCAAATTTCTTGTACTGAAGAAATTATTCTTATAGATGGAACCAATTCAGACAATGGAAGTGATTTTATTTTTGAATGGCAAACCCTGGATGGCAATTTTGAAAATGGTCAAAACTCTTTATCTCCTACTGTCAATGCCCCTGGAATTTATACATTGACGATTACCAATCTTTTAAGCAATTGTTCCGCAAGTCAAAGTATTACAGTGGAAGTAAATACCACCTTTCCCGAATTGAATTTTCTGGATGTGGATATATTGAATTGTGAAAATGATGCGATTCTCTTGGAAGGAGAGACTACCAGCAATTTGAACAATGTTGACATATTTTGGACAACCCAAAATGGAAATATCACAGGCAGCCAAGATAAACTTTTGACAGAAGTTAATGAACCAGGCGACTATATCCTTTCCATCACCGATTTGGAAAATGACTGCATCACTTCAGATACTATTTCCGTTGAATCAAATCATGCTGTTCCAATTGCTGATGCAGGAGTAGATGAAATCCTGAATTGCAATTCTGAAAATATTGAATTGAATGGAAGCCTTTCCAATATCGGCAATGAATACAATTATTTATGGCAAGATGAAAATGGTCAAATATTAGCGACCAATACCTTAAATCCATTGGTTGAGCTACCCGGAGAATATATTTTGGTTGTAACGGATATTAATAGTCTTTGCACCGCTATGGATACGGTAAATATCGCTCAGGATACAACCTTGCCAAAGATTGAAATTGCACTCGCTGATACACTATCCTGTGATGTTCAATCTATCTTTTTGGATGCGACCAATTCGGATTCAGGTAGTGAATTTCAGATAATTTGGTCAACCTATAATGGAAACATAATCTCAGGTGAGACAACACTAACGCCAAACATCAATTCACCTGGAAATTATCAATTAACCATAGTTGACACATCAAATAACTGTGAAAGTACTACCCAAATAGTTGTCAGTCAGGATGTTACAGTCCCAAATGTGCACATCCTTGTTTCTGACACTATAAATTGTTGGAAGCCCTCCGTTTTTATTGAAACTCAAAATTTAGGACAGGCTTCTGACTTTTTTTACCATTGGCAAACGACTGATGGAAACATTCTTTCCAATCCAAATAATGCGTTCATAGAAGTCAATCGCCCAGGGGAATATCAACTTCAAGTATTAAATGAGCAAAATGGTTGCTCAACTGAAAAAACGGTTTTCATATTTCAAGATACCCTTCAACCTATCGCAAATGCTGGAATAGACTTGACCATTCTATGCACTGAACCTAGTGTTCTGGTAGATGGAAGTCAATCTAGTACTGGAGATGAATTTGAATATTATTGGATGAATGAACAAGGAGATACCATTTCTAGTGAAATTAATCCTTCTATTGCAACTGATGGACAATATTTTCTTTCCGTGCTAAATCAGTCTAATGGCTGTGCAACACAGGATACAGTATTGATTTTTCAAGATGTCAATGTGCCAAAAATTGAAATTGCCCCTCTGAACTTTTTGACTTGTTTTATGCAAAGTATTGTCATTGATGCTTCTAATTCTGATTCAGGAGATAGCTTGCTTATATCTTGGGAAACTGTAGATGGCAATATTCTTTCATTTGAGAATGAATTAATGCCTGAAGTCAATCAGGCTGGAATTTATACATTGACATTGGTCAATGAGAAGAATGGCTGTTCAAATGTGGAGCATATCCTGATTAATGAGGATTTTGCTCCGCCTCTTCTCAAAATTACTCAACCTGATACTTTGACTTGTATAGTTGAATCTTTAATGCTGGATGCCTCGGCATCTGGCGAAGAATCCGACTTTCAGGTTAATTGGCAGACTTCTAATGGCAATATTTTAACTGGTGTGACCTCATTACTTCCAACTATAAATCAGCCTGGGAATTATCTTCTTACATTGACAAATAATAGCAATGGATGTTCAGATTCTTTAGAAGTGGAAGTGATTCAAAATCTCGAACAACCTAGTGTTGACGCAGGTTTAGGAGGAGTTTTAACTTGTGATAATCCGACTTTAGAACTGACAGGCGAAATTCCTTCTAATATACCCGTTAGTTATTTTTGGAGTACTCAAAACGGAGCTATTCAATCTGGTGTTAATACTCTAAATCCAATGATTGAAGTATATGGAATCTATACCTTGACAGTTACAAATCTCATCAATGGATGTACCAATTTAGATGAAGTACTTATTGAGGAAAATATAGATTTGCCAAACATTATTGTCCAAAATCCAAATCTCTTAACTTGTACAGATTCTATTATTAATATTGACGCGACAGGGTCTGATTTTGGAACTGACTTTTTATTGGAGTGGAATACCAATGACGGAAATATCCTTTCTGGAAATCAAACCTTAACGCCATTGGTCAATGCCTCAGGAAATTATCAATTGACGATTTTAAATGTTCAAAATGGCTGCTCTGGTGAAGCCACAATTTTGATTGAGGAAAATATGGCACCTCCTATCATTGGATTAGAAGAACCAGCATTATTGACCTGTTCAGTAGAGGAAATTCAGCTTGTCTGTAAAGACATGAGTACTAATGAGCTTAGCTATTTTTGGACAACAACAAATGGAAATATTCTTTCAGGACAAAATACCGAATCAATCGATGTGGATGCAGCAGGCACTTACGCTGTAATTGTTACTGATTTAGATAATGGATGTATGACAGAATCGGAAGTGACTGTCAATCAAGACATTGCGCTTCCTGTTGCCGATGCAGGCGCCAATCAATTCATCAATTGTTCGCAAACTGAAACTACGCTATACGGAGGACTTTCGACAGGTGGAAATAATATGACTTATTATTGGTCAACATTGGATGGAAACATTTTAGAGGGTGAAAATACTTTGTATCCAAATATTAATTCTGGAGGCAATTATGAAATTTTGGTCACGAATATAGAAAATGGTTGTACTGCCACTGACCAGGTTTTTGTATATGAGAATTTTGAAATTCCTCAAATTGAAATAGTTGCTGAAGGCTTGTTGACCTGTGAAATCCAGGAAATCACTCTCAATGCAGAAAGTTCCAGTAATGGCGCTTCCTTTTCATATAATTGGACAACTCAAGAAGGTATTATTCAAAGTGGTGGTAATTCGCTTATACCAATAGTGTCAGCAGTTGGAGAATACAATTTAGAAATTATCAACAATTATAATGGATGCACGAATACTGCTTCCATTAAAGTAGAGGCAGATAGAGAGCTACCCATCGTGGTGGCAACTACTCCCGACGGGATCAATTGCGAGACTAAAGAAGCCTTTTTGTTATCGAATGTAGAAGCAAGTAGTGAAAACTTGAAATACAACTGGGCTTCATCTGATGGTGTTATTCTAGCAGGTCAATATACAGAGATGCCACTTGTGCAAGGAGTCGGAAATTACACAGTAAACGTAACCAATCTTGAAAATGGGTGTACCGCCGAAACTGATGTTTCTATTTTTGAAAACTTACCTGTAGCAGATTTAGATTCCATGGAGCCATTTTGTGTTGATGGTTTGGGGCAAATTAATATTGTTTCCGTAACGGAGGGTACTCCTCCGTATAAATTTTCCTTTGATGGTGGCAATAATTTTTCTACTGAAACACAAATTAATGATGTTTCATCTGGAGACTATTTAGTAGTTATTAAAGATGATAATGATTGTGAATATGCCGAAACTGTACAAATCTCAGAAGGGATAGACCCCATTTTAGATATGGAGTCAGAGGTAACTTTGCAATTGGGTGAATCCTATCAAATAGAGGCTTTTATAAATTTTCCAGAAGCAGAAATTGAGTCGATTATTTGGAGTCCTTCCAATGGATTGAGTTGTACAGATTGCCTTCTTCCTCAAATTTCGCCATATCAAAATACAATCTATGGGGTAGTCATTCGAACGAATGAAGGCTGTGAAGTCAGCGGTTCGATAACCATCAACATACCTAAAGAAGCCAATATATACGTACCTAATGTGTTTTCTCCAAATAATGATGGCATCAACGATGTATTTATGATTTATGGAAATGAACAGCAAATTGCCAAAATTCATTCTTTTTCTGGCTTTGACCGATGGGGAGAACCAGTTTTTGAATTTTCTGATTTTTTACCCAATGACCCACAATTTGGATGGGATGGTACCTATAGAAATACCCCATTAAGTCAAGGCGTATTTGTATGGTTCGCGGAAATTGAAATTGTGGATGGTCGAAGAGAAATATTAAAGGGAGATGTTTTATTAGTTTTGTAAAGGCACTTAATTTATGTCAAAAATGCTAATCCAAGTTCTCAAATTTTAATAGTATGAAGATGAAATATTCTTCATGCTATTTTTAATTTAGACAACTTCATTTCCTAGTTCCCTTGAAGTTCATATCTTGAGTAATAAACCAATCTTTGATGAGATCCAAACAATTTAATTGCATTATTCTTTCGATTATCCTAATCATTAGTTTTTCTATCTTTCAGCTTCAAATGATAGCCCAAACAAATATTCCCGTTATTTCAGAATTAACTATTGAAAATGCCCCAAAGGGTGAAGTTTCCAAATACTGGTTGCATATTATTTCAACAGGTATGTCTCAGCCAGTTCTAGTGCCCGTTTTAGTAGCAAGAGGGATGGAAGATGGACCAGTTCTTGGAATAGCTGCGGCTATTCATGGCAATGAATTGAATGGCATCCCAATTATTCAAAATTTGTTTGAGGAAATTGATCCAAAAACATTAAGAGGGACGCTAGTCGGTATCCCAGGCTTGAATGTGGTGAGCATTGACCGCGACCGAAGAAGATATGTAGATGAAGAGGATTTGAACCGCAACTTTCCAGGCAAGGAATTTGGCAATCGTAGCCAGCAGTATGTCTTTCGCATTTTTGACAAGATTGTACGTCATTTTGACTATTTCGTGGACATGCATACAGCAAGCTTTGGGCGCGTGAATTCGCTTTATGTCAGAGCAGATATGCGCAATGATACCATTGCTCAAATGGCAAATTTGCAAGACTGTGACATCATTCTAAACAGCAAAGGCATTCCATCAACTGGCGATGCGATACCCATGCTGCGGACACTGCGCGCAGAAGCCATGCTCAAAGGCATTCCCACCATCACTGTAGAATATGGCAATCCACAAGTCTATCAACCAGAAATGATAAGGCGTGGCATTGCAGGTATGGAGAATTTGATGAGTTGGTTAGAGATGATGAACCAGCCTATTCATAAATTTGAAAACCAACCAGTTCATTGCCAAAAATCTTATTGGATATATGTTAATGAAGGCGGGCTCCTTGAAATTCCAGTAGAATTAACTCAACCAATCCAAAAAGGAGATTTGATTGGTATTTTGCGAAATCCTTTTGGAGAAATTTTAAAAGAATATCATGCTCCCGAAGATGGCATTGTCATTGGGAAAAGTACGAATCCTGTGAATATGCATGGGGGGAGGATAATTCATTTGGGGCTTCTAGAAAAAAATTAAAGCATTTGCTGGAACAGAAATATCGTCAATAATCCCCATGCCGTTCCAGTCACCATACTCAATATGGCTAAGACAATGGCATGAGGCATCCATTCTTCATTGTAAGCCGCAGTTACAGCCGGAGCAGTCGAAATGCCGCCAAGATTTGCCATACTGGCGATTGGCACCCAGGCACTGTGAAGGCGTAGCCATTTGGCAGCCAAAATCATAAAGAGGTAATGCAAAACGAGCCAGACGATTACAAAACCTACAATGGGTAAGGGGATAGAAAAGCTATTGAAATTGAGCTTCAAGCCCAGAATAGCCATAATGAGCAAAATGAGAATACCGCCTGCTTTCAATACCAGACTGTGATTCCAGACTTTTATGAAATTGCCCAAAATCAAGCCTGCAAAAGACAAGATAACTATTTTCCATAGAAAATTTTCTACCAAAAAAGTACAGGCTAGTAATACCAAAATGCAAGAGCCAACAGTGATAACTACGGAGCCCAGAGCATTCACATTTATCTCAATTTCATCTGGAACAAAATCCTCAATGGTGTCTTCAATTCCCAAAAAGGTATTGATTTGGTCGCTGCGTTTAATCATTTGAAACATCAAAATTGTCCATATATTGACCAGAATGTTGTCCAGTACCAAAATTGCTAAAAACAAGCCGTCTGGGCATTCTGCTACTTCTTTTAAAACCAATTGACTGGTGCTACCTCCAATCCAGCTACCCACAATAGTTGTCAATCCTTTCCAATAGCCTTCCTGAATGATAATTTGATGCAGGGAATCTGAAAAAAAAGTGCTACCCAAGAGGAGTAGTGGCGGTGAAATGGCAATGATAAATGAGCCAAAAACGAAAACGAAAATTGGGCGAAAGCCGATGATTTTCAATTGTCGAAAGGAAAGAGCACTCATTACCAGCAAGATGGCAAGGGGAATGATGAGTTCCTTGCTCCAGTTGTGCAATACCACTTTTGATAAATCAAGTTGAAAAGCATGAGTAATGGCTGCCGGAATGACATAGGCAAATAAAATGGCAGGAAACCAGTCTAATACTTTTTTTATCCATCCTGCTTCTTGGTACTCCAGATAACGAATAAAAAATAGAGTCAGCAGGACTATAATAATTGAAGTGAGAAGCATTTGGTAAATGTATAGTTTTGAACTTTTAGTTTTCAGTTTCTAAATTTGCTCAATGTCTTAAGCTTAAGAGTATATTTAAAAATTTTATGAACTGTGCCAAAGGCATCCCTTCGGGAAAAATCAAAAGCTTATGGTTCTGACAATTAATTGTCGAAAGAATTTATCGGGATAAATGATTAAGGCAATTTGCAGTCAGGTTCATAAGATGTTGGTTTTCCCACAGGGATGCCTGTGGCACAGGAAAGAGAAATTTAAACACACTCTAATCAAATATAGGCATAGGTATGCGAGTATGGCTTCTGAATTTTTTATTTCTGTATTTTTCCTTTGCACTTTTGGGGCAGCAATATATCGTTGATATACAGCATTATGGGGTAAATGCGGGGCTTGAGCATCGAGAAGTGGTTGCAGTTTTTCAAGATCGGCAGGGCTTTTTATGGTTGAGTACGCCGGAAGGATTACAACGTTACGACGGCTATGAATTTCGGCGGTTTGGGACTGTTGACGCACATCATAAATACAACGACCATTATAGAACCATTAAGCAGGATGCAGCAGGCTGGTTGTGGTTGTTAAGATCCCAAAAAGGATTAGTAGCGGGGAAAATTGATTTGTTTCATCCTGAGAAACAAACCATACACACCTTTGAGGAAATGTTTGGAGATAGCCTCAAATTTGCACCTTCGGAACTCACATGGCGTGTTATCCATGATGCTGGTGGCAATCTGTACTTCGGTGCAGTGAATCCAGGCAGACTAATTATTTTTGATTCCACGAGGCAGTTTCGTGTTTTTAACTTCCCTCAATTTGATATTTTAGAACCTATTGCTGTGGGTGAGAAAGGCACTATTTGGTGTTTGGCAAATGATGTAAAAGTTTTAGAACTGAATCCTTCCGGAAAAGTATTAAGGCAGTTTGAAGCAATGGATAAATTCAAAATAAACAGAACTGCTCAATTTCACCACAACTTCCTGTTCTACGATGTCGGAGATTTGTCTAAATTTTTCTTTGTCCAAAAAAATGGAATGGTAGATACCATTGACTTAAAGGACCTGGGTATCCCAGACCTGCATGAACTTGAAGTCAAGAGCCTTCCTTACGGTTATTTTTACGATGAAAACTTAGATGCTTTTTGGATCAGAGGGTATTTAGTTTCCAGGAAATCAAAGAAATTATTAACAAAACAATTGCTGGATAAAAATGTCCGTGCTGTCCTGAAAAACGGCCCCTATCAATATATCATTGGATCCAATTATGGGCTTTATTTTATCACCCTTACGCCAAAATTATTTGAGCAATACCTTCAATTAAAGGATGATAATGATTCTGTGGCCATAGCTACCCGTGGATTGATAAGTATAGGAGAGACCCTCTACGCCAATGCAGAAGGCTTGGGACTAAAGGCAGTCAACTTAAAATCTGGACTTGTCAGCGATATAAAATTTCCAACTAATGCAACAATGGAAGGCTGGGGCTTCCGCGCGATTGGAAAAACAGCAGATGGAAAGCTTTTGCTGAATATAATGAACCAACTGACTGTTTTTGACCCGAATGCTTTTCAGGTAATTGGACAATGGACATCGGGAACAGATTTTTGGGATTATTTTGAAGATCGCAATGGGCGGGTTTGGCTTGTTGGCGAAAGTTCACAAAAAGTCAATAACCCTGCTGGTAGTATCGCTTTTTTAGAGGAAAATGCCTCCAAAATTTCCATTTTTAGTCAATATAATGAATTTACCGAGCTACGAGAAGGACTTATCTTAAATATCCAAACCGACAAAAAAGGTCGCGTCTGGCTTTGTTCAAACCGGGGCTTTTATCTGCTCGATTTGGAAGAAGGCATCACCGCTCGTTACTGGTCTGGTGGGAAAGATGAATTTTATTTGCCTACAGACAATATTCAACATTTTCATGAAGATGAAGCCGGGGTCTTTTGGCTTGCTACGGGTGGGGCAGGGTTGATTCGCTGGGATCATTTTTCCAATGCTCCTGCTCAAAATAAATCTAACTGGAAGCAATTTACCATTGCAGAAGGACTTTCCAACAATGTGATTTACGCTGTTTATGAAGACAATCATGAGCAGCTTTGGATGAGTAGCAATAATGGCATCATTCAGTTTGATAAAAATACTTTTGCGGTCAAAACATGGCTGGAAAAATATGGCGTTACCCATAGAGAATTCAACCGAACTTCTCATTGGCAAGCAGAAGATGGCACCATTTATCTTGGAGGGTTGAATGGCGTAACTATGTTTCATCCCGATGATTTCCAAAGAGTGGAGCTGATTTCCTCCAAACCACCTCAATTGTCGATAACTACCTTTCAACAATTTGATGGCGAAACCAATCGCTTGCGCAACCGGACAACAGACTTACTGGTATCCAATGAAATTGTCCTCCATCCTGCCGACCGCTTTTTTAATCTCGAATTTGCAGTGCTTTCTTACGAACAAACCCCTCGAATTCAGTATGCCTGGCAGATAGAAGGCGTTTTGGACAAATGGCAGTTTCAAAAGGAACGCAGCTTGCGTTTTAGTCAATTGCCTTATGGAGAGCATTTATTGAAAATTAGGGGCCAAACAGCAGATGGGCAATGGCTATCAGAAGATCTTGTCATTCCGATTCGGGTACTCAAACCCTATTATTTGCAGACCTGGTTTATTGTTGGAGTCGCTTTTTTGCTTTTGGGTTTAATTTTAGGAATTTACCGTTGGCGAACACTTGAAATGCGGCGCAGGCATCATTTTTTACATAAAGAAGTCCAAAAACAAACAGCCACCATACGTGCACAGGCAGAAGAATTGCGCCATTTGGATGAGGTGAAATCGCGTTTTTTTGCCAATGTGTCCCACGAATTGCGAACGCCACTTACCTTAATGCTCGGACCTGTAAGTTCTGTTTTAAATTCTGGGAAACTGGACAACCGCAACTTTACACTCCTGAAAAAAGCCCAGCAAAGTGGTCAGGATTTGCTCAAACTCGTAGGCAACATCCTCGACCTTTCAAAAATGGATGCGGGCAAAATGGAATTGAACGAAACGCATATCACTTTTTATCCGCTCGTGAAAAGACTTGTCGCCACCTTCGAATCTCATGCCGAAAGGCAGGGCATTCAGTTGCTGTTTGAATATCAATTGCCCAAATATTTGAAACTGGAATTGGATGCTTCGAAACTGGAAACCATTTTCAATAATTTTTTGTCAAATGCCCTGAAGTTTACGCCCAAAGGTGGAAAGGTAAAGGCCTTAGTAACCGATTTGGCGCACAGCATCCGCATTGAAATTGAAGATACGGGGCGAGGCATCCATCCTGATGATTTGCCGAATATTTTTAATCGGTTTTATCAATCGACACAACCCGATTCTCCGACGGAAGGCGGCACGGGAATTGGACTGGCGATTTGTCGCGAATTTGCGGAACTGATGTCAGGTCGAATTTTCGCCGAAAGTGATTTGGAAAAAGGCAGCCGTTTTGTTTTTGAATTCCCGAAAAAAGAGGTGTTGGGGGCGGTTGAGGGTGAACGGTTGACGGTTGATGGTGAGGCAGAAATAGTACCTGTGCAAACTTCTGAATCCACCGAATCGCCGTCCACCCTCAACCGTCTGCCGTCAACCGTCTTAATCGTCGAAGACAATCACAGCCTCCGTGAATACCTTCAAACCATTTTAGAAGAAAAATACGAAGTCCTGACTGCCGAAAACGGTAAAGTGGCCTGGGAGGTGCTTAATGCAGCGCAGCCCCCTAACCCCCTAAAGGGGGAACTTCCGCCCCCAAGCTCCGAAGTGGGAAGCGGTTCCCCCTTTAGGGGGTTAGGGGGCTGCGCAGAAATCCCGTCTATAATCATCTCCGACATCATGATGCCCGAAATGGATGGCTTTCAATTGTTGAAAAAACTCAAAAATAATGATGCGTGGCGACATTTGCCCGTCATTATGTTGACCGCGCGGGCAGATATGCAAGACAAATTGCGCGCATTGCGCATTGGGGTGGATGATTATTTATTAAAACCATTTGAAGAAGCAGAGTTGTTGATTCGGATAGAAAATTTGCTGCAAAACTATCAAAATCGAATTCAATTTCAGGAAGACACAACCGCCGCCGATGCCCCTCAAATTTCGGAAGCTGATGCCGAATGGTTGGAAGCAATCGAGCATTTTGTTCGCCAAAATCTCGAAAACGAAAACCTCGAAATCACCGACCTCGCCGACCAATTTGCGATGAGCAAACGCAATTTGGAGCGTCGCCTCAAACAACTTTGTGGCCTCAGCCCTCGCCAATACATCACCGAAATGCGCCTCACTGAAGCGCGCCAATGGTTGGAAAACCGCAAAAAAAATACCGTCAGTGAAGTCGCTTTTGGAGTAGGTTACGGCAATGTAAAAGTCTTTTCCCGCAATTTTCATAAGCGATTTGGGAGATTACCCTCAGAGTATTTATAGTCCATGTCGCAAACCGCCCCAAGCCTGCCGCAAATCATTCCCGATCCTTTCAAAACGCCGCAAATCGTTCCCTTTTGGTCGCAAATCGTGCCTACTGCCCGCCTACCTTGTCGTCGAGTTTTTCATTTCAAAAAAATTACCCATTATGAAAAAAATAATACTCGCGACCTTATTTTTCTTTCAAATTCAAATAATGACGTTTGCTCAATGGGGCACTTCCGTCATTACGGTGGACGAACCAAACTTTACCGGCTCTCATACCTCTATGGCAATAGTGGATGGCAATCCTGCTATTAGTTATCATTATGGCAGTAGTGGTCATTTAAGATATGTGCGTGCAACGGATGCTTCAGGAAGTACATGGGGTTCGCCTGTGACCATTGCAACAGGACTCCAGGGGATTTACACTTCCCTTGCGGTGGTGAATGGCAATCCCGCGATTAGTTATCGTGACTTTAATTTTAAAGGCTTGAAATATGTTCGTGCCACAGATGCCACCGGCAGTTCATGGGGTACGCCGGTTGACGTTGATTTTGTTAATAATACCGGTTATTATACCTCCCTTGAAGTGGTGAATGGCAATCCCGCGATTAGCTATCGTGAAAATACCAATTTTGATTTGAAGTATGTTCGCGCTTCCAATATCAACGGCAGTTCATGGAGTTCCGCCGTAACAGTAGATGGCACAGATGATGTCGGAGAATACACTTCCCTTGAAGTGGTGAGCGGTAATCCTGCGATTAGCTACTACGATAAGACAAACAGTGATTTGAAATATGTTCGTGCCACAGATGCCAACGGCAGTTCATGGGGCACGCCTGTGACGGTGGAATCTTCAGGTTTGGTCGGTCAACACACTTCCCTCGCGGTAGTGAACGGCAATCCCGCGATTAGTTATTTTGACCAATCGAACATCAATTTGAAATATGTTCGCGCCACCAATTCGACGGGCAGTTCATGGGGCACACCGATAACCGTAGATGCTTCGGGTAACGTCGGCCGATACACCTCGCTGGTAGTGGTGGACGGCAATCCCGCGATTAGTTATTATGACAGCGGCAATGGCGATTTGAAATATGTCCGCGCCGCCGATGCCAACGGCAGTTCCTGGAATACCCCCCAAACGCTGGTAAGCACAGATGAGAGCGGACAATACACCTCTCTTGCAATAGTGAACGGCAATCCGGCAATTTGTTATTATGAAGCCACCAACGGCGATTTGGAATTTATTCGCTCGCCCAACTCGACGGGGGAAGGGGTGGTGGTTCCCGTTGAAATTATTCGGTTTAGAGGTATTCGTCAATCAAAGGGCGCGCTTTTGACTTGGGAGACGGCTTCGGAAACCAATAATGAAGGCTTTGAGGTTCAGTGGGCAGCCCTAAAGGAGCAGGTTGGTAGTTCGCAGTCGGCAGTTCGCAGTTGGGAGAAAATAGGATTTGTGTTGGGTGAAGGCACTTCTTTTGAAAAGCAATTTTATTCCTTCCTTCATGAAAATCCTGCGCATGGGGTGAATTATTATCGGCTAAAACAAATGGATTACGACGGCGGGTTTGAGTACTCGGATATCGTGAGCGTAGACTTGACAAATTTTCAAAATTTGTCAAGTCTGAAAATCACTCCAAATCCGGTTCAGAACGGCGAAGTGACCCTTTCTTTCCCGGAAACAGATTTTGAAGAAGCCAATTTGGAAGTATTTAATTCTATGGGTGTTTTGGTTCAGACGGAGCGAATTTTTTCCATTGAAATGACCATTCAAACGAACGACCTACCAAAAGGAATTTATTTGTTTTCGATACGAGTGAATGGGCAAATAATGATTGAAAAAGTTGTGATTCAGAATTGAAATGTGTTCAGGTGTTTGTGTGTTCAGGTTCAACACTAACATGAACACACGAACACATAAACACTTGAACACATCAAAAGGAAACGATTAGTTTGATAAATAAGGTATCATTGCCTCTTCCGACTTTGGATGCGGGAGCGGCTTTTTTTTTGTAAACTGCAATAATGTTCAGGAAACTACTGCCAGGGAGTGATTTTTCAAGCTATAAACTGATTTGTATGGTAGATCACCTTTTAAAAAGCCCAACACTTCTCCAATATTGGCAAGTTCTACAAAAGGCAATAAAAATTGTTCTACCTCCTGAAAATGTACCAGTGCGCTTTTCACTTTTTCGTCCCAATGAGGATAATGAAAATCAAAATCAGAAGTTTGTAACATTCCTCGGCAGTCCTTGCGGTTGCACATCAAGGTCATGTTGTGTTCAACATTTAATACCCCATACTCACAGGTCATTTCTTCACCTTTCTGAATATCTCTTATGGCAATATCAAAATTGTAACTCGTACTAAGCGTGTTGGCATCACAACAATGATTGACATACTTTGCCAAGTCCCAACTGAGGACTCGGATTCCTCTTTCGTCTATATAGGAGTATTTTTCAATGATTTCCTTCATCTGAGGGCTATGTCTTTCATATTCCTTTGGCTTGACTTCAATTTCAAGGCAATCTTTTACATAAACGATGGTGCCTTTGGGAATAAATTGAGTAGCAAATATACCATAACCAACTTCATCATTGATGTATTGAATTCGCGTATCCGGATGAATCATTTTTTATTTTGACTGAACGAAAAAAGGGATGCCCCTAGAGGCATCACCTGGATTTAAATAACATAATCAAAAAGTTGACTAGTAACAGTAATGCTAGATTTTAATAATCTTCCAGCCATGCCTGAGTATGGCGATATTTTACTTTTTGTTCTTTAAGTCGGCGTTTAGGCTTTCCACTTGTTTCTTTCCGAAATTCCTTTTTCTTTTTAGGTTTTTCTTTGTGTAACATGATTTTTTATTTGTTTGAAAACTTAAATTTTAGGCTCTAAATAGATTCATTTCGAGCCAAGTTTTAATAGCTTCTTGCTGAGTCATATCATTTTGAAAGGGAAAAGAATTTGAAAAACAAAATGATATTCACTCCTTTTTTAAGAAATATTATTGCAAAAGAACAAGGTAAATCTGAAGAAATTTTGAATAAATCAGACTTGGTGATTTTTTTTAAAAAAATATTTTTCATTCAGAATTTCTTCAGAATCAGCCAATAATTTTGTGCTGCCAAACTTGGAAATCAATTATTTATATTTGAAATAAAATTTAAAAAAGGCCCAATATGCGATGGAAAGCATGGATTCGGTTGATGCGACAAAAATGGCATACAACTGAAAATGTTGAGCAAAATTTCAGTTATGAAATTTCAGAGGAAGAAGATTTAACAGATAGTACACACAACCCTTTTTTGGGTCTTGATACTAATATGATTTAATTTTCCTCATCGGAGGCTCGCAAAAGTGCCAGCAGCCGGTATTTATTCACCAAATCAATTTACAATTGTTCATTGAAAAATGAGAACTGTATTTTCTTGCATTGCGCTAATGACATTCTTAGCCGTGCAAACTACTACTGCGAACATTCTTATTGATGTTCCTAAGAATGTAATGACTACTTTTCAAAACCTTTATCCTAATGCTACAGATATTAATTGGGATAAATTTGAAAACGACTACATTGCTTATTTTGAAAATGATGGCAATTATTCAGAAGCAACTTTTGATTCCACTGGAAAATGGTTGGAAACCAGCACTTCAATGGAAGTAGAGCAAATGCCAGATTTTATAGCTTTGTACATTTCTGAAAACATTGAAGAAGCCGTAGATTACTACAACAATATCACAATGACCGAGCGACCAGATGAGGTTCGATATGATGTCTCATTTGCTACCGAAAGTTATACCGTTTATTTGGTTTTTAATGAAGAGGGGGACTTGTTGAGTAAAGAAATAGAGGAATAAGAAGAGAAATGATAAATTTAGTTTTAACGGGATTTTTAAGGGCACTGAAAATCAATTCAGTGCCCTTTTTTAATACAAAATAATTTCAAAATCTCTATTGGAAAAAAGCAATTTTACCGCTTGTAACTCCTGTTTGACTTTTCAAGGTATAAAAGTAAATTCCTTCATTTGGTAAATCACTACTTTGAATTTCTATAACTTGCCAACCATCCGAAAATTCACGACTTTTTATTTTTATCAAATGACCTTCCGCATTGAAAAGCTCAAAATGAACAAGACCTGATGCTGACAGGAAAAATTGAATAACTGTTTTGTCATAAAAAGGATTAGGTGTATTGGGAAGACTGATAATAGAAGATGATCTGTTCACTTTTTCTTCAAAAATAATCTCAACATTATTTATTTCATTTTCAACATAGGCTTCTGCTTGCAGGAATTCATTGGAAATTTCAAGCACATCGACTATCGTCCCATTTGCTTTTGCCTTAAAAACAATTTGCAACAAATCTTCAGCCTTAGTCGCATCATTTTGATTCCAACTAAAATGTAAATAACCATTTTCAGCAATCGTTTCATTGATATGCGATGAACTCCAGCCTGGAAGCGTTTTACTTATCGTATTTTGATATTCCAATATATCAGCATCAAATTTTAGAGAAAACTGAAAACCTTCTAAAGGATGAAAAGTCTCTTTTTTGATAGTTGCTACCACCAACTCGTTTTTCTCAAAAGATTGGTTTTCAATACGAAAGGGGATGTTCTGTCTAAGGTTTCTGTCATCCGTTTGGGTCAAATCATTTGGATTGGCACTACCATTCACATCACCTACTTTGACGCCAATAAAGTTCACGATCTCACTGTTGGGAAGGTTATTAAAGCTTTTGTATTCAGGAAATGCGGTTTCAAAAGGATTGTCTGCATTTGGAAATTCAAAATCTGCATCAATGAATCTCCAGGAGCTGTTGTTTGGGAAATTTGGGACTAAAAACAAAATCAATTTCCGCATTTCTAAAAGATCCAACGTAGTGATGCTTCCTGAGTTGTTGATGTCTGCGGCAATCATTTTATAAGGTGATTCCAGCAATTTTGTACCCAGGATGTGTTTTTGAATCAAGACCAAATCAAAGGTTGTCACGCCATTGAGTGGTTCTGTATTTTTTGCAGGAACAACTGAGTAATCTCCACCAAAGGGTAGATTGTAAAAAGCATAGTTGCCATCGAAGGTTGTCGTAAATGGATTGACTGTATTTACATTCACTTCTACGTTTTGAATAAACTGATAATCCTCAGTTCGGATATTCCCCGCAATAGAAATAGAGGGACTGGGACCACTGCAATTATTCAGATTGTCAAAAACATGTAGCTCAAAGTGGCAATGCCCCCAATTGTGGTTTTCATCTTTTACCCAAAGGGTGATTGGGTAATGGGCATCTGGGCAGGCAAACAGCAAATAATCAGTAGCTCCGGCTGGGGGATAATCCAAGGCATAATCTGGGTTGTAAGGGCTTAGCAAAAAAGCTAAATCTTCAAAAGCAGCACAATTGTCAAAAATATTTCCATAGTCCAATTCTTCTGCAAAAACACTCACAAAAAGGTCTTCATTTAAAGATAGTTGGATAGTATCGGCGCAGTGAAGGACAGGGGAAAGGCAGTCTTCAACTAAAAGAAACTGAGCCGCTTCTGATTCGTTACCGAATTCATCAATGACTTTCCAGAAACTACGATGGATACCAACAGGAAGCTCCCCAAAAATAGTATTGGAATTTCCGGAAATATCATTCGTGCCATCATTGAACAGGTCAATGTTGTATTCCCAATTCAATTCATCAGAATTTGTACAATTGTCTGTTGCATCCAGTGAAAAACTGACAGGTCCTGGACCACAATCAGGATCTGTAGAACAGAATTTCACGATTTCTGTAAGCCCTTCTATTTGAGGAGGTAGCAAATCAAAATTCTGGACAGTGATGTATTGGAAGTAATTCCAGGAACCTTGTCCATTTTGATAATTGCAAAAATCTATAATGATCCATTTTCGTCTGATTTGCCAGGCATTTCCTGGCAGGTTGATGATTTCATCTTGAAAGGTATAAGTGGCAAGATCACAACCTTTGCCGAGAAGAATTGGCTCTCCAGTTGCACTGGGGTCTGTAGTTACATTACAACCACTTAGGCTAAGATGCGGTGGCAAAATGGCATCGTCATTTGGATCATTGAAATTATTGGTATTGATAAAAAAAGGACTGTTGTTGACGATTTGAATTTCCTGTGTACAGCTTTTTGCATTTCCAGAAGGGTCAGTAGCTTCGAAATGTCGAAGAATTGTTCCGATACCGCAATCATTGATATCGAATTGATTATCAATGTTTTCAATTGCTACACCACAATTATCCATTGCCAGCCCATCTATTCCTGCTAAATCACCATTGATAAGGATGGAATTTTGGAGGACGGCATCATTTACAACTGTTCCAAAAACACTCAAATCTGAATAATCAAAACTACATGCTACCTCAATATCTGTGGGGCAGGTTAGAGAAGGGGAGGTGGGGTCAGAAAGATGCACAATCGATCCACAAATATTAAAATTCCCAAAGTAGTCAATTACTTTAATTTCGACAGGTACAGTTGTACCGGCATCTGCACAGCAAAATTTCACGGTGCTATTCCAATTTGTCCCATCCAATTCACAAGCATCTTCTAGCCTTCTTATTTCAAATGTCAAAGCACTGGAAGGAATACAATCATCATAGCTGCCATTATCAAACGTTTTGGCATTGACAGTAGCTTTTCCATCAGAAGTCAAAGAAACAGCTTTGGAGTGTTTGCACAGAACCGTAGGAGATAATCCGTCATGAATGACCAAACTTGTTTTGCAAGTAGAGGAATTGCCACATTCGTCCATTGCAGTATAAGTTAGTATATGGTTTCCCAATGGTGCATCATACAAAAGATTGCCTGAAACGATGCCTGCTGAACTTTGTACCTGGAGGATGAAGTTGGAACAGTTATCTGTAACCAATGGCTGCGGAATGAACAATAAAGCTGTACAATCTCCAACATTGGTGCTGGCAGACCATTGAGGCGGACAATCAATTTCAGGGGGCGTTTTGTCTTTTACCCGAATAATCTGAATATGGCTTTGAATAATATCCTGACAATCGTCATGCACCGTCCAGGTACGTAAAATATTATAACCAGTCCCACAGGCATCAATGACAAAATCTGAATAGTCAATACTGAAATCGCAGGCTTGTGGATTTGGATAAATGGGGAGGCTGTCAATCATTGGTGTACCTGTATAAAGTGGCGAATCATCTGAATTGCCACATTCCAAAGAAGGCAAAGCTCCGGGCTGGTCCGTCAAATTGAGAGGAAAAACAACATCGGTAATGGTTTGTCTTTCAAATAAAAATACCTGGTGGCAGGGTGTGGCTACATTTTCGTATTCGTCCACTGCCGTCCAGGTACGATGCAAAACTTTACTGAACTGATTGCCCATAATTGGGCTATTGCAACTTAAATCGGTTATTAGATCAAAGTATTCCAAGGTATAATTTCCACAGTTTTCATATACATCAGGATAGCCAATGATAGAGGGATGTACTTCGTTGATGCTTGTAGCACAAGAAAAGAGTAGCGTGTCAGAACATGTAATAATCGGCTTCAGATTGTCAAAAAGTGAGAGTGTTGTATAGCAGGAATTCCCGGATTCGGGATCTATCACCTGCACAAAAATTGTTTTTTCAATATATTCATGGAAATCAGCTTGTGTAATTACATCTCCCTTGTGATTGGTGTATTCAAGTTCAAAATCATCGTAACAGCCATAATGATTTCCACTTAGAAAAGCATTGGCTCCAAAATCTCCCGCACAGTTTATATCTACTGAAACATTCAAAGGACCCGCACAGGAAAGGACACTTCCGATGGGTGATTCATATTCAACTACTGTTATCTGAAAAGAACAACTAACTGTATGAACGCTGTCTTTTACATCGTAACTCAGGGTAGTTGTTCCAATCGGAAATGCATCTCCTGAAACCAAACCAGAAGTGTCCGTCTGAATGATGATAGGTTCCACACAATCGTCAAAAGCCACAATCTGAAGAGAAGCAACCGCCTCACAAGCTCCTGGAGCAAGGTTGATCATTTGATTGTTTGGACAAGTTAGTACAGGGGGAAGTAAATCTTCTCCATCTTTGATTTCAATATCGAGAATGACTTCACAGCCAAGGGAATCTGAAACGGTAACACGATAATTTCCAGCTAATAAATCTGAAATTGATCCCGAAAGATTGGCAATTGCACTTCCAAAAGGGTCTAGCCAGGAGAAAGTAAAGGTGCCTTCACCTTCAACAAAAAGATCAATGCTTCCGTCACTCCCTCCAGGACAAGTGACCTCATGATGCGACTCAGTTACTGTGAATTCACAGATATTCATTTGCGTTTTGCTTTTTCCAACTGTCGGAAAAAGTATTAGAATTAATAGGTGTTTAAAATTCATGGGATGCTAATGCTAATGGAATTCGAGGTCAGGAAAACATTGCATTCAAAACTGATGGATAATCAGATTTGCGAGAAAACTAATGTTGGAGGTGCAATCTTTAACCCGACCTCGAATTCCCGATAATTTCTTTCATTCAATAAAAAAGTGCTAACCCACCTGCCTGGGTTAACACTACATCTTTATGTAGACAAATCAAGAGCTTATTCTTGAGAGCCATTTTCAAATAATGCGGAGCAAAGAACGGCGCCAATTCTGAATAAATTTTGAAGAAATATGGATTAGGAAAAAATATTTTTCTCAGGCTTTATTATTCAGAATTTCTTCAGAATGCTCCAATAGCTTTGCCCCAAAATTTTTGTTTCCCTAAAAAGTTCTTGTTTCCCTAAAAAGGGAGCGATAAGATGGATGCGATTGGAGTATGGCTGATCGGTAAAAGAACCGACAGCCTTATTTACATCGTGTTTGAGTGTTCTTGCCTTTGGAAGGAACATTCACAGACTAACACTTGAAAACTTGAACAACAAAAACAATAAGAGCGCTGCTAATGCGAAATAGCGTTTTGTAAAAGGTGGCCAGATGTTAATGTCTGGCCGCTTTTTAAAAGGGTTTTTATTATTCTTCCATTAGGGGAATCACTCATGAATTTGATTGATCCCCCTTTTTTAAAGTTTATGTTCATAATTGTGAACGTGAAGTTATCTACCAAATTAAATATGAAAAAAGCCAGTGTAATCCTCCTGATACTTGCACTTGGATGTTTCTTTACTGCTTGTTCAAATTCCAATTCTAATAAGGAAGAAGAGGGAATATATGACGATACTGAAAACCTGGATGAAGAGCGTTTGTATGAAGAAGAATTGACAGAAGAAGATTCTCTTCCAGTAGATGACTTAGAAGAGCCAGATACTTTGAATGTTGAAAATTAGATGAGTAATCCTTCTCATCAATCTTTATGGCAGCGTTCAAGAATTATTCTCCAGATTAAAACAACAACCTATGCCTGTGACCAAAACACTTCGGACACAACTATATTGGGAGGACTTCGAGGAAGTCTGTAATGAAGAGCTAATTCCGTTGCTTCAATCCCCGATAATGGAAATACCCGAATCAATCAAGGATTCTGAAGATACTTTTCAAAGCCTGTCAAAAAAGATCTCTTTTTGGAAAAGATGGTTTTTAAAACTTCATTTTTGGAAAAAAGATATCGGGTAATGTTAGAGGAAAATTCAGAATTTCTTCAGAATCGGCTCGTAGAATTGCACTGTAATTTAAAGGGTAAAAAATTTTAGAGGCTGTTAATAGGGTTGACGCCTGGTGTTGCCCGGCAGTTTCAAAGTTCTTTTCAACTAATTACTTTCAGCGCAAGGGTTTCGTTCTATTAGATTATTCGCCTTTCCGAAGCCCTTGCCACAAAAATCTTACTGTCTAAAATATCTCTATACCTTCCTTGCCGGACGATGCTTATTCCGTCCGGCATTTTTTTTATTTTTTTTTCAAAATGGAGCTATAATTCAGATTTTCTTCAGATTTCCCCCTCTTATTTGTCTCAATATTAAGAGCATGTTTAAATTTTTCCTTCCTGTGCCATAGGAATGCCTGTGGCACAGTTCGTAAAATTTTTAAACATGCGCTTAATCAAAAACTAAAATCATGATTTCAACTGCTGTCCTTCGCTATTCAGATGCTGAATTAGAAGAATTCAAAGCTGTAATTGATAAAAAACTAGAAAAGGCATTGAGACAATTAAATACGCTCAATGAACAAATCAACCACATTGCCGAAAAAATTGAAGAAGATGGTGACTGGATGGATGATTCTTCCAGTCATGGTGATTTGGAAATGTTGCAGACCATGGCGCATCGTCAAAGAAAACATATTCGAGACTTACAAAATGCTTTGCTTCGAATTAAATATAAAAATTATGGGGTTTGTGTTGTCACTGGTGAATTGATTGATAAACGTCGGTTGTTAGCAGTGCCAACCACCACTAAAAGTATGGTGGGGAAAAGTATGGCTGCTATGCCACCTGCGGAAGAACAATCCAAACCAAAGTCCTCTATTAAGAAAATGGAGGCTTCCACTCACAAAATATATTCAAGGGTCATTCGAAAAATGAACGGTGCTCCACCATTGCCCAATACAGAATTTGAAGAGGAAGAAGACAATTATGAAGAGGAGGATGCTTCCGGAGAAGAAGCATTTGACTTTGATTCAATTGCAGATGACTCTTATAGCGAGGACTAAAATCAAAAGCAATTTTTTTTAACTACATTTAGGTGTCAGGTGCTTGGTGCATCTGGCACCTAATTTCTTTATCATGAAATTTTTAATCATTGAAGATGAGCCGGATTTGCTCAAATTAATTGTCCGCTATCTAAAGAACGAAGGGCATGTTTGTGAGCAGGGAACAACTTTCAGGGAAGGATATAAAAAGGTGAATAATTATGAATATGATTGTGCAGTGGTGGATTTAAACCTCCCCGATGGTGATGGTTTAAAACTAGTGAAAATACTTAGAGAAGAAGCTCCCCAAACTGGAATTATCATCATTTCTGCTCGTGAAGGTTTGGAGGACCGAATCACAGGACTAGACTTTGGAGCGGATGATTATTTGACCAAACCATTTAACTTATCTGAACTCAATGCTCGTATCAAAGCCATCCTGCGGCGAAAGACCAATCAATTTAATAATGAGCTGAATTTTGGAGAGCTGATCATTAATCTCGATGAAAGGAAAGTTACCGCAGCAAATACGATACTTCAATTGACTAAAAAAGAATACAATATCTTGCTCTATTTAGCTCGAAATAAAAATAGGGTCGTTACCAAGGATAGCATTGCAGAGCATCTATGGGGAGACTATATGGATGATGCCGTTTCTTATGATTTTATTTATGCTCATGTCAAAAATCTTCGGAAAAAGCTGGCAGAAAATAATTGTGGTGAATATCTAAAAACAGTTTACGGCATAGGTTATAAATTTCAGGCAAATTGAAGAATCTAAAACAATATTATACCATACCTGTCCTACTTTCCTTATTCACAGCTTTTTTGCTAGGTAGATATTTGTTCCCATCTGATTTTTATGCAGAAGCAGCCTTTTTGGCAATGGTTCCGCTTACGGTATTGGCAATTGGTTTTCGAGTCATTACCTATCAACGTATCAAAACCATTAGGAATCAACTCTATCAAATTCTGGAGACCCTTGAACAATTTGATGTAGATGAACCAAAGAAGGTTCAATTTGAGAAATCTCCTTTCCCAATTTTTAATGAACTTAAAGAGTATTTGATTGAATTGATTGATCGAATTCGTGCCCACTATCAGGCAAATAAGCAATTTACCCAAAATGCTTCCCATGAATTGCAAACGCCACTAGCTATCATCAAAGGACATGTAGAAATATTGCTACAATCCCCCAATATTGGTGAAAAAGAAATTGAATCCTTGGCCATTGTTCTGCAAAACACCAATCGGCTATCAAAACTCAATAGTGCCTTAATTTTACTATCCAAAATAGAACACCAGCGGTTTGGAGATACCCAAAAGTTGGATTTCACTAATGTCTCTATTGAAGTACTGAAAAACTTCCACGATTTAATTTATATTCAAGAACTAACCATCAAAAAGGATTTTCGAGAACCCTTTGAAGTTGAGATGAGCGAAACCCTTGCTGAAATCCTCATCGCCAATCTCGTACAAAATGCTATCCGACATAATATTGAAAATGGATTCATCGAAATTAAGGTAGATGCCAATAGTTTCACCATCAGTAATCCTGGGAAAGCTTTAAATGTTTCTACAGAAACCCTGTTCAAACGTTTTAAAAAAGAGTCAGATTCAGATGAAAGTCTTGGACTTGGACTTTCTATTATTCGCCGAATTTGTGAGCAATCCGGCTTAGATGTTTTTTATGATTGTAAAGGGGAGTTACATGTTTTGAGGATAGTTAGAATGGATTGAAATTGGCCCGAAAGATTTTCACAGCTTCTTTCGGGCTTCCTGTTTGTGCAGCGTTTTTTCAATCAACAACTACTCTTCTTGTCACTACAAACGCTTCATTTGATATCGTCAACAAATAAGTTCCTGCAGTAAAGTTGCTTACTTCAATTGCTGTAGTATTTGAAATAGACTTTCCAGCCCAAACTTTTTTGCCCATAAGGTCGGTCAACTCAAGAGTCAAAACATTATGGGTGGGCAATTCGGTCAAATAAACCTGAATTCTATCGGAAGCTGGGTTGGGGAAAACCTTTATAGAGGCTTCCCATAATGCTTCTTCAGCATTTAGTGGATCTCCTGGTTCTACCTTGGTCAAGGTATTTTGTGAACGGTTGGTGTACCAGATGTATCCTTCTGGCCCAATTTTGAGTCCGGTGATTCCAGGTACCTCTGTATGGATTCTGCCCAATTCTGAAAAATTGTCGTCCATATCATAGACGATGATATCTCCATTGGCATAATCACTTACCAGTAAGCGATTTTCCATAATTTCAATACCACATGGGCGATCCAAGCCTGAATCAATGATCACTTCCCAATCTACATTTCCGACTCTTGAGTGTTCTGTCAATTGTTCATTGATTAATGGTAAATTATTGGTCACGTTTCCAGAATTAATATCTAGCCTCAGAACGCGATCATTTCCATTATCGACTACATACATCCATCCTGTAGATTTATCCAAAAGCATGTGGCTGGGGACGTTTCCATCTCTTCGGGTTTTTATCTCCTGATACCTGCGTACCAAAGCATCACCGTGATAAGAATTTCCAGGACCGTGGTCGTCAACAAAATCATACCGCACGATTTCTTCATGCCAGGTATCATTGATCCAATAGACATTGTCTACTTCATGGGCAATACCCATGCTGTAGGGGCTTCCGTGCAACATATCCAGGTGGCTACCGTTACCACCAGAAGGTTGAGCATAAATAGCTGGATCGCTTGACCATAGTGTTGGACCAGTAAAAGATCCTCCAGCATGATTGGCATCCTGAATACCAGGAGCTGATGCCCAATTGAAATTGTCTCCAAACTCCATGGCTGTAGGCAATGACATGAAATGCCAGGCATTGCCATCTACTCTTTGCCAGGTAGTTTGGTTTGCTTTTCCTGCATCAAAAAAAGTTACGGTACTTCCTCCACTGTTTTCTACACGTTCATTAATGACCCACAATTCGTTTTTACTTAAAATAGGGTAGAAATCCAGATCGGTAGGTTTGTCCAGTTGGTCAGAAGCATTGGCAACTTCCACGAATTGTGGATTTGTGAGCAGGTATTCTTGAATGCGGTTTGGAGGCGTCACCAATGGGAAGATTTCAATATCAAATTCCAAGGTGTTGTTATCTGAAATTTCGTCAGAGGTTCCGTTTACAGCTGTGATTTCTACAGTTACAGTAACATCTCCAGTGATATCAGCTCCCCAGGGAGTTGGGTGTTCGAATTCGTATGAATCGAGTGTCTGAATATTTAATCCATCAATTGTTCCAGATGTAGCGCTTCCTCCTTCGGGAGTGTAGGTGATTTCTATTGAATTGATGGTATTGAGACCATTATTTTTGAAAGTGCCTTTAATTGCAATAGGTGTTTGCTCTTCGGCAAAAGGAGGTGCGGTCAAATCTGTCAATCCAGCATCTAATTGTGAGGGCACTTCGACTACCACATTATCGATGGCAAAACCAAAAACATGTCCACCATCATCTGTGTAGAAAAAGCGAAAAGTGACTGCACTTTCTCCTGAAAATTGTTCCAGATCCACAGTAATCGTTGGCCAGCCACCAGCTCCCTGCATTTCGTGAATAGTAGTCCAGTTTACACCACCGTTAGTAGAAGCTTCCACGGCTGCTTCTTCCGCAAAAGTTCCAAAAATACCACCAGAGTAGTAAGCATCGAATCGAAGCACTGCACCGGAAATATTGGTAAAATCCAATGTGGGCAAGATCAAATAATCTGCACTTTTATCGCAATTGCATTTATTGTCGCTGGTTCCTGCTACTCTCTGAGAACCATTGTCAAACACCGTCCAAATCTGCCCGGACAGATTTCCGGGTGTAGTTACCAGCCAACCGCCATCCGAAGCATTGGATTCGACAGTCCAACCCGAAGGCAAGCTACCATTTTCAAAATCTTCGGAAAGTAGCATTTGGGCCTGCATAAAACTGGGGAGAAAGCATATTAAGGTTAGTAAGTAAAGATATTTTTTCATATTTAAAAATAATTTCAAATGTGTTAGGCATTAGAGAATGTGGGCAAAATTAATTTTTGCTGTTATCTTCAAGGCAAAAATTAGTTTATTCGGCTGGTTTGAAAGATTTTTTCTTGCCTAATGGCAAAATAACTGACAATCTAAAAGAGATAGGTTACTTTAATAATATTTGCTCCATAAGAATTATGAAAGATGATACTAAATTAAAAGTCAAAGAAATACTATTGAAATGTGTTTATGGAACTTTAGCTCGTGTAAAAAAGTATAGGTCACACCGTCCATTTCATATTGCATTACTAACCAAAGAAATAGTCAATGCTTCTTCCTTCGAAAGGTCATTTTCTACTTCTTTTGGTCAAGGTGCTGTAGAAGAAATATCAAGTCTTATTGCCATTGGAAATGGATAAAGGCGCTTTTTCTGATAATTCCTACCTTTGCCAACCTCCAAATTTCCGAGCCAAAAATTCCTAACCAATATTACCATCAAATAACTTTGATACATGAAAGCGATTGTACCAACTATTCTTTTTGTTCTTTCCCTTTTTCTTATTGGTTGCAGCGGTGCTGATACTGCCAAAGAAGTAGATAGACCCCATAGTCCATGGGTTTTTCGATCTGTGTTGGATAGTACACCCAGAGCAGTGACCATTGCTTTGCACGATAATTTGTGGGTCGCTTACAGCACGCAAAATGCATCCTTGTTGAAAGCCTGGAAAGGCAGTGTAAATTTTGATGGAGCTGTCTATACCACAGTGCATGGACCTCAACCTTCCAGTTTAGGTGATTTTTGGATGGAAAACAAATTTGAACAGCCTTGGTTAGTAGTGGTCAATGGAAACACAGAGCGCCCTGAAGTACAATATCGAGGGCATCGCTTTGTAGATGGGCAAGTGCAATTGAATTACGAATTGACCCTTTCAAATGGCACGGTAATCAGTGTTTCTGAACAACCAGAATACATCACTTCTGAAAGCGGTTTGACTGGTTTTGAAAGGGTTTTTACTACATCCAATGTGCCTGAAAGCGCCGAGGTGGTTATGAAAACCAATATCAGTTCTATTTCCATGATCAACAGCTTTGAATTTGGAGGAGCTTTTGAAATAAATAATCAGGCACCCAGAAAGGCGAAGAACCTGGAGGGAATTGATGTAGAGGGAACATTGACACTGGTATCAAATGGTGAAACCAGATTGGCAATGACTTTCACCAAACTACCGCTTATTGAAAATCCAAATAAAGTGGTAGGTGCTGAAGATGAAGAAGAACGTCCATTGGGTTATCGCCTCATTGCCAGAAATGATTGTAAAACCTGCCACAATACCTTTGTGAAGACAGTTGGTCCATCTTATATGGAAGTTGCCAAGAGATATGCAAATACTGCTGCGAACGTCGAAATGCTGGTAGGAAAAGTGATAAACGGCGGCGCTGGAGTTTGGGGAGAAGCACCCATGACCCCCCATCACGATATGTCAGAGACGGACATTCACATTATGGTAGAATACATCATGGCTCTGGATGCCGAAGAAGAGGAACAAGTAGCTGCAATGGCAGATAGCAATGCACCGGAAGCGACCAGTTATGAAGCAGCTGTGGAAGGAGTGTCAGAGTCCGAGATGTTTCCTGGAGCTTTATTTAGTATCCATGTTCAAAGTCGTCGGCTGAGTAAATTGGCAGATGTAAACTGGAATCAAGGCCCTGATTTTGAGGGCATTACCCCTGAAATAAATTTACAGCCTGCTGATTTAGCGGATTTGCCAGACAATACAGGAATTTTGGTAGAAGGTTATTTGCGCATTCCAAAAGACAACAATTTTGTATTTCGCCTGAGTAGTGATGATGGCTCGAAGCTATGGATAAACGATCAACTCATCATTGATCACGATGGTTTGCATGGTGCTGGTCCGAAAGATGGTGAAATTGCCTTAGCTCAAGGCTATCATTCTTTTAGACTTGAATATTTCCAGGGTGCAGGAGGTAAATCTTTGGAATTCCAATGGCGTTCTTTCAATGATACCCAATTCAATTATGTTCCTGGTACGGTGATGATGCATGACAGAAATGATCGTCCGGATGGAGCTGTGGCTATGGGCAATGACAACAAAATCCCAGGTGACAAATTTCCAGTAGAGGCTGTTCATCCTAGTTATGATTTGTCACAAGCCCGACCTGATGACTTCTTGCCTAAAGTTGGCGGAATGGATTTTCTTTCCAATGGAGATTTGGTGGTGAGTACCTGGGATGCTGCTGGAGCTGTTTATGTCGTTGAGAATGCCAAATCTGGCGATCCTGCCAGTATGCAAGCAGTCAAAATTGCGGAAGGGCTTGCAGAGCCATTGGGATTGAAAGTGGTAGATGATGAAATCTATGTTTTACAAAAGCAGGAATTTACAAAACTGATTGATCACAATGGCGATGGCAAAATTGATGAGTACAAAGCCATCAATAATAACTGGACAACTACTGCCAATTTCCATGAATTTGCTTTTGGATTGGCATATAAGGATGGCTGGTTTTATGGCAATACGGCTATTGCAATTCTACCAGGTGGCGCCAGCGCAAATCCACAGGCATCAGATAGAGGTAAAACGTTTAGAATTTCAAAGGAAACGGGCGAGATAGAGTGGGTGGCTCAGGGTTTGAGAACTCCCAATGGCATTGGACTTGGCGTAGACGATGAAATCTTTGTCGCTGACAATCAGGGAGATTGGTTGCCTTCCAGTAAAATTTTGCACGTCACGCAAGGTGATTTTTTTAATTCCTATGCTGTGGACCCGGAAGGCACCAGGGACTTGCCTATTAAACAACCTTTAGCCTGGTTGCCACAAGATGAAATTGGCAATTCTCCAACGACGCCATTGGCCTTGAATGATGGACCATATGCTGGACAAATGATTCATGGGGAAGTGACCAACGGTGGTGTCAAGCGGGTATTTGTAGAAAAAATAGATGGTGAGTACCAGGGCTGCGTCTTCCGCTTTATTCAAGGTTTGGAAGCTGGTGTGAATCGAATGGCATGGGGTCCGGATGGTGCATTGTACATTGGCGGCATTGGTTCTTCTGGTAACTGGCAACATTATGGAACCTTATGGTATGGTTTGCAAAAACTTAAATACAACAGCCAGCCGACTTTTGAAATGCTGAAGGTAGCTGCCAAGTCCAATGGAATGGAAATTGAATTTACTGAGCCTTTGCCACATGGTATTGGATGGGATCCAGCTGAGTATGAAGTTGCTCAATGGTGGTACAAACCTACCATTGAATACGGTGGTCCAAAATTGGATGAGGAAGGCCTCCAGGTACTTTCTGCCAATGTTTCCGAAAATCGCAAAAAGGTCTTTTTGGAGTTGGAAGGTCTGAAGAAACAGCATGTGGTTTATCTCAGAATTCCAAATTATTGGACGAGTGAAGCAGGTAATGAATTGTGGAGTACGGAAGCCTGGTACACCTTGAATAATATTCCTGATAAGAATAATGGTACAAAAACCACCGCACCTCAACCAGTTCCCCACAATACGCTTTCAGAGGCAGAAAAAGCCGCAGGCTGGCAATTATTATTTGATGGAGCAACCACCAATGGCTGGCACAATTACCAAAAAGAAACGATTGGTAAAAGTTGGATAGTTGAGGATGGTACATTGATGCTGAATGTGGTGAAAAAACCAGATGGGCACTGGCAGGCTGAGGATGGAGGTGATATCCTGACTACCAATGAATACCAAAACTTTGAACTGTCTTTGGAGTGGAAAGTACAGCCATGTGGCAATAGTGGCATTATTTACCACGTAGTAGAAAGTGACGAATTCAATTATGCCTGGAAATCTGGTCCGGAAATGCAAATTCTCGATAATACCTGCCACCCGGATGCCAAATACCCTACCCACCGTGCGGGTGATTTATACGATATGATCGAATGCAAATATGTCACTGTAAAACCTGCTGGCAATTGGAATCAGGTGCGTCTTGTGAGCAAAGACAATCATGTAGAACATTGGCTGAATGGAAGAAAGGTAGTAGCATTTGACATTCTAACTCCTGAGTGGGATGAAATGATTAAGAACAGTAAATTCAAGGAATTTCCGGGATTTGGACAATCCAACAAAGGTAGAATTTGCTTGCAGGATCATGGGGATAGGGTTTGGTTTAGAAATATTAAGATTCGGGAATATTAATACTATTATTCTACAATGCTGCGATGCTGCAATGTGTTTATCACTAAAGAACATCACAACATCGCAGCATTGTAGCATTGTAGAATTGTAGAATTGTAGAACCAAAAAATCATTCTTTTTCGAAGGTCAAATGTAAAATCAGGCCTTTTGGCGAAGGTTTTGAAAGATTGTTAGAAATATTTACCTGGAGTACATCTCCTTCTGAAACTTGGATGTTTCCAGTTTTGGTCACTGTATTTTTTCCGCTTGGAATGGAAGCCAAAAAACCACTGAAGTTCTTGGTGAGATTAAAAGTTGTCATTCCATTTGTTGACTTATTGGCTGTAGTATATTGAACTTGTTTTAGAAAATAACCATTCAAATAAGCTGGTACTGTCCAAAATCCTTTTTTTAATATGCCTGAAGCAGGAATAGTGGTGGATGCATCTAAAAATACCACAGTTTCGCGTTCAATGTGACTATCTGCATCTTCTACGGAAAAGGTTGTAGCATTACCATCCGTAATATTTACGGTTACTTCATTTTCTATTCTTGAGGAAGATAAGCTTTGATCATCAGTACCAGGAATATCCGGAATATTTTTTCGAATTTGTTGTATAGTGATATTTGAGTATACGCCATTAGTGACTTCTGAACCCATAGCCAAAACATTAACGGGTTGATTTGCATAAATATCTTTTTCAGTTCCTTCTGTTTCCAGATAGGCATTGATGAGATGTATCGGGTACGTCAATGCAAAGACTACGCTATCACTTTGGGTGATATACTTTCCAGAAAGAAGAATATTTATGTTTTCAGAGGATCGGATATCTGCAAGCACATTTTTATGAGTGTTAATAAAAACTCCATCGAAATGATAATTTACGTCTGTACTTTGAGTTCCAAAAAGGTCTAATACAATGGTATGAGACCAATTGGATTGGTAATTACCATTGATATAAACATCTGAATGGTAGCTTTCCTGTAAACCACTTTTTGGACGGATCCATTGAACATCTGCTTTGCAGTTTTCACAGTCAATTGTTATTTGAGAATTTTTCAAATTGGCGCCGAATTCTATCATGGTTGGAAAGCCATCTTCATTTCGATGGGTTAAATACTTTCCTTCATCCGGTGGGAAAAAAGTGTGATTTTTTTGAGAAATAGTACCTAGTTGAAATGCAATCTGGCAACTATCGAATGTGACATCATGAGTGAATGAAATGAGCCCTCCATAATCAGAAAATCCATTGTGTTCTCCCATTTGCACATGCCCTATATTATAATTTAGGTTTAAATCATTAATGTAATGGTGTCCTGCACAACATTGCGCTCCAAAGAGTACTCCTCTTGGTGCATTGTTAGGGCTATTTTTATCAATCACGTAGTCTAAATTAATGTTGATATCACAGGATTGTGAAGTTTGAATGGTATTCCAGGGACGAACAAAATGGAAAAAGCCATAATTTGAGGCATTTTCTGGAATGCGATAGCTTTGAACGTCGATATTGCCGTCTCCTTTTAACCAATTGAAAGGCATGGTAGCGTGTATTATTTCATTACATTCAAAATGAAGGAAACTGCTATCGTTTTCCAAGGTGGCAATGGCTAAGTTATTGCTTTGACCGCTGGTTATTTCAAAATCTGCAGAGCCAGAGACATGACAGGTTCCTGCATGCCCAGCATCATTAAATAAGGCTGGATAATCAATTGAAGAATAGTTCTGTTCGATTTTTATTTTTGCTCCGGATTCAAAATACCAATCTCCATTTCGCCAAAGGTTGATTGTTTCTTTATTTGCAATTCCTGAAAAGCTGTATTCTCCAGGTAAGACATGGATTAGATCATTCTCTGCAACTCTGGCATCATTCCTGGCAGTCCAGGGATCTGAAAAAGGTTTATCTCTTTTCCCTTTTACTGCATCCATATTATTGCCATCAGGAGAAACAAACCAAACTGCTCCTTGGCCAGGGCAAATTTTCCAATCTGTGGGTATGGAGTCTAACCTTATTGTATCCTGAGGGTCTTCCTTTGCAGTTGTATAGTAGTTGAAATCCATTCCGTCGGATACTTTTGTTACCTGGTATTCTTTGATGGTAGTATAGTTTAAACCTAGTGGAAAACTCCACCCATCAAATACCTTCAACTGAACTGAATTTCCGCCTTCATTGTATAAATACCTTATTCGTATAAAGTCAGTAGATCCACTATTTGTCCAATAGCCTTCACCTCCAAAACCATTGATTTCTGGAGAAGCAGAAGCAACTTGGTGCAATTGACCTAATCCTCCACTAATGGTTATGCTGTCTCTGTCGGTGCCCATGTCTAAGCAATTCCGAAAAAGCACGCTAAATCCGCCATCAGGATATGGTTCTCCGCCAGATATGGATAAACTGCCCTGAGGTATTGAAAAAGGGATTCTATTTTGAATATTATTGCTGTGGTAAAAAAATGCTGTAAAAAAGAAGTGCTCCACAGATTCAGTGTATTCTGTAAAAGTGATGATTGTATTTTCGGTAGCCTGGAAATCTTGAACAACTCTTAATTGAAGCTGACAGTACAAACCTGGAACCCCGCCAAAATTTTCAAATGTTAGGGTGTTGTTTGCTGTAGAATTTAACTGCGAAAGATCAGGATTGTTAGGGCTCCATGAACTACTTTCTCTTAAGTCAATTCCTGACAAAGTAAATGGATCGTAATAATGAATACTATCTTGATAGCATTCTGTTTCACTCGCAATGAAAGGAAAGCTGGAGGACAATTCGATCCCGCTTTTTTCATTTATTGATAAAGTATTCCCTTGTAGATTCAATATTGATTCATCTTCGCAACAAGGAATGATTACGGTATTACCTCCAGAAATACTTAGCTCTTGACCAGAAATACTAAGTGTCTGTAATTCAGGGCTATAATTGCGGTTGTTTTCTGAAGAGTTTTCAATACTCAAATCAATTAATTCCAACACTTCCAAGTCGATATGGATAGGTTTATACCCCATTGGTAAATCTCCTTTTTCAAATTGTATCTTTTTGAAAGTCTTTTTTTGAATTGCTGGTTGAATGTTGATTTCTAGATTTTTGGGAGAAAAATCTTCCTTAAAATTGATTTCAATAAATGCGGGATGACCAATACCCTTTTGTAATATTCTGATTTGGGAGCAGGAAGTTTGAGAAAAGCCACTGATACCTTTTAAATAAAATTTTCGTTGATCTTTTTCACCTGGCAAGTATTCAGTTTTGATATAAAGAGAAAGCACCTGGTTGTCCTCTTCTAATAAAAAATGTCCGTCTGCAATATATGTATCTGCTTCAATTTGAGCGATTCTATACCAACTGCCCTGGCTTTGAGAAAAGAGACCTTGAAAAGTAAATAAAAATGTAGATAGGATGAGGTATTTTTGGAATCTCTTTTTTGTGTTTTTCATTTGCTATAAATGTAAAAGTTATTTTTTTCCCAAAAATAACTTATTGGCATTCGTCATTGAAAAGTATAATTGAAAATAATGAATATCAAAGCATTGTATGGGCTCCTAAAAGCAAGTGTCCAAATTAAAAATTGATTCACAACTTACAACAAAACAAAAGTTTACATATTAAAATCTATTGGCATGTTTTTTGACTTGCTCCTCATGTTTATCTTATTCTTTTCAAAAAACTTCTATTTTGCACGCTCATATTTTTATTTTTAGAAAATGGAAAAATAAAGGTTCTCGTCCTTTCTAGAGGGAAAAAATTAGGCAAAAGTGACGTGAATAATGTAATTTTGAGAAAACAAAAGCAACTACACTAACACTAGTAAATACTTTGGACGAACGCACTAACTGAGAATTAAATCACGTACCGATGCTGAAGCAGAACCTTAGTCAGAAGATGATCCAGAAGCTGTCTCCACAGCAAATTCAATTAATGAAATTGCTACAAATTCCGACAGCAACCCTCGAACAACGTATCGAAGAAGAACTAGAAGCCAATCCCGCACTCGAAGAAGGAGAAGAACGGGATGACCCCGCCGAAATGGGCAGATCTGATAGCGATAATTCCAATGATGAAAATGAGGCAGAAGAGCCCGAATTTGAGGAGCCAACCCGAGAAGAGGAATTTGAACTCGACGATTATCTCACCGAATATATTGAAGATGATCCTTCCAGCTATAAATTAAAAGTCAATAATTATTCTTCAGATGATGAAGAGAAGACCATTCCTATAGCAGTAGAGAGTACTTTTCATGAATACCTGGAACAGCAATTGGGGATGTTGGAATTTAAGGATGAAAGAAATGAAATCATCGCCAAGCAAATTGTTGGAAGTATCGACGATGATGGCTACCTGCGTCGCGAGCCGATTGCAATTATTGACGATTTGATGTTTTCCCAAAATATCATTGCCAGAGAAGACGAAATCATCAACTGGCTAAAAGTCATACAACGATTTGACCCACCAGGCATCGGTGCCAGAAATTTGCAGGAATGTCTTCGACTTCAATTGGATAATAGAAATCAATCAGATAACCTTTCTGATGAAGAAATACTTTCTCTTAAATTGGCAATGCGCATCATCAATGATTATTTTGATGAATTCACCAAAAAGCATTACCAAAAACTTCAAAGACAACTCAATATCTCTGAAGACTTATTGAGAGATGCAGTTGACGAAATTTTAAAACTCAACCCAAAACCAGCAAGTGGGCACAGTGCAAACAACCGCAACATTCATTACATTGTCCCGGATTTTATCATTGTCAACCGGGATGGAGATTTGGAATTGACCTTGAATTCCAGAAATGCGCCTGATTTGCGTATCAATGAACATTATAAAGATATGCTCAAGACCTATAAGGACACTACCAAAGGTCGTCGAGCAGAGAAAAAGGAAAAAGAGGCAGTCATGTTCATCAAGCAAAAAATAGACAGTGCCAAATGGTTTATCGATGCCATCCGCCAGCGACAGGAAACCATGTACAAAACCATGTACTCGATCATGCAATATCAATACGATTATTTCCTGACAGGCGATCAGAAGACCTTGCGTCCAATGATCCTGAAAGATATTGCAGATATCACTGGTTTGGATATTTCGACGGTTTCCAGGGTTGCTAATAGTAAATTTGTACAAACCGAGTTTGGCACCATGCGTTTGAAAGACTTCTTCTCAGAAAGTCTGCAAACCAAAGATGGAGAAGAGGTCTCTACCCTGGAAGTCAAAAAAATTCTCACCGATATTATCGCTGGCGAAAACAAACGCAAGCCACTTTCCGATGAAAAGCTAAAAAATATGCTTCGTGAAAAAGGCTACAATATTGCTCGTCGAACGGTAGCAAAATACCGGGAGCAATTAAATATTCCCGTAGCAAGATTGCGGAAAGAGCTATAAAAAGCTTATTTCAAAATTTGAAAACATGCATCATCCCGAATTTTCATGTAATTGAAAATTCGGGATTTTTTTATTGAATGTCAGGATTTTGGGCTTATCTATCTCCAAATTCCCCTTTTCTTTATAGGAAAATTCTCTCGTAGTCATTCTTTTTTCTCAAATTTCAATTGCTATCCTGACATGGACCAAAATAATTTGTACATTTCAACAGAAAATGCAAATCGACTATTAACCTTTTCTGAAAAAAATACATTGAAAAAGGAAAACTACAAAGGAACAAGCACTCAAGAAGTCTCGAAAGAGACTGAAAATCATACCTTGTTTGAATCTCTGAAAAGAGCCGAAACTGGAGCCATTCAGCAATTGGCAGTACAAATTACTCCTGGAACCCGCAGAGCTGCTTTGAATGCTCGCTTATCGCTTTTGGATGCAGAGGAGTTGGTCAATGATGCCCTGGTTATTACAATCAATAATATTCGAAAGGGCAGTTTTCAGTTTCAAAACTTCACTGCTGCTGCTTATGCCAATGGAGTGGTGAGAAAATTAATTGCCAATCGAATTCGTACAAAAAAGCCAAGTTCAAAACCCTTGAGTGGATTTGAAAATATAGCAGATTTTAGTCCAGAAGAATATTTGCAAAAGAAGGAAAAAGAACAATACATCGGTAAGCTGTTTGCAAAACTTGGGGATACTTGTCGAAAAGTATTGCATTTGAAGTATTTTGAAAATTTAAGAGATCAGGAAATCATCAGTAAAGCAATGACTTCTTTTACAAGCATTAATTCGCTGAAAAGCAAGCGTAGCCAGTGTTTGAAGAAATTGGTCACCTTGGCGAAGGCAAATCCACTAAGCTGATACTGAAGTTGTCTAAAGTTTTTCATTTGGGCTAAAAAATCGTCTTTTTCGCCCTGTTATCAGAAAATTTTTCAGCCGTAGCGCTGCTATGCCTTCTCCAAAGGAGTCCTTCGGACAAAATTTTCTGATAACAGAACGAAAAATCCTTCATTTTTATCTTCAAACAAAAACTTTAGACAACTTCATTTTATTCCTTGCGAAGCAAAAGCAAACAAATGAAAAATTTCGATATAGAAGCATACATCAATGGTGAACTAACAGGCAATGCCCTTGAAGTCTTCGAAGAAAAACTTCGCCAGGATGCGACTTTTCGGGAAGAAGTAGAAGCATATCGCGAGGTAACGGAGGCTTTGCAAGTGCAGTTGTTGCGGGATCAGGTTGCAATAGCACTGTCTGGAGCCAATAGTGAAAGCGATAATAGCCCTGAAAGTTTTGCATCAAAAAAAAAATTAGACGGTAGGTGGTTGACTATCTTAATTCTGGTCTTTGCTACTACTATCATTTGGTTCTTCTTTTTGCAGTCGCCAGAAACTCAACCTGAAAATGGTTCTGTAATTTCCCAAGAAACAGAGTCAGTAGAAAAAAAAGAGCAAGCCATTACACCAGAATCAGAATCTACCAACCTCAATGGCGTCATCGAGAATACACTTGAACCAGAAGAGAATGAACAAACGTCTGACAATTCCAGACCGATTGCCAAGGATGAAACACCCACTATTATTCCACCATTGGTGCCGCCTCCAAATATTCGGGGAAAAAACATGGATGATGAAGAATGGCAAGCTTTGTTGAAGTCCATTTGGCATTCGATTTCTCCAATAGAAGGTCTTCAATTTAATGAACCTTTTGAGGAAGCAGCCAACCTAGTGGTCGCTCAGGATTTTACAATGGCTTTTGTGCAATTGCAGATGCTGGAAAGGCAAAAGCCCGAAAATGATACCCTGTTATTTCTAAAAGCGGTTTGTTTGACAGAAATGCAGGAGGGTGCTGAAGCGATAAAATATTTTGACCAAATGGAAAAAAATATCAGCCCGGAATGGAAACCTGTGATTGACTGGTATCGGGGATTGAGCTATTTGTTAGCAGGAGAATGGGAAAAAGCAGGAACCTCATTGCACGAAATTTCCAGGCAAGACGGGCATCCTTTTAAAGATCAAAGTCTTCGGGCTTTGGAAGCGTTTCAATGAAACGGCATAAGGCAGTTTTATTCTTTATCCTCTTGTTTTGCTATCCAAGAAGGCAGCTAGAGAGAAGAACCGACTTAAGTTTTGGAGCCACTCGGCATTTATAACATCTTTTTTACGTAAGGCTATTTTTTCTAAATGATTTTTATTCTAATCAAGATGATTTATGGAAGCTGTCCTTTTATCATCGTCTAAAAACTATGTTCTATGAAATATTTGATACTGGTTTTTTTTACCTCTATTGTTACACATACTTTTCATGGGCAAACTATTGATACAACAGTCATTCGAATGGAAATTGATAGTCTGATAAGACTTAATACGACTCTGAAGGAAGAAAAAAAAATCGATGAAGCCTTTACAGTTTTACAACAGGCAGAAAAAAAATGTCAAAATATGCTTGGAGAGCGAAACGAAGTATATACAAAATTATTAACTATCAAAGGATTTGATTGGTTGAGAAAAGGAAACTATAAAGAAGCGGAAGACTGTTTTTTAAAATCAAAAACCATTCAAGAAGAAATAGTAGGGAAACAAAATTCAGGTTATCTAGGAAGCATTAGAGGATTAGGGATTGTTTATGGGCAAATGGGTAAACCACTAAAAGCAGAGCCATTATTCCTGGAAGCGAAGGAATTAACGGAACTACTTTTTGGGAAAAATCACATTGAATATGCTCGGAGTGTAGGTAATCTTGCATTATGTAATTCAAATTTGAATCGTTGGGAAAAAGCCGAAACACTTTACTTAGAAACTATTGCATTGTATGCCAAGATTTTAGGAAAAGACCATGTTAATTATACCATTAGTTTGTGCAATCTAGGAAACTTATACTATGAAATTGGAAATTATAAAAAAGCAGAGAAGTTTTTACTTGAATCCAAAACCCTTTTAGAAGGGAAAAATGAAAAAAATCATCGTCTATATAATTCAACCATTGGCAACTTAGGTCTTGTATATTTAAAACAGGATTTATTCGAAAAAGCCGAACCATTGCTTTTGAAATCGCTCGAATTAGACGAAGAAATTTATGGAAAATCACATCCCTTATATGCTAGTGGTTTAACCAGTTTAGGTTCATTTTATTATTCAATTGGCAATTATGAGCAAGCAGAGTCTTTTTATTTAAAAGCTATTCACATTAAAGAAGCTGCCTCAGGAAAGAAAAACAATAGTACAACCTTAGATGAATTGAAGAAATTAGGAAATGTATATATTCAAACCCTCCGATATGATAAAGCAATAGAGGTTTATAATAAGGCAATTATGATAAGTGAAAAAGAATACGGAAGGAACCATGGCATATATGCTCGTAATTTAGAAAACCTAGCCATTACTTATGCTATAACAAAAGAAGTGGAGAAAGCTCAATCCTTGTTTAATGAATCAATTAGTATTAAGGAAAAATTATTTGGTACACAAAACCATAACTATTTAGCAGGTTTAGCAAATTTTGCAGTTTTTAATTACGATCTGGGTAATTTCGAAAAAGCAGCCACACTTCTTTCGCAAATAATCTTAGCCAAAGAAAAAATATTTGGGAATAAACAGCCTTATTATGTAAATGATCTAACTTCACTTGCAAATGCTTATTGGGCAATGGGGCATTATGAAAAAACAGACTCCCTTTACTCCAAGGCTGCCGAAATTGAAAAGATGTCATTTATTAGGGCTTCTCAACATCTTTCGGAAAAAGAATTATTAAATTATATCCAGGATTTCGCACACCATCAAAATCTACGGTTTTCGTTCTCACACTTAAATGACAAATATTCTAAAAACATCTACGATGAGGTTCTGTTCCAGAAAGGTTTTGTATGGAACACTGTTTATAAAATCAGGCATAAAGCTCAGAATAACACAAATTATTCTGAGCTTTATAATCTTTTAAAGTCCTATTATCGCCAACTTGCCTTTGAGTATTCCAAACCAATTGAAAATCGGACGAATATTACAAAGCTCGAAGAGAAAGCTAATTCTGTTGAAAAAGAATTAGCTCAAAAGATGCCTGATTTTGGAGAGTTATTTCAAAAAAACAATTGGAAAAAAGTCCAGGCTGCTTTAAAAACAGGACAAGCTGCTATTGAATATATTCATTACAATTTTCAAAACCCACATCCAACAGACAGCATCATGTATGGAGCTCTAATATTATCTCCAAAGTTGGATGAGCCCATATATGTACCGCTTTTCGAAGAAGAAGCACTTACTTCTATATTAAATATTGAAAAAAACAACCAAAAAGAATACATCAACCAATTATATAGTATTGACGACCATGAAATTCAAAAAAAACTATATGATCTGATTTGGATGCCTTTAAAAGAACACTTAAAAGATATCGAAACCATTTATTTTTCTCCCTCAGGGTTACTATATAAGCTCCATATCAGTGCTATTCCTTACAATAAAAAAGAAACACTCGCAGACCGCTATCATCTAATTCAAGTCAATAGTACCCGTCAATTGGTTTTTCCAGACACAACTGTTTCCACCTCTAATGAAGCCTTGCTCTTTGGTGGTATTTATTATGACTTCGATTCTCTCGCCATCATTCAAGCAAATAACGAGATTATTTCCGATAACACATCCGATAGTAATTTGGGTTTTCAAAATATAGATGGCTCTCGTGGTGGCGATTCCTGGAAGCCCCTCAAATGGACGACAGTAGAAGTATTGGCCAATGAACAACTCCTTAAATCCGCCGATTTTGAAACATCTCTCAAAACAGGCTATGCTGCTACGGAAGAAGCCTTCCAACAAATCGGCATTTCGAGCAACTCTCCAAGAATTCTCCATCTAGCTACTCATGGCTTTTTCTATCCAGACCCAGAGTCAGTGAGCAGTAGGAAGTTGGCAGGGAGCAGTTTTAACGAACCTGTTTTCAAAATGTCTGATCACCCTATGATTCGCTCCGGCTTAATTATGGCAGGCGGCAATCGGGCTTGGGAAGGTCTTCCTCCACTCGAAAATATGGAAGATGGTATTCTCACTGCGTATGAAATCAGTCAGATGGATTTGTCCAATACTGAGCTCGTCGTGTTATCTGCCTGTGAGACCGGTCTAGGCGATATTCAAGGCAATGAAGGAGTCTACGGCTTACAGCGAGCTTTCAAAATTGCTGGTGCCAGATATTTGATTATGAGCCTTTGGCAGGTTCCTGATTTTCAGACACAGGAGTTGATGACTACTTTTTACGAAAACTGGCTGGTTGAGAAAATGACGATACGAGAGGCATTTCGGGCTGCCCAAAATGAAATGAGAGAAAAGCATGTTGATCCTTTTTATTGGGCGGGTTTTGTTTTGGTTGAATAATCCCAAAACTATTGGATTAAATTTATATTAGGCATCGAACCCCATATAAATCTGTTATAAATTTTTTAGGGCTAACAAACCTGATTGTCCAGGTTTGTTAGCCCCTAAAAATATTAAAAGGAATTGTCATGGCTTCATGTCCTGGCGATTCCTTTTTTTTTCAAAAAAATCCCCTTCCCACCATTAACCTTTTCCAAAAGCTTACATAAGCAATAGTAAATCGCAGTTAGTTTTAAAATGGAGATGTGATTCGGAAAATCATAGAAAAATCAATATCTATAAAATGTGCTATGAAATATTCCGAATTCATTTTTGTCAGCAAAACTAAATGCCTGCCAAATGAGGCATAACTGAGGCTGAAATAACAATAAGATTTCAGTATCTCGTTTTCCTCAATTCAAACAGCAGAACGGCAACAGAAAAAGCGTCAGTAGTGGCAAAAGAGGTTGAGAAACCTCTGAATCTCCCTGTCCCTTTTTCTTCCATTCTCAAATGCTCATCCTGGTCGAGCCATAAGTTTTTTCATGCTCCATTTGACAATGCTTCCCGGCATTGAAGGGGCGAGCTATGCCTGCTCGGAAGGGATGAATTCAATCATTTCTTAACCGCCTGATCGGTCAATTATTGATGAATTGACAGGAGCAGGCACTCAAAACTATTGTGTTATGAAAAAGCAATTTGTAAAAATCAATCGCGTTCCTGGTCTCGCTATTTTTTGTTTCTCCCTGTTTTTAATGAGTTTTCAAAACCCTGCTGTTGAAGTTTGTGGTACAGAAGTAGTTTCCTGTCCGACTGCGAGTTTCACCATCCAAAACAATGGTTGCGTTGGTCCTTGCGAAATTACCTTCATCAATCAGTCTATCAATGCGACTTCTTATCACTGGGATTTTGGAGACGGAAATACTTCCACTGAAGTAAATCCAAAACATACCTATCAAAATGCTGGAACCTATACGGTGACTTTAACAGCAATTCTGGGAGGATGCCAAGTAGACTGGATTGGTACAGTAGATATTATCAATGCTTAATTGTTGGTTTGACATGAGTTATCCCGAATTTTTAGGAAGTAAGATATGACGTACCTCTCCACAGGAGTCCCCTTGGGAAAAGGCACTTAACAAATCGTTTTTGATCTATGTTACCAATATTTCGTGCCTAATGGCACTATGTCATCAGGTATAAAGTGCCGTTAGGCACGTAATATTGATAAAAAAAGTACTCTAACCTATATCAAAGTCCCATCGGGACGAAATATGAAAAATTCGGGCTGACTCATGTTTCTTCTATTTGATTAATCTTAGCCTCCAACCATTTTCTTGCCGTTAAGGCCTTCAATCCTTTGACATGATTATTCATCTTTGCCACAATCTCATTAGGAAGCTTCTTTTGATAAATTAGAGTAGTCAATTTTTTGATACTCAGAATAAAATTTAAGTTCTCTGCTTTCTTTTGAGAAGAAATTATCGTTTTTCGCCTAATGAATTTTTCAAATGCCTCTAATTGAGCCATTAAAAAATCATAATCATCATGGTTTGTGAAAAATTGCTCGAACCAGGCTCTCACCAGAATAGTTCTGGCATTTACTTCATAAAGAATTTGGGTAAAATGGTATTGGCTTAATAAATCTATTGTTTTGCTGTATGCTTGACTGTGAAAATAAAGTGCCGCTAAACTCAATACCCTGGTATCTTCTCGAACTGCTTCATCAAGATAATTTTGATAGGTTTCAATAAAATTGCTGGTCCAATCAAATTCTTTCCCTAAACATCCAGCATACACAATATTGATAAAATCCCCTTCGCTTATCTTTTCATTGTCAATGATGATTTCAAGTTTTAATCCCAATTTATATAAATCCAATACATCTTTATAAAAGCTTGACAATCCTTTATTTATTTGTTGAATTGCATAATTTCTCAAATTAAGTAAAATGGCTATTTGGTCTGTTTTACTGATGCTTTTAAAATGCTTGGGTAATAATCGTTTTCCATTCTCAAAGGCTTCCTCACTTTTTTCGGAATCAAACAATTCAAACACACATTTATACAGTTCAAATACGGGATTCTCCTCTGAAAAACCTTCGCTCTCCTTCAAGCTTTCCTGTATAAATCTAATTTGGAAGTTTTTTGAAAAAATGCGCTCTCGCATTTTCAATTCACTTCCGAATTGCAATTTTCCCAACACAAAAAAATGATCCAGATCCTCCAAGATATCCTGAATCTCAAAATCAACAGCTTTATATTTATTCGTTAGTGGATGGTAAAAATAATTTTGTTTCAACCACATTTTCTCGATATAGTTTCGAATACCTTTTTGAGCTTGTCCTTCCAATTCTGCAACCAACTTTTTGGTTTTTTTTTCAAAATATTCGAACAGGTTTCTTTCTCCAAAAGCCTCTGCTAATGTTTTTTCTTTATCAAAGGTTTTGCGTTTTAATTGCAGCTGGATCAAATACTCTTCTGTCAAAATTTTCAAATCGGAAATCAAATTTCGCATCCGGGTATCCTGGTATTTTTCCTTGGGGAAAATTTTTTTATAGAGTTGGGCTTTGGTTAATTTGGGAGCATCGAAGCTTGGATAAAATTTGTAAAGACATTCATAGAGCTTCAAAATCTGCTGATTGGAATTGAAAAAAGGAGATCGCAAAAACTTCCGAAATCGCCGAAATTCATCTTTGTCAAGCGATTGTAGCAATTTTATCAAGATAGTTGATTGCATTTTGGCTCTGTTTTTTGCTACAAAATACAATAAATCTTAATTATAGCAAGTGGTTGATTATCAAAAGAATAAGAATTTTTATTCTACAATATCCTGACATTTTTTGGCTACAAATGTTGAAATATGTCCTACACTTTAAGTCGGTTTTCTTCCTAAATTGCGACAACAAAACAAAAAGGTACTTCAAGAGGGTTTTTAAAAACTGTAAATAAAATCCTGACTTACAAATCCTTATTCTCTTGGTTAAATGACCACCATTTGACAGGGAAGAATATTGCCAAATACTTACGATAATGAATCTTTTTGAACAGCCATTAAATCGTGCAGAGTATGACTGGTTAAATAGGATCAATCAAAATATTGAGTCCAACCTGGAAGATTCTGATTTTTTGGTGGGAGATATGGCAAAAGCAGAATTTATGTGCGAGCGGAATTTTTATCGAAAATTCAAAAAATTGACTGGAACTCGTCCAGGTGAATATCTGTCAGATAAAGAATGGAGCGAGCCAAAATACAACAACTTATTTTTGTTTTTTTTATTCAAATTATGTGTTTATATCTGTTTTGGTATGGATGGAATAAACCATCTCGACTAAATCACTTTGAACCTTATTATTCCTTAATCCTTAAACTTTTTTAATCATGACAAAAGTAAATGATTCCACAATTGCAGCAATGGCAGAAGTGGTGACTAACCCTTCCGATTATGCTGGTACATTATTCCAAAATAATGTAACTAAACAAAATTACTGGATATGGGTAAATGGAGAAAAACTTCTGATACCCAATGATACAGTTTATAAAAACTTATTTGGAGCAACGAAACCTCTTGAAAGGGCACCAGGTTTTTTAAAACAGTTTACTGATGGTGAACCATTATCTTCAAATGCGATATGCGCTTCCTTCGAGGGTGGTCCATTATTTTTAATTACAAACAACCAGCGGTATGGTGTAACTGGAGGTGGGGTAACAAAATACCAATTGCACGGACCTACACAATTTTATCCAGAAATTTTATTCTCTTGTATGAAAAATCAAGCAAGAGTACTTACCTAATCAAATCGACGAAGCAATCAGCTAGTCAACTTCGATGAGTCACTAAAGGGGCATGAGCGGCAAATTGCTCATGTCCCCTCTGGAATTTCACATAGCTTATCAGTTCTTATTTTCTTTTGATTTGAATGGAGGCTCGAACCATCGCAACAATTTAGGATATATCATTTGACTTAAATGCTGGTCATTTAAGAACTGTAAGTATATACCAAAACTCTTTTTATAATGAACCATTCGGAACAAACACACAATTCAACTGAACAATCTTGGCTCAATGAAGTCAATACCGTGATTGATAACCAAATGGAAGACTCGGATTTTGTAGTTGAAAAAATGGCAAAAGCCGTTTTTATGTGCGAACGCAACTTTTATCGCAAATTCAAAAAACTGACCGGTTCCCGCCCGGGCAAATACCTTTCTGAAAAACGATTGGAAAAAGCCAAAGAATTATTAGAAAACCGGAAATGCGATTCAGTAAAGGAATTGTCTTGGGCAGTCGGATATGAGAAGCCCGATTATTTCTCCAATATTTTTCAGGCTCGTTTTGGGAAAAGACCTATCGCTTACATTAAGTGATAATTATTATGAGAGAGAATCAAAATTGGCAAAAAAAATTAGACACCTGGCTAGAAGAAAATTTGAGTGACTCAAATCTTAGAATCGAAGATCTCGCTAGAGCCGTAGCACTTGGCGAGCGACAATTTTACCGACAATTCAAACAAAAAATGGAGATAACTCCGAATGAATACATAAAGGAAAAGCGCCTTCAAAAAGCATTGGAAATATTGGAAAATCGAGCACTTCCTACGGTCAAACGAGTTTCTCTGACAGTAGGCTACAAGAAGCCGGAATATTTTTCAAGTCTCTTTGAAAAACGTTTTGGAAGACGACCTATTAGTTATTTAAAACCATGATATAACATTAAAATTTCATAGACGATTAGAGAAAAGAACAGCCTAAAAATCTTAAATATTTTTCATGCCGAATCGGTAGAAGAACCTTGGATTTCTTTGCCATTCTGGTATTGAAACATTCAATTTCAAAATCAAAAACTATAAAACAATGAGACAACTTACACACACCCTTATCCACACATTTTTGATGGTATGTTTTTTTTATCAAACCAGTTTTTCTGCGCAAATTTTTTGGACAGGTGCAATTGATGACGACTGGTTTAAGGCAGGGAATTGGAATCCTGCGGTTGTACCTGGTTCTTCTGATCAGGCATTTCTTTTTCCTGACCTTCCAGTAGAAATCCCAAGCGGTGCAACAGTCAATCTTATCAGCCTTACAGTTGGTTTGGCTGATTTGACCATCTCAACTGGAGTGACTTTAAATCTTTCTGGTGTAAATGCTGCTTTTGGCTTAGCCAGTAATGGTACGATTGACAACCATGGAACTATTAACATTGAAAATGGCTTGATTTACGGCTTATTAAATGCTTCATCAGGTGGTAATCCACCAGGTTATTTCACAAATCATTCTACGGGTATTATCAACATTGGACAAACAGGGGGAAGTTTTGGTTTTGATGGACTCAGTAATACAAATGCTACATTTATTAATGATGGCGGATTAATCAAAATTGATAATATTACAAAAAATGGTCTCAGGGTTACCGCCCAAAACCAACCCTCCTCATTTGAAAATATTAATGGCGGGCAAATATTGATTGGACAAAGCGGCTCAGGAAGTATTGGTAAACACGGTATTGAGAATTTTGCAAGTTTTAAAAACAAATCAGGAGGCATTATTCTTATTGATAATTGTAATGAATTTGGAATAAGAAACTTTTTCGGAAATGTGGAATTTCTAAATGACGCCTGCGGAAGTATCCACCTCTTTGAACCAATAAATAACATAGGTTCTTTTACAAATGCTGGCTTACTTAAAGTAGAAACTACTGAAACCCATCAAATTTTTGTCCCTATCACCAACGACGGCATCATCGAATACTTCTTAGGAAATCCAATGCCAAATGTGACCAATAATGCCTTGATTATTTCCCCAGTCACAGGAAGTTGTATTATGGATAATGTAGTGCAAATAGGAGGTGCAAACAATTTTGTTATTGCTCAAGACTGGTTTACAGATGAAGCTCAAACCATCAATGCAGGAACTTATATTTCAGCAACCAATCAATTTCAGCTAGCCAACTTTTCAGAAGGTAGCGAGACCTTTTTCTTTACTGTTTCTTCTGCCAATTGCAATTTTGATGTAAGTATTCAGGCAACTTTAGATGATACGACTCCACCAGACCTTTTTTGCAATCATCCAACGATTGAACTCGATCCTGTAACTGGAACTAAAGCTCTAAGCCTGAGTGATGTTTATCTTTTTGGAACTGATGAATGTGGTCCCGTAGGTTCAGAAACTTTCAATGTCAATCAGGTAGATTGCTCCGATATTGGAAATGCAGTTTTTGTGGAAGTCACGGCGAATGATGGATATGGAAATACGGGAACGTGTTATTCCACCGTGACTGTTCAGGACAATGCCAAGCCCACCATGACTTGTCAAAATCACACTGTCGTGTTAGATGCCAACACTGGAACGGGTAGTTTTATAGAATCAGATGTCGTGACTTCCAAAGACGATAATTGCGCTGTCCCGAGCATCAGTTTCTCTCAAAGTTCTTTTGATTGTTCAGATGTAGAAAGTGTAGAAGTGACTGCCACAGCCGATGACGGCAATGGCAATACGGAGGCGTGTACGGTCACCATTACAGTAGAAGACAAGACCAAGCCTTTTTTCAATAATTGTCCTGCATATCCCAATCCAATTTCTACAGATGTAGGGCAATGTCATGCTACTATTAATTTCACCTTGCCTTCAGCAGATGACAATTGTGAAGTGGCTGTTTTGGAGGCTAAAATCATAGATGCGAATACCAGCCAAACCGTTCAAAATTGGACGACTTCGCCAAATGGAACCTATGTAGCAGGAGATTATAAAATAAAATGGCGGGCGAAAGATCCTTCTGGAAATAAAAAGACTTGCACAAAAACATTCTCTATTGTAGATGATGAAAATCCTAATGCCAATTGTGAGGCAAATATTGAAGTCCAATTGGTCAATGGCACGGCTTCTATTACTCCAAATGAGTTAGATGACGGTAGCACTGATAATTGCAATTTGAACCTTTCCCTGTCCCAAACCGATTTTGATTGTTCTCATTTGGGAAATAATACAGTGACATTGACTGCCTCAGACGATGACGGAAATCAAGATGCCTGCACTACTGATGTTTTAGTGAAAGGAGCCACTTTATCCATTGAAAGCCAAAGCAAACTGGAAGGAACTGGTTCTGGATTTACCTTTTTCTTTTTGAAAATTACTCGTTCTGATGGGGATTGTGCCTGTCAGGTGGATTATTCGACGGCAGATGGAACAGCTACTTTAGCAGATAATGATTATATCGAAAGAAATGGGACGGCTTATTTCCCGCCCAGCGGATCGTTATTTCATTATGCAATTGTAAGAGGTGTGAAAGATTCCAATTATGAAAGTGATGAATCTTTTTTCCTGGAATTAAGCAATGCGACTCCTGGAGTATCTATCAGTGGAAATGCTGAAGTTACCTTGCAAAATGATGATCCTGTTTCTTTAATTGTTCAAAATGGAAATGCTCCACAGGGCTCTGCTTTAATTTACCCGAATCCAGCACGGTCAGAAGTTTTTGTCAATTTGAAAGGATTTGAAGGGCAAAGTGGTCTTTTAAACATCTATAATTCTCTGGGGCAGCAGCAAATGCAAAAAGTTTTGGGAGAAATTTCAAGGGCTCCTATTCGATTGGAAATTACCACATTTGAAAATGGAATGTATTTTATTTCCCTTGAAACAGAAGGTGAGATTCAGGTGACCCAGTCTTTTATAGTTAAGAAATAACATTCAATGATTGCTGCAGGTTTTATAACTTAAAGAAAAGTTATAAAACCTGCAGCAATCAAAAAATAATCTTCGCTGCCAAAAAACCCGGCATACAGGTAATGCCTCCTCCGGGATGTGAACCACTGCCGCACAGATAAAGCCCATCAATTGGAGTTTTGTAACGGGAACAAGAGGGGATGGGACGAGTGATGATTTGATCGATTGCATGTTCCCCATGAAAAATATGACCATTGGTGAGGCTATAACGTATTTCCAGGTCGACTGGTGATAAAGTTTCAGAAGCAATTATTGAGGAAGAAATGTCAGGAGCGTATTGGTCCAAAGTCTTGAGGACATTCTTGTACAATCGAGTTTTTGTTTGTTCCGACCAACCTTCATCAAAGTAATGGGGTGCGTAATGTACTAGAATGGAAACAACGGAATGACCACTTGGAGCCAAGGATGGATTGGAAACTGTGGGGACATGGATATCCAGGATTGGTTCCTCTGAAAACTCGCGGTATTTTGCTGGGTCAAAGGCTTTTTCCATTTCGGAGAATGAATTGCCTGTTCTGGCAAATTCAAGGTTACTTTCTCCATTCAGAACCAATCCTTGATTGAGGGCTAAATTTATTTTGGCAGTAGTGCCTCTTGAGCGATAGTGCTTGATGGCATGTTCTAAAGAATAATCAATTTGATTGGGTTTCAGGAATTCGTAAAACGTTTCACGTGGCGTACAAGAGGAAGCAACTTTTAAAGCCTGAACCTCTTCTCCACTTTGAAGTCTGACACCAGTGACTATTCGATTGTCATCCAACAAGATTTTGTCTACTTCTGCATTGGTTCTAATTTTTACACCTGCGTCTTTTGCTGCTTTTTCTAGGGTTTCAATGAGTCTTTGGGGACCACCGACAATATGATTTTTAGCTGAGCATTCCCACAATAGAAGATTTAGCGTAGTGTAGGATGCCATCGGACCATTAAAGGAGCCATAAAGTGCTGTTGCGGCAAGTCCTGCTTTGAGAAATTCCGTCTCAAAATATTCATTCAAAAAATCGACGACACTCATTGGAGCGACTTTGAGCAATTCGAGCATCGTATCTTTTCCCAACCTTTTCAAGCCAATGCCTTTTTTGATTAAATCCCAGATGGTGGAGCTATCAAAATGCATCAAATCTGGCGGAAGATTGTCGGTCAAGTCATTGATGAAGGGACTTATTTTATCAATAAAGGCACGGTATTTTTTGTAAGTTATTGCATCTTTCTGAGAATATTTGGCAATTTCTGAAACTGCTTTTTCTATATCCGAAGACAGATTTAGGCATTTGCCATCTTTAGATAAAATAGAATGGGTGGCTCGAGATTGCTTAACTTCCAATCCATAATTTTCAAGATTCAATGCCTTAATCACTATACTCCTTACTCCAGAAGTATCATGTAGCAATCCGGTGGTTTTATACCCGGGATGAAATTCTTCTCCGGCAGCAATCCCTCCCAAAATTGCCCTCTTTTCAACTACAAGAACCTTTTTATTTCTTTTAGCTAAAACTGTGGCAGCAGTCAAGCCATTGTGACCTCCGCCTATGATGATGATATCGTATTGTTTATTCATCTTTTTTGAAATTTCCTTTCCGAGTGGCAGGGTTTTGAACCCTGCATTTTAAACGGGAATGCAGGGTTCAAAACCCTGCCACTCGATTGAGGATACCTAAACAGCCTTCGAATTCAGCATCACTTTGGCACACAACTCTCCTCCTGCGCCCATGATTCCACCACCTGGATGCGTTCCAGAGCCACACATCCACATATGCCGGATAGGGGTTTTGTATTTGGAATAACCTGCAATTGGGCGCTGAAATAACAATTGTTCCAAACTCAATTCTCCCTGAAAGATATTACCCTCAGTCAAGCCCATTTGTTGCTCCAGATCCCAGGGAGTGAGTACTTGTTTGTATAAAATAATGTCTCTAATGTTTGGGATGTATTCTTCCAGGGTATCAATGACCGTTTCTCCAAAAGCATCTCTCAGTTTTGGCCAATTTTCTGCACCTTCCTTGATGTGATAGGGTGCATATTGTACAAAACATGAAAGGACATGCTTGCCGGGAGGTGCGATAGAAGGATCTGTAAATGAAGGAATGACGGCGTTGATGTAGGGTCTTGTAGAAAACTCTCCATATTTTGCCTGATCAAAAGCTCTTTCCAAATAATCTGTACCTGGTGCAATGGCAATGTCTCCACGGATATGATCCCCATCTCCAGGACGGCAGGTAAACTCTGGTGCCCGATCCAAAGCCAAATTGACCTTGCCAGAGCTGCCCCGCATCTTAAATCGTTTGATCTCCTTGACCACTTCGCCGTCCAGGTTATTTTCACCAATCATTTTTAGATAGGTTCGATTGGGATCCAAATTGGAGACCACTGCCTTGGCATAATATTCATCGCCATTTTCCAAAACAACACCTCTTGCTTTACCATTTTTGATCAAAACCTTTTGCACAGGGGCTTCCGTTTTGATTTCTGCTCCAAAACTCATGGCTGCTCTGGCACATGCCATGCTGATGCCTCCTGTACCTCCTTTGGAGAAACCCCATGAGCGAAAAGCGCCATCTAACTGCCCCATGTAGTGATGCAACAAAACATAAGCAGTTCCAGGAGAACGAACTCCCTGAAAAGTGCCAATGATTCCACTTACTGACATAGGGGCTTTTAGCGTATCCGATTCAAACCACAGGTCGAGGAAATCGAGGGCACTCATGGTCACCAGTTTGGTATTGAGGTGTAGTAAATCAGGTCCCAAAGCTTTAAAGGTTTTACCAAGTCGAAGCAGATTGGCAATTTCTATTGGATTGATAGATGTAATATCAGGAGCAGGGTGATCAATGACGGCTTTGGCAAGTTTTCCCATGTGGGTCATTACTTTGCTAAATTCAGGATAGACTTCTGAATCTTTTTTGCTAAATCTGGCAATTTCCCTCCTGCTGCGCTCCGAATCTGCCCATCTCGCCAAAGAATCTCCATTTGGCAGAGGCAAAAAAGAACAATCCAAAGGAATCACTTCATAACCGTGTTTCGCCAAATTCAATTCTCGAATAATGTGTGGTCGAAACAAACTCACCACATAGGAAGCCACTGAAAAAGTAAATCCTGGGTACAATTCTTCTGAAACAGCAGCCCCACCCAGCACATACCTTTTTTCCAAAACGAGCACTTTTTTGCCCGCCTTTGCTAAATAAGCCGCACAAATAAGCCCATTGTGTCCTCCTCCTATAATTATTGCATCGTATTTACTATTCATCAGTTTAAAAAGATTGAAACAGTCGCATTTGCAAAAAATTTACAAACTGCCTACTGCCTACTGCAATCTGCCCACTGCAATCTGCCTACGGATTCGAAGTTTTTCGTTCAGGGTTAAAAAACTGAGGTTTACAAACAATTGCTGAAACCGTATGTCGTTTATGTTCCACAGTCATCTCAATTGCTAATGTTCTTCCCAATTTTGCATACTTTCTTTCCAAAGTGACCAGAGCAATATTCTTTTTCAAAATAGGAGACCAGGTACCACTAGTCGCGTATCCAGCTTGAATGCTTTTGCTGGAATCCACATAAATTGGAATAGATTTCCGCCAGGCATGACTTCCTATTTCTGGTGGCAGCCCGTGTTTGTTGTACAAATATTCAATTTGCTCCCAATTGATATCCAGACCAACAATTGCCCAATTGGAACCTTTTTCTTTTTCTGCTTTCAGCGCAGCTTGTCCGTTAAATGGCTCTCTGTCCAGGTTGATCGTCCAGCCCAATGAAATTTCAAAAGGTGAAGACATTCTATCGTCTATCAAAGCATGCAGGGCATTGTAATAATCAGCATCTTTTAAAATCAATCCAGCTTCCACTCTGGTCATATCCAAAGCATCCAAACCAGCCGGTCGGATACCATATTTTTTTCCTACTTCCATAATGGCATCCCACAATTTCAAGGCATCTTTATTTTTAACCCATAATTCATAACCAAGGTCTCCAGTGAAGCCGGTTCTGGATACACAAATTTCAAAATCACCAACTTTTGCACTTTTTGTAGCGAAGAATTTGAAATTGTCGAAATCTGCATCACAGACATTGCGAAGGATTTCCCTTGAAGTAGGTCCTTGTAGCGCCAGTCCTGCTACTTTATCTGTAACCTCAATCAATTTTACATCATAACCCCTTAAAAATCTCGAAAACCAGGAAAAGCAAGGGTCTGCGGAGGTGACAAAAAAATCATCTTCACCTCTTCGCATCACCGTACCGTCGTCAACGACTTTGCCGTCTTCTGTGCACCAACAACAATAAGCGACTCGCCCTACACGAAGTTGACGAATGTCTCGAACCATGATTCGAGAAAGGAATGCAGCAGCATCTGGTCCAGTGACACTGTATTTGAATAGAGGCGTAATGTCCAGTAGACCAGCTGCATTTCGGAATGCAAAATACTCTGAATCATGATGCACATTATAGGAACTGACGGCATAATATCCAGCCCATTCCTTCCAGTTCATGCTATAACACAATTCAGAAGTTCTGGGGAAGAATGGCGTTTTTATCGGCATGTCTTTTATGATGGATGATGGATGATGAAAGATGAATTGGATTAATTCACGCATATATCATCATCAATAAGCCCTAAAAAGTGGTTAGATAAACAGGTAGGTAAGAGAAGGGAAGCTACTTACAATCCCGGAATGAGTATCCAGGGAAATTTGGACTTGTTTAATGCAGTACTATACATATTGATGTAAATGTAGCAATTATCAGGAGGAGACCAAAACAAAGATAATTTTTCCCTACTCAAAATGCTTGCACAAACGAATCAAATTCACTTATCTTTGCGCCGCCTTTGAAGAAAGGTATTTTTTAGAAAATTATGCTTCTACCAAACCGGGAACTGGGAACCTTGAACTCAGAACCCAAATTACCCACGTGGCGGAATTGGTAGACGCGCTAGGTTGAGGGCCTAGTGTCCAATACGGACGTGCTGGTTCGAGTCCAGTCGTGGGTACTTAAGGATTAAGTATTTGATAATCAATTACTTGTTTCAAGTGTAAAAACCTTGCTGAAATGTACGTTTTGGCAAGGTTTTATTATTGGCGCTACAACAGTGCTACAACAACTCCGCATTTTAATCTTACCTAAATAGCTCGATCATTCTATGGTTTAATCTTTCTCTGAGTTTTGCAATGCTGTAAGATTCTGGTGAACAAATTAAAAAACAATAGTTCGGTAAAAAATTAGCGGCAATAATGCCGAAGGATAAGAGTTGAATTCATCCTTTTCCTTGTGATAACCTCCATCTGATGGTGGCATGCTTTCCACTGCGTATTCATAGCTTAACTTACTCACAGAATAGGAATGTTTTGATTAATGGAGGTGGTGATGTCCCTTCCACGAGAAAGTTCAATCGTAATCCCTCCATTAAAATTGATCGCTGGTAATTCTTTCAGCTTCATTAACTGTCCTATCTGAATTAAAAACTCTCCAGGAGCAAATTGGGCAGTCATTAAACCAATGGTAGTCTGTCCAGCTGGTAAATACAATGAAACTTCTCGACTTACATAAGTATGTACCGGTCCCCAAGTCACATTGCCACTTACAGACTTCAATGTCAAAGCATCAGGATTGCCATTGTATATCGCTAGTTCAAATTGAATCTCAGCTTTGGACAATTTGATTTTTGCCTTTTTAATCTTTTTGAAATCCAATCGGATATTGTTAGCAAAGCCTACTGCAAAGTGCTTGACCAGGTGAAATACCAATAATCCGAATCCGATGATGCCAAAAAGTTTGTGCATAAGGTTGAGGGTAGAATAGAATCTGGGATTATTATATTAAGCGCCATTTCAGGGATCCTGATATTTAATGGAATACTCCAATCTGTAAAATGGGTATCGTCAAATTTTTTTGAAAAAAGACTTTAAAATAGAATTAAAGATTCAGGTTGTAACGAGTACTTCTACCGCCTCCGAATGGAATCAACACTCCTAATTCTACTAAGTTTTGCAGATCTCTGGTAGCGGTAGCTTTTGAGGTTTTAACAATAGAAATGTATTTTTTTGCACTCATCCCTCCCTCAAATCCATCAGGACCTTCTTTGAGCATTCTTTGGATCACTTTTTCTTGTCGTTCATTCAGTAGAGCTTTATATCGGTCAAAGAATTTCGTCTTTTTAAGGGTGAAATTGATCTGGGCTTCTGCCTGACTTTGGGCATCCAAGATTGTTGTTACAAAGTAATTTATCCAAGAGGTGATTTCATTGGATCTTTGGGCTTTCATCAAGGCATTGTAGTAATCATTCTTTTTTGCTTCGATGGTTTTAGATAAGCTTAGAAGTATTGGCATCCCTACTCCTTGAGATAAGGCTTTTTCAGAAATAGCCCTTCCAATCCTTCCATTCCCATCTTCATATGGATGAATCGTTTCAAAATAAACATGGGCAATTGCTGATCTTATCGGTGCTTTTTGTATTTCGAATCTTCCACCTGGTTCAGTATCATTAAACCATTGAATGAAATGTTTCATTTCCTTAGGGACTATATTGGATGGAGGAGCTTCAAAGTGAACTTTTTCCTTTCCCATAGCACCAGAAACAACCTGCATTGGTTCTTCATGACTTCGCCATTCACAAACTTTTACTCCCCTACTCCCCTCCATCAACATTCCATGCCAGGAATGCAAAGTAGATTCTGTTAATTTATCGACATAAGTATCTCTGACGCTGATCATCAATTGTGCAACTCCATTTGCTCTCTTATCTTTTATAGGCTCAAGGGTTTTATTCAATCCCAAATTATTTCGAATGGACGACATCACATCGACTCGACTTAAGTATTCCCCTTCTATCTCTGAAGTTTTGATGGCTTCTGAAACCATCATGTCTATGATAGTTTGAGTTTGGGCATCTTCCGGCAAGGCATCCAATATACCTCTTATATAGCCCATTTTTTCTGCAAAAGCGTACAGCTTTTCTTCAACCTCGGTAAGGTCGTATTTGAAATTAGGCCAGTCTTTTTGTTGCCAATTGTAAACCATGAGCCAATTATAATAGATATTTGGCTCAAAAACAAGATTTTTTTGAGGCGTTTACGACACCTAATCGGCTCATTGAAGAAAAAACACCTTGGTCTAAAACAACTTTGGCATTCCGATCAAGAGACTAGAATGCCAAAGTTGTCTTATCCAGTGGAATATTACCTTAAAATCAATTCATTACAATATTTGAAAGATCGTCTAAAAAGACTTCCCTTGCATCAAAGGATTTTGTCATTCCTGAAATAATTTTCTTGACTTTCATACTATCCTGTAACCAACTTTCAATGGCAGCTAGCAAACTATTTGAATGTACAGGATCCAAGTCAACATGTTCCAGAAAGAAGCTAGCGTCAATCTTAATGCCATGCCTTTTACTAAATTTTTCAAGACCAGTAGCCACTTTTTTATGCCTGTAAGGAGTTGTATTCTCCAACCCAAAAATAATAGCTCCGATCATTTCCTCTCTCAGTCCACTATGAAACATATCAAAATGAACATTTTTGAAATGCTTAATTCCTTCAATTGTTTCAACGTTTTTCCATTCTTCTTCTTTAATTCCTAATGATTTCATAAATCTACGAAATTGCTCAGGATGCGATAGTTTATCACTAATTGAAGAATCTTCGCTGATCCCGTACTCATCACCAATAATTTCGGCCAATGCGACTTCCAGGTTTTCATTATCTGCTATAGTTAATGCACCTGCTAAATAGGTTCGAAAAACTTTAACATGACCATAATAACATAAAGCAAATCTTTTTAATTGCTGGAATGTAAAATCACCTGATTCCATCCACTCCCAAAACGGATGTTTGAAACCCTTGTGGTTCGTATAAGACTTTTCAATTTTTTTGATTACTGTCATAATTGTTTTATAGCTTTTTAAAAGCAAAAAGAATGAGAGACACCTAGGTACACTCAAAATCTAATGCCCAAATTAAGATACTATTGACTTGATTTAAATCCGGATAAGAATCAGTTATATATAACCGAAAGAGTAAAAAGGTTTTGGAGGGGTTATTTTTTTTAATTGAACTCCAAATTTTGAGGAACCTTCTGTTGTTTTTTAATTCTTTAAAAAAAATCACTTAAACCAAACTATTTCGGTTTATTGGTTATTAAGTAATAACTGTCTCTAACTCAATCCTCATATTATGGGCCTACATTACTTACCAGATCGACTGATTGTCAAAAAAATTCTGTCCTATGTGGAGCAAGACATTGTGGATGTTTATAAATGCATTAGGACAGAAAACAATTATTACCCTTCTATTTTTCGATTAGCACATAAAAAATTTGAATTTGATAAGCAGGTAGCTGAAGATGTATGTTCAAATACGTTTTTCGAAATGATTGGTACAATTAGAAATAAAAAAGGATTTGACTTTTCCAAAGGGAAACTAAGTACCTTTTACTATTCGATTGGGCAGAATAGGTGTTTAAATATCAATCGAAAAACATCCAATCAAGATAAACACAATTTCAAAGTTGAAAAACATTTTTATCAAAGTCCGAAAACACTTGATAAACTGAACAATGACCTGGATGCCCCAAAAATTAAATATTCTATGGGGAATCTTCTGGATGAAATTCTGAAGCCAAAGGAAAAAAACCTAATCCTGGCAGTGTACTATAGTCGAATTAAGTTGGTAACGTATTCTGAGATTTCCGAAATCAATTTGAATACTGTAAAGACTACTCATAAAAGTGCATTGAAAAAATTAAGGCAGGATGAGAGAGTCAGGTTATTATATAAAATCGTTTTACAATAACACCAATTGAACTATGAAAAGCAATTTATCTGAGAAACTAAGGTATATCTGGAATCAAATGGATGGTATTGAGAAATATGAATTTGAAAACCAGATGGAGCACAACGAGGAATTGGAAGAAGAAATCAAGTTTATGAAATTCCTGGAACAAGGAATCGTCGGAGAAATAGAACAAAACTCAAAAGCAGTAGAGTTGGCTATGGAACACAAAAAAAGAATGGAAAAGCGGGAGTCCTTGAACCGAATTCCCTTGAGCAAAGATTTTCCAAGAACTAAAATCATTGCAACACTTGGCTCGCCCGAAAAAGGGTTTTATAAAAATGGAATTTATAATGAATTAGGCATCGAGATTCCAAATCCTACCTTAAAGACAATTATTCAAACATTCTTTGAAAAAGATGTTGAAACCATCAGGGTGGATATGAACGAATTTAAGCCTGAAGAATTTCCGCTCATAAAAGAAACGATCTATCAAGTAGAAAAGGAATTTGAAAGGAAATATAATTTGCCTAAAAGGGTGGGTTTGATGGTTGATCTTCCTGGACCAAAAATTAATTTTAGAAACGATTTCATTCTACCTTCAAATACGCTAAATATTTGTCTCTCTCCCAAAGATCAGGATTTCGTTTCTTATGAGGAGTATGGAAAAGATGGAATTATTCCTACCGAGTCAACTGTGAATATTCTGATATCACCAGACTCAACTGAAATGGAGAAGGTCATATATAATATTTTCAATGACTTAAAAGAAAAACTAAATGGTTCAACTGATAATAATCCTATTTTGGCTTACATAGGTGAGAAAGACTGCATCTTAAAAATTGAACATGTTGATTTGGAAAAGGGACTGATAAGTAGTATGATTTTGTCTCATCCCAATGAAGCAAAATTGATAAAAAAAGAAACTTCTTTTAATATTAGAAGTTTAGACAAATCAATCTGTGCCTTAACTAGCAGAGATATTGAAATTCTTCATTCCGTTTTGGAAGCTGATTATGAAGGTTGGCCCCATTCCCGACCAAGAATGATCTCACATATCGCCCTATCTTTTTGTCAAGAAAGGGAAGACCCCAGGGCTTTACTTTTTTCAATAATAAATTGGCTGCTGCACCAAAATAAGTTTATAGAAAATGTGGAATGCCAGGAGTTGCTGCAGTATGTCTCAAATGATGGTAGACAGAGAATAAGCTATGAAGAAATTAATGGGTTAAAAGACAGTATTGTGGAGGTCTCCAATCATCTACCTTTAATAATTTCTAAAATAGAGACTAAAAAAGGTGCACAACAAATACAGGAGATTCTTGATTTTTCTGACGGTGTTATGATAACAAGTGGTGCCTTTGGAGTTGAGCAAGATTTGCCTGATTATTCCAAAAAAATTACCTGTATTGCTAACAGACGTGGTAAAGCAATCGTTTTTGCTAAACCAATGTTGCGAAGTATGCAAACTAGTTTTGAATGTTCAAGTTCAGAAGCTACAGATGTTTTTAATACGGTTTTGGATGGAGCAGATGCCATTATGCTTTCAAAAGAAACTTCAAATGGAATGTATCCTGGACATGTTATAGATACTGTCAAAAATATTGTTTTGAAGGCAGAAGAATACCAGGCGGAAGATGATAAAGGAACAAGGAAATTAAATAAATCATTTCTGAAAATTCGAACTGAATTAGAGCAACGTGTCAATAACTTTTTAGCACAAAATCGATGGCAAAAACTTACACAGATCTATCTCGGAATATTAAAGAGCCCTGTTCAACAATATAAATTCAATCAATGTGACTATCGTTTACTCAATTTAATATGTGGGGTGAAATCAGATAGATTGGAAAAACAGTACTCTACAGATAATATTACTCATGCAGCATGTACCATGTCAACTGATGAAAACATCCAAGCAATAGTCTGCGCTACAACAAGTGGAAGAACTGCCAGAATGATTGCAAGGTTTAAACCAAAGGCCTGGATAATTGCTCATTCCTACTCAGAGTTTGTTCAACGAAAGCTTTCAATTGTAAGGGGAGTAATCGTATTAGAGACATTAAAAGACGCAGAAAAACTAAAAACGGTATCCCAGTTAATGCGAAAATCCAAACAACTTCTTATCAGAAACAATATTTCTTTACCCGTTATCTACACCTGTGGAACGCCTGTTGGTAAAGTGGGAAGTTCAAATCTCATTCATAGACTGGATGCGTTCTCTATTGAGGCATGGGAAGAAAACAATGACGAGGTAGACCCGATTATCGGAGAATTGTTACGAGATTTTATTGCTTAATTGTTGACAGAACTCTTTTACCTTCAATATGTCATCAAAGGTAGTCGCAAGGCCATCCAAAAAGAAGCACCAGGATCCTCAAACTTCATCTCAAAAAGCGCAAAGGGCTTTTTCGTCTGATCCGGATTAAAGCGAGTAATCTTGTTATACTCCCCTTCAGAAAGCTCCAGTGCTTCCAAAATGCCTTTTCCCAACATAAATCTTCGGAATGGTCGGTAGCTTTTGTAGCCGTAGTGAAACATCAATTATTTCTTGCTGATGTAAGGGACGAGCAGGATGTGAACCTTGTAAATCTTTCCCACTTTTTTGACCAATTGCTCAGGGTGGGTAGTGTTTTTTAGTGTGTTCATAGGTGATGATGAGTCGGTTACAATCATCATCAAAGTTAGTGTTTTTATCTACCATGCAAAATAAGTAATTGAAAAAGAGAGTTTTATATATTGTAATTTCATAATGCTAAATAAGGCTCAATTATTTATTTGTTTTAGTTGTGCCTTCAATAACTGAAATATCCGGAATAATGTGAAAAAGAGTATCCTCTTGGTTGATATTGTTGATTTTAAATAGTCTTAAGCAGTTTTTACATCTTCTTGGTTTGTTGAATAGATAATAAAAAGAAGAATTATTGGTTTCAGACAAATATCTTATATAGCTGTAATGATTAAAGAGTTGACTTCTAGTTTTATCATCAAAAATATCTGGGAACCATGAATCTAATTCTTCATCAGTTGCAAAATCACAGTTTAGATAATTTTGGTAAACGCTGTCCATTTTTTCTCTTTCCCCAACTATTGAATAACTGTCTCCAGGTGAGCCCATCGCTCTTGCTCTTTTCGAACATCTATTTGACTTATTGTACAATTGAGATGCTCTTGATAAATCGAGGCAAAATTCCTTAGAGAAGTCTTTTATTTCAGCCGTACCTCCAATAAATTTAATTAGACTATCTGGTAAAAGTTCTCTTTTTTCAGCAATCTTAAAAAATTCCATTTGATTTGGTAAAACATATAGTGCAAAATATTCAGATTGAATATTGAGTAGAAGATTAAAGTTTTCAATTCCTAATATGGTGTAATTAAACTCACCATTATTTGGAACAGAATTTTCAAATTTCGTATTTAACAAAAATGAACTGCAGAACTTTATGCTGTCCATTTTTGAATCAATAAATCTTACATGGTGTAAATCGGAATTTTCAATTTTCGCATTCCTTAAGTCTGCATTTTTAAATGTTGTAGGTAACACCATCCCACCATAAGGCGTTCTTAAGGAGCCAAAATTGCCGGTTTCTGGATCCTTATTTTTGAATTCTGGTAAACGTAATAGGAGATTCACTTCATCTGCTACTGCTCTTTTATTTTTAACATATTTATCTTCACAGAGGTAAGTCGGAGACCATTTATTAGAAAAGGAAGCATATGACATATCTGAATGAACAAAGGAACCATTCTCAAACAATACACTTTTCAAATCGCTACCTCTTATATCAGCAGAATCTAGAACTATAGATGTGGCATTGCATGCATTCAAAATTGCCATTATCAAATTTGCATTAGTGAAATTTGTACCAATTAAATCTGATAATGTCAAATCAGCGCTTTGGAAATTGGCGTTTTTGCAGGATGCAAAACTTAGGTTACTTAATCGGACACTTGAATTTTCAAAATTAGCATTATCCAAATGGGCATATTTCAAATTAATCCAGTCCAAATATTTAAAACTCAAATCAAACCCTTCCAATTCAGCATAAGAAAAATCACTTCTTTGAAAGATTACTTTATAGGTTTGAGTATCTAATTCACTTTCAAGTAAAGCCAACAGCAACTGACCTCTTTCAGGGCTTTTCAATTTTGTGGTTAAGGAGTCTCCGTCCAAATAATAATAAGGCTTGAATGCTCTACTCAAATTGACAATTCGCCCAATCAATGCATTACTTAAGGTCCTGTTTTCTTGACTTAATTCAGCATTCATATCGTTGATAACATCGCTGAATAAAAATATTAGTGAGCTTCTTCGATCTGCTTCCTGAAGATAAGTTTGCTGAATTATCCTATTATTCTGTACCTCTATTTTTTCATTCTGCAAATCTAATTTCTCATTCTGCTTCATCAAAACTGTAGTTCCTAACAACCCAAATGCTGCTGCAAATGCTCCAATAAATATCCGGGCTATGAAATTATTAATACCTTGCATAAATCGCATTTGTAGAAAAACAGGAACATCATTTTTGAGGCGTTCTTTTTCCTCAGGGGTTAGTCCCATGGGGAAATAATTAATGGCAGCTCGACTGAGTCCGATTGCTACTGTTTGGGATGTACCAATGAGTTTTTGATATTCAGAACGTCTCCCAATGAGCCAAAGGAATAGTTCCTTTGAGACTAGATAGGAGATAACTAGGAAAATTCCTGAAAGTAAAAATAAAAGGGTAAGGAATGTGAGTACTTGAATTAATTTGCCATTATAGATGTAATAGACTGCGAAACCCAAACTTGCAAGAAGGGCTAATAATAGAATTTGTTTCCACCACGGAAGTTCAAGGCGATTTTTATTAGGGATTTTATGCAGGATGCTTGGTGCTCGTTCCTTGGTCATTTTGTTGGGTTTTGAATATTTTTTTATTTGGTATCCTGAAATAATAGACTGTTTACACATTTGTTGAAAAAAATCAGTAGTAATAGGGATATGAAGTCAATCTCCTGTATAAATATTATCTAACATTATCTTAAATGGGAATCTAAATAAATTAGGATTCAATTCTCTCAATTGTTTTTCAATTTCCTCAGGTATATTTTCACATTTATAAAGGGTCTCCGCCTTTGATAATGAATGATAGGTTAGTCCTGTAGCTTCTCTAAAATTAGCAAATGGAAGTTGGGAACCTTCGAAATCAACCTCAGTTAAATTGGTACCAAAAAACTTTGTTCCCCATAGTTTTGAAGATCTTAAATCAGCATGCTCTAAGTTAGCATCAGTAAAATCTGCTCCTTTGAGATTTGAGAAGCGTAAATCAGAATATTTAACTTGAGCATTCCAAAAAGTAGCTCTTTCCATATCCGCTCCCCAGAGATCAACCTCATTCATATTCGAACCAAGAAATGTAGCATTTCTCAAACTTGATTCCCACATAGTACTAGAATAGATATTCATGCTGTCCATTCTTGCATCATCAAGGTTAATTTTTTCGAATGTAGTTTTTCTAATTAATTGCTTCAAGGTATGAGAATCAAAATTACTATTCATAATATTCACTAACAACTGTCCTCTCTCAGGACTCAACGGTTTATCTATCAATTTACCATCTTTTAGATAATAATATGGCTTTAATGATTGGCTCAGAGCTGGTATCCTTCCAATTGTTTGAGGCGTCAATTTTCGACTGCCATTGGGATTGATTGTAGTATCCTTCAACTCCTCATCAACTTTATCCATAATGTTACTCATTAGGAACACCAGAGAGCTTCTACGGGTGCCTTCTGCTAATTCATTTTGACTTTTGATGAGTTCATTTTGATTATATAACAAAACTGTTCCCAACAACCCTCCAATTGCGGCGAAAATCATAATACCCACCCTCAAACCCCAATTCCTAAAATTGGACCAGAGAAGATAATTCAACACCCTGGGAGCTATCCACTTAAATTGCTGTCGGTTTTCAGAAGTTGCGTTTGGCAAATTATCTGCAATGGTATCTGTAAGAGTATGGATATTTTCCTGTGCTTCCTGCAGGACGGTGTCGAATTCGATGTCTTCGCCAAATACTTTTCGAATGATGCGCTCACGATTCCAGGTAAAGGTTAGAAAACCAATCAGGAAAATGATGAAAGTGGTAATGAGAATTGTAACTAGTATAGGTGTAGTAATCGGAAGATAATCTAGAAAATAGAAGGCGATGAGTACACCAACAAGTATTCCCAGGATTAGACCAATAATTAGTTTTTGGTTGGATTTTTTCCCAACTTCAGACTTGCTATCCATGATTACTCGACTTCATTTTTATTAAAAGTTATCCCCATTTTCTTCTTCATCCAAATTCCCCATTGCAGTCATATACAGCCAATCCCCTACTTCTAATGACATCCATTTATCTGAACAATTTTCATTGCGCTCTAAAAAGTAAGTCATTCCGAGAATATTAACGCTTATCTAAAACTTTATTGAGTTGTTATGAGGCATATTTATTTTTTATACTTCTCTTCAATCAATCGAGTCAATTGGTCCACAGTATAAAAATTTGATTGATTGTAATGATACTTCTTTGCAGCTAATAATTTTCTTTTACCCCATCTAATTCCTTGATTTCTAAGGAATTTATTTATGAATTGCTTTGCTGTTTCTCCTTTATACCAAAACACAGCTATCAGTCCAAACAAATTCTCAATAGGAAAATTATTCTCTTTATAATAGGACGGATAAAAAGTATTATCTAAGATTTTGGAAATTATGTTAACTAAAATTTTCCACTGCTTTTTCTCAATTGCCAAAAAACCCAATTTAAAAAGCTTGCTTGGAGAGTTGGGAATAAAACTAAGTACACTAATCACATTTGGCATTAGACCGTAAGTGTTTTTTTCAAAGGCCAGCTTTCCAATTTTGGTTGTGCATTGAGCAATTATCCAGGCTGTTGATCCTAAAATTAAAGGGTTTTGAGGTGTAGATTCTTGGCTGAGAAACATCAATAAATTTTTGTAAAGGGATAGAACATCTTCCATGTTTTGACGACTGCCTGCTTCTTTTGAATTAGTTACAGTTTCGCACAGAGAATCGCAAATAAAAATAATTTGTTCATTTTCAATGACCTTGTCTTTTCTCTCTTCTTGAGTTTGCCAATGCATTAGCAGTTTTCCATATGCATCAATGACTGATTTAGTCTGTATGCCTTGCTCAGCATGAATTCCAATATAGACTAAATCTTCAAGTTGCTTATCAATGCCTGAAAAAGAATTTTTTGTTTTTTTTTGGATTTCCAGTACTATTCCCTGAGAAATCATTTCAATGTAATTCCTGCTTTCTAAAATGATATTTTTAAGGAGAATGTAAATAGAATAGCTCAATAATAAACCAAAGGTTATTATAACATATGCTTCAATGTAATCTCCAATGTAAAACCCTGTTCCGTATGAGAATGGAATAAAAGCTGATACAAAATTTGAATTGCCAATAATGATATAGGAAACGAGTAAACCTATCAGGCAAAATAATTCAACAAAGACCCTTTCTTTATTGTGAATGAGTCCAGCATATTTTCTTAATCCCTCTGGAATGGTGAAATAATATGCTATTGTAGGTAGGAAAACAAAAATGGTTATAGCCCCTTCCAATAATGTTGAAATCCAGGCTTCATTCATTTTGTTCCGGGTTTTGGGCTAATTTTCATAATGTTACTTTCTTATTAACAGAATTTATATCAACTTTTAACTAACAATTTTTTCATTTGCCTCATGAATTTCATTAATGAAATCTAATAAAGCAGTATGAGGCATCATGGCATTTTTTCTCTTAAACTTTATTTCTTCTAAATTCAATTCTTTGAGCTCTGATTCTAATTCTTCCGATCTTTCAACAGTAAATATTCCAAACCTTCTAGGGTTTACATTTTCTTCAATAGAAACCTTTGGACTGTTTTCGGATTTACTAAAAATTACTTTTAATAATTCAAGACCAAGTCGGTTAGAGTTAGACCGGTTAGCCTTTTGCAAGTCCTCATATCTTTTAACCCATTCGGGATCTCTCCCAGGGGGTATCCTAATATCTACAATAATAACATCATAGTTTCTTTTGTTAAGATAAAAGAAGGCTTCTGAAATGTTGGTCGCTAAATCAAGATGAAACCGTCCATCGATATATACCGGGCTGGTCAAGTGGTATAAATCAGAGTCCGCATTATCTTCTATCCACAAAACTTTTCGAGATCTCATTGATATTGTCCTTTTCTTCTAAAAAATTAACCAAGAAATACTTTTACAATGATAATTTAAAATAATCAATTGGTTGAGTCTAAAGGAAGTTTTATGCTTACTTTGGTAATAAATGGTCCTGAATAATCCAATGCACCTTTACTCACAGGCTTACTTTCTATTTCAATAATACCTTTATGATTCTTAATTACCTTCGATACATCATATAAACCAAGACCAGTGCCAGGTCGTTGACGATCAGATGAATAAATCCCTCGGTAACCAATCTGATAAATCAATCCATCCTTTAATTCTTTTTCTGTTATCGCTACCCCCCAATTTTCTATAGTTATGTTCAACCAGTTTCCATCATTAGAGCTTAGATTAATTCTTACAATAGCTTTTTCTTTATTCTTTCGTTCCCAACTGTACTTTATGGCATTATGTAGAATATTCAAAAAAGCTCTAATGAGATCTTTTTTTACCCCTTTGATTTTGCCTTGACCTCGATAGCCTGGGTTAATTCGAAAAATTACATTTCGTTTAGCAGCAAATTCATTAAGGGAAATTATTGCAGAATTTAGTATATCATACAAGTCTAATGATTCTGCTTTTTCTGGTGGTTTAACATTTGTTAGAATATAACTTCTTAAACTATCAACATTTGATTCCATTTCCAACACAACATCAATTCCATGAGATAGGGTGATCAAACTACATAATTTTAGGACTTCTTCAAGATTTCGATTTATCAGTTTAAATACCTCCCGTGGCATGTTTTTATTTTTCAAATCGGAAATCATAGATTTAATTCTTAAGGTCCCTTCTCTAAAAATTGCAATTTTTTGAAGCTGTATTTTCAATAACTCGTTATCTTTTAAAAGTACTAAAATACGTTTTAACTGCATAGATTGAGCATTACTTAAATACCTATTATAATTATTTTCATCTTCAAGGTTTTTTATGGAATTAATTAATTGATTAAGATTGGATCGAAGCATTTTTATTATTTGGTCTTCATCTGGTGATTTGGTATTAGGGTTTATTAAATCTTGTGTAATCAAAGATCTTAAAACTGCATCCATAGAGTGTTTCGAATGAATTAAAGTGGAGGAATAAGTATGTAATAATTTCCCTATATCAGTTGTAAGTTCTTTTATATGAATTTGAGATTCTCTAAATTCTTCTTTTTCCTCTCGAGAAATTAGCTCAAATGTTTTATTAGATTCAATATCAGAATCAGTTAAACCCCTTCTCTCAATTGGTGCCATCAAGCATAAGAAACCAATTTTATTCTTGGTAGGGTTTTCCAAAATAGTTTTTATAGTTTGATAAAAACGAAAAGTTTCTTCACCAACTTTGATATCTAGCCCTTCAATGGTCAACCATTGATCTTCTTTTAATTCCAATAAACGCTTTATGAAGTCTTTAAATCGAGATTTATCACCGAAATAATTATGTTTTTCCCGAGGAATAACAGCTGAACTTGGCAGATTTAATTTCTCCTTTGCAGTATTGTTATATTTTATTATTACACCCTGAAAATCACAAATGAGAACAATAAATGGAAGTTTAGAAAAAGCATTATATTCTTCCGAAGCATGCATCAGGATTTTTTCCTGAGTATCCTGTTCAATTAAAGGCATGTTGATCTTTTTTTTAAAAATTGAAGAGTCCACTTCTCCTTATTAAATGGGACAATTTGCACAATCTGTATTAATTTTTGGTTTTCAGCCCACCTACCCCCGATACAAATACTCCTGAAACTCAATAAAAGTTTATTCTATAATCTTGATTAGCTTCCATGACATTTAATTTCGCTTTATTTCATCTAAAGTTTTGCCTTGTTTGTTTTTCCATTCTCTCCAACCGAAAAATAGTCCATGCTGAACTTCAGTAGAGGCCTGCGTCAGAGATATCAAAACCGCCTTCACCACCCGATTGGTAATTTCCGCAATCTTAATGCTACGAGGAGAGCCATCCGGTAAGAAAATTTGAATTGTTTGAGGTCGCTGCATGGGTCTGGGCGTTCAGGATTAATCTTATTGCTGAAAGATGGAAGTGTGGTTGTTTATTGTGGTAAAGATAGGAAAATGGGGATGGATAAGGAATATTGGTTATATAAAAGTGGGGGAGGACTGACTCCATTATTGAAAACAGAATATCATAAGGGATAATTGGAAAGAATCTAATAGTTGATTTTGATGTCTGGAAGGGCTTCTTGAAGCTCTTTACACCTTTTAATATAGTTGTTTGCTGCATGAAGTTCTTCATAAAGTTCCGGAAATTGGCGTTTAATACGATGAGGAAGTTCATGCCCTGCCCCCAATCCTATGAGTTCATTTATCTCAAGTTCATCCAGCTGATTGGAAAGTTGGGTGAAATATGATTCGTTTTTCCGTATTGATTTAATGTGAGGTGAAGGCTCCCAGCTTGTAAGATATTTTAACTTTAAGGAATTTAGCAAATAATTAAAGGATTTGATCGGAAAGGGAAACTCTATTAAAGTTTGCTCAGCATTTCCTCCATTATTTTTTTGTATATTGTAAATTAAGTACAAGATTGGTAATTTATATTTTGCCGAAAGTGAAATAGAACTAAAGTTTTCTCCTACCTCCTTCATAAGATGAATAAAACACCATAGATTTATTTGACTAGCATTATCAACATTAATTTTATCCAAAGTGGATAAGGCATTTGACTCGAATTGGTCAAGTGGATGTGGACCTTTAATTTTTGAGTTTGTAGTTGTAAATTCTCCTTTTACTTTTGTTATCAGATTTCTAATTACCATTTTCCCTAGAAATGTTTTAGCTGCATCCATCCCATCAAAATCAAATTCTTTTAAAAAGGCTTCTTTTTCAATTGCTTCTTTGGCCAAAAAATATTCAAGCACCGATTTATGTGAAAATTTATAATTTCCTTCGGCATCTCGATTAAGGAGGGAGCGAGAACGCCAGGCAGTTTGATTAAAAAGAGTATTATCTTCACCTTCTATATCCGAAATCTGCAACTCTGCGTCTGCAATTTTGGTATCTGGTGGCAAGAAAAGACCTCCACGATTTTTTCGATTTTCATAAAGATTCACTGCCAATTTTTGAGAAAAATCATACAACATTTCTTTGAATTTCTTCTCACTGCCATATTTTTTAATAATCCCCTGCTTACTTGCCTCTCTTTCAATCCACCGCTCAATCAATACTTCATAAATCTGATAACTGTATTCATAATTTTCCCCAGTATTCACTAAATCCTCAATATGAGATAACAACATCGGACGTACTATCAAATTAGGGCTTTTTTTAGCTATTTGGCGAGCAACCTTCAGTTTATTCCAATTAAAGGGGTTGAAAATATTAAAGCGTTTTTGTAGGTATTTTTTGACATCCTTGTCATCAAAAACAGAAACATATGCTTTACGGAAAACAAATTCTCCAGCATCTCCGCCAAATTTGAACATTCCCGTTTTGTATGGTTCTTCGATTTCAGATGGAAAAAACTGTGTCCGGCAGGTGATTACGATTTCGCGAAACTTCCTGGTTTTCTGAAGGATTTTTTCCAGTCGGTTTTTGTAGTTTCTCAAGGCCTCTGTATCTTCATCAAATGCATCCAACAATAAAATGGTGTCTTCGGGATTTTTAACACTTTCTATTTCCTTCAAAATATCGGGATAGCCCAAGGGAAACAATTCAATATTGTATTTGATACCACCAAAAGCCCATTGCCGTTTGTATGCCAAATAAAGATTAATCATAAAAGTCGTCTTACCCATCCCGGAATCTGCCAGGATCAAGTAATAGCGAGTATCATCCCTTTTGAAAGCAATATTTAGCATCATTGGAATCAACCTGGCTTTGGGAGAGTCAATAAACAATCGCCCTGGTTCATGTCCTTGAGATGGAGCTGTATCCTGATATTTGGTAGGAATATAAAAACGTGTGGCTTTGTCAATTTCAAAGGGTGTAAAGTAAGGATGAAGATCCCGATTTAGCAACTTATTTTTTCTTAGTAAAATTATCCATTTCCCAAAACTATAGAAGTAATTAAAAATCGAAATTAGTACACCCAATAAAGTGAGGCCAAAAACCAATTCATTTGCAAGCCAATCGGGGAAACCGATGTCTTTGGCGACTTTTATCAGGGATGTTAGGTCTTTTAGCATTATCAAATCGGAGTTTGGAGGTAAATTACAAAACTACTTTGTAGAGAAAAAATGTCCGTTTCCATATTCCAAATACTCTTGCCCTATTTGGTTTTTAAAATGGAATCATATTGATATTTAGCTACAAATTTCGTAAACGGTTTTTTATTGTGTGCAAGATATGAAAGATAACCTTTTTTTAATAGATGGCCTTGGTATAGGTAGATACAGAGGGAAGTAAATGTGAGTGAACCTAATTTAACCAGAAATCACTTTGGGAAATAAATTTTGTTGTGTGGTGAACTAATAATATAAATCAACTTTGGGAATATTTTTCTGAGCCCTATGCTTTAGGCCTTCTTGAAGTTTTTGACAGGATGTGATGTATTCGTTTGCTCTAAAAAGCTCCGGTTTTAATGACTCATCATTTTCTTTGATTTGTTGTGGAATTTTCAAAGCGTCTTTTGATTCAACAGGTTCTTCAATCTCCAATTTGTTTTCCCATTCTTTTATGGTAGCATATTTGAATTCAAGTCTGTTTAGAAGTTGATCCAAATCATTATTCTTCAACCAGACTCTTACCTGATGTAATTCTTCTTCTTCCTGATGTTGTTTTACCAATATTGGGCTGGATTTTTCGGGTAAAAATGACTCTGCTTTTTCCTCTTCTTTTTCAATCCATTTAAGTTTATCCCTCAAATTAGACAGTATTTGTTTTTTAATTCTAAAGTATTTATAAAACCTGTATAGATTAGGAAATTTCTTAAAATCAGTAAGGATCAGTTCATTGAAAAAAGGCAAATTAAGAAGTTCAAATAATTGAATTTTCAGGTTGCCAACAGAAGTAATATTCAAAGATTGAATTTGTTTGACTTCTTTAGCTGTTATTTCCTCAATTGAGAATATTTGTATCTCTCTTTGAAAGTTAAAATCTTTAACCATATAGGTTCCTTTTGCTTGTCTAATGAGCTCCGCAATTACCATCTCATTTAAAAAGTGCTTGGTGGTTTCAAAACCTTCAAACTCAAATTCTTTAATGAAACCCAAATCATAGAACAATTTCCTTGCAAGGAAAAATTCAAGAATGGATTTATGTGAAAATTTATACCAACCAGTTGCATTGCGATTCAATAGAGAATGACTTCTCCAATCTGATTGAGCCAGGGTTTTACTTTCTTCATCTTTGGGATTCAGAATCTGAAGTATTTCTTTATTAGTAATATTTAAACCACTATAGAGAAAAAGTCCTCTTCTTTTTTTCCTGCTCTGATATAAATCAACTGCGAGATTTTCAGAGAATTTCCAAAGCTGTTTTCTGAATTCATTTAAACTTTTAAACTTTCTGGCTACTCCCGGTTTTGAGGATTCCCGTTCGACCCACTTATTGATTAACACATGATATAGTTGGTAATTAAATTTAAAAGTCTTCTCCATATCCTCACTAACAAAGTCCTGAATATGAGAGAGAATCATAGGACGAATTATCAAATCCTTACTTTGATTGACCAACCATTTTGCTTTTGAAATTTTCTTCCAATTAAATGGGTTTAAGGGATTGTAGCGCTTGTATAGATAGGATTGTATATCTTTTGGTGAAAATACAGATATATAAATCCTTCGAAAAACGTACTTACCTCCTTCTGCTCCGTATTTAAAAATTCCAGTGTCATAAGGCAATTCTCGTTCTGAAGGAAAAAACTGTGTTCGACAGGTTATGACAATTTCCCTAAACCTCCAGGCTACAGATAGTATCTCTGTTAACCGTTTGGTATAATCTTTAAAAGCTAATGCATCCTCATCAAATGCGTCCAGAAGCAGAATTGTATCTTTCTTTTTTTTATCATCAATTTTTTCAATCTCATCTAGAGATTCCGGATTGCCTAAAGGAAATAGCTTAATGTCAAATCGCTTTTTCCATGGCCATTGATTTTTATAGCTAAGGAAAAGGTTTATCATAAATGTGGTTTTCCCCATGCCAGTGTCTGCCAAAACCAAATAGTATTTTGTATCATCATTTTCCTTAAATGCCTTTTTTAAAAACATTGGAATTAAAGGATTACTGGCAGCAGCAATATGAGAACGATACATATCCGTATCCTGTGAAGGGGCGACATTTTGATATTTAGAGGGAATATAAAATCGTGTAGCATTGTTAATCTCAACACTTGTATAATATGGAGCTAAATCTCGATTTAAAATCCGTTGCCTATATTTTAATAAAATCCAATTGAAAAATTTATAGCAAAAATTGATTGCGGTAAATAAAAAGGAAAGCAAGGCCAGGTAAAAAGAAATTTTCAGAGCAAGCCACTCGGGGACTCCAGAAAACTCTACAAAATATTCCCATAGACTTTCTATACGGTTAAACATAGTTGGTTTGGAGTTTTGGTTTTAAACCCATACTTATTTGATAAGGTAATTGTATATAAGTAAACCCTAAAATCATTGATAAGATTGAAAATTTCCTTGTTCAACAGGGTTTAGGGACGGCACTTTATTGTGTGCAATATAAGAAGGAAAGATTTATTTATTGAGCAATTTAATGTAAATCAAACCTTTGAATCTTTGGATAAATTTTTTATTTCTGTGACATCTGTTTTATGAATATATTATTATCACTAAAAGAAAACTTCACCAAATTGTTATCCAAATAGTATTATTCCTCATTGGAATCAAGTATAAATAACTGATATCCAGCTTATTGTCCAATGGTTTGACTAAAAAAGTCTTTAATGATTTGAATGTTTCTCAATTACCCAAATTTTTACTCATCACTGAATATCAACATAATACAGAATACCCACTTGATTAACTTCAAATACCTTATTTACACTTTCCAGGATGTACCTGAGGGTGAAGGCGCGGTCATAATCAACTGGAAGGTCTCCATGGATGAAGCATGTTTCATATTGTGCTAATAATTTCATAAAATTGTTTCTCTATTTTCAAATGATGAAATAATGTTGGCTCAGCGATACCCTTTCATTTGGGCGGGACAATTTCATGGTTTATTTCTCAAGATTTTCGCAATTGCAGTAATAGCCTATCTTTTTGGACATTTGATTCCTGGAACGATAACAAGCATATCTAAACTCCTGGAAAATGAAGTATTTACCTTGATAACAGAATTTACTTTCTGGTTGTTATTTCCCATTATCTTATTAATCATATTTTTAAAGCATAAATTCCCTCGCAGGATTTTTCCCAAAAATTTCAAACAAAATTTTCACATTTGTCTTAACAGTTTACTTTTTGCGTCCTTTTTTTCCATTGTTTTTTTAATGCCGGAATTTAATACAGATGATGATCCCTGGGGAGGGATTTATAGCTACACATTTTTTGCAACTACTATTATAGTCTCCTGGGTTTACCTAAATAGTTTTTTTAAGCTTAAACCTATAATTATAGGATTGATTTCATCCTATTTACTGATTGTTACTATTTCTGAATTTTCCATTTTGGGGGGTACTACTCCTTCGGATATTATTGGTGAAGCAAATTATTTAGACGCTGATGGTAATGTTGATATTAAAACCCTTTTTCTGGAAAGTGAAGCTTTTAGAAAGGCAACTAAGCTATCTAATCTTCAGAACATCCTATTTTTTGTCGTAATTATTTTACTTATTACTATTTATAAGCAAGTTAAAGACAATAAAATTTTAGTTTGTTTTGGGGTTTTCAACATTCCTTATTTCGTTTCTAGTTTACATGGTTTAATCATTCTTTCTACAAATACTGAACCTTCGATATATTGGACGCTTGATTTTTTTATTCAATATCTTGGATTATTCATCCTCTTTTTTGGAAGTACGACCTGGTTGCTTATTCGAAATAGCAAAGATTTCTTTGTTCCAACAAAAATCAGATAATTGTAAGCTTTTATGTAAAGGCTTAATCATATCGCTTTCTTCCTAACCTACCTATAATACGGTTCAATGGCATCAGATCTATTGAGGGGAAGACAAAAGTATAGCCAAATTGAAACTATGCTCCTCTCTTGATTTTCTTCAGGACGAGGAGTATATTAAATGGTATGCAGGATTTCAAAGAATTTTCCCGTTTTTATCCACTAAAAACAATCTAAGACCATGTGAAGTAGCTTCCCTCATTATGATGTAAACTCCTTCTGGGGTCTTATCTATGGACAATTCCTGATGACTAATATAATGAGTAAATTTTCCGGTAGACCAAATTTGGTTCCCGTTAGCATCATATTTTTTTAGGTTTAATCTACCCTCATCACCATCAACTAATACAAATTCTCCATTTTCTTCTGTTCGAATCACCAATGGACGTAAATCTATTGTTTCTGGATTTAACTGCTCTGAAAAAGTTAAATTACCCTGTAAGTCATATTTTTGGAGCTGATTGGCTATTACAATGTAAATTTCTTCATTGGCCAGACCAAAGTTTCTAAATTCCTTTGAAGTTTTTATACAGTTTTCGCAGAATGTATTTGTCCATTGTACCTGACCTTGGTCATCAGTTCTAATCAACCTTGCTTCATAGTTATCGTCATCATCAAGATTTTTGGTGGCTAATAAAATCAAACCTTCATCTTGCAATTGAATTAAGCTTACTACGCTGGAAGGGCCGTCTATAGCATATAGATCAGTCCAATCGTGTGTAATATTGGAGGTCACTCTCATTACAAATGCAGTTGGTCCTGTTCTAATTCTTCCGCCAATAAAATAACCACCATCTGAAGCAGGTATTATTTTATTGAGTATTGGACTCTTATTATCTGGAAGACCAATCTCCATAGTATTTAATGCTTCACCTGTAAATGAAATGGTCTCAAGGCTGATTTTTGGATCACTCCCAAATTTATTTTCAACTAAGAGAATATTATTTTTTCCTTTTGCAGCTATTTCAAGGTGTCCAGGATCATAATTCAAATACCATTTCTCACGTAAATCTGGAAAAAGTCTTAATACATAAGGTCTAATTTCTACTGAATTTTGATCTAAATAATGATTACCAACAGCCAGGAACTCATTATCTTCTGTTGAAAATATTTTCATACCGGAGATACCTACCACCTTATCTATATATCTATCACTTAATCGAACCTGAAGGTTTTTACTTTGGGTATTATCAGGTTCGCCAGCAATTAGGGTAGTTAGAATTACCTCAAAATTGCCAGTTGAGGTATAGGCATATCTGGGGTCTTTAGCAGAGGAGGTGTCACCATTGCCAAAATCCCAATGATAGGAGTCTGCATAAAGAGAACAATCGGAAAAAATAAATTCACTATCCAGGGATTTGGTCGTCGCATCTACGTCAAAACATGCGGCAGTTACTTCTTCAATGGTTTCTTGTGGTCCTTTAACACATGTCAGTAATGAAAAAGTAAGAACGATCAACAAGGCTCCTACAAAATAATTACGACTGATTGTCTTAATAATAGAAAGCGTCATAAGAAAGGATTAAAATTATGGAATGCAGCGGAATAGGAAGTATCAAAAATAATTTGATTTTCAGCAAATTGAATTATTTTTGTTTGAAGTAAAAATAACCAAATTCTCCATTAATTTCAGTGTGCAGTGAAAAATAAAATAACGCTTTTCCTATTTACTTTGCTTTCCTCGACTACCGTTTTTTGTCAGGAACTGAAAGATTATGTCACCTTCAATGATTCCACAATTCTAGGAGGTAAAATCATCCGAGACATCCAAAACAACATCTTAAAATTCAAAGAAGAAGGAACTACAGCATTCAAAGAATTAGATGCCAATCAAGTTCATTCCGTGCGCATTCAAGATAACTATGAACTGTTTTCAAAAGCCGTGGATAGAACAAAAGACTCCCAACAAAGGATATTCCTGGAACCGATCAGTCAAGGATTTTATTCACTCTATTCCACTATTAATAATCAGGAGTTTTATTTTGAAAAATCAGGAGAGACCATTCTGAAAATTCCAAATGAAAAAACGGAAATTCGTGGGTTCTTCTCTCCACTCCTCAATGATCGGAAAGCCTTTGGTCAAAATAAAGCTAGCTATCGAAAAGGGAAACTTCTTTTCAAGCGAATGGTAACTTTTCTAAACGATAAGGATCGGCGTAGATATCCCTCTCGGTTTCTTTCTGCAAGGTTTGGTGTTTCAGGCAGCCTGGTTGCCTTATCCAGGTATCAAGAGCATCAACTGGTTTATTTTAGAAAAACCAATGATTACTATTCCTATGGATTTTCTCCCGGTCTTTCTATTGAATTCCCAACTTTCATTAAAGGTAATTTGATCGTAGTAAATGACTATACTGCCCAAATCGACAAACTAACTTATAGCTTCAATAATGAGGCTGAAAACCTGGATTTTCAAATCAAGACCCTATTCATTGGCTCAGAGTTAGGCTTAAAATGGCTATATCTCAAAGGCAAGATACTTCCCTTCTTGCAATCAGGTGCAGGTGCTGCCTTTAAATTAATTGAGCAAGGAGACTTTAAACGAAGTGTAAAAATCAATAATGAATTTCAGGACTCTGTTTTAGATATTCAACTGTATAAGACTTTGTTGCATGGCTATGATATGCAAAAAAGGAGTCGACTTAATAACTTTGCG
>JBGTQJ010000007.1:0-1742 GCA_041941305.1 Saprospiraceae bacterium
TCACTCACTGTTACGTCAAAAGTACAATTGGCTGTATTTGAAGCTGGGTCAGTGGCAGTAGCGGTTACCGTGGTGGTGCCTACTGGGAAGACTGTTCCACTAGCCTGAGAGTAGGAAATAGTTGCACTACAATTATCATTTGCAGTCGCAGCGGTATAAGTCACATTCGCTTCACAAACGCCTGTATCATTGTTTATATTCACATTGGAGGGACAGCTAATTGTGGGGTTTTCATTATCTGTTACTGTCACATCAAAAGTACAGTTCACACTATTACTCGCTGGGTCTGACGCTGTCGCTGTTACTGTTGTAGTTCCTACAGGGAAAGTTGTTCCACTATTTTGGGAATAAGCAATACTAAAACTACAATTATCTGTCGCTGTAGCACTAAATGTCACCACTGCCTCACAGACCCCAGTATCATTATTTTGGGTGATATTCGATGGACAGGAAATCGTGGGATTTTCATTGTCAACCACCGTTACATCAAAGGTACAGTTAACAGTATTACTCGCTGGGTCGGTAGCCGTCGCTGTTACTGTCGTCGTGCCAACCGGAAATACAGTGCCACTATTTTGACTGTAGGTAACTGTCGCACTACAATTATCTCCAGCACTCACAGCTGTATAAGTCACATTCGCTTCACAAACGCCACTATCATTGTTCACACTCACATTTCCAGGGCAAGTTATCGTCGGATTTTCACTATCACTCACTGTTACATCAAAGGTACAATTGGCGCTATTACTCGCTGGGTCGGTCGCTGTCGCAGTTACGGTAGTTGTGCCAACCGGAAATACAGTGCCACTATTTTGACTATAGGTAACTGTCGCACTACAATTATCATTTGCTGTAGCAGCTGCATAAGTCACAGTCGCTTCACATACACCACTATCATTATTCACACTTACATTTCCAGGGCAAGTTATCGTCGGATTTTCACTATCACTCACCGTTACATCAAAGGTACAGTTAACAGTATTACTTGCTGGGTCTGTAGCCGTCGCTGTTACTGTCGTCGTGCCTACCGGAAAAACAGTGCCACTATTTTGACTGTAAGTAACTGTCGCACTACAATTATCATTTGCTGTAGCAGTGGCATAAGTCACTGTTGCTTCACATACTCCACTATCATTGTTCACACTCACATTTCCAGGGCAAGTTATCGTTGGATTTTCACTATCACTCACCGTTACATCAAAGGTACAATTGGCGCTATTACTCGCTGGGTCTGTAGCCGTCGCTGTTACGGTAGTCGTGCCAACTGCGAAGGTTGTGCCACTATTTTGACTGTATGAGATTGTCGCACTACAATTATCATTTGCTGTCGCAGAAAAACTTACCACTGCTCCACATACGCCATTATCGTTCGTTTGTGTAATATTGGAGGGACAGCTAATTGTGGGATTCTCATCATCCGTTACCGTTACTGTAAAACTACAACTCGCTGTATTACTGGAACCATCTGTCACCGTGTAAGTTTCGGTTGTTGTTCCTACTGGGAAAGTACCTCCACTGCCTAAGCCCGATGTTAAGGCTGTTGTTGGATTCGGACAGTTGTCCGTCCCTGTTGGAGCTGTGTAGGTCACTACTGCACTACAATTGCCATTATCATTGGTCATCGTGATATTTGCAGGACAACTGATTGTTGGATTTGTCGTGTCTTCTACTGTTATTGTAATTACATTTGATATAGCTTCACATACTACACTATTTAAGGTACTAATCGCTTTGCGACGATA
>JBGTQJ010000007.1:1878-225980 GCA_041941305.1 Saprospiraceae bacterium
GTTAAAGTAGCAGGACTGGTATTTGGACAGATACTCTGATTACTACCCACTGCTCCAGCTGTCACTGCATTCACTTCAACAGTTGGGACTCCTGTTGGACTACTTGCTGTACATCCATTCGCATCTGTTACACTTATTAAAGTATAAGTCGTATTGGAAGTAGGATTTACCGTTATGGGGTCATCACTGGAGTAACCATTCACCGTTTGATTCGCTCCATCATTGTAGACTACTGTATATGGTCCGGTGCCATTGGTGATCGTAACCTGCAAATCAGTACTTCCTCCTTCACATATGGTAGCAGCTCCACTCAAGACTCCTGTAATATCAAAACCGATTCCCTCTATATCAAATGTGTAGGGATTTTCATCCAGGTCATCATTCGCTATACTTACTGTTGCACTGCGTGTACCTGTCCCGGATGGGTCAAAGGTGATATCAAAACTGGTTGTTCCTCCTCCACTGCTCACCGTAGTAGAGGGAGTAATAGTTACCGTAAAGTCACTCGCATGGGTTCCTGAAATCACTACTTTTTCCGGCATTCCAGTTAGATTCAATACATCTGTACCGGTATTTTCAACGATGAAGCTGTGTACTTCGGTACAGCCACCCAATGCCACAGAACCAAAGTCCGTATCATCTCCTGTATTCGGACTAGTACTTCCACTTGCGATGGAAGTATTATTCCCTTTCACATCCATCTCTGGCTCCAAGCCAGTTCCCTGGATCGTAAAATTGTAAGGATTTTCGTAAAAGTCATTATTTGATATGTTCACTTCGGCTGTGCGAACACCGCCATCAGTTGGATTAAACTCGATGATAAAAGTTGTCATACCATTGATGGCTACTGGGCTAACAGGCTGAGTTGTGACACTAAAATCACTTGAATGTGTACCCATAATATCCACCTTAGGCATCCCGTCCATTGTCAAACTTGCTGTACCGAGGTTTTTGATGGTAAAGGTGTGACTATCCATGCCCCCATTCACCGATACATCTCCAAAGTCGGTATCATCACCTGTATCTGGAATGTTATCTCCGTCCACAATCTCCATCCCCTGACCTTCGACTTGCATATCGGGAGCGGTGCCTGTTCCGGTTCCGGTTATCGTGAAATTATATGGGTTTTCTGTCGCATCATCATTCACAATACTCACTTCAGCTGTGTGCACTCCTGCCACATCCGGCGCATAGGTTATTTCAAAAGTCGTAGAACCTCCACTAGCAATAGAGGCACTTGGAGCATTTGTAACTGAAAAAAGGTTAGCATCTGCTCCCGTAATATCTACTAATGGACTACCGCTAAAGTTTAGGCTCAAAATACCCGTATTGGTTATTGTAAAAATATTAGCATTATTGCTGCCATTAATATCTACATTTCCAAAATCGGTGTCGTCAACAGTACTTGGTGAGTTATCGCCGTCAACTATCTCTACACTATTCCCTAATACAGTCATCTCCGGGTCAGTACCTGTACCTTCAACCGTGAAGGTATAGGGGTTTTCGTTACAATCATTATTAGAGATGCTTATTGTGGCAGAGTATAAACCAACGACTATTGGAGCAAATTTTATATCAAAAGTGGTAGAATCACCAGATGGAACAGGCGTAGTAGGCAAAGCATCAAGCGTAAAGTAACCACTTCCACCTGAGATGGAAACTATCGGTGCGCCATTCAAAACCAAATCTGCATTGCCATTATTTTTGATGGTGAATGTGTGAACCTTACCATTGCTACCTATCCCGACTTCACCATATTCGGTATCATCAGCAATTTCAGGAGTGGAATCTCCATCTAGAATAGACATATAATTGCCTTGAACATCTATTTCAGGAAAAGTGGCAGTACAAGTACTATTTAGATTATCAGGAGCCAACCAATTTGAATTGGAGCCGATCAGCGCAAAATTTGTCAATGTTCCATTATTGTTGGAAGAACTTTTATCAGTTGCAGTAGTTTCTGAGCTGTTACTGCCACCAGATACCGCATTATTGTTGTTAAAATCATAATAAAGGATGAGTCCATTGTTCGAACCTGCGAGCTCACAATCTTTCTGCTGGCTTATTTCGGTAGAACAAAGTGCTCTATCCCAAATTCTGAATTCATCGATGCGACCGCCAAACGGATTTTGAGGACCAGCATTTCCCCGAGCACCTATTCTAAAGGGGAAGTTATTTGAGTTTTGATAATTTAATACGGTGCCGGTGTTATAAGTATTTTCCAATGATCCATCGATGTACATTGAGAACACAGGCCCTGAACGAACAATCACAACATGGGTCCAGGTGTTAAGGGAAAGAACATTATTTGAAGACGTGATTATGCCTACATTTCCTCCCTCTTGAATAACAAACTGAAATGCATTGGTGGCTGCAAAAGCATTTAATCTAAATTGAGAAGAAGCAAACCCTGAAAGATCTTGGGCAAAAATTGTTGAAAAATTGTTTGATTCAGGGTAAATCCAAGCCTCAATGGTGAAATTATCGGTGCCAGGTGAGAAATTATTATCCAGTTCAACATAATCATCTGTGCCATCAAAATCCAGGGTTTCACCTTTTAATGCATCTAAGGTAAAGTCATTGCCATCCCCCCCAGTATAAGAAACTGAATAACTTACTCCACCAATGGTCACCACATCACCTTCATTTTGCGCACCGCTAAATTTTATACCGCTAATAGCATCGCTGGCGTCATTGTCAATAATGGTCACAATACTGGTAGGAACAGTACCAGTCGTACCAGAGATTGTTGCACCATTGATTTGTACACTGCCGTTTACAATTAATTGATCATGCTCTGTCCCAGGAGTATTTCCATTCAGGTCAACAGATAGCGTTGAGCCTGATTGAAGAATCAATCCACTCATCGTCAAAGTACCTGGAGAATCGCCAGCTGCCAGAGTCCCACCATTGTTGTTTGTCACTGTTCCCAAAATAGTTCCTTGCCCTCCAAGCGTACCACCATCATTCACTACAGTACTGGCAGTGGCAGTTTGATTATTTAAATCAAAAACACCTTCATCAATAGTGATAGAAGTAAAAGTTTCACTGGAGCCTAATTCAGCTCGGTCAGATGCATTGTCCTTTTCAATAACCAATCGTGGATAAGAACCGCCACCAGGGCCAGTAAAACTATTGGTCGTACTACCTGCCATAATCATCCTTCCGGTTCCAGTGATATTGTTATCAGTTGCTACAATATCTCCTAAAACTATAAAGTCGCTGGCATCGAAATTACTGACACTAGTAAGAATTAAGGAGTCGTTTATTGTGATATCCTGAGATAAACCAACATTACTATTCGAATTATCGATTTCCACATCGTCCACTGTACCACTAAAATTAAAAGTACAGACATCCATTATTATCAGTTTACCACCTGCATTTTCAATATTTCCAGCACCTTTCAATTGGGTGGGTTGAGGAAACCTCAGGTTTTCCATTATGATATCATTGAGCAACTGTAAATTACCACCGGTAGTTGAAACGTCAAGGTTATAAATTCTACCAGTTCCACTAAGCGTTTGATTGGAAGTGCCTACAGCACTAATGAAACTAGTTCCTCCAACTGAGGAGTCATTTGTAATGATGTTTCCGGATACTTTGATATCAAAACCATTTATCTCCTTTACACTTGTAATGATAAGCGAATCGTTCACATTCAATGGTTGGGATGTGCCAACGGACTGATTGCCACATTTGATTTCCAGATCATCCACCGTACCAGTGAAAAAAGAAGTCACAGCAAACAAATCGCCAAATATTAGCTTGCCACCGGCATTCTCAATATTGCCTGTACCAAATAACTGCCTGGTAATCGTCATATCATTCAACAATTGCAAATTTCCACTGGTCGTCGAGGCATCCAGGCTCCAGATAATTCCTGTCCCACTTAGCGTTTGGTTCGAGGTTCCATTGGCTTTTATTAGACCCCCAGTATAATTGTCATCGTTAGCAATAATATTGCCTCCAACTTCGACGGTTCCCGCATTAATTTGACCAAGGCTAGTGATGGTAAGGGTATTGTTTACTGTAAGAACTTGAGAAAAACCAACAGTCTGACTTCCACTTGCAATTTCTAAATCATCCACCGTACCAGTGAAAAAGGAGGTCACAGTAAATACATCACCAAAAATAAGCTTGCCACCGGCATTCTCAATATTGCCTGTACCCAATAACTGCCTGGTAATCGTCATATCATTCAACAATTGTAAATTTCCACCAGTTGTCGAGGCATCCAGACCCCAGATAATTCCTGTCCCACTTAGCGTTTGATTCGAGGTTCCGTTGGCTTTTATAGTACCCCCTGTATAATTGTCATCGTTAGCAATAATATTGCCTCCAGCTTGGACAGTTCCCGCACTAATTTGACCAAGGCTAGTAATGGTAAGGGTATTGTTTACTGTAAGAACTTGAGAAAAACCAACGGCCTGACTTCCACTTGCAATTTCTAAATCATCCACCGTACCAGTAAAAAAGGAGGTCACAGTTATCACATCACCAAAAATAAGCTTGCCGCCAGCATTCTCAATATTCCCGGAACCATACAACGATCTATGTATGGTCATATCATTCAGCAATTGCAGATTGCCACCGGTCGTCGAAGCATCAAGATTGTAAATAATTCCAGTCCCACTTAAGGTTTGGTTGGAGGTTCCATTCGCTGTTATGATCCCCAGGCCACTAAAACTGTCATCATTCGTAATAATATCTCCACCTACATAGATTCTGCCGCCAGAAATTGAGCTGACACTAGTAATCGTCAGCGAATCGTTTACATTCAATGGTTGGGATATGCCAACAGTCTGACTTCCACTTGCAATTTCTAAATCATCTACCGTACCAGTGAAAAAGGAGGTCACAGTAAACACATCACCAAATATTAGCTTACCACCGGCATTCTCAATATTTCCTGTACCCAATAACTGCCTGGTAATTGTCATATCGTTCAACAATTGTAAATTGCCACCGGTTGTCGAGGCATCCAGACCCCAGATTATTCCTGTCCCACTTAGCGTTTGGTTTGAGGTTCCATTGGCTTTTACAGTCCCACCAGTATAATCGCCATCGTTAGCAATAATATTGCCTCCAGCTTCGACAGTTCCCGCACTAATCTGACCAAGGCTAGTGATGGTAAGGGTATTGTTTACTGTAAGAACTTGAGAAAAACCAACGGCCTGAGTTCCACTTGCAATTTCTAAATCATCTACCGTACCAGTGAAAAAGGAGGTCACAGTATGAACATCACCAAATATTAGTTTACCACCAGCATTCTCAATATTGCCTGTACCCAATAACTGCCTGGTAATTGTCATATCATTCAACAATTGTAAATTACCACCAGTGGTCGAGGCTTCCAGACCCCAGATTATTCCTGTCCCACTTAGCGTTTGGTTCGAGGTTCCGTTGGCTTTTATAGTCCCCCCGGTATAATCGTCATCGTTTGCAATAATATTGCCTCCAGCCTGGACAGTTCCCGCACTAATTAGACCAAGGCTGGTAATAGTAAGGGTATTGTTTACTGTAAGAACTTGTGAAAAGCCAACTGCCTGACTTCCGCTTGCTATTTCTAAATCATCCACTGTACCAGTGAAAAAGGAGGTCACGGTTGTCACATCACCAAAAATAAGCTTGCCACCTGCATTCACGATATTCCCATTTCCGTTAAGCGTTCTACGAATTGTCATATCATTTAGCAATCGCAAACTACCTCCAGTAGTAGAAGCATCCAGATTGTAAATAATTCCTGTACCACTTAAATCCTGGTCTGCTGTTCCAGCTGCTTTTATGATTCCTGTACCAGTAAAGCTGGTATCATTGGTAATAATATTTCCGCTAACCTCTATTCTATTGGCATCAAATGAACCTACGGCCGTAATGATTAGGTCGTTTTTCACAATAACAGGTAAGCTTAAGCCAACCGTATTACTACCAGCGTCAATAGTAAGATCATATAATTCTGCATTGCACTGGAATGCACCTCCTCCTGTTTTTATTACAAGCCCAGTCCCAGCATCAAAAGTAGCTGCAGTTACTACAGCAAATTGCGAAGAAACTTTCAATGTTTGATTTCCTAAACTAATTACACCTGTGTATGTATTTAATACAACAAAATGCAAGACTTCTGGATTCATATCAATCGTACAATCATCTGTGGAAGTGTTGTCAAAATAGGCGAAGTCACTAAGCCCCGGCAAACTTCCAGTACTCCAGTTGAGCGGATCACTCCATATACCCGTGCCATTTCCATTCGTCCATTTTACAGTTGCAAAAGCGAATGGTTTATTAACAAATTCCACAGATTCAGGCGCTTCCTTAAATGCTTTTTGACAAATTGGACTTTCATCAACATAATAATCTACTTTGGCACCAAAAGCAGAATGCCCAATTAGTAAAGTCAATCCTAAGATTAGACTCACTTTTAGCGCATTACCACAGGACTTGAATAGTTGTAATTTTTGGTTCATACCTTTTGAAATTATGTATGAGTGCACAGGCACTATTTTTATCAAAACAAAATCACCCGTAATCAACCGTATTTGGCGGAGTCTCTCGAAGAGGACTCTGACCAAGTAGGGATTGAGACGGTTAACCGCCGCAGCGTCCTCTTCGAGAGACGCTGCTTGTTACGAGTTTACATGTGGCCTTTTGAGGTAGCTATCTTATCAACACTGATTTTACCGGAGACAAATCCCCGGATTTCCCATCCTTAAATCGCACCTGAACAGCATAATTGTACAAGACACCTTCCTGGATATCTGTATCAGCTGATTGGGTTTCATTTTGTTTAACCATTTTCCATCCTTCTACATTCAATCTGCCTTTTGATTTGTAGATGAAAAACTCATAATCACTATTCCAGGCAGTTTCTTCCGACATTTCAAATGTCCATGACAAATTGATCAGTTCATTTTCCTTCGAGTGGGAAACTTTTAGATTTTCCACCACATATCGTTGCGGTCTAAATGGTATTCTTCCTTTTTTGGGCATTGGAAAATCTGATAACAAACCCACATCGTCTTCCGCCTGAACGCGGTATTCATAAGTGACCTCTGGTTTGATTTCTTCATCCAGATATTTGGATTCTTCTGTTGCTGATATGGTATTTATTTGTTCCCAGTCAGGTTTTCCAAAAACTTTTCTGTAGATGTGATAGTTGGTAACATCTTCGCTGCTGCTTGGATTCCAATTCACCAAAAGCGAACCATCATTCTCGATAACTTCTACTATTTGGGGCTTGACAGGAGGTACTTTATCCGGTCTTTTAAGGGTGAGCATTTCCGTTGGCAAACTTTTATGGTAGGTATTATCTTCAGATCTTACGAAATAGAAAATGTATTCATTCAATATTTTCTCCTGTATTTTGTACGTGTAGAAATTTTCAGATAATAATTGTGTGTTGACGGGGGTGAATTCATCGGTAGAATCATTGGCAAAATACAACCAGTAACCCGCCAGGTCTTTGGCAGTGCTGTGCTCCCAGGCAATTTGCACAGTACCATCCTCTTCAATTAATCCTTCGATTTTGGATGGAGGATCGGGAGGAACGATGTCTGGCGCATGTACATAAAATTCAAGGGAAACCATTCCATTCCCAGCAGTGTCTACTGAAATAACCCTAAAATAATGAGAGATGCTGCCATCAAAAATAGAATCGGTTGTATGGGCATATTCCAAAATATCGGAAGGTAATAACTGGCTAATCGTGTCCTGCCTTCCCTGTGGATCTTCAGCCAATGTGACATAAAATCCATCGAAATCTTCCGGAAGGGGTGGAGTATTCCATTTGATATGCATGGTGTCTTTGGTCTCATTCAATTCGCCAAAATATATGCTACATTGGGAAGGGGGTGTCAGATCGACAGCCATTCCTTTGATTTCTGCGGGTTCACTGGCTTCTCCAAAACTATTGATTCCTTTCAGCCTGTAGACGAGATCCGAATAATTACTTTCAACGGAATCCGTATAGCTGTAAATTTCAAAGGGGACTTCAGGTGTTTCAACAAAAACCAGGTTTTTCTTTAGGGTTATGAAATTATTTCCCGCATCAGTCGATCGTTCCAAAATGTAGCTTGAAAATTGCTTCAAATTAGCCTCTTTGGTCCATTCCAAAGTAACCGCCTTATCCCCCGGGATAAGTCGAAATCCTACAGGAGGAGGCACTGGCGTATATACATTCTTTACACTGGTAACTGCCTGGGCCAAAATAAAATCGCTGGCAGGAGTAACGATTTTATATTGGTAAATGGCTCCTGTATCCACCTCATGGTCCACAAACCTCAACCCCAGTATTTCAGCAGCCAATGGAGAACGTTCAGCAGCATAAAGGGAATAGCCAAATTTGCTTTCGTATAAATTGGCGGATTGATCAATACCCTGTGGAATTGCATTGATATTTCCATAAAGCATTTGAACAGCCACCAGTGCCATTGAATCAGTCACAATGGAAGAATCCAATTGTTCCGGTTGCCAGGGTAGCACATGGGTCACTGTATCAAAAGACTCATTACTATCGCTTCTCTTTTTCAAAACGTAATAGCCTTCCTTATTGGCTTCGTTCCAAAATTCTGCATGATTTGGTCCCCAACGCAGCACGATTGAATCCCCATAAGCCCGGTTGAGGAGAGCGATCTGATCATATTCCTTGCGTTCATTAACCCCAAGCAGGTCCGAAAGAGGCATATCATTGGGGTGCCTGTATTGAATAAACAAGTCCTCAGGGACATAATTTACAGATCCTGGTTCTGACTTGAGATCAATTTGTGCTGACAATTCTCCATCATTGGAACTCACTTTATAGCGATAGCTTTTACCTACTTCAGTTAAAGTGTCGATGTAAGTCAAACCCAAAGCTTCCCCAATCATCGGTCTTTTATCCATCTCATAACACAGATAATTGTATCGGACTTCATTGGCATTCATCAGATCGTTTTCGGGGAATTGAAAGGCCGAATCGTAAAGGACGATTCCCACTAAACCCATCAAGCCATTCATTTCATAAGCATTGGACTGAAACCAGGTAGTATCACGAGGTGAAAAGTTGTCTCCGATCATTGTTTGAGTGCCAGAAATTTCATCCCCTTCCTCTGTAATTTCTACTCGTTCCAAACTGTAGCCTATCTCGTTCAACTGATCCCAGGTATCTGGCTCGGTGGGCTGCCATTGGACGATGTTACCGTCGGTGGCGACTTTGCCTTGTAGAAAGAAGGTATTTTCCTGGGCCTTGGTTTGTAAGGAAACCAACAGCAGGACGGCAGGTATGTAGATTTGCAATTTCATTGTTATATTATTGTCCTTATTCGTTCACTTATTTATTTCGATCTGATTCTATCCAGGCTTTATTCGAGTCCATTTTTTGCAGAAAACCATCATTTCCATTATTTGAAATATCAATTGCCCTAAGATTAGCAGGGCCTTGATTCATATCCAGGTGAATGATTAGATTATCTTCTTTTACGCGACGGTTGTCCATGACATTTTGAATTTGTCTTGCTGTGAGGGCAGTGTTCCATACGCGGAGGTCATCTACCTGGCAGTAGGAATTATCCCGTCCCAATACTTCAATTTCAGCTAAGGTTATGGCTTCCCTGTAATCATCTGCAAATTGTAATCTAACATACCTTCCCGTGGTTCCTTCCGGAACCATGATGGACCATCTGGACTGTCCATTATTGTTTAATTCTGGAGTCTTCCATTTTGAAATATTTAGCGCCCGGTTTACATTTCTACCACCTGGCAATGGCTCATCACTGATCATGGCGAAATATTTTCCCATGCGCTCATTGCAGCAGTCTGTACGATTATAAACCTTGATTTCTTCGATTTCACAATTGTTTTCAAGATCAATGGTTACCCAGGCTCCAGTTTCATTTTCAGTATGCATTACTGAACCGTTATTAAAATATCCATCTAAATTCCCATCAATAACCAATGAGGGTGGACGTTGATGATTAGTAGAACTAGCACTAGCGGTTTTATTAAGAGCTATATTATTTGAAGAAGGTAGTCGTGTCTTCCTACCCAACACCTCAATTTCTGCTAATGAAATTCTATCGCTGTAATCATTGGCAAACTGAATCCTTACAAATCGTCCAACTTTTCCTCTTGGTAATATAATTGTCCAGTTTGATTTATTATTATCATTCCGCAATCTGCTTTTCCATGAAGCCAAAGCAAGCGCCTCATCAACATTTTTAGACGAGGGAAATGGTTCATTGCTGATCATGGCATAATAAGCCCCCATACGATCATTGCAGCAATCAGTCCGGTTATAAATCCTGATCTTTTCAATTTCGTAAAATTCCTGCAGGTCTATCGTCACCCAGGCTCCGGCTTCATTGTCAGTATGCATTACAGAATGATTATAATAATTCCCATCTGTATTGCCATCTACAACCCTTGGAGCCGACCAGTTTTCAGAACTTGCTGTGGCAGGTTTGTTTAAAGCCACATTAGGGGCTGGAGGTTTTGCTTTTCTGCCCATCACTTTGATTTCAGCCAGGTTCAATTGTTTGGAATAATTATTTGCCAATTGTATTCGAACATATCTTCCCTCTGCTCCTCTTGGCAGGGAAATGGTCCACCTGTTTTTGTTATCGTCATTGCGTTGTGGGGTGGCAAATGAAGCAACACGTAAAGCCTCCTCTACATCTGTAGAGCTGGGAAATGGTTCATTGCTCAGCATAGCATAATATCTCCTGAAATGAGCATTACAACATGGATCGGTTCGGTTGAAAACTCTGATTTCCTCAATCTCAAATGTGTCTTCCAGGTCAATGGTCACCCAGGCTCCGTTTTCGTCATTGGTACGCATTACCGAACCATTTGCAAATATGCCATCCGTATTACCATCCACCACTTTGGCAGCTCTCCCTCTTGGACCTCCGCTGCTTCGGGTGGCAGGTTTGTTAAGGGCTACATTTGTAATTGGTGGGGATTGATCAGAAGTAGGTGGTAATTGGGGAGCGTCTGGAGTTCTCGCCAAATTGTTCGACCCTTCTGAATCGGAGGGTTCTGTTTTACCGACAGTAAAGGGTCCATTTGCCTGAATTCCGGAAGGGACATCGCTTGTTTCAATCAAATTTCCGTCTACATAAAAGCTGATTTGAGTCCCGTTATACACAGCTGTCAAGTGCATCCACTCAAAGGAAGCTGGATTATCATCGGTAATATTTGAGGCAGAATCTGAACCAGTTGGTTTATAAACTAACCGGGGCTTTGTGCCAATGAAATCTATTTCAAAAGCATCCTTGATACCAGCTATTAATCCTTTCCCTAAACGGGGAATTGCATTCGGTTTCACCCAAAGGGACATGGATATTGGGTTGTTTTCAAATGTTAGATTACCCAGATTAAGGTAGTCATCCGAACCTTCAAATTGTAATACATAATCTGTCCCGCTGTCATTAGGGTGGATGGGTAATTCGAACTTGTCATCTGCGATATCATTATTAAAGTCTTTTGCAAAGACTCCATGTTTTGCAAGTCCTTTAAATTGTTCTATTACATGCCTTGAACGAGAACCAAGGTAAAGTGTCCAGAAATCTGAATTTTGGTTTTTTCTTGGACGGATTTCTATTGCCTTTTTTTGCTCAGTACCTATTCTGAAATTTAACAGCAAAAAATCAAATACAGGAAGTTCTATTTGATTAGAGATTGCTTGCATTAATTCAAGTTGGACTAATCCATCCTCCTGTTCCTTCAAAGTTGTTATTTGGTCTGGTTCCCAAAGTTGTTTTAATTCCCAATTATTCCCTTCATTTCTTCCATATACAGCAATTTCCAATTTGCTGGACAAACTATCATGAGAATATTGGATATTTGAGATTAATTTATTAGGATCATTGGACTGTTCATCAAAAGTGAGTTTGATAGAAGTAGAAGGTTCCTGAAATACAGAAGGTATATCTTCCAGTTTTTCCAAATTAAAACGTAGGGCTCCTCCAGTTGAAGAAATGCCATAATATTCTTCTTCTGTAGTTTTAAGATATAAAGAGAAGTCAGCAGAACGCCAATTAGGTCTTCTATATTCCGGTAAAATTATCATCCCGGATTGTATTTCCGGAATTTGAAAGGCGTTATCTTGTCTTACATACCAGTGATCTTCTGTAAAATGCCCAAACTCTGTAGTCGGATTTCCGATTACATACAATTCACTAAATAATTGCCTGCTATTTTCATTTAAAAATTGAATGGCCAAGCCCAAACCAGGTCCCGGTTCATAACAAATAAAATCTGAATCGGGCTTTATGAAGTCCCTCCAATGATCCACTAATAAATTTGGGTCATCCGGATCTAGCCTGGCATGTTCATTACAGGTAACATCGGGTTGCAAAAAATACTTAAATGCGGCTCTAACAGATAAACTCGGCTCCGTCTCGAAAACAAAAAATGTTATTTCTTCTGCTTCTGTTGGAGGGTTTATTTCAAGCAAGTCAGGAGAATGGTCTGAATAGGTCATTGAATAGTAATCATCCTCACCGTCTTGATTAATGTCGAGTTCGTTGTATTGATACAGTCTCGTATATTCCGGAGTTCGGTAATAAATTCTTCGATTGTTTACATATGCGGCAATTGAATAAGTTGTATAATCATTTTGGTCATAAAAATTAATATTTAGTTTGCTTGGGTTTTCATTACCTTCAGTAGTTATGAAAATTTTGGAATAAATATCCCACACATATGGTGTATACCTTGAGTGAATTTCGGATTCAGGTACAACATTAATAATGGAAAAATCATCATTGAAATTATCCAACAAAAAATAAACATTCCCTTCTTTATCTTCAATAAATATAGAGGTTACATTTTCAGGGATCCGTAAATTCCTTCGGTATTCACTACATTGAATTGAAACTGTACTATTGAATCCAGTTCCGGTCCCTTTGACATATTTATCAAAATAATGTCGATGGGAATTACTTCCAAACTTATAATAGATCTGATTCACCTGGGTCTTTAATAGTTTATTCCTGCAACTAAGGAGGTAATCGCCCGTATTGGTTTTTTCCAAATAAAAAGGTGTAGGTTCGTGACTTTGAGGTTTACTATTGGCTTCTACCCAGGCAAAATTTGGATTAAAATTTTGCAATATGATTTCACTGTCAGGACCGCTGGTATTTAATGCCCTTAGGTTTGATGGTCCTTGGTTCAATTCTACATGAAAAATGAGATTTTCTTCTGCTGTCGATAAGCCTTCTGCCATAATATTGTATACTTGCTGATCGGTAAGTGCAATATTCCACACCCGAAGATCATCTACATGGGCATCTAGATATTCTTCGCCTTTCTTTCCCAAATGAAAAGGACCTGTGGCATTTAATTCATTAGTAATTGGATTGCTTCCAACCAGGTTCCCATTGACAAAAAACTTAGCTGTTTCTTCCCCATATACTGCCAACAAATGCATCCAGGAATTCAAAGGATATTTTACAGGATCTTTAATCGTCAATGATTCACCATTCGAGGTGTTGAAAACAACTTCGGGATGTTCGCCATCGAAGCCGATTTCTAATCCGTTTGCAATGCCAGCTACGAATCCTGTATTTTCCAGATTGGCTGGTTTTACCCAAACAGCCATCGAAGTACCATTTCCCGCAAGTGTATGTGTTCCAAGATCCACATAATCATTTTGACCATCAAATTGCAAAGCGTAGTCTATTTCACTTTGAGTTAATGAACCCGGTAACCTGAATTTTGTATCATCAATTTCTTCTGTAAATTCCTTTAGCCATATACTTTCAATTGCTGATCCCCCAAATTGATTGGCGATATTAACTTCTGTGCTTGGCGTCTGGGTCCAAAATTCTATATATTCGTTTTGGTCAGGATTTATTCTTATTGAAGCCTTTTGGTCCTTGCCAAGTTTGAAATAAAGCGTGTAATTTTCATCATCCGGTAATTTTAATTGATCCATTTGATTTTTCTGAATTTCCTGAAAAACAGAACCATCACTGGCATAGGAGAGTGTTATCAATTCATCCGGTTTTCGCAGAACCAATAGTTCTTCTTCTCCATTCAAAAGGTGGCGATATACTGCTAAGGTTAAATTGTTTGATATACTTGATTCTGAATAGAGCAGGTTGACCAATTTATAGTTAGCTTCATTGGGATCAGGCTCTGCAGAAAGTCGGATGTTGGGTGATAGATTTTGGATTGCGGCTGGAACATCAGTCGTTTCTTCCAGATTAAATTGAACTTTACCATCAGTGGAGCTTATTCCACGGAATTCTCCTGTTGTAGTCTTGAGATAAATCGAATAATCCGAGTCTTCACCGCTATCAATGATAGAATTATAATCTGGTAAAATGATCGAACCGGATTGAAGATCGGGAATGTTTGAATAAGCTTTTGAAGCTTTAGACCAAAAATTATCATTTGAAAAATGAGAAAGAATCCCTGTGGTATTATTGACTAGATATAGTTCACTGAACAATTCCAAACTTTGGTCATCCAGGAATTGGATTGACAAGCCTCCACCCGATATTGGCCGATAACAGGAAAAATCAGAATTCGGAGGAGGGATATGATATATAGGGCGATCGGAAGCATCTACCCAAGAGTTTAGATGGTTCATATATTGTAACCATCCTTCCCAATTGTTTCTATCCTTTGCATTAATTGTTCTTAGACTGGTTTTTTGATTCATATTTAAATGCACAATAAGGTCATCTGTAGCCTCGGATAAGCCATAGAGCATGATATTTTCAACTTGCTGTTGTGTTAAGGCTGTTTCCCAGATTCTGAATTCATCCACTTGTGCATTTAAATAATTGTCGCCGTTTTTTCCAAAATAAAAGTTACCTGATGCATCCAGATTACCATTTGTTACTTGGGTGCCAACCAATCTTCCATTTACATAAAAGCGGGCTTCATCTTCACCATAGACACCAATTAAATGCATCCATTCACCTATGGTTAAATCATTTTCATCAGTAATGTATTGTGATGCTCCATTAGCAGGTTTAAAAACAAATTGGGCTTTTCCATTCTCAAAACCCAATTCAAAACCCTCAGCTATTCCTGTAATTGACACCCTATCGTGGAATTCGTCAGGCTTTACCCACACTGCCATTGAATAAGCATCTCCCTGGAAGGATTGTTCGCCAAAATCTACATAATCATTTATTCCGTCAAAATCGAGAGAATTACTTTTATTTTCTTCTTCATCAGATAATACCCTCAAATTAGCTGAAGGATAATCAGTGTTTTGTGAGATAGAATTTTTAGAAGAGCAAAAGTATTCAAAGCCAAATCCTTTAAATTGCTGTAATATGTTTTGATTGGGTGGACTTGCTTGTTCTTGATTCCAAAACCTATAAAACTCAGTATCAGGAGTTTCATAATCCAATCGAAATTCTCCATATTCAGTTGGTTTAAGAGGATACAAATTCACACCCCACCAAAATGAATAATTTTGATTTTTGAATAATCTAATTTGTTTAGATGTCCCTTGTCTGGCTTCCTGATATACAGAACCATCGTCGCTGTATTGAAATGCTAAAATTTCATTTGGTGTAAAAATGGCTATTGGCTTTTGATATTCTCCATTTCCAGATTCTCCAAATATTGAAATATAATAATCTTCAGAAAGCTGTTCCTCACTGAATTCAAAATAAACGAAGTTGTAATTCGGATCATCGGGATCAGATTTACTAGAAAAACAAACATGGGGAGAATAGCGCAGTGCATCGGTAGGCAGATCGACATTCTCTTCAAGATTAAATCGAACTCGACCACTTGTTGAAGATATGCCATAATTATTTCCATCAGAAGTTCGAATGTAAATTGAATAATCAGAATCATCACCACTATCCAGTACAGAGTTATAATCAGATAATATTATCATACCTGATTGTATATCTGGAATATTGTGATAAGAATTAGTAAAACTTCCAAGGGACGCTCTATTGTCATCTGTAAATCGGGTGATTGCTCCAGTTGAGTTATTGACTGCGTACAATGTACTCAACCTATTTTCGCTTTCTTCATTCAGAAATTGAATGGCTAAACCCTCCCCGGGACCAGGTTGATAAAAAATATAATCTGAATCTGATATAAAATAATCTGTCAGATCTGGACTTCCTCCACTTGACATATTAAATGCATTTACCATACAATCATCGACTGGAGCAGAAAAAATTTGGTGATGGATAGTATTTCCATTTTTAATGTAAACCTCCACCTGGTTTTGATCTTCAGGAAATTGGAAACTTAATACATTGGATGAGCCATCGTAGTAGTTCAAATCATAAAAATCATTGGTTCCATCCTCATTTATATCAATCTCATTGTAAGAATAATGTCGTACACTTTGGGGAGTCCGATAATAAATACGACGATTACCCGCATATACAGCAATGCTGGAGGAAGTTGTCAATCCTACATTGTAAAAATTGAAATTAATGCTTCTTGAATTGTTTTCGCTGCCATTTGTTATATAACAAATCTCCGATGTTGATTGCCGTTGGCTGATCGCATCCGGTGCTTCCGATTCATCAATATCTTCCAAATTGGAAAAACCCTCATCTACATTGGAAATACCGTAATAATTACCACTTTTATCCTTAATATATATTGCTGAAATTCCATCTCCTAAATCACCTGAAGGGGGAATTGAATTGCAGATAATATTATTATCATCGCTGCTGAAATAGAGGTCATGATCATTTTTGCTAAAGTAGTGTTCATAATGAGATCCTTTCTGGATATAGATCTGAGAAACGTTTTCTCTAACAAAGTCATTTCTGAAATTCAGGGTTGTAGAGCCATCAGATAATTTCTCGACATAATAGGGTATGAATTTATGGCTTTTAGGCCTGTCACTTGCATCTACCCAGGCGTTCTCAGGGTGCATATGCTGTAACAATCCTTTAAATCCATGATTTGAAATATCCCTGGTCCTAATATTGGTTGGTCCGCTGTCCATATTCATATGAAGGATTAAATCACTTTCAGCTTCTTTGATGCCCTGGATCATAATATTAAAGACCTGCTGCTCTGTAAGTGCTACATTCCACACTCTTAGGTCATCATACTGAACATTTAAATAGCGATTCATATATTTTCCCAGTTGGAAATTTCCTGTAGCATAATGATTACCATTTGTTGAATCCGTACCTATTAAATTCCCATTGATATAAAAACGGGCGCCTTCGGGTCCGTAAACTGCCAAAAGATGCATCCATTCATCTGCATTAGCCCTGGTTGGAGCACTTATGGATATTTGGGTTTGATCTGAAGTTTTATAAGTAAATCGCGGTACCCCTGCCATGGAAAAAAATTTAAAACCATTATTTAACCCAGCGATCAATCCTCCAGCCAATGATCCTATTGGTTTAATCCAAACCGCCATGGACATACTTTTCTCATGAAAATCATGTTCACCAAGCTCAATATAATCATCCACCCCATCCAATTGGAGCGCATAATTGACCCCATCATTTGCGAGAGTTCCGGGCAATCTAAATTTTCCATCATCGATATTTTCATTAAAGTCACTGATCCAGGCGCCCTGGATTGCAGTGCCTTTATACTGATTGACAATAGTGGCATCAGTGCTTGCTGTTTGATTCCAAAATTCTGAATTGACGTTTTGAGCTGGATTGATCGTGAATGAAGCATTTTGGTCTTCTCCTATATTGAAGTAGAGCTTGTAGTTGTCGTTTGAAGGTAGTTCTAATTGATCTGTGGTGGTGTATTCTACTTCCTGGAATATAGAACCATCACCGGCATAAATCAATTTTGTCAATTCTCCTGGTTTCCGCAGAAAAAATAATTCCTCGGTTCCATTTTGAGAAAGCTTATACACCAAAAGCGTCAAATTTCTCGCTATGCTATCATGAGCATAAAAGAACCGCAGGTATTTATGTTCTGGATTATTTGGGTTGGGTTCGGTTTCAAGTCGAATTGTTGGAGAGAGATTTTGAATTGTTGAAGGAATGCCAGATAATTTACTTAGTTTAAACCTGCTTCTTCCATTTGTTTCGTCTATTCCATAATAGATACCATCAGTCGTTTTTAGGTAAATAGAGTAATTGGAAACCGTACCCGAATTATCAAGGGAAGAAGTATAATCCGGAAGGATAATCATTCCGGATTGAAAGGACGGAAGATTAAAATAGGCCTCAGTGCCATTATAAACCTGGTTATCGGAGGTGTAATGAATAAATTCCTCTGAATTATTATTATTGCTTAAATACAATTCCTGAAATACGTTTCTACTTCCTCCGTTTAGGAATTGAATGGCTAATCCACCATTAGTTCCTTCCTGATAACATATATAACTCGTATCTGGTAATAGGAAATCTTCAATATAATCCACCCCATCTCCCGAAATTTCAAATGCGTCCAGCGAACAGGCATCATCGATCACTTCGTAAACGTGTTTGAAGGTTTTGTCTCCCTGCTGTAAATAAATTTCGGCCTGATTTTGATCCTCCGGCAACTGTAAATATAATCTATCCGAGGAATGGTCTGAATAGGTCAAAGCGTAAAAATCGTCGGTTTCATCGTCATTGACATCAATTTCACGGTACTTGTAAAGCCTGGTATTATCTGGTGTCCTGTAATAAACTCTTCTGTTGTTGATATAGGCAGCAATGGTAGTATTGTCTGCATCTACAGGGTTGTAAAAGTTGAATTCAATGGTTCTCGGATCATTTATGTTGCTGCTGATAACAGGGAATGTGTTGGATTCATTTTCACTTATATTATCCCAATGAAATGGTCCTCCTTTTTTATTATCTACAGGCACTTCGAGATCAAAGAAAAAGCTATTTACCCCGTGGTTGGGTCCTCCCCCTCCTCCTACATCAGGCTCGGTGATATAGAAAAAGTGTGGTGTTTCTCTTCTTTCCAGCATGGCATCCGGGATTTCGGATTTTTCTACTTTCTTCAGGGATGTAATTCCAGAAGGAATTGTAGTTAAACCATAATAGTTGCCGGTTTTATCCTCAATAAAAATAGAATTGGCATTGATATTAAGATTGCCCGATTCGGGGAATGACTCACAGATAAAACTGTTGTCAGAACTATTGTAATGGTAAATATCAAAATAGTGTTCAAAATGAGTATTATCGGAAGCATAGATCTCTACAATCTGTAGTTGGTCTTCAGCTTCTCTAAACTTCAAAACTGTGCTTCCATCGGATGATTTTACAACATAATAAGGGGCTGGAGAATAATCTACAGGCTGTTTATCTGATTCCACCCAGTCGGAGTATACCTCCATATTTGTCAATTGACCATCCCGATTATTTTTTTGATCCCGAAGTAAATTGCTTCCTGGACCGTCATTAAAATTATAGTAGGCTATCAAGCCGGGAGCATCGGCTTGAGTTCCATACAAATATTCCTCCTGAACTCTATCTGCACTCAATGCCGTGTTCCATATGGCTACCTCGTCAATAAGACCATTAAATCCTGAACCCGTATATCCAATAGTTATCTGATTCTCACCTCCAGAAACAGAGGGAGACTGGATGTTAGGTGCAGAAACCGGGCTGGATTGAGTAAAGCCTCCAAGAGATGAAAAGTCCAAATCATTTATTGCTCTCTGGATTTGTTGGTAATTGGACTTAACAGCCTCCAGCTCGGAAGTCATGTAGTATTCCCCAGGTAGACCATTGACATATAGATGATTTTGATTATCGGTAGTCATTGTTACTGCCACATGATGCCATTGGTTTTTGGTTATTCCTGTGAGGTCTTTATTCATTCCATTTGAGGAATTCTGTGCTTCGAAAATCAAATCATCATCTCTGAAAGTAGTCGGCCATGTTGGATTTGAAGGCTGGTCTGAATTGACCGCCGCTATACGGAAGGATTTATTATTGTTATCAGCACTATTATAAGCGGAAATGGCAATTCCACCTGCCTGAATCTGGTCAAATGGTTTTATCCATGCACATATTGTAATCTCATCAGAAGCTGGGAATGAAGGCAAGGGAACATACTCGTCTACCCCATCAAATTGCAAGGCATAATCTCCAGATGTAAAGTACTCATCAAAAGCACCAGGGGTAAAATCACTTGTCTTTTTCCAAATTACAGGCAAGTCATCCCAAAAAGCACTATTCAAATAAGCCATGCCTGCATTGTCCGAACCGTCCCTCAAAAAGACCATATAGTTTTTGCCGCTTTCCAATTGAAATTTAAAATCCTCAGTAAAGTCTGACCTGAATTGGGTCGAAATACCTTCGTTGTCGTATTGATAACTAATGATCTGAGGACTTCCACTGGCATAACTATACAATAAACGATTATTTACATCATATACACTTACATCATATCCTTCTATTGGTTGGGAATTTTGAAAAGTGATTTGAATGACTAATCCCGGAACTCCATCGTTATTAAGCAGGCGATCCACTTTAATAAAATCCTCTTCCCCAAATTCATTGCCATTATCATAGGGATTAGTCTCCTCTTTACATTCCAATAAGGGATAAACCCCTGCACTATTTGCACTTGAAGTACAATATATTTTCCCACTTTTTGTAAGGATAAAAACATTTTCAACTTGTGTAGTGGAAGTAAAATCCCCTGGTGATATATCCACACTTAATGTATTGGGCATAGTGAATATCTCTGAAATGCCAATTTCACCATTTTCGGCTTGAAATTGATGACCATTGTAATAATATTTCCTGGTGACATCAGGAAGATAAACCCCGATTTCAGCTATATCTTCCAGTGCAGATAAACTATTGACCCGAAGGCTCAGGTTGGACCCATTTCTAAGCACCTGGTATATTCCACCTTCTATTAATTCTTGGCCGGTGACTGTATCTTCTGGATTAGATAACCAGGCGATGGTACTTCCTGGAAGAAAGTCATCATCAATACTCCGCCAAATAACAGGAAGTTCACCCCAAAAATCTGTTCCCAAGGTTGCTGTTGCGATTTCTCCGTTTGGTTTCTTTAAAAGTACTGTATAATCCAGACCAATTTCCAGCGCAAATTTGTTTTTACCACCGAAATCAAAAGTATCTCTTCCAATCGTATCCCGAATCAATGAATCTATATGGATACTTTCAATTAATGAAGTGTCTATAAATGTTGAATCGATAATGGTGTTATTTAGTATCGTATTCGAATAAATATATTCCCAATAACTGGTATCATTCCAAATGGTATCCTGAAGGACGATGTAGTATTGATAATGGTCAAAATAATAAATAGCATTTTCTCCTGCTGATTTTTTATAATCCAACTTGCCTTCCTGATCAAGGATGGACACATCAAGGTTGCTGGCAGAAATACTATTTCGGAAAGTGATTTGGATTGTATCACTATATATTCCACCAAGTCCGGGAACCCGATCAATTTTCACAAATTCCTCTTCATTAAACTCTGCTGCATTATCATAGGGATTGGTGATAGTTTTACAATCATTCAGATCATAAATGCCGGCAACACCCACATCGCCAACACAATAAATTGCTCCATCCTTAGTATAAATAAAAATATGGTCAATAATGTCTGATTGAAGATCCTCAAATGTCAGATTAAGACCTGGTGCATTTGGAAATTCAAAAATTTGGGAATTGATGAAATCTCCATCATCACTTTCAAACTGGTGACCATTGTGGTAATACTTCCAATTCCTTTGATCAACGTAAAACCCCAATTCAATTATATTTTCCATTGCTGACAAGGAATTAGTCACCAATTTTAAATTTGAACCATCTCTAATAATTCTATAAGCAATTGCAGTATTGACATTGCCTTTTTCAGTTGGATCTGAGATCCAACTGGAATTATCCAAAATAAAGTCAGTACGCGGATTGACCCATTTCACGGGCAATTCCCCCCAGAAGTCAAGGCCTAATGCCGTAGTTGCAACGTTATCGAAGGTATTTCGCAATAAGAAAGTATAGTTTAATCCAGGCGGTAGTGCAATTTTGTAATCTCCTGAATAATTTATGGAATCTACCAGGAAAGTATCGTTGTGGTGGCTGAATAATTTGATGTAAGAATTGCCGTTTTCATAATAAGCCAACAATTTTCCTTCCGGGTCTAAAATAGAAAAGTCCATTTCATCAGCAGGCAGACTATTACGATATGTGATTTGCAAGGTATCGGTAAATAAGCCTCTTAGATCACGGGTTCTGTCAATTTTAATTTCGTCTTTTTCAATCGCCGACCAATGGCCCTGATATGGATTACTCCTATTGCCACAATTATTGAGGATATAATCTCTAAAAGCTGTAATATTTGAGGCACAATGAGCGACTCCCTCGTTGGTAAACAAAAAAACATCGGTATATTTTTCCCCATTGGGGGCTAAGTTTAAATTATTTATTTCTGCCAAATCAAACGCAGAAACTTCAAATTTGAAAGGATTATAATCTTTTTCCAGGCGATGCCCCCTCTGGTACCATCTTTTGAAATTCGAATTGCCATGTAGGGCATAAATTTCCAAAATAGCTAAGGCAGTTTCTGCATCTCTGGTATTGAGAAAAAGCCCTTCTGCAGTGTTTTTTAACCAGTATTCACCCAGTTCGGGTCGAACCACTCCAACCTCTTCAGGAGTTCCATAATGCCAATCCGTTTCGATCCAGTCTTCGTCAAATTCCATATTAGAATGTAATGTTCCATCCTTCTCACCTCTTTTATCGATTAAATTTTCATTTGTAGGTCCGTCATCAAAATCGTACAAAGCTACCAACCGGTTATCTTCGTAATTGGTCTCACCAAAGAAATTAGTCAATATTTCTCCCCTGCTTAAGGCAACATTCCAAAAACTGAATTCATCCAATTGCCCGTGGAAGAAATTCTCATCAGAATCATTTGTTCCAAGTAGCCATGTGTCAGTCGAGGATGAACTACTTAAGTTTGCAAAACTTTTCGAAGCCTCCTGTGTACCATTTAGAAAAACTTTGGAAGAATCTCCATCCCATACCAATGCAATATGGTACCAATTGTTGGCTTCCATATCGGTGCCTCCAGTATTTTTAGAATCATTAAGACAAGATGCTACATCCGCTTTTAACGTTAACAGAATCGGTTGCCCTTTAGCCCCTTCTTGATGGACAATGTACATACATTCCTTATCCAGGGAGAATGGCTTGATCCATCCCATAATAGAAAAAGAACCGTCATTTGGATTTAAAATAAATGGTAATTCAACTTTTTCGTTGACCCCGTCAAATTGTAAAACGTAATTGATATCGGATTCTTCCTCTTCTTCCTCCTCCTCCGGAAATTTATCAGGGCGATCGGACAATTTCCAATCCTGGTGATGTTCCATTTCTACTAAAGTGCCGTGCCTGGCATGCTGCGAAAGGTCTTTCAATTGAGAGCCCTTTGGTCCTTGGTTGAAATCGTAATATAGCTGGAGATCTTCATGATCAGGATCAATTCCTTTTAGCGCATCTTCATGGATCTGTTCTAATGTCCTGATTTCTTTCCAAACGGCAATCTCATCTATTAATCCTGAAAAATGAATATTGGAATTCTCCGGTAATGCTCCAATAGTGAACTCATTGGTGACGGGTTGTGAGTATGGAGACTCCCGTCTATTTGAAGCGGCTGCTTTCCCATCAATAATTAAATGTAGATTTGGAGGATTCCGGACTGCAGCTATATGATGCCATTTACCATCGGCAAGCGGAATTTCAGCAAGGACGGAATCCGTAATAGACACATTCTCTTCTCTGTAAACCGGGTAACCATTAGCAGTTAATTTCAATTGAATAGCCAGTGAATTATCGCTATCTGTCCAGCTAATAATCGGCTGATCTTTTTCCTCCAGGGATTTTATCCAGACCTCAATTGTTAACCTCCCCCCTTGACTTTGACCAGGTCTAAAGTGAGGTCGAGTAATATATTCCTTGTCTTCACCAAACTCAAGAGCATAGTCGTCAGTCGGGAAATCACATGCTTCGATTTCACTGGGAAGAATATCTGGCGTTTTTGGAACTTCAGATGGCATCCAGCCTGTTTTTGCCCAGTCATTAGGACCACCAGTTAGCTTACCTGTTCTATTATTTCCTGATAGATCTGTTAGCTTAGCTTCTCCCAGTTTTTCATCAAAATTATAATAAGCCCATAGTCCTTCCTCCTGACCGTTCAGACCTTGTTGCATGTCATTGAGGATCGCCTCCTGGCAGCGTGCGATATTCCAAATTGCCACCTCATCCATAAGTCCGTCATTAAGACATTTCGCTGAATTTGTCAGCCCTGCTGCTCCTCCAAGGTAAATACCAGCATGGCCGTATTTGATGAGGTCAGAATTTTGCAAAACATGTTCATGATAAATAGAATCATTTATGAAGACTTTGAGAGAAACACCATCGAACGTTCCTGCAAGATGGATCCACTCATTTGCAAATTCAGATGGCAAGGTACCAGATGCGATTTCCCAGGAATTACTCAATACGGTTTGAATTCCGAAATTGACCTGACCGTTTGACAATCCCAGACTCCATGCCAGATTGTTATCAGATTCCCCATTCGATCTTCCAAAACTGATCAGTTGTGCTTCCTGGCTGATATCAGCAATTTTAAACCATCCTTCAACTGTTATTTCCTGGATGGGTAACCCTAGTGCATTCCCGGAAACATCTTCTCCTCCGTTTCCTGTCAGATCAATTAATTGTATAGAACCCTCATCAGATGGAAAATGCAAAGCGTGATTGGCACCTTCTTGTGATAAAAAGGCATCGGGGAACTGATCCTCCTGCTCAAAACTAAATACCCCTCTTCCATATTTAAATTCTGCCCAGAAGGTTTGATCCAACAAAATTATTTTTTCTCCCTGATCTGATTTGATATATACCTGGTAAATTTCGTTTGGATCGATTTCCATGAAATCCGAAGCAGTTGAATAACCGCCATTGAGGTTAAAGTCTACTTCCTCAGTTGTAAATCCATTATCTGAATAGGTATACAAGGTTTTTCGGTTATTCGCAAACCGTGCCATATTCTTGCCCTTGCTATCCTTGATGACCATTCCTTCAATAGTGAAAGCCTTTTCTTTTCCAAGGGTATACACTCTTAACATTTTGGGATTGTCATCCAGGGCGCGCCTGAACCGAAGGATCATGTCTCTTTCGAGAGAAATACCTTCTTCTAGAGTACTAGTTGATCCTAAATTATGCACTTGCTTTTCACCGTCAGAAATGTCACTGAATTCGCGGGTATTCCAATAAGTAGTAGTTCCTGAATCATCCACTTTTTTTGCGAAAATTCTGACTTTTCTTTTATTGGCGCTATTCATCCTTTCTTCATTCAAGTTACTTGTTTCACTTTGCATTTGTTCTATATATTCTGCTCCAAAGCCAAAAAATAATCCTAGGTAAAACGCTCCAGAATTTTCCCCAATTTGATCGATTTTATCTTCGAAATTATAATGGTATCGGTTACAATTCCGCTTGAAAAAGTTTTTAAAATAGGTACTGTTTATTGTTTGGGAAGCACTATTTGGATCCAATTCAAGCATTTCTTCCCAAATTCTATACGGAAAGAAAGGACGGTCATCATCGCTATAATCTTCATCGAAATACGGGATTAATTCTGGGTGACATTGAAGCATCTCCTGCTTGTCATCATAATGGGCAGAAAGCAAATCTGCAAAGAGGTTATCTCCGTAATCAGAATAATCTCCGTAATCTTCTGTTCCAAGATTCAGGACATATCCTTCATTAGATATGAAGGTGTAATAAAGTGGATAATTTTGTTCTAACCAGGATTTGAAGGATTGGATACTTCCTGTTCCGCCCTGTGACTGCCAAATATTGAGTAAATCATTCCATAAAGTCCAAATCGTTTTTTCAGATTGATCACTCACTAAATAATTATTGAATTCAGGAAAGTTTCTTGCAATAAATTCATCCACAGCTTCAGTCGCATAAGCATGCCCATTGTCATGCCAAAACAATTCTCCCGGAACTGGTAATTCCTGCCTGAAATCTACAATAAATTCCCGTTCACCAGTAGGCTTATACCAATCCGCCTCATTATTTTCCAGGTCGAGATAATAGACCCTGTTTCCATCGGCATTATAAGCTACCAGGGCTTTCAAATGATCTGCTGTTCCCAGAGCATAATCTAGTCCCATCTTTACAGGATAGCTCACATGAACATCATCATTCTCTGAGACGGCCAGATCAAATACCTGAATAGTGGTATTCAGGGAACCACTTGTTTCCATTTCACCGACTCCTTCCGATTCGACCTGAGATTGAATTTCTTCTGTAAAAGGATCGGATGAAACTATTTCTGCATATTCCGAGGGACCATTGCTGCAATCCCACCTCTTTGGAAAATGATCCACTCCAAAAGTGAATGTTTGAAGAGGATATCTAGGAGGATCACTGACTGCAAGATCATCAATAAAATTCCATTTCGGTACCTGCGGGAAGACCAGTTCGATTTCCCTAGAATGGGACCAATTATTTGATGACAACCCAACTATATGATTGTAGGATACATCTATTAAACCGCCAGAAGACCTTTGTGACCCATATTGTAGTTCGGCCAAATACCGGACGAGGGAATGTTGAAGACGCAAAAGGGTACCTTTACGGTCTCTGAATTTAAAGGGACTTTGATCTCTGTTAATTGTCAAAAGATCCGTTTCATCAATACTTAATTCCTTCCTTACATTTTGGTCCTCTAATCTAAAATACTCCCATCCAGTGGCATTTGGAATCCAACTTAAAAGTGTTAAGGCAGTTTCTTCAAGATCATTATCTCCTCCAAATGCAGTATTCCAAAAGTATACCCCGTTGGTAAAACTGCGAGCATTTGGACTACGATGTTGTTCCTGATGTGTTCCAGTATAATTATGGGTTAAATTTTGGTTCAGTCTTATTCTGTCGTATTTATCGAATTGCTCCTTATTGGAAAGGTCAATACTATATACCAGGTCTTGCTGTTTCCATAAAGTATCAGTATCGCCGACAGAATTACTCATTTGATAAGTTGTAATTCTTTGAGTACCATGAAAGGTGTCCGAAGATGTATTCACCACACAATATTCTCTATCTTGAGTTATAAGGGTTTCATGTCTAAAAGGTGAGGTGGAATCTGAGAATCTGTTTTTGACAGAAGGGCTGGATGACTTGGAAAACGGATGGTCCCAAACGTAATTCCTTTCTTTGGAAACCGTTAAATTGGCATTATTAAAAAGGTCTACAAGTTTGTCATTGAAGGAATTGTATTTACTTGTAGCAAACCAGGTTCTGTATAGAATTTTAATACTCCCACTGGTTGAACTGCTGCTCAATCTCGTCCTGGGAATAGAAAGACTATAACCGTCTGTTTCTGTTGAAGCCAGGGTTGTTTCTTCCGTATCCACCTGACCAAAGCCAAAATCCACAGGAATACGGAGCAATTCCATTTTATATAGTCGCTCTCCTCCTACCTCATCCATTCTTTCGGAAATGTAATCGCTAAGACCACTATATTCCACCTTTTTTCCATTGGTTTGGACTCGCTGCATTACATCCAATTGGATATCTCTGGTAGCAGGATTATCTGAGTCATCCATTTGAATAGTATAGGTTTGAGTTGTTTGTTCCATGGTTTCATAAGTGATCAAACCTGGATAATCGTCAATCGGGATGTATTTTTGATCGGTCGGCGATTCTGTTCCATCTCCAGCGTACTCTGTGACTTTTAAAGAATAATCATAGGCAATTTCGGTAATTACTTCATCGCCATTCACCTCTTCACAATCCGTATAACCGTTTTTAAGACATTCGGCATTTGTCGCATAAAATAGCGTATCCCATCCAGAATGTACAAACCTAAATAATGGTTTGGCATAATCCTTTGTCCAATACCGCTGATTGTCTCCTGGGGCCTGGTATTCCACCGCATCTTTTTCTACTTCGGAAGGAAATGCTCCTGTTGTAAAGGTGTCAATTCTGATTTCATAATCACCTAATTGGGTCCACGTTCCGTTGATCCTTTCCTGCCAGGAACATTTGACTTCCATTGCATATTCTGTATTTGATGTCAAAAGCGCATCTTTTTCAAAATATCCCTGCAAACCATTCAATTTAAGTCTTCCCGGTAACAAGTCATTAGGATTTGAGGTAGGATAAATTCTGCAACTATTTAAAACTGGTCGGAACCACTTTGTTGTCGCGTTTCCTTCAGCATCATATTCCTCAAATTTCATGGGTTCTTGAAACTCCAGGTTAAAGGCCACTTTTGGAGAACCAAAAATGGGATAGTCCTCATAACCTTCCGGTGGATCCATTTCAGAAATGATGGGAATACTGGAAAATGGGTTATCGCCTCCTAATCCCTCACATCTCTCCCCTAATTCCCAGGATATGTTAAAATCACCTTCTACCAATCCACCCAATACACTGTAGGATCCCTGTACCCTCGCCTTCATCCAGGTAGGGTTTGGTAATTCCGCTTGAACAGCAGCGGCAAGATGAACTTCAAGCAGTGTTACATCCATATGAATAGGGGGAAAATCGAGATCAATATATAGGTCCACTCCACCTCCAATATAGAAAAAGGCCTGGCCGCGCACATACCAATTGTTGATCCCAAAATTGCCTTCTGATGTAAAGCAATTGGGTGGTGGGTTTGGATATTTCATTAAAGAGACATCGAAACCTGCTCCGGCATAAAACCAGGGTTTGAAGATCAGGAATTGAAATTCCGTCTGGGGAATATCGAAGGACATACCCATAATAATACCATCCCCATTCGCGAAAATACTCTCTGAAATTTGCCTTTGAGCATTATTGGTGCCGTTCCAGTTAGGGATGAGATCACCAAGCGAAGGCATTGGATCAAGATCATGTCCAACCTGGGCATAAAACCTTGCCGAAAGTGATAAATATTCGGCAAAAGTGTAAGTCACACTGATCCTGTCATTTACTGGAGGCCTTCCAATTTTTATATACCACTTTCCAGCGTCTCCTGCCCCAGAATCTTTTAACTGAAATAACATGACCCCCTGTCCTTGTACGGCCAATCCATAGGCTGTTACCTCTTCAGAGGGTAAATTCAATTCAAAATCGACATTGAAACTTCCGGATAGTCTAAAATTGTTGTGGTCGTACTGGATGATGGCTGATCCTTTTTGTGCATCCCTCCGGTTGGCGATACTCTCTGCCATCATATATAAGTTCGCATTCAATCCCACCGTTGATAAACCAAAGATAGGGAATCCCAAACTTGACTGTTTAATTTGTAACCCCACATTAATGGTTCCGTCAAAACAAATTTTCGGTGAATTTCCGATACTAAAGATGGCTGTTAATGATCCTCCGAAATTGTTTTTAGCAGGGAAATATTCGAATTGGGAAAGGGTTGCCTGTGGTGCCAACAAGTCAGCCATGGGTCCTTCGATCCCAAGTAAAATATTCGTATTATCCGTAACTTCTGCCAGGTGATCTGCTCTGGCATCAATGTCAGCAGCAGAAGCAAAATTAATTGGTGGCGTATCAACGATCATATTGTAGTAAAATCCGCCCCCAAGGCCGTGGATATAAATGGGGGTATACGGTATTTGAATGCCTCTTTCCATCGTTACCTCCAGATCGACAAAAAAGTATCTGTAATCTCTTGCTCCAGGTGCTACCCCTCCAGCCACGTGATCGTATTTGGTAGCCCCAAATAAAGCAAGTGCTTTGAAGGCCAAGCCTCTTAACGGACCTATCTGGAGATCCAGGTAGGCTTTAAAACCATCTCCGAAAATGGTTTCAGTACCGTCCCGTTTTAGAAATACAAGGAATCCATTCATTTCTACCGGACCATATTTTCCTTCAAGAGAGATGGCATCAAGCCCAAACCTTTCGAATTCTAAATCTCCATCACTACCTCTTTTATAATATAAGGCAAATTGGGTTGCTGCTCTCAATCCGGCACTTCTTCGTTGTCTGGTTGATCCTCCTCTTCCGGCAGCAGCGGCAGCTCCACCAAGACCTGAGGATTGCTGATTTTGTTCCCCACCTCCCTGATCTCTTGAGAGATTAAGGCTGACTGACATAAAAAACTTCCACATGCCCTCAGACCTGCACTCGAAACCTAGACCCTCAATAGCTATTGGAAAATTGTTGATTCCCTGTTGAATTCGGTTCCGTTTTTCCTGAATGGACTCATTTATTCCAGGTTGACTCTCTTCACTTGACTGATCAGTTGTTTCTTCTTCCTCAGGCGGCGATTCACCAATACCCCATGTGCCAAAGTCAATACTTTTCATTCCACTTATCAGGTTCCCTCCACCGCAATTTGCATTGTAATTGATTTTGAGACCGGAATATTGCAATAGAGAAAACCGCATCCTCAAGGATCCTCCTGCACCTGCAGGGACCAATTCGTCTGAAATGGCTAAGTCCGCTTTACCATTCAAATCGCAGCGGGGTTCGAACTCATTATTGTTATATGTGATTTCTACAGAGGAACTTGCATCGATGTACAATAATAAGCCAGGTGCCCACTTCAAACTAAAATGTCCTTTAACTTCAAAATCCCCACCGAAACTTCCAGTTTTAAGGGAACCTATTTTAAAATCACCTGCATAAGTCCATTTTTCGTTTGAATCAGTACCGGTCATCAGGTCTGCTGTATAGGGAATCCAGTTTCGGTCAGGAACTGAGCCTCCTTCAATTTCACGTTCAAAAAGAGGAATTAGGAGCTTTCCGTTAAATTCTGTTTTCCAGATGTAGGTTCCAGTATTCCTATTCTCCCCTGCACTATTGTCATCGGAGACCCCGGAAGCACCCGAAGTAGTGCTGGTTTGATCCGTGACTTTGTAAAACTTAAACTTTTCGATCGAATAGGGCCATCCACCAATATCTGCATCCTTGTTTTGCGGAATCAGATTTTCAATTTCTATTTCCCCCAACATGTGATGGGAGTAGTGGTACATAAAATCATTACCCTCAACCTTTAGCGGCACTCTGGCTCCTCCTGATTTATCAAACAAACCAATAATTTCCACTTCGACAGACTTCATGTAGATTCCCGTATATTGGGAAGGGTTCCAACCTCCAATTGTTCCTGGAACCGCCCCTGTAGGAAAACCCTCCACATTAGTTTGGACATCCAAATCAAAATAGCCTTCTTTGATAATAATTTTATCCACTTCGGCATTGTAGTGATAAAACTCGAGTGGATTACCTGAATCCTCGGTTTTTAAAGGCGCAATGAAACTGGTCAAACTCCTTCCATCAACAACAAAAGGAAAAACCATGTTCTTAAAAGAAAATTCAGTTTTCTTTGCCATGACTGTGTTATTGGTGCTCGCTAAATCAGGGTCAGTATGGCAAATTACTTCATATTCTCCTTGTACATTGTAGTTTTGAAATCCTTCACAAGACCAATAAGCAAAACTTCCTTCTGATGGATCCTCTGAATTATTTTTTCTATATTTTATGGGATAATTGGTGTGTGAATAAACCACACTATCCTGGGTCATAAACATTTTAATCGTACCCACCCCTACACCATTTTCATCTACTTGTCCGAAAGTCACAGAAGTAGGCGTAATGGTCGTCTGGGTCGGGCCAAAACGCGCAAAAGTATTGTCATCCATACTGACGATCATCATTAATTCAATGGTGGTGGCGGAAGGGATGTCCCCTTCAGGTGTTCCTGAATCGACCTTCAAATTTGTCAAAACAAGTTTCGCATTTGAAGGAATATTGCCTGGATTGCCTCCAAGAAACTGGCGCAATTGAGGAGTGAGGTCATAAGGCAATTTGAAAGAACCATCGTTCTCCGAAGTATTGTTCAAATCCCCAAAGGTGAGTTCATTGAAATCCACTCCGCTTCTTTTTACAGCAACGAGTTTGTTGCCGTCTCTGGCAACTTTTATTTTGGTTCCTTGAGGTCCTAAATAGGGTATATTTACCCAATTGGTGTTGACGACATCATCTACTAAAAAACCCTCAATTTGGTGAAGTTCCAGGTATGTAAGGACATTGAATTTATAGGCAGCTTCCATTTCATCTGATACAAGGGAATTGGAAATACCAGACAAACTTCCAAGGCTGCCGAAAAGGGGTTTTTGTGGGGCGTAAAACTTATCATAATAGCCTTCTAAAATTTCCGTGAGATCAAATACACGATTCCGGGCTTCTTCCAAATTGACGCAATCACAATCGGTCTTTTTGATTTGAGTTTCAATCCGACTCATTTCATACCCTCCTGATCCATCTTCTTTTGCCCAAATTGTCAATTCCAGCTGACTTTCACCACTTGTGGCAATAATTTGAAACCCCAATTCTTTTTTGGAATCTGTGGAGGTAGAATCAATTAAAAAGACATCTGTGATGGCAATGTTTCGGTTCCCCACTTGAATGGAATCTTCATTGTTTTTATCATAAGACAGCGAATATTTTTCAGGAGCAAATGGATCAATTATTATTCCTTCAACAGGCAAGTCTTTTAGCTCAAATGTAATGGCACCATTAATGCCAAAGGCGTTGCCAATCCGTTGTCGTTTTTCGTTTTTATTGCCCGTAAGGTAATTATCAAGTGTTTGGGCATCAATTTCAAGGCTAATAGCCCCTTTTAAATCGGCAAATGGGAAGAATTCCTTTCCATTATCTCCAAGGTCTCGCAATGAAGAATTAACCTCGGTATTTTGTCCAATTTCAAAGGTGGCATTCCACATACTCATCCCATTAGCCCCTGGCTGCGGGTTTGCGTGAATGGTCGTAGATGATTCATTAAGATCTAATTCCGCTGAATAGGGAAAGGTTTCATCAAGTAATGGAACCCTTATCTTTCCGGCCATCCTGGAATTACTTGCGTTGCTTGCATTGATAGATAACTGAAAAGTATCTACACTGAAAGGCCAATCACCCATCCTCCCTTCAGAAATGTTTACCAGATTAATTTTTTCAAATTCGCCAAATGCTCCTTCTCCAGAAATAAACAGGGAACCCTGATCCAACTCCAGCTTTTCATTACTTCCTCTGAAATCAAATTCTTCTGGTAATTCCACATATACAGCTTTCAAAAACAAGCCCTCCCAGGAAGAGTCCTTATGATTTTGGTAGCGATTTTTAGCATTGTTTGTAACAGAAAGCGTTTGGTCTTTTTTTAAATCGAGTTGGCCGCTTTCCATCCTGAAGCGGAATCCTTCCATTTGTGGAATCACAAATGCATCGAAGTCATTTATTGTCCCAAGGTAATTGCCTGGATCCTCCGTATCCTGATTTAATTTTAGGGAAATAGTTGACAAATCCTTTGCAAATACCATTGTACTCTCATTGATCTGGATTTGGTACTTTTCCTGAAAATCTTTGTACCCGTTGCAGTCGAATCCTATGCCGGAACCTTTTTCACCATCTCCTAATCGAATAAGGTGAAAAATATCTGATAAGGGAGACTTCGAATCCTCTACTAACCATAACGGGCTATTAGATTTTACCCCAAATGGTGTTATTGGAATATCCACTCCTACAAATCGCATTAATTCCCCATTATTCATAGCAATGCTGGCTACAGCGGTCATATATGCCTCCGTTGGGGTGAACTTCAAATCAATAACTGAGATAATTGGTTGAGGGACCTCATCAATGGTTTTATCCATTCCAACAGGAAGCTTCACCGCTTTTGGATCAGCAAGGTTGAATTTGGAAATTAGCATATCACGCCCTTTTGGAGAATCGTAAAATTCATTTAAACTCTGCAAATAGGATGAGGTAATCTGATCCTTTAAAAACGGACGTTCGAGAAAGTTTGGATTTCTATAGTATTCAGGGTCAACAACTGCACGACAGCTTTCAATTGAAAAAACATGCTCCTCATCATTCGCTTTCAAGTGATTAAAAGTCACTTCAACTTTGCTATTCAACATGGGCACTTCAATTGTTCCAGTTCCTCCAAATCCATTTGAAGTGGGAAACACCTGGGCAACTTCCATTTCAAAAAAGCCGATTTCTAAAAGGTCCCCTTCTTGTACAGGAATAGACTCTTGTCCGGTTAGTGGCCCGTATTTGGTATTGAAAACCTCACAAGATGTAGGAGGAAAGAGATTTGTCTCCTGCGTCCCATCTTCTGTAAAAGAGAATGTGCAAACCTGACTATAACCATCATTTTGAAAAAGCAAACTAAATGGCGCCATTACAGACTTTGCTCTAACTCTCCATGCGTAGGTTTTATTCGGGGCAAGTGGGGGTTCACCCGCTGAATACAATAAAGAAGGGGTGAAAACTGTGGTTTGATAAACCTGTAGTTGAGATTCAAATCCATCGTTTGGATTCAAAGTCCCTGGCAGCAATTCAACAAGGGTAAATTCATATTCCACTGCTCCTGGACTATTGGAGCTTCCTATGTGCATTGGCATCCAGTTGAAAAGTATGTTTTGAACTTCCTGTACCTTTAATTCAGATTCACATACCGGTAGTTGAGGCATTGGAGGTTGGTTGAGGAAAAAGTCACCTCTGACACAGAATTGGTTAGAAATAGGGATCTCTCGTTGCAAATCAATTACTTCCAAACAAATGTGATTGAACCCTTCTGGCAATACTACGCTGCCATGCCCGCCATTGACGCCCACAAGTGAAGTTGGATTCAAATAAGGTTGTAATGCTCCTCCGTCAAAAGTCTCCATTTGAAATTGCTGAAGCGTAATTGGGGTTGGGAAATAATTGGGATCCGTTACATAAATATCTTGACCGTTTTGCTTTATTGTAATCCTCAATTTTACCAGGCGAGATGGCTCAATCGGATCATTTAATATGGCATTAAAAAATAAGTCCTGAGTTCGGTTTACCGTATAATCTGCCAAATCCAGCGATCTTGGTGGAATCATGGTACCAACTACCTGAACCGGATAAACCTGTTGAGACAAAGTGGAGCTGATTATGCCAATTGATAAAAAAACAACCAAAAGATATGTAGAAATACGAGTCATCGGACAAGTTTTAATTTTTTGTACAACTGTATGGTTTTGAGGTAAATAGTCTGATATCAATTATCAGAGGAGTCCTTTTTTTTCTCTTTTTTGGGTTTGGATTTTGTGGCAAAAGTGAATTGCAAACCCAAAATTCCTGTAAGCTCCATAGCAGATTCCTTCACTCCATTTTGATCCTTTTCATTTCGCATCAGACCTATACTTAGGTTAGTATTTAATCCGCTTCCAATTTTCATGTTTGTTCGAGCCATAGCTGCATAACTTTTTGAATCCCCTATAGCATCAGAGGTGATTAGAAAATAATTGAGATCCAGACCACTATTGATTTTCCCTCCCAGAAAAGCTTTGCTTACACCCATTCCAGCTCCATATCTCTTCATGGAAACTGTGGAAAGTTCATTTTGATTGTAATTGGCTTTAGCAGAAAACTTCCACTGGCTTTCCGCAAGTACATAGCTGTAAATCAAGTTGCCAACCAACATTCTGGATTCTGAACTTTCCATTGGATTTTCTACATCATCCGTTACTTGTTGGATGTTGAAAGTGGCACTGATAACATGTTGATTTTGGTTTTCCTCAGATATGCTGTAGGAAGCATTCAATCCTGCATCCTGTGTAACTACAATTACGTTTAAGGAATCCAATTCAGGATTGACGAGATAGGCGATATCAGAACTATTATTGGAATAATTGAGCCCAATGCTGAGATTACCCTGACTAAAGCTAACATCTCCGGAGCCAATATATCGGGTCAAAGTGCTAGGTTTGCTATTGTCCAGGTTGTTTCTTTGGAGTCCGCCACTTAAATTGACATTGATAACATTGTTAAACAAGCCGAAGCCTGCCTTGAGTAAATAATCTTCGATATCACTATTAAAAAAATAGGCTCCAAGCGATTTAAAATCGGGGTCAATTCTTTTGTATTGTACTCCCAACGAAAATAGCTCTCCTTCATAATCAATCCCTGTTTCTATGGCATTTTTATAAAGAGTGGTGGTTGTACCCTGGAAAAGAAATCCGGGATGTGGAAACTTATTTTGAGCCTCCTGATCATTTCTATTAGGTGAGAGGGCGCTGGAAGCTACTTCCAGTTTTAGTTTGAGTTTTTCGGTTAAAGGCATTTGCCCATTTATGCCTAAAACCAAATTTTCTTCCGGATTAACCTGTTTTGGACTCTCTGTCGGAATTTGAATAGAATTTGGATCATCCATTGCTTTGAATACGCTGAAATCGAGGAAGACTTCATCGGTTCCATAACCCAACTTCATTCCCCATCCCTTGCGCTCATAAATCGGAATATTGGGAGTTGTCAGGGAAAGGTCGATTGGTTCTGCTTTAGCAAGGCGACCAAACATTGCAGCTATTCGAACATTGCCTGGCGTCAATTCTGTACCAACACCCAAAAAACTCAAATTCGCCAAAGTGAATTTGGAGAAATTCATGGTTCGATGCCCTGCATGTAATTTGACCCATTTGTATTGAGGACTTGTGCCAAATCGTACAAAACGATTTCTGGCAGACTGCACATTGTTTTTAAAAGCATCTACAAATTGTCTTAAATTAGGGAGGGATGAAGTTGTATTTTTAGCAGAAACGAGTATTGAAAAAGGCAGGCTTAGTTTATATACTCTTACATTTAAATTGGCATTTAACGAATAAAAAAATGGATCCTGTCTTAAGGGAGCTCCATAGGCATTGTAGGAACGTAGATTAACACCTATACCACCACTCATGCTAAATGGCTCCCCTAAATCCGTAAATCCTTTAAACAGATCTCCTACGTAGCTTTTGAAAAAGCCCTTTTCAGTGACCTCCTCGAGGTTTTCAAAATCTGTAATATCCTGGCTAAAGGCAGGTGCCAAAAACAATACACATACGATGAAAGAGTATAAGTACTTCATAGGCATAGTTTCCGATGTGTTATACTAAGGCCATTTGGGTTCCTTCAAAAGTTTTCTGCAGATGTAGTTTAATTTTTCTAATAAGTGAATTTGGCTATGTAAAGGAGTTATTTAGACAAATGAGAGAAATCTACTCCCCAAAGATAGGTCAAAGGACAGGTGAGGATCGTGCCGACTTGGGGGGAATAACGTGCCAAATATGGGTAAATATAACAGTTTATGGGGAAAAATAGGACATATACGAGTTTTAAGCATTCATGAAATACTCGGATGGCAACTTTCCAAAACGCTGTTTAAATTGCTTGGAAAAGTATTTCACATCTTTCACTCCGATTTCAAATGCAACAGCTTTAACGGAACTTTTGATTCGGTTTTCAAACAAATAGCGAGCATGGTTATACTTTATTTCGAGCATGTATTGATTGGGAGTCAAACCTGTTAGCATTTTTACCCTTCTGAAAAATTGACGTCTACTCAAATTCAAATCGCTGGCAAGCTGTTCGGCAGTCAAATTGAAATCTCCAAGTTTTTCTTTTAGGACGTTTTCCAAATCTTCAAGCCATTGAGCGTCCTCTCCACTCATGATAGCTGGCAATTGATGTCCATTCGATTGTTTTTCTCGCCATAATTGCCGCTCTGTCAGATTATTTAACAGATTTTGAATCCGAGTCAACAACTCTTCTTCTTCAAAGGGTTTCGTCATATAATCATCTACTCCAATACGCAAGGCATTCAATTTGTCGGAAAGAGCAGCCCTCGCAGTTAGCATAACTACTGGAATCCCTCGCCATTTTTCTTTTGATTTGAGCTCTTTTAAAAATTGGAATCCGTCCATGATTGGCATCATGACGTCGGAGATTATTAAAGATGGTTGATGGTTGATGGTTGATGGTGGACGGTTTTTTTCGGCATTCTCCGTCTGCTGTCCACCGTCAACCGTCAACCGTTCTAAAGCTTCCTGCCCATTGGTAGCTGTAATCACATTGTATTGTGTTTCTAAAATATAGACGATGTAATCTCTCAAGCTATGGTTATCTTCTACTAAAAGAATGGTCGGTTTTTCCTCTGCTGATGTTTCCTCCGCAATAGATTTAATACTGCTTTGTTTTATCTCTGCTCCATTCGCTGTTGCTCCCGCTTTTTGAGGAGTCAATGTTGTATTAGCCAACACTTCTTTTTTAGGAAATTCAAAATGGAATTGCGTTCCTTTTCCCAATTCAGATGTCACACCTAGTGTACCTCCTAATAATTCTGCAAATTCTTTACATATAGCCAAGCCTATTCCGCTTCCACCTTCAGCTGCCACATCTTTTTGAGAAGTTTGAAAATAACGGTCGAAAACATATGGCAAATCGTCAGGGTGAATTCCCCTTCCCGTATCACTGACTTCAATGTTTATGCGGTTGGGTTTTTCAATAATTTTGAGAACTACTTCTCCATTTTTTGTCGTAAATTTCAAAGCATTGGATAACAAATTATTGAGTAGTGTTTCAAATTTTCCACCATCAAGCCAAACTTTAAGATAGCGATCTGGTTCGTAATGAAATTGCATTTCGATGCCTTTAAGCTCTGCGTGTGATTCAAAAAAGGAATAAATTCGACGCACCAGGCTATACAAATCAACCGTTTCTTCCTGCAACTCCAGTTTTCCGGATTCCAGCTTGGTCAAATCCAGAATTTGGTTAATCATGCCAAGTAATTGTTGCCCATTTTCTTTTGCCAGTTTAAGAAGCGTGAAATCTCGATTCTCAAGGCGATTTCGTTTCAAAACAGATTGAATCGGACCCAATAGCAGGGTGAGTGGTGTGCGCAGTTCGTGTGAGACATGGGCAAAGAAGCGGGATTTGACTTCATCCAGGTTGCGTAATTCTGTGGCTTGTTTCTCAAGTAATTGATTTTTCTCCTGAATGGTGGAGGTTTGTTTGGCAACCTCTTCTCTAAGCTTTTCGCGTTGAAGCTTTAAATTTTTGGTACGTATTCTTCCATAAATTATACTTGTCAAAATAACCCCCACAAAAGAGAATAGAAAAAACCACCATTGCAAATAAAAAGGAGCAGGATTTGAAATCGGAATGGTTAAAACAGGTGTGCTATTTAAGTTAAAATCTGAATTTCGAACTTTTACCTCATAAGTACCATAAGGCAGGTCTGCCAAAGTCATTTTATTTTTCTCCAATTGAATCCAATCTTCATTTTCACCTTTCAGCTGATATTCAAATCTGCTATTTCGTATGACATCGATATCAGGTGGAACAAAGGAAACTTCTAAAAAGGCCCGACGATTAGTTAGTTCTAACCACCCTTTTTCCATATAATTTGGCAATAAATTAATGATTTTTCCAGTCCGGACATCCTTTTGATAAATGGAAAAAATTTTAATCTCATCAGGGCGAAAGTCTCCACCATCATTGATGAAGTCATTAGGATGAAATTCCGTGACTCCTACATAAGAACCAAAATAAAGTGTTCCGTCTTCATCTCTAAAATGTGAACGAGAATTGCCTTCCAAGTTGGAAATACCTGCCTCCATGCCATATCGGGTCGAAGTGAAAATCTCCTTATTAAATCGAATAATGCCATTTTCACTATTCAACCACAAAAAACCATAATCATCTTCATAAACCGCATGCAAAATATTGGAAGCAAGACCATCATTTTTAGTGAATTGCCGAATGGTTTCTTTTTTTCTATCCCACCGAATCAAGCCCTCCCCTCCACATGCCAACCAGAAAATGCCATCCCTGTCTACCTGAAAATGATGTACATTATCACTTGGTAAATAGTATTTGCCATTACCTGATTGATTGTATGTACCCAATAGATTCAGGTTTTCATCCAATTCAAATAAAGCGCCTCCAGTTGCCACCCAAAAATTGTTATCAACAGCTTGCCAGACATGATAAACCGTAAAAAACTCCAACGAATCCAGGGCAGTTTTTGATTTAAAAGGGCTAAGCTCACCATTGCTATTCAGGATCTGAGCGCTTGGAAATACCCAAATACGTTTATTATTATCTTTAAAAAAATGGCTATAACCTTTCGCCCTATCGAAGGCATTTAATTTGTCAATAAAATATTGGGGCTTATAATCAGGCGGACAAGCCTGAACAAGTGTTTGATAATGGTAGTGATACCCCCAAATACAATCCAATTCATCTTTTACAAGTATTTCAGAATGAGCCCGAAATCCAAGGCTGAAAAAATTATCATCGGCATACGCATCTTTAGCGCTTATCCAAATTCGGTTGGCTACATCTGTTATCAAATTTCTTTGTTGTACCCCCGAATTAAAAATCTGAAATTTTTTTGCCCTTAATTTTAGGCGATACAGTCCGCTTCCTGCAGATTGAAACCAAATAGAATTTTGCGCTTTTATAATGTTAATTGCACTTCCTTGAATGGGAAGTATGCCCTCGGATAATATTTCATAATCCCATTTGCCCAAGGCCTTAATAAAATAAAAATAGGTACGCCTGTTTGCCCCATCTGGTGAATAATTATCTGAAATAATCATCAGTCCACTTTCCTCGTCAAGGTATTGAATTGTCCCAGCTTTTGAAAGATCTATACGCTTTCCATTTTGCCAAAACTTCATGACGCGGAGCTGATCATCTTCCAGTTGATAGTGATAGAAAATGAACTGATTAGACTTATCAAAATAGGTGAAATAAAGTAGTTTATTAACTGAATTTTTGTACCCCAACTTGGGTGTCTGAGCTAAATATGGAGATTGAATTTTTTTTAAAATATTTCCCTTCGAATCTATTTTAACCAAATCAGTTATATCAGGCCTTAGATCATTTATATTGCCATATTCATATCCCCCAGTTCCTATCCAAAATGTGGTATCAGACTTTTCCCACAGAAAAGGAATGTGAATAAAAATATCAGTAGGTAATTTAATGATGTCCTTTTCCGAATAATTGGATTTGCCCTTATAAATCAAAGCAGTGCTATCTGTAGTAGAGAGAAATATGGCTCTTTCCGGCCCGGCTCTTATTTCCTGGATAGCATTCACATTGAAAGGCAAGGAGGATCCTAAATAGTTGGCATTATCTTCTGCACGTTCTTTAAAGGGATTAAAAATCGTAATACCAGAACCTCTATAAGTCTGTGTTACAGCATCTACTTTTAGCCATAACATTCCATCCTTGTCTTCTACAATGCTTTCAACAAGATTGGTGGAAAGTCCATGTTTTTCCTTGGTAAAAAGCTTAAAACTTTCTCCATCAAAACGATTCAGACCATTCGGTGTCCCAATCCATAAAATGCCCCGGCTATCCTCAAAAATACAGCGAACCTGATTATGAGAAAGTCCATCTTCAGTTGTAAACTGCTCAATATCAAAAAGGTATTCTTGTGCATAGATTGCACAAAAAGGAAGGGAAAATAGTAGACAACAGATAGCATTGCGAAAGCCCCAATTCATAACTATGGAGGAAATATTGATAGCTTTTGTGTATTTGTTTCTCTTTTGACATTAAAGATTTTCAAATTTATGGATTCTTTTCCACAAAAAAAGACAAAACAATGAAGTTGTATTAAAATAACAAACCAAAATCTAATGCCTACTTTTGCATCCCATTAAACTTAATACACGTGCCTCAAACTAAATCCGAATTTCATCCCAATGAAATCTTGCTTGAATTGCATGCAGATGCACACCCTCATCACTTGCCTCATTTTTTGGATTTGAAAAAGCATTTGGAGCCAGAAAGCCATGAATTTGGTATAGCAGCATTGGATCAACTCATTCATCGATTGCTTCATGACGTTTCCATTACGAGGGTTTTTGTACCAAGTGAAGATTTGGAAGAAACTTTAAAAGGGCAGAAGGTAGGCGAACATTACAACGAAGAAGAAGAAGAATTGGGCATGGCAAATACTTTTTTATTGACCTTTGACGAAGAGCATTTGCCGCTACAAAAAATATGTAATCGCCTTAAAAAGTTGCCTTCTGTAAAAGATGCCCACCCCAATTATTTAGTAGAAACTTTTCATCATTTTTCCAATTTTGACTCCTATGTCAATGCAGGACTTTGGGGGTTTAGGGCGACTAAAGCCTATGAAGCATGGAATATAGAAAAGGGCATTTCAGCTGTCACCATTGCAATAATCGACACTGGAATTGATGTAAAGAATGAAGCGTTTAAGGGCAGGCTTAGCACAAAGCAATATGATTTCGTCCATAAAACCACTTTGCTCCAGGATCCTTTCAGATTTTCACTAATTGGAGATTTCCATACTCCTGACCCGGATCCTACCGATTATTCTGGGCATGGTACTCAATGTGCAGGCATTGCAGCAGGTAGAATGAATCCAAAGAATCATTTTTCAGGAGTTTGTCCAGGTGCGACTATTTTGCCTTTGCGGGTTTTTTACAGTTATCAGGATAATGTCACCAAAACCATCACTGATAAGGGTTCAGAAGCAGACATTAGTGCAGCCATTCATTATGCAGTAAATGCAGGAGCAGATATTATCAGCATGAGTTTTGGAGGACCAAAAAGACTTTATCAATCTGCTATCACCTATGCCAACCAACACAAGGTGTGTTTATTTGCAGCATGTGGAAATGAGGGCTATAGCTCTGCAACTTATCCAGCTAGTGATGAACGAGTAATGGCAGTTGGGGCGATTAATAATTTGGGAAGTCGTTCGAGGCTTTCCAATTATGGAGACCATTATCAGCCTTATATCGTGGCTCCTGGAGAAGGGATTATAAGTACGCATTTAAACAATACGTTCTATCACTTTTCTGGGACTTCCATCGCCACTCCTTTTGCAAGTGGAGCTGCTGGATTAATGCTAAGCTTAGCTAAGCGAGCAGGGAAAACTTTAAAACCTTCCCAGGTTTATGATATTCTGGGAAAAACAGCCGATTCTCCAGATGGCAGGAAAAAAAGGGATAGGTTTTATGGAGATGGGGTATTAAATATCGAAGCAGCTCTAATAGAAACGGCTAAACGACTATCAATAAAACTGAAATAAGTAAGGGGCTACACCCCATTTATTCAAGGATACAGCCCCTTCTTGCCTGTTCATTGCGTTTAGAATATATTGTTTTAGTTTTTACCTTTTTCTAATCCTTTATTTTTAGAAGCCATATTTGCTTTTTGTTGAATGGCGTCTGGAATTTTTTTCAAAACCAAAGTCTCAACTTCGTCCTCTACACTCATCTTCAACTTATAAATTCCTGCTTTTTGATCCCTTAAATCAACAGATAAATCATTCAAGCCATTGATGATTATCATTTTGTCTTCCAAAACAACTTCTCCTTTCCAATTGGCAAGGTCATATTCCAGTTCTGCATCTTTCATTGCATCAATGGTAACCTCAAAAATATCAGTAGTCGCAACTGCAGACATTCTGGCTACCATAAAATTATTGGCAAATTTTTGTTGAACGATCAAAATTTCAGAATAGCTAAAAGTACCATCCAGGTCTACCTGTTTGAGGCGATAGTAGCTTTTGCTAGCGTTAGACATTACATCCAAAAAATTATATTCTTTGATATCATCAGAGTCACCGGAAGCATCTACAGACCCAACTTCAGTGAAAGATTTTCCATCTTCCGATTTTTCAACAATAAACATCACGTTATTTTCTTCAAAGGAAGTACTCCAGGTAAGCATAGTCCCAATGGGAAGATTTTCACCTTGAATCACCTGCTCATAAATGCAATTTGCGGATAGAATGTTGAAAAACGCAAAGCTTAAGAGAACAGCAGAGAAAGTTCGAAGTATGTTTTTCATTTAATTGCGATTTTTGTGGGCGGAGTAATCTACAGTTTCAATGGAAAAATGTTGGGAGTAATCTTATTGGAGGGATTTAATTCAGAAGGGTATATATTTTCGAGTAAAAATTATGCCAAATTGCTGTTTTTAACGTTTAGTTATTATCATTTTTGAAAAAAAATCGTAAAAGCACTTTTTTTGCGCTGAAATGAAGCAAATTTTCGTGAAAAAATGGTTTATACTGAAATCATAAATCATTTAAAAAAGACCTCAAGCAAACACTTAAGCCAAGTATAAAACCAATTATTAGAAAACAGGTGTTAAACACACAAATAGCTGTATATGAATCACTTAAAATCAATCATAATTCTATTGGTAATTATTTTAGGTACTGCTTGCAATGCTCGTCTTTCCTATTTTAATAAAAGCATGTACCATCGCTATGATTGGTCAGAGCAAGAACTCAAGAAAATCCAATTTTATCTTTCTCATGATGTCACCCTTATCAGGCAATTGGGCAATAACAAATCTCGGATTGTAGATGGAAAGATAGAAGCGCGGGACGGTAGAAAAATTGAGGAAATTAAAATCCCGAAAGGTACCCCAGGGGTTTTTATTACTAACCCAAAGGATGATCAAATCCAAATTGCTTTTGAGGCTGGACGGGATGATAAAAGCCTGGTTTTTGGTCCCAATCCTCATTTTAATGATAGATATACCATTCTGTTTTTTGACAGAAGAGGGGAAACAGGGAGTGTGAAGTACGGTGGAAAGACTTATCGCGTTTCTTTTGATGATCGTTATGCAGGAATCAAAGTAGATCTCAAAAAAGTATCCAAAACTTCAGTACGCTCCAGAACGGCAAAAGGCAGAACTGTTAATTAGCAACTTCAATTATCACAATACAAAAGTAGGCACTTTAACATTTTATTAGAATAATATAATGCCAACAGAGCGTTAATAGATTAGTTTTGTTACATTTACAGCTTAAACGCTTCAAATTATACTCCTCATTTTTTAAACGTCTTTTTATCCCATCAACATTACAGGAAAAATTTAAAAATCGTTACGATGATTATTGAAGCCCTTATTGTGGTCGTTTTGGCATATATAATTGCCAGTCCGCGCTCGTTTGAAGAAACAAGCGTCTGAACAAACAAACATCCGAGGAAGGCAATTTAGTATTAAAAAAGGTAGATATCCATCTATCACATTTTTATCAAAATGCCTTCCCCCCTCTTTCTATCCAATTCTCCTTTCCAACACCGTTTTCAAGCATTTCCAAAAAAACTACCTTTGTTTTTCACTTTATAGGTCAATACATTGTGTAAAAAGTCCCTTTGCGAGTCGCACGAAAATCGATGAGCTTGGTATCAAAACAATTAACAACTCAAAACCCAACAAATGATTTTTCCAATTGGAGACGACCAGGTCAAAGGAGGTTATTTTCCTTTATTTAGTTATGGATTTATAGTTATCAATATTGCTATTTTCTTTTTCCAAACCCAAATGCCACATGGTCAACTCAATTCTTTTGTTTTTGAGTATGGCTCTATTCCTGTTGAAATTACCAGTGGCGAAGACTGGTTTACGCTTTTTACCTCTATGTTTTTACATGGTGGTTGGATGCATCTTATCGGCAATATGCTCTTCCTTTGGGTTTTTGCAGATAACATTGAAGCGACAGTCGGCAATTTGAGCTTTCTGATTTTTTACACTTTGGGTGGTTTGGCAGCCCATGCGGCTCATATTTATTTCAATTGGACGAGTGACATTCCCACCATTGGAGCAAGCGGAGCAATTTCTGCGATCATGGGAGCCTATTTAATTATGTTTCCCAATTCAAGAGTCAAAGTGCTTTTTTTGGTTTTTCCGTTTAGAATTCCGGCTTTCCTCTTTCTAGGATTTTGGATATTCCAGCAATGGAATAGTGGCATAGCTTCATTAGAAGGAATTCAAACTGCCGAAACTGCTGGCGTTGCCTGGTGGGCACATATCGGCGGCTTTGTTTTTGGGATAATAGCAGGCATCTATTATCGAGTAACGGGAAGATTACAAGATGTGCAATTGCATTAACTTTTCCCATCAATGAAGACCTGCTCTACCAAATCGCTCCCAAAAGCATAAGGCAAATAAGCAATCGAAGGAATGTTTTTAGTAATAAAAAAATTGGCTCTTTTGCCTTTTGCTATGGAACCACATTCTTCTCCTAATTCCATCGCAAAGGCACCATTGATGGTTGCTGCATTGATAGCCTCCTCAGGTGTCATCCTCATTTTGATACATGCAAGGGAAAGCACAAATGGCATTCTTCCCGATGGCGTAGAACCAGGATTATAATCAGTCGCCAGGGCAATCGCTATATTTGCATTGATCAACTTTCGGGCAGGAGGATAATGATCATTGATAAAAAATGGAGCAGAAGGTAACAAGGTTCCAATCGTTTCAGCATTTTTCAGACATTCAATTTCCTCGTCATTGACAACTTCCAGGTGATCTACGGAAATAGCTCCATGTTTTACAGAAGCCTGAATACCGCCCATACAATTGAATTGATTGGTGTGAATTTTTGGTTTGAGCCCATACTTTGCTCCAGCTTCCATAATAGCTTCTGTTTCTGGTACTGAAAAAGCAACTTTTTCGCAAAAAACATCTATGTAATCTGCCAATCCACCATCTGCAATTTTTGGTAACATCTCCTTGATTATCAAATCAATATAGCCCTTTCTGTTTGCTCGATATTCCATTGGAAAGGAATGCGCCCCCAAAAAAGTAGCTCTAACAGGCATCGCGGTCATTTCCTTTAATTTTCGAATGACCCGAAGTATTTTTAGCTCACTTTCTACTGTCAAACCATAACCACTTTTGATTTCAATTGCACCTGTTCCATATCCTCTGACTTCTTCCAATCTTTGAAAAGCTTGTTCTACTAATGCTTCCTCTGAAGTCTGTTGCAATCGCTTTGCTGAATTCAAAATCCCTCCTCCTCTTGTTGCAATTTCTTCATAAGACAAACCCCGAATTCTATCCTCAAATTCCCGCTCACGACTTCCGGCAAAGACAAGGTGGGTATGTGAGTCGCACCAACAAGGAAAAACCATTTTCCCATTTGCATCAATGACTTGATCTGCCTGTTCCGGAGCTGACTCCATTTTACCAAAATCAACAATTTTTCCATTATTAACCAGTAAGAAAGCATTTTCTATAACTGGTAGTTCAGACATTTCACGACCTTTTTTGACATTAGATTCACCTTCCTGAACCTGAACCAATTGTTTGATATTTTTTACTAAAAGTGTTGACATTTTTTTGTTTTTAAATGCAATCAATATCATATATAATAAGACCTGCCCGGTTTATTTCTTCCAAGTGAAACCCTACAGCTTTAGGTTCTATCACAAACTCCTGGTCTTACCCCCATCCACCGGCAAATTGATCCCAGTGATATAACTCGCTGCTGGGGATGCCAGAAAACCTACTGCAGCAGCAATCTCTTCTACTACCCCAAATCGTTTCATCGGAATGGCATTGAGCCATTTTTCCTCTTCTACTTCATAATTGATATTGGCTTTTGTAGCTCTGGCAGATATGATTTCAGTTAAGCGCTCTGTTTTAGTGGAGCCAGGCAATAAGTTATTCACAGTGATACCCAAAGGAGCCAATTCGTTCGACATGGTTTTTGCCCAATTTGCCATTGCAGCACGGGTAGTATTGGAAACGCCTAATCCATCAATTGGCATTTTTACGGAAGTGGAAATAATATTGATGATGCGCCCGAAGCCATCTTCTTTCATTCCTTTCAATACTTCCTGAGTGATGGTATGGCTTGCGACAATATGCTTTTTGTAAGCATCCAGGAATTCTTCAACTCCAGCATCTATTATCGGTCCACCTGGAGGTCCGCCGGTATTATTTATCAAAATGTGAATGTTTTTGACCTGTGCCAGATTAACCATTTTTTTCTTCAAATCTTTCGTATCAGAAAAATCAACTACTAAAAAATCATGTTTTTGCCCCTTTGATTTATCCAGTTCTTCGTTAACCTCTGCTAATACCTTCTCCCTCCTTGCCAAAAGCGTTACATTCGCTCCCAAAGCCGCCAATTCCTGAGCACAGGCTTTTCCTATTCCTTTGCTACTGCCACAAACAAGGGCATTTTTTCCAGTAAGATCTAAGTTCATCTATTTTGCTTTTTTAATTTTGGGTGAATTTAACTTTAATTGAAAGTTCAAAGAAACGAAAGATGGGAAACAAGCGGTAAGAAACGAGAAGCAAGAATACATAGAAACTTCAGAATTTATATTTCTTGTCTCTCATTGCTTGTTTCCAAAAATATTTAAATATGAGTATACGAAAACCATTCAATCTCAATGGCTGGATTGATGAACACCGCCACCTTTTAAAACCACCTGTTGGAAATAAACAAGTGTATTTGGAAAATGATGATTTTATTGTGATGATTGTCGGAGGTCCAAATGGTAGAAAAGACTATCACTACGAAGACGGGGAGGAATTGTTTTATCAACTTGAAGGAGATATTACCGTAAAAATCATTAATGATGACGGTACTCCTGAAGATATTCACATCAAAGAAGGGGATATGTTTTTGCTGCCTCCACGAATTCCACATTCCCCACAACGCCCTGCCAATACAATCGGTTTGGTTGTTGAGCGCACCAGACGCGATGGCGAAATTGATAAACTGATGTGGTTTTGTGAAAATTGCAATAACAAATTACATGAAGCTTCATTCGAAATGAGTGACATCGTCAACCAACTCCCACCAGTTATGAATCATTTTATGAATTCTGAGGATTTGCGTACCTGCAATCAATGTGGAAGCCTGATGGAGAAAGTATAGGATTGTGTTTATGAGTTTATGTGTTTATGTCAGGGCATAAACACCTGAACACTTAAACACCTGAACGAATGCCTATGGGAAAAACCTACTTTGTTTCGGACTTCCATTTGGGGGTAGATGCCAAATTAACCAGCAGGGAACGAGAACGCCAAATTGTAAATTGGCTTGACATGATAAAAGAAGACGCCGATTCGCTTTATTTGGTTGGAGATGTTTTTGATTATTGGTTTGAATACGGTAAAGTGATTCCAAAGGGCTATGCCCGCTTGTTTGGCAAGTTGGCTGAATTACGTGATTCAGGACTGCCAATCTACTTTTTCACAGGCAACCATGACATGTGGATGTTTCGATATTTTGAGGAAGAGTTTGACATTCCTATTTACCGGAAACCAATTGTACGGAAAATTCAAGGCAAAACTTTTTTTATTGGACATGGTGATGGCTTGGGACCTGGAGATCATGGTTATAAATTCATCAAAAAAGTTTTTTCTAACCCAGTTTGTCAATGGCTTTTTGAACGATTGCATCCCAATTTTGGGCTTTGGCTCATGCAATTTTGGTCTGGAAGGAGTCGTGAAGCCACTTCTCCTGACGAAGGCTCCTTTTTAGGCGAAGACAATGAATGGCTTATCACTTTTTGCAATGAAAAAATTCAGGAGGTGGAAGTTGATTATTTTATTTTTGGACATCGCCACTTACCTATTGATCACACATTAAAAAACGGACACAGTCGTTATATCAATCTTGGTGATTGGTTATTTCACAATTCATATGCTGTTTTTGATGGAGAAAATTTGGACATACAGTTTTTTGAGAATGAAGAGGGGAAGGTTTTTGGAGGATGAGGGTTCTTGTTGCTGGATTCTGGGTGCGGGGTGCGGGGTACAAGGTGCGGGGTGCGAGGTGCGGGGTTTTTTGCATCCATTTTTGATGCATTGCCTGGGGAGCCCTAGTTGCTCCTTCAGAGGGTCAGGTGCTTGGGTAGGCGTTCTCCTTTTATTCTTTCAGTTCAACATCTTTTCCCAAAGTCCAGATTCTGTTTATTCCTTAATTCAAACCATCGAAGTTGAAAACGAATTTGCCGTTTCCGATAAATTGCATCAATTGTATGTCTTAGACGCTAAAAATGAATTGGTCAAATTAAATGAAGAAGGGCAAGTTACTTTTCAATTCAACAATAACACCCTTGGTGAATTAGCTCATGTGGACGCTTCCAATCCTTTCAACCTATTGCTTTTCTACCGAGAATATCTGAATATCCTTGTCCTTGATCGCACCCTAAATCAAACAACCCAACTAAACCTCTTTGACCTCAATATTTTGCAAGTCAATGCGGTCGGGATGGCAAATGATAACAATGTTTGGATTTTTGATGACTTCAATAATCAATTAAAGAAGGTTAATCGGCAAGGAAACGTGATTCTGGAGAGCGACAATCTGACTTTGCTTTTTGAAAAAACCATCCGACCCAATTTTTTGCTGGAAAAAGAGCAAATGGTTTACCTGAACGATCCCGAAATTGGCATTATTATTTTTGATGTATTTGGGCAGTTTGTCAAGGTATTGGATTTCAAGGGTTTAGATTTTTTTCAGGTTGTTGAAAATCAATTAATATTTTTCGATAATGAAGCCTTAAATAGTTTTCATTTGCAGTCTCTTTTGATGAAAAAGATCGCCTTACCAAAGGGGCTTAAATCCTCCAAAAGGGTTTTGGTGCAAAAAAATCGCCTGTATGGAATTTTTGAGGGAAGAATTGAGGTTTATTCATTCTGATGACCATCCAAGATTTAAAGAAGAACAATCTAATTCTATTTGAAGCTATCAGTGGCAGTCGAGCCTATGGAACCCACTTGCCTTTCTCTGATGAAGATGGGCGAGGCGTTTTTGTATTGCCAAAAGAAAGGTTTTATGGACTTAATTACATTGCACAAGTAAGTGATGAAAAAAATGACAATGTTTATTATGAGTTAGGACGATTTTTAGAATTGCTATCAAAAATATTGCAAGGACTATCGCGATTATTGGGACTGGGTAAAAAAGAGGAATGATGCACAATATGAAAATACCATTGCCCATGGCAAAAATTACGATTCGAAAAATATGATGCATACTTTTCGATTGTTGGATATGGCAGAAGAAATTGCTCGTTTTGGAGAAATTAGAGTCAGGCGACCCAATCGCAATTTTTTGCTAAAAATTAGAAAAGGGGATTTTGATTACGATGAGTTATTGAATTGGGCAGAGGAGAAGATTAAAAGAATAGAACTTTTGTATGCCGAAAGTGATTTGCCTGAAAAGCCAGATTTGGAGATGATAAATCAGTTTTTAATAGAAATTAGAAATGACTGGTATGCTTAAAACCTATTATGGCTTTGGTTTCTCAAAATCAGGTATGAAGTCTGCTATATATGATTTTTGAAAAAATATATCTTCTTTTGCAGAATTTTTTTGATGGTTCAATTCATTTTGTCAATTCGAGTTGCAACTCGAATTGACAAAATGAATTGAACCCCTTTTTATTGACCATTGTAAAATAATGAGAACTTATTTTTTACTCTTTTTTGCCTCACTTGTTTTTTTGCATGCATGTGAAGATGGTGAGGCTACACAAACCCAAAGTGCTGAAAAAACAGAAACGGTAAAATCTGATTCAATTATCATCCATGAAATCAATGAATACGCCAATTATGTGGAGACCAACTACATGGAAAACCAATTGGAAATCAGTTTAAATCCACCAGATAATAATGAGAAAATTGTTTGGCTGGAGGATAAAGACGGAAAATTACTTCGGGTTATTTATGCCATTTTTAGCCTGGATCCATACTTCAAACACACTTATTATCTGAAAGATGGGGAAATCATCTATTATCGCTACCAACAATGGAAACGAACGGTGATGCCAAGGCAGGGAAGTGAGATTTTATGCTTACTGCATGAGGGAAAAATATTTTCTACCAAAAGCAAATATTTAGAAAAGGACAATGACGACCGACCCCTTGAATTAGCAAAAATGCCTTATGCTGATTATGATGTCAATCCTGACACCATGTTGATGACCATTAATAATTATTGGCTAGACATAATAACCAAAAAAGCCAATGGTGGGGAGCCTCAAAGATCTCAAACCACTCCGGTTGATATCAATTGAACATTAGGTATTTGGGCGACTCTTTTCAAATTTGAACTTTCAATTCATAGTCAAAAGACTGCCTTTTTGAATTTCAAATACCTCAATTGGTGCATTATTATTCGCCACCAAAATCAATTTATTGCCATTGGCACGCGTCAACAATGCCAGGTCTTTAACATTGCCCGCCGCAAAAAAGCCGCTTTGAGTAATCCCCAAAGGTTTGAAGTTGCCATCGCCTAAACCTTTTAAGACAAGTCCATTGCCTGCATCGTACCTCGGTGTTTCTACCTCTGTATCAAAATTATTGCCTGCAATAATTAGATCCATATTGCCATCAGTATCCAGATCTAGAGGAATGATGGCATTAACGGGTGCTATTTGAGCTTCATTGGGCAATTTTTTGACTGTGAAAGAATTGCCCTCATTGATTAAAACGATTGACTCAAAATGAGTTGCTTCTAAATGAAGTGCTTTTTGAATTTTTTGATCACCCAGAATATCTTCAATTCCTGCAGTTGCAAATTCTTTATACGTAGGAAATTTGTCCTTGATAAATGGCATCTGTTCAGAGGAACATTGCCGTCCGCGTGTTGGTACTAGCTTTCCTTTATATTCTTTACTCAAAACAATATCACAACTACCATTTTCATCAAAGTCATCAGCGAAAACATTGAAAGGTTTCTTTTTGGAAGCGTAGAACTTTGTGTTTAAACCAATGTTGCCAACAATAAAATCTTCATCGCCGTCATTATCGACATCTGCTGCTGCCAAAGAGTACCACCACCCTTTGAGATCATTGGTTCCATAATCTTGAGAAGCATCTCTTAGTTTTCCGTTTTCATTGAGGAAAACTTTTATTGACATCCATTCCCCAGTCAAAATGAGATCAGGAGCATTGTCCTTGTTCAGGTCTGTCCATAGGGCAGCTTTCACAATTCCAATATTCTCCAAATCTGGTGCCCACTCTGCTGTCACTTCTGTCATTTTGCCCTGATTGAAATCATTTCTCAAGAGGTAGCTCTTGGATGGATAGGGATATTTTCCTGGTTGAGCCGCCCCTCCTACAAATATATCCAGGTCTCCATCTTGATCGAAATCAGCAGCAGCAGCTATATTTCCACTTTCCAGATTTTCAGGAATTGCACCGTCTGTTTTAAAAAATTGTCCGTTTTGAGTATTGGCGAACAAGCGATCCTGGAGTGGTGCCTTATCGACTTTAAATTCTCCGCCTCCGCCACTTACCAAAAACAAATCTTTCCAACCATCTCCATTACCATCAAAAAAGAGCGCATCCAAGTCTTCACAATTTACATCTAATTGGAAGTGTGGGTTTTCCGATAAGCTGAAAGTTCCATCAGCGTTTTGGGTGTAAATCACAGCACTTTGACCTGAAGCGCCTCCTACAAAGAAATCCTCTAGGCCATCATTGTTTACATCTGCTACACTTATTTTTGGTCCAAGTGTAGATTGTTTGTGAGGCAACAAAATCTCTGAAACAAAATCATCAAATTGATTTTCAGTATGTTTAAAAGCGATCCCCAAATCTGTTGCATTCAATTTTTTTATTGGGGTCTCCCCTTCTGGTTTCACATTTACTTTTTTACCCGCAGCTTCCTTTTGTTCAACTTTTAAAACCTGGTTCGCTGTCACGTTTTCGATGGAAGATAGCTTACCGTTTGGCCATTTTACTTCCACTAAATCTATTTTTTGAATATCTCCAAGACCAAAATGCAGAACTTCCTCCACTGCTGATTCAAATCCTCTTGTATTCATCAGTTCTTGAAACTGCTGTTGATCCTTATAAAAAATAGTAACCTTGGCACCAGCGATAGGGGTAGCCGTGCTTTCTCCTTTCAATTGGATTCTCAAATAGTTGCCTCTATTTTGCTCAACTGCATTGTTTTGATATACAAATGCAGGCTGGTCAATATTGTTGATTACCAAATCCAAATCTCCATCGGCATCCAAATCTGCATAAGCCGCTCCATTGGAATAGGTAGCATCCATCATACCCCATTCTTTGGAAGTATTGGAAAAGGAAAGGTCTCCATTGTTTTTATAAATGACATTGGGCAACTTAATTTCAGGTAAGGCATCAAAAATCTCCTGTCGTTTTTCCATTGGAATACTCCCTCCATATTCCTCTTTTTTAGCCGCCAGCATCAATCTGAAATCATTGTCCCGGGTATACCTTCGATAACCATTGGTGACAAAATAATCTTTGTAACCATCATTGTCAAAATCTGCTAGTAGCGCAGCCCAACTCCAATCCGTTCTTGCTACACCCGTCAAATTGGCAATATTGGAAAAAGTGCCATTTCCATTATTCAATTGCATGGAATTGAACATATACTGGTATTGATAGCCCAACTCATTCACATAATATCGAAATCCTTTAACGTCCATGGATGCCATCAGTGTTTTATCGCGAATATGGTCATCTGCAGCCATATCCAAAACAGCAATATCTACCAAACCATCATTATTGATATCCGCAATGTCACAGCCCATCCCGAAGAAAGAAATCTGCTTGGTTTTTTCTTTGATTCGATCTGTAAAAGTGCCATCACCATTATTGATGTACATAAAATCCGGGACAGAGTAATCATTTGCTACATATACATCCAGCCAGCCATCAGTATTCAAATCACTCACTGCCAGGCCAAGTCCATAACCGTATTGTAGCATTCCTGCTTCTTTTGTAATTCTTTTGAATTTTCCATCCTCATTTTGATACAAATGACAGCTTGCGTCTGCCATAGCTTTTGGATTTTTGATGTCTTCAAAAACCTGTGAATGGGGCACTCTGAAATACTTGGATTCGTTGAGTACAAAACAATCAAGATCTCCATCATTATCAAAATCGAAAAAAGCCGCTGCTGTACCACGATTACCGGAATTCAAACCATATTCCTTGCCCTTTTCAGAAAAAGTACCGTCCTGGTTATTAATAAAAAGAAGGTTCTTGCGATTGTTTTGGTCTTTATCGGGTCCCGCCTGAAGTACATATATGTCTTGCCAACCATCTCCATTTACATCTGCCATTGTCACTCCTGCAGACCATTTTTTGCCTTGGTTGATTCCCGCCTTCACAGAAACATCCTCAAACTGCATGTTTCCTTTATTCAAATACAATTTATTTGGAGCCATATTTCCAGCTAAAAACACATCGGGCAAATCATCATTGTTTACATCTCCAATAGCCACTCCGGCACCATGATAGAAATAGTCAAAAGACATAATATTCCAATCTGTATGCACATTCTCTTCAAGAGCATTCACAAAATCAATTCCAGTGGTTTCCGCTGGTAAAAGTGTAAATAGTTCAGGCTGCTCAGAAACGGAAGTACTGTCTTCTAACTCGGGCTTTTCCTCACTACACCCTACAAAGCAAATAAGGGAAAAACAGATGGAAAAGAATTTTAAAAAACGGTATGGGAAATATGTCATGGATATTGAATTTAAACAAACTCTTAAAAGGATTTCAATTTGGAAAACAAAATTACTTAGTTCAATTGATTTGCCAAACTAATAGATTATTAAAAATTTTATCTGAAAATAGTGGTGGCATGGTTTTTCTTTAGAGTAGGTTAAAAAATTTTACGCACTGTGCCAAAGGCATCCCTTGTTCGTGGCACAGGAAAGAAAAATTTGAACATAGTCTTATTTTTGAGCAAAAATTGATTCAATCGATAAAATAAATTTCCATGATCCGAATAAGTGTGGCCTATCAATCAACTCCTCAAACGCTTATCCTCTTACTTTTTTCTTTCCTTTTGTTTCATAATTGCCAGCCTGATTCAAAATCAGAAACTTCATCAGATTCAACTTCTAAATCAATACCTTCAAATGATTCTGGAACAGCAGAAATGATAAAACACCTGGAACAGGCGAAGAATCAAATAGATCCGATGCAGGTTACCTATTTTGAAAATGGTCAACGAGCTGCAATTTTTCAACAAAGAGTAGAAAATAGCCAAAATCCGGATGAGCGATATAATAACACCATGTTTTATGGTTACGAATTGATAAATGCTGGAAAGAATGAAGATGCTATCATGATCCTTGAAGGGCTTTTACAACAACTGCTCGCCATCAATTTGCAGCAGCCTGGAGTTTTGTATCAAATCAAAAGATTAATTGCCCTGGCATACATTCGCCTGGGGGAGCAAAACAATTGTATTCAACGCCACAATGAAGAATCTTGTATCATGCCAATTCGTGGGAAGGGTATTTATACCATTACAGAAGCTACTGAAAAAGCAATTCAGGTTTATGAGGAAATGCTTGCACTAAATCCTGAAGATCAGGAAAGTATATGGATGCTGAATTTTGCCTACATGACTTTAGGACAATTTCCAGATAAGGTTCCAGCACAGTTTCGACTTTCTCCTTCTGAATTTGAATCTGATTATCAAATTCCAAAATTCAAAAACCTTGCAGGAAAACTAGGCATCAATACCGTTGGACTCTCTGGAGGAGCTGCTATTGAAGATTTTGACAATGATGGCTTTTTAGACCTAATGGCTTCTTCCTGGGGTTTTGAAGACCAATTACAGTTTTTTAGAAATAATGGAGATGGAACGTTTAGCAATCAAACCCAAAAAGCCGGCTTAACAGGCATTACAGGTGGATTGAATATCAATCATGCAGATTATAATAATGATGGCTTCATAGATGTTTTAGTGCTCAGAGGTGCCTGGTTTGGAGCCGCAGGAAAAGTACCAAACTCCTTACTAAAAAATAATGGAGATGGTACTTTTACTGATGTGACGATAGCTACAGGTTTGCTTTCCTTTTTCCCAACACAAACTGCTACATGGGCAGATTTCAACCTGGACGGGCATTTAGATTTATTCATAGGAAATGAATCAGATAAATCATTAAAAGTACCCTGTGAGTTCTATATCAATAACGGAGATGGAACCTTTACCAATAGAATCAATGAAACCGGCTTGAGTGACATTCAACAATTTGTAAAGGGAGTGAATACTGGTGATTTTAACAATGATGGCTTTCCGGATCTTTATATTTCTTTACTAGACACACAAAACAAGCTTTTCATCAATACTTTAAAAAAAGCGGGAGACATTCCAAAGTTTGAAGATAAAACTTCAACTGCCGGAGTTGGAGAGCCGCAAAATAGTTTTCCAACCTGGAGTTGGGATTACAATAATGATGGATGGGAAGATATTTTTGTTGCCAGTTTTAGCTATTCCGGAAGTTTACAGGCCGCCCAATTAGCAGCACTCAATTATCGGGGGCAAAGTATGGGGGGGCATCCCCGAATTTATAAAAACAATGGAGATGACACTTTTACTGATATTTCTCAATCCATTGGAATGACAGAAGCTATGTTGGCAATGGGTTGTAATTATGGAGATATTGACAATGACGGTTATCAGGATTTTTATTTGGGCACAGGAGCCCCCAGTTTTACTGCTATTGTGCCCAACAAAATGTTTCGCAACCTAAAAGGGCAAACTTTTCAGGATGTTACCACAGCTGGAGGAGTGGGTCACATTCAAAAAGGCCACGCTGTTAGCTTTGGTGATTTTGACAATGATGGTGACCAGGATATTTTCTGTGTCTTAGGGGGGGCTTTTGAGGGGGACGTATTTGAAGATGCTTTTTTCCTAAATCCCTTTGGCAGTGAAAAAAATTGGGTTAATATAAAATTAGAAGGTACCAAATCAAACAAAGCTGCCATTGGTGCACGAGTAACCGTTTCCGCCCAAAATCCTGATGGTTCTGAAAAAACAATTTACCGGACGGTCTCCACTGGAAGTAGTTTTGGCTCAAATAGCCTTCAGTTGGAAATCGGTTTGGAAAATGCTTTGGAAATAAACAGTATTGAAATTCGTTGGCCTAATGCTGAACGAACCATAGAAATTTTTGAAAACGTAGCAATCAATCGTTTTGTAAAAGTTGTGGAAGGTAGTGGTCAGGTTCAATATTTGGAAAGACAAAAACTCGATTTAGCTCTTTGAGTGAACGCCAAAAAAGCAATAAAGCTCATCTTACTACCCAAACCGTTAATCCTCATACATGAAAAGAAGCTTCACTAAAATTGCGCTTATACTTTTTATCATCATTGGAAATATAGGATGCGATCAAGTCACAAAGGAATTTGCAAAAAACAATCTGAAAAACGAAGATGAAATCAGTTATTGCGATCGGGCTTTTGTTCTCACCTATGCCGAAAACCCTGGCGCTTTTATGGGAAATGGCGCTGATTGGCAAGAACCCTTTAAGTCTTTAGTATTAGTAATCCTACCTGTTTTAGCCCTTTCTTTTTTATTCATTTACACCATTTTTTCAAAAGTCATGTCGCTTGGTCAGGCAATCGGCTTTAGCTTTATTCTCGGAGGTGGTATAAGCAATATCTATGACCGAATCGTTTTCGGAAAAGTGGTCGATTTCCTTAATATGGGCTTCTACGACATAAGAACAGGAATCTTCAATATTGCCGATGTTGCAATTATGACTGGCTTATGTATTTTAATTTGGAAATTTTTATTCCGAAAATGAGACACATATTTCATTTTTTTACAGTAACTATTTTCATAATGTGTCAACCCCTACAATTGAAAACAAATTAGATATTTCATCAAATAAAAATTTAGCTCCGTCACAACTATTCTTTTTTCCTACACTAAATCATTTATCTCATAAATTATGTTTGCCGTGACATAAAAAACAAAAACTATGAACGAGCACTAAAAGACTTTCGCGACTGAAAGATGACATCGATACTTTTGCCTTTAAATAGAATCTACACCGCAGAGTCTGTTTTATTTCTCCCAAATTTTATTCTTTTCTCTGTTGATTCTTATTTTTTCCTCCCAACATACAAATCTCCATTTTTTAGTCCTTCTACTTATTCCTCCATCAACAAGTAGCCATTTTCGTCTTGTTCATAAGCCTTATTGTATATTGTTTAATATCATTCAATATACATTCAAAACACCCTGGCTTCCTGTAAAAAGGAGATGGTCATCCCCATCCCCCGCCGGATCTTTTATTCCAGAATCCCAGGACTGCTCTTGAGAGAATCAAATATGTCTTCCTAAAATTTAAATGGCTCTTCCGGTTTTATCCAGAAGAGCCATCTTTTTTATGATTATGGAAGTCGCGAAGTATTCGCCTCGCCTTACTTATTTACCGTAAGCTTCTTTGCAACAACTCCCAAGTCAGTCTTCATTGTTATGGTATAAAAACCATTTGCCCATTCTTCAGTATTCAACTGAATGTGTCTTTCAAAGTTTACGAAAGACATGGTTTCAATCAATTGTCCCTGGACATTGTAAACAGATAATTCCAATTGACTTCCAAAAATCTGCTCAAATTCAATGTTTACATAGTTTCCTGCAGGATTAGGATACAAAGAAACTTTGGTAGCCAAGTCCACATCTATTGTATTCACAGGAGCATCTGGATCTATGATAATCTCATATCTGGGAGTTCCCAAAAAGCCGCCTTCGCCATCTCTCACGATGAAAGAAAAGCCATCCGTTAGGGCTGTAATGTCCGTATTCATATAACGGACTATCTGATTATTGATATCATTCTGAGTAAATGTACCACCTACAGCGACAGGATTGCCATTGAGCAATAGGGTTCCATATTCAGGGGCAGTGACAATGGTATATTCCAATTCAGAAGAAGAATTGTCTGCATCTTCTACCAACAAAGAATCTTGTCGAATCAATCTGTTGTCCCCTGGAGGGATTCTAAGTGCAATATTGTTGATGAGTTCTGGATTACTGGCATTTTTACCACCACACAATTCCAATTCCCAGGAAGTGAAAGTTCCGCCATTCCCCAGGTCGTTAACCACATCAGCTTCCAAAGTCCAGAGTCCGAGGGCGTTTTTACCAACGAAAGTAGAAAGGGGTTCCTTAGATTGATAAACCACTCCGCCGGTAGTTGCGCAGGGAGAAGGAGCGGTCAGAGGCGATTCATCATCAAAGCCCATATCGAAATTAGTGCTAAAACAACCAGGATCACTAAATAATACTATGGTCTCATCATCAGGAGCTTTCAATCTAAACTCCATATCGGCAATCAAATCGTGATTCCCTTTCATATTAAATACATTGACATCACTTAACTCCACATTATCAGAAATGGTTATCCGAGATTCAATGGTCGGCGTCCCCTGTGCAGAAATATTGAATGGCCCATCTGTACTCAGGTACTGATTACATTCTAAAAGCAAGGTGTGTAAGGAATATGGCTCTGTAAAATCGCCTTCTCCACATTCATTGGCAGCACGCACTCTCCAGAAATAAGCCTGATTTTCATCCAGCGTAATCGATAGGTCATAATTGGATGTTGTGATTCCAGTTTCACTATGTATGATAGAGCCAGGGTCGAAACTTGGATCTGTTGCTATTTCAAAGTCAAAACTGGTTGCAGTACTGACGTCTGACCAATCGAACGTTTGCAACACGCTTTGTCCACTCGCACCATCTGCGGGACTTTGTAAAGCCAATGCACTAAAATCATTGGCAATTAAAAAGTAGGAAGCTGATCTTTCCTGGGCATCTACTCCACTTGCTGTAGCCTGTATGGTCAACGCTACATCTCCCCCAATTGCAGTATCGTCTGGAAAATCAATGGTCAATATACTGGATTCACCAGGCATTACCATTTCAGGTGTAAAAGTGGCAGTAGCTCCTGCTGGCAGCCCGGCGACACTTAAAGTGATCATTTCTGAAAAACCAGCCAGCGCTGCAGTAGTTAATTCAATATCAACTGAGGAAGGCAAACACAAACTTTCACCTTCTATGATCGGAGCATTAAAGGCGAAGTTCGGAGTAGAGGCTGGAACAATTTCAAAATTAGCATTGGAAATATCAAAAAAGATATTGTCCGCAGCTTTCACTTTTACTCGAACATTAGCTCCTACTTCATCTGGAACTACTATAAATTGGGAACCATCATTTGCCGTATTTTCTGCCAATGTGATAGGGTAATTAAATCCTCCATCGGTTGACAAATAAATATTCACTCTTTGGCAATTGACTGGAGCGATATCCGTATTGGATACATCCCAGGTAACCTCTACATAGTCTCCCACTTCCCAGGTTTCGGTGCCATCATTTGGACTATTTACCAGGAATGGGCCAGCTCCGTCGATCGTTTGAAATGCAACATCTGCGAAATCAAAGCCCCCACCACCAGGATGACAATCCCGTACTGAAAAACGGAAAGTAAAATCACGGGAATAATCCACCAACACTTCTGTGATGTCTGAAGCATTGTTCACAATTGTAGATATCTTTGGAAAGATTCTGGTTGGATTGTTGGTGGGAGGATAGGAACGAAATGCAGGTGAATTTAGGACAGGCATACCTAAAATCGCCAAAGTATCTGCCGCGTCGTATTGTTCCCAGTTGTACAAAAAGTTATTGTCTTCATCATCAGTACCTGAACCTGTCAGTTCAAAAGGTGTCAAAATTGGAATAAAAAATCCACTGGCGTCATTTACAGAAGCAGTTGGCGTTGTATTATCTGTTGAAATAACTTCAGCACAGGATCCACCTGATATTATGTTTCTGGAAAAATTGCGAATTCTGGTAATTGCATTGATGTGATAATAATCGTCATCTACAGCTTGAACATAATTTGGCCCACAATCACTGGCTCCTGCATAACACATGATGGTACTTCCGCTGCCTGGCTCAAAGCCTGTTGTCCAGCTTTCATTATCTGCATCGCAGAAGTTAAAATTGTGCAATGCTGAAAACTGATGCCCCATTTCATGGGCTACAATGATGTAAAATAATGCTCCAGCATAAGCTCCAAAAGTAGAAGAGCTTGCTCTTGCTTTTGCATTATCATTGCATACTCCTCCTGTCTGTGCAAGTCCACCAGCATTGGTTCCAAAAACATGCCCTATATCGTAACCATCCTGAGTGAACGCGGTATTCAAGGCAAAAAAGTTTTCTGTATTTAAATCTTCCGGATTTCCATTGGTAAACCCATCTGTAACGGGGTTGCTAAAAAATACAGCTTCCACATTATCAATCAATTCTAAGCGAATCGCAACGTCCTTTTCCAAAATGCTATTTACATTATTGATTATCGTAGTTACACTTGCCAATACATTTGGAATGCTATTACCATGTGAACTGTAAAACTCTGCTGTAGTAGCTACTGCCAATCGATATTTGTGCAAATTGATGGGGTCTCCCAGGCTTCTATCTTCTACATTTCCATTATTGAACCTGGGTAAATCATAATCCTGGGCTACATCTTCATCATGCTTGACCTGACAGGCATGTTGAGGTGTTGTAATTCCAAAATCCACTTCCTGAATATCAAAGCTGATGTAATATTGCGTCTGACCAGAAGCATATGGATTGATCAAAACAGTTCCACCATTTGTATGAAGAATGGCATTGAATCCCTGTGAGCTATAATCCATGCGAATGGTCACTGATGGATTTTCAACACTTTTTCCAGCAAAAGTTTTGATTTGTGGATACTTGGCTGCCAAACCAGGAGCAAAAATGGGTGATTCGACAATTTCAAAAACTTCGAACGCTCCATTCGGCAATGGCATTGAAAATTGAATTGGCGCATCAGCAGTGTTTTCCATAGGTGCCGTTCGCAATGTTTCTATCATTCCCTGAAAATCCAGCGCCAGGACGCGGTATTGATTTGGTAACTGCGTGATCTCAGCATTTTCAGGAAGAACAACCTGTTCCTCAGCAACATCATTCCAGAAATTGTTTGCCTCGATTTGAGCGGAAAAAAGCGAAGAAAGAAAGAAAAATAAGGTAAGTATTTTTTTCATAAGCATTGGTTGAGTGTTATATGTTTGAAAACATCCCAAAATTTAAAATTAAAATCATTGTGGACATCGAGCCCACAATGATTCTTTATAAGTACTTGGAAGTCCGGGATGACTAAATTTCAATGTTATCTTTGAATGACAAATCTTTTTGTCAATATAGTATCCGTTAATTGGAAATTGACAAAATAGATGCCTCCAGCAAAACCTGAAGTATTGATTTCTATATTATCGTGAATGAAATTGAATTGTCTTTGTGACAACAACCTGCCAGTAACATCTACAATATTCAATGTCACTTTCTCATCAATTGGCTGGTCAATTGCAATATTCAACAAATCTGTAGCTGGATTTGGAAAGAGCGTAATACTAGATTCCAAAACAGCTTCATCTGTATTAACAGGTGCATTGTTGTCGATAATAATATTAAATCTATCAACACCTACAAACCCTCCTGTACCATCCTCTACAACAAAGGTGAAGAAGTCAGTGAGTGTACCTGTGACTTGATGCTCATAGCGAACCTTATAAACATCTATTTGTCCTTGTAAGAATTGATCACCAACATTGATTGGATTTCCGTTCAAGGTTATGACTCCATTCTTAGGTGCTTCTACAATGGTATAAACCAATTCATTGTTACTATTGTCCTCATCTTCCACCTTCAACTTCGAGGGGGCAATCGCCCGACTATCCAAATCAGGGACTCTCAAGGTATCATTAACAGTGATAAAAGGACTCTTAGGAGTGGTATTGGCACAAAACTGAACACCCCAACCTTGCACATATCCTCCATTCCCTAAATTGGTTGTCACTTTTACTTCCAAAAGCCAGGTACCAAAAGTGGATTCCCCATCAAAAGTAGACAATGATTCATGAGGCAAATAAGACAAACCGCCAACTGGAGGACAGGAAATGTCAAAAGCAGCTTCATCGTCCAAGTTAAAATTGAAAGGAATCACAAAGCAGGGTAAATCTCCAAATAGCTTTACCCTGGTACCTGCGGGACTGGTAATGTGTGCCTCAAGATCAGCTAGCACATCATGCTCCCCTTTCAAACTTCTGATATTAACATCGGTAATGATACCATCTTCCAGAACTATTAATTCTGAACTAATGGTTGGTGTACCTTGAACGGGGATGTTTTTAGGGATGTCTACACTTTCGTAATCTACACAATCTGAGGTGAAGGTGTGGAAAGCGAAGGGGGTTAAATACTCTCCAACTCCACATTTTTCATGATAAGGGCGAATTCTCCAATAATACAATTCATTTTCAATAAACCCTTGATCTGGCGTGAAAATGTTTTCCTGAATTCCATATGCAGCGTCTAGAATTGTCCCAGACTCAAAAGTTGGACTTGTGGCAATTTCAATATCGTATTGATAAGCATTTGGCATGTCAACCCATTCAAATTCTGAGATAAGAGGTAAACTTGTTGCTCCATTTGAAGGTAGTAACATTTTCAAACTTGAGAAGTCATTATTGATGACTTCAAAATTTAAGGTCATGAATGCCGTATCCGTTCCATTACCAACTGCAATAACATCTACCATAAAATCCCCAAATTCAGTCGCATCATTCATATTAATGTTGAGCATCACCGTTTCTCCTGGATTCACCAAATCAGAACTAAATTCGTAGGTTGAATTCAATGGGAGACCTCCAACTATTTCAAAAGATAGTGATTCATCATATCCCAAAATTGCATCTGTATAAAACTCTAAATTAAAATCAGAATCATTGGGTACGCATACAGAACGAAATTCTGAGGAAGCATTTACAATAAAGCCAGGTTCAGTTGCTGGCTCAATTCTATGATTAAAATTGGATAAGTCAAAAAAGATATTGTTAGCAGCCTCCACTCTGATTCTTGCTTCCGTTGAAGTGATATTTGGGACAAAAACCTCTTGGGAACCATCATTGGCTGTATAAGTGGATAACACATAAGGATAATTGTATCCGCCATCAGTGGATAATTTAATATTCACTGCTTTACAATTAACTAAATCCCCATCTGTCCCAGCTACGTCCCATAATATCTCCACCAACTGCCCAGACTGCCATTCTTCAGTTCCATCATTTGGGTATTGAACAAGAAAAGGGCCCGCTTCATCAGTTGTTTGAAATGCAATTTCAGCCCAATCTGTACCACCTGCGCCCGGATGACAGTCTCTTATCGAAAAACGAAAGGTAAAATCACGCGAATAATCTACAAGGACTTCATTTTTATCAAAACCATTATTCAATATAGTTTCTATTCTTGGAAATACTCTATTCAAATTAGTCGAGGGAGGAAAAGATCGAAAAGCTGGAGAAGTACCTTCAGGAGAACCTAAAGTTGCAAGTATTGGGGAAGCGTCATATTCTTCCCAATTATAAAGCATGCTAAGATCTTCGTCATCACTAGCTTCTCCTATCAATTCAAATGGAGTCAGGATTGGTATGTAAAAATCCCCTTCAGTTGGGATTGAGGCAGTCGGTGTAGTGTTATCAGTTGCAAGTTTTACCGCACAAAGTCCACCAGAACCAAGATCTCTACTAAAATTAAAGATTCGATTCATCGCATTTATGTGGTAATAAGGTTCATTTACATTTTGAACATAATTTGAACCACAATTACTAGCTCCAGCATAACACATTATGGTACTACCACTTCCAGGCTCAAAACCAGTTCCCAAGCTTTCGTTTTGGCTATCACAAAAGTTGAAATTGTGGGTAGCTGAAAATTGATGCCCCATTTCGTGTGCTACAATAATAAAGAACAAAGAACCGGAGTATGCGCCAAATGTAGAAGAACTAGCATTTGCCTTTGAGAAGTTATTTTCATTTCCTGGAATAAAATTGCTACAGACCCCAGCAAGGGAAGCCAATCCTCCTGCATTAGTCCCGAAAGCATGACCGATGTCATACCCAAATTGTGTATATGCATTATTCAAAATTCCAGGGCATTCACTATTTAAAGCTGGAGGACTCCCATTCGTTAATCCATCTGTAGAAGGGTTGTCAAATAAGGTTTTATCTGCATCATCAACAAGTATCAGTCGATTACCAATATCTTTTTCCATTACACTGTTTACATTATTGATAATAGTTGTAACACTAGCTAAAACTGTGGGTACGGTACCTCCATGGGAAAGAAAAAATTCAGCTGTCGTTGCTACACCTACTCTATATCTATGCAATGTAACTGGATTCCCAGCGCTTCTATCATTAGCAAAACCATCTTGTTCATCTGAAAGATAATAATCGTGAAAATCTTCATCATCATGTTTTACTTGACATGAATATTCAGGAGCAATTGGTTCAAAGGGAACTTTATTGATTCTAAAACTCATGTAGTATTGAGTCTGACCAAAAATATAAGGATCTACCATAACTGTCCCACCTTCTGCATGAATGATTGCATGAAAACCATTTGGACCATAATCAAAACGAGTAGTTACTGCGGGCTTATCTATTTGATAACCTGAGTAAGTTTTTATATCGGGAAATTTTTCTGCCATGCCTTGTGGGAAGATGGGGGACTCGTATATTTTGAAAATTGGAGAGGTCCCATCTGGTAGAGGAAGTCTTAAGGTTAACTCCTTTTCTGAGGTAAACTCCATTGGTGCTTTTATCAAATAGTCTTTTAGATTAGTTAAATCCAAAGAAAGTGTTCTATACTCTAGGGGAATTAAAGAGGGCTCTGCATCCTCCGGCAACACCATCTCACTCTCCGCCACATCTACCCAAAAATTCCCCTGTGCCAGGAGGAAGGAAAAAGAGAAAACGGTCAATAAGGAAACTAGAAAAGTTCTCATAACACGCAGATTTTAGTTGTTCTTATTCTGGTTGTTGGGAATTGGTTGGCTAGCTGCTGGTCTTATTGTGAACGATTTAAGATCAGCAGCTAGCCAACCAGTACCCAGAAAGAACGCCAAAATTACGCATCTGGATTTTTATAAAGGAATGTAAGGGAAGTTTTGTCGGCTGTGTGATGCAGCCAAAGGAGATATTGCAATTATGTTTCCTTTTTTTGTTCCCGAAATAATGCCCCAAATGCCAGCATTACTACAAATGCCAGGATGGCAGGAATCGTCCAGATAGCCAACCAATCGTGACCAATTGCCTCGCCGGCATCATTCAAAAAGGTATATTTCTTTACCACATGACCGGAATACACAGAACCAATGTACATGCCAACACCATAAGTAACCAGGGCGATCAAACCCTGTGCACTTGAGCGGACAGCTTCCGGAGCGGCTTTGTCGACATACACTTGCCCGGTAACAAAGAAAAAATCGTAGCACAAGCCATGCAATAAAATACCCCCATAGAGCATAAATACAAGCGTTTCATTATCTCCAAACGCAAACAGCAAATATCGCGCTACCCAACAAGCCACACCTATCAAAATCATTTTCTTGACGCCCAATTTCCTGAAAAAGAAGGGCATTAGGAGCATAAATACGATTTCTGACATCTGCCCCATGGTCATTTTTCCTGCGGTATTGGTCATTCCCAACTCTCCCAAAAAGGGGTTTGTGAAGACATAATAAAATGACAAGGGTATAGAGATCAATAAAGAGCTGATTATTAAAATCGCAAAGGATCTGTTTTTCATAAGCTTTAGGGCATCAAAGCCTAACAATTTTCCAACAGTAACGGCTTCTCCTTTCGCTTTGGGAGGTGTTTTGGGTAAGAAAAAACAAAAAGCGCCGGTCAGGACAGAAGCGACTGCCGCTAACTGGAATGGAAATATAGAATTCTCCATTCCCGAGATGATTAAGCCAACTACTATCCAGCCTATCGTCCCCAAAACCCGAATCCCGGGAAATTCCTTTTCAGGATCTGCCATTTGATGAAATGCTACAGCATTGGCGATTGCCAGCGTAGGCATGTAGCAAATTGAATACAACAACACCAACCAGTAAACTTCTGAAGGTGAAGTTAATGTCGAAATCCACCACATGATCAAGCCACCAATGATGTGCAAACTCCCCAAAACCTTTTGCCCTTCAAAAAAGCGATCGGCTATCATACCTACAAAGAGCGGAGCGATGATAGCTGCCAGATGGACGGTGCTGTATGCATTACCGACATCAGTGCCGCTAAAACCCAGTTCTCCCCAGTACGTACTTGCGGTGACATACCATGCTCCCCAGATAAAAAACTGAAGGAACATCATTATGGACAGTTGGATTCTCGTATTTGTGTTCATAAGTCTTTCGTTTGAGCGTTTGGGAATTTGAGACAGTTGTATGTTTTATCTCACTCCTCCAGAACGCTTTATCATTTTGGGTTCTGGTTGCTGGGTGCTAGTTACCAGCAAGCAGAGCCCCTTCTTTCGAAGCCCGAAAAATAGGAAAATTTAGGGTTTCTCGAAATTTGCTACTTTAGTTGCGAAAAAACTGGAAAAAATGGTCGTCAATATGCTCATCAATGTCTTCCTGATTTATTTGCTCATTGGTTTCCTATTTGCGCTCTACTTTGCCTTTAAAGGTGTAGGAAAAATAGATGAAGGTGCAGTTGAAGTTCCAAATTTCTTTCGAGTGCTCATCATTCCCGGCTCCATGGCTTTGTGGCCTTTTCTCTTAAAAACCTGGTTAAAAGCAAATCGAAAATGATACATTCCTTGAGAAAACGCCACCGTTGGATGTGGTTGGCTTTAAGCATTTTATTGCCAATTGGTTTTATTGCCGCGGTATTGGCAGTTCCTGAAACTGTAGTGGAAAAAGATTTTCAGGTACGACAACCAGTTTTATATTCCACTATAGTTTCTACAACTAAAGAGGATGGTTTTCAGGTTCACTTGAGGAAAGACGACAATTTACCAGGAAGACAAATTGAGGTGCTTGTAGAAAAGCCATTCAACATTCCCAATTCATTTGTCTACATCGCCAATCAAAAAACCGGTAAATTTCAGGATGCAGGACTTTTGGGCAAATTGGAAGGCATAGGCTCCTATCGATTCAATTTGGGAAATTTTGTAAACCCTCAAAATCCCGAAATTCATTTGCTTTTTTACGACCAAATCAAAAAAGAAGCCTTCAAACAAATTACGGTTTCTACGAAATAATAGTGCTTAGTGTTTGGGTGTTCACTTGTTTACATCTCACAGTTAATGCATGAACGCCTAAACACCTCAGCACTCAAACACAACAAACTCAAATGGCAGTAAGCTACAAAGCCATACTTTGGAATCAGCAGAAAAAGATATATGATAAAGTGATGCTTGGGCTCATTGGACTTTATTTAGTGCTTTTTGTATTATTGAATGTGATTTTCTTTTCGGAAATCACTGCGGAGACCCTCCTTATTAGAGCTACCGGCTCCTGTGCGATTATCATGCTCCATGTGATTTTGATTATTGGACCACTTTGTCGTTTGGATAAAAGGTATTTGCCATTGCTCTACAATCGGCGACACCTGGGTGTTACCATGTTCCTTATTGCATTCATTCATGGTGCTTTTAGCATGATCCATTTTCATGCATTGGGAGATTTAAATCCATTTGCTTCCTTGTTTCTTTCCAATACAGAATATTTATCCCTGACCAACTTTCCTTTTCAGGTATTGGGCTTTTTTGCATTGCTCATTTTGTTTTTGATGGCTGCCACAAGTCACGATTTCTGGCTAAAAAATTTAGGCCCTAAAGTTTGGAAGTCCTTACATATGATGGTTTATGTGGCTTATGCCTTGCTCATCATGCATGTGCTTCTAGGGGTCATGCAATTGGAAAAATCGCCTGTTTATGTCTTTTTAATTGGCGCTGGTATGATTTCAATCATTGGACTTCATTTAAAGGCAGCATTCCACGAAAAGAAAAGAGAATTTCGACTTAAGAGTCTTGCCAAAGAAGGATTCGTAAAGGTTTGTGAAGTGGATGAGATTGTTGAAAATCGGGCAAAAGTGGCTTTGATAGGAGAAGAAAACATCGCAGTCTTCAAATACGATAGGAAAGTATCTGCAGTCAGCAATGTTTGCAAACATCAAAATGGACCCTTAGGCGAAGGAAAGATCGTTAATAGTTGTATTGTCTGCCCCTGGCATGCTTATCAATACCTTCCGGGGAATGGGCAATCTCCCCCACCTTTCAAAGAAAAAGTGTGTACTTATGATGTAAAAGTGGTAGCCTCGACAATTTATGTAAATCCTAATCCACATCCGGAGGGTACACCAGTTGTGCCTGCTAAGATTTTTTAATGTAGCCGCCCATTTTAATGGGCAGGCTTTAGTTTCTTTTCAACACCGACCCAATAAAGCAGAGCTGTTTAGTTCTACTTAATTTTAAAATAATTAAAAATATTCTAATCAAAGAACTTAGCAGTCCTGCCCATAAAAACGGGCGATTACAAAAACAAAAATGCCAAATAACACACAAACTCAAGATGAATTTTACAATGGCTGGGATACACAGGCACCTCCAGGTTATGCAAAAGCAAACCGGAAATTCATTTGGTATCTTGTTATCGGAGTTGTTCTACTTCCTTTCATCCTCGTATTTGCTCAAAGGGGATTCTCTTCCGCTAATTTTGAATTCGGCAATATCACTACCCTCGAAGGGCAATTGATTTACGAGCCTGTCCCCATGCTAAAAGTCAATAATGGCAGGGACATAGATGGGAAAGATGTGTACCAAAATGTCTTATTGGTGGGATATGGAAAAATGGGGGCAATGAGTACCATTCAAAAATTAGAGCGTAGAGATGATGTATTTATGAATTTGGAAAATCATCAGGTTACCATTAAAGGCACTCTGATTTATCGAGATGGAAAAACAGTTTTAGAATTAACAGAAGGCATCAATTCATTAACAAAAGTGAGCAATCCACCTGGTATTCCCAGAGAATTTGAAGCATATGGAAATCAGTCACTTAGCGGAGAAATCATAGACCCAAAATGCTATTTCGGGGTCATGAAACCCGGTCATGGCAAACCACATCGCTCCTGCGCCATCCGTTGTATTTCCGGCGGCATTCCGCCCGTTTTTTGGATAAAGAGTGAAACGGGCAAAAACCAATATTTAATTATGCTAGATGAAGATGGAGCGCCCATTCATCAGGAAGTCCTGGATCATGTAGGGGAGCCCATTTCTATGTGCGGAAAAGTACAGAAGATTGACGATTGGCTATATGTATATGTAGATATGGTTGAGGGATTTAAGCGAATTTCAAAAGGAGAATTGGCAAATTGTGGTCTAGATTAAGTATATGTTTGAAGCATTCGAAAACACTTCAACTGCTCAAAATGTTACCTTACCTCGGTACTTCAATTTTCTTCACAATCTCTTCAACCACATCTTTGGTATCATAGCCTTCCATCTCTCGTTCAGGAGTCAATATAATTCTGTGGTTTAAGACAGGATATGCTACATATTGAATGTCATCAGGCGTAACAAAATCACGGCCATTCATTGCAGCAATTGCTTTGGATGCCTTCATGATCGCCAAAGAGGCCCGTGGAGAAGCTCCCAAAAACAAATCACCATTATTGCGGGTATCGTGAATGATTTCGGCAATATAATCCAGCAATTGCTCTTTGATATGTACTTGCTCAATGAGATTTCTACATTCCTGAATACCTTCAGCACTAAAAACTGGTTTGACTTCTTCTTTGACCGCCATACTGAAATCATTTCGGAAGCGGCGCAAAATGGCTTTTTCTTCTTCCAAATTGGGATATTCAATATTTATTTTGAAAATAAAGCGGTCTAACTGAGCTTCAGGCAATTTATAAGTGCCTTCTTGTTCTATTGGATTTTGAGTCGCAATCACAAAGAATGGATGTTTCATATCATAAGTTGTTCCATCCACAGTGACCTGATACTCTTCCATCACCTCAAAAAGAGCTGCCTGCGTTTTGGCTGGAGCACGATTGATTTCATCAATTAAAATAATATTTGAGAAAATTGGACCTGCATTGAAAGAAAACTCAGAAGTCTTCATATTGAAAACGGTAGTCCCAACTACATCACTTGGCATTAAATCAGGCGTAAACTGCAATCTGGCAAATCCAATTTCCAGGGTTTGTGCTAATAGCTTGGCAGACAATGTCTTAGCGATTCCTGGAACTCCCTCTACCAGTACATGTCCATTCGTAAAAAGAGCTGCCAATAGCAAATCCATCATATCTTCCTGCCCGATAATTACCTTCCGTAATTCATCTTTGACCACATCGACAGCAATTCTGACCTTGGTCAAATCCAGGCGGTTTTGTCCCCAGGCTGATTCCTCTGATATTTCTTGAGGCTGCTGGGAGGGCACCAATTCTTCTTCAGCGATGGGTGCTTCCGATACTTCCTCTTTAGGTGCGTCTTGAGGCTCCTGGTTTTGTTCGTTGAGTTCTTCTGGTGTCATTTTAATATTATGTGCTGTTGGTTATTGGCTATTGGCCATTAGTTCTGCAAAACCAACAGCCAATAGCCAAACGCCAATAGCCTGTTACTTACAATTTTTATAAAACTTTTCCATTTCCTGATGAAAATCAACTAGTGTATTTTCAGAAACAAATTGTGAACTTTCTATATTTTGATAAAAAAGCAGAATTTTATCAATTACAGTCTTTGGCACCTCTGACTTTGCAACCAATTGACTGATAAAGCTTTCGTCCAACTCTTTGGTCTGCAAATAATACCGATCCCGAACATAGCCTAGAAATAGTTTCATTTTCTGCAAGGCCAGCTTTTTGTGATTATTCTGCAGAAAATACAACCTGCCAATCGTACCGATAAACTCAAGAGAAGTATTTGCATTTTTCTCCAAAACCGGTATGATGCGTTGACGCCTTCTGGCTCTAAAAATCAAATACAACAGTCCTGTCGCTAACAGAAGATACCAGGCCCAGGCCAGAGAAGGTTGTGACAAAATATACTTTAACGGTCCTTCGCTGTCAAAGCTGCGATAGTTGGATTGATTTCGCCTCCTGCTAACAGCTTCTGGTACCCTGCTGTATTCATCCCAAAAAATAGTTCCCTTATTCAAATGCGAGAAAACATTATTGGCATAGCCCAGACCGTTTTCATCCAGTAGAGAAATATTGGTAAAAGCCAGCGGCGTGGTATGAAGGTAAAACTCCCCTTCTCCATAGGTTGCCTTGGCAAAGTTGACCCAACTGCCTTCAATATCTCCCAGGGGAATAAAAGTATAATCTTCTTCACAAAAGATTCCTGAATCAAAATAAGACCAGCTGTACGGTTTCGCACCTCCTTTCACATAAAACTTAAAATCAAAAGTAGAATCCTGTTGAAGTGCCTGGTGCTTAAAGTTGAGTCTTGCAATGGTATCTCCATAAATCAGATAATCATCCCAATAAAAGTCTTCGCAGTCGTCGTAATAAATATAATTGATAAGGTCAAAGGGGATGGTTTTTCCGGCAATAAAGGCTGTGTTGCCTATTTTTACAAAATCCAAAAGCGCCTGGGTATCTGCAGAATCAAGGTACATCCCCTGTCCTATAAAAACATACGTTCCAGCATGCTCTTCCAATGGCAAAACACCATTGATGCTATCCTTTAGCACTTCAAAAGATTCATTATTGAAATAATTTCCCAATAACTTTTTGACCACATGCGTACCGTATGGGTCTGTTCCACTTTCACGATAATGCTCTCGCCAATTGATTTTGCCGCTATTCCTAAATAGCATAAAGAAAACAATCGCAATGAGAAGAGCGATAATACCGATGATGATATATTGGCGGTTGCTCTGCATTTAATTGGACGCTATAGATTCTGGGATGCTGTTTAGCAAATTCTGAAATTTGGGCTGTACATTTTCAAAATCTGCCTTTACGAAATCGGATTTTCCATACCAAATTCTTTCAAAAATCAGAGTAACCTCCCTAAAGTCTCTGAAATATGGAGAACTTCTCAATTCTCTTAAATACGCTCCATTTGTTTTATCTTTTTTCCACTTTATTGATTTATCCAAAGACAGTTCTTTCAAAATTGCCAAATAATACAATCGTATTGCTAGTGGATAATTGCCCTCATTCACAGCTCGTTGAATGATAGGATCCATCTCTGCCTCGTGAATATTTTCCTCAATTTCTTCAAGATCAATGTCTGTAGAAGTTCGTTTTATTTTTCTGTTTTTTGGCGTGAAAATATTCCCGGCACCCATCATATTTGCCAAAAAGAGCACCAATAAGGCTACAGCAGCAATAATCGCAAGGATTTTCATGACTTGTGCCATCGCCAAATCATTTGACCGATTTCTCTGACGAGGCTTCTTTTCTTCAGGTTTTTTTTCCTTTTCCGGTTCATCGGAATAATCCAAATCTTTCGTCAGATTTTTCCATTCTTCCTTATCAAAGGCATGAACTTCAATGCTTTCATCCAGATAAGCCTCTCGGGGGTTATTGGCAAATACCGTTAAACCAATAATTAGAAAAATAAATACGTGATATGTCTTTAAAAATCTCAAATAATCAGATTCTTTATTAAACTTCAATTAAGCTTGGAAAGCAGCAGGGTTTTGAACCCTGATAGTAAAACCAAAAGGATTCCAGGGTTCAAAACCCCACTGCCCACGGGAATCTTTAACTACCTTAAGCTTCTCTTTCCAGCCCTCTAATTCTCTTTTGCCCACCAATGTATTTAATTTTTTCTTTCAGATTTGGAGCTTCTTTTATTTCTACCAAGGAATAATAAAGTAACCCGGATCCTGTAAAAAACAATATCAATTCCAGATACAGTAAAAACATAGTAGCAAAGGTCATCATAACTGAAGCCATAAGATCCATACTCGATTGTTCAAGCGAAAAATTCATAGCAATATAACTGAACAAAGTCCATAAGAATGGAGTATCCAAAATCAGAAAGAACAATATCCCCAGAATCATAAAAATAAAGAACAAACCCAGCATTTTACCAAAGCTACCTCCCGCCAGATAAAACGTTCTTTGCAAAGCACTAAAAATATGTTTCCCCTCTTTCTTCAAGACAAACAACCACAAAAAAAGATGAGGAAATGCCAGCAAAATCAGCAAAAAAGTGTAGCCGGCATCTGTCAATATGATGGCTTGAATCACAATGCCCGCCATTAAAATCTTTCCAAAGTCAATCCATTTGGCTGTCCTGGATTTTGCCTTAATACTGCTATGACTCCATTGCTCTTCTTTTATCAACAAAGCATAATTTACATAGGCTATAAAACTGAAAATCAACAAATTAATCAAAGGCATTGGGGGAAAAGCCTCATTGTTAAAAAATTGATTAATATTTCCTACTGTTTCAAATGGAACGACTTCTCCACCAAAAAAGCCATGTGGTTTAAAATCTGAAAACGTATAAACGATTGCACAGTAAAAAAGTGCCATTGAAAAAGCAGTCCAAAAGAGTTTCCAAAAATGTTTTCGGTAAAATAAAAAGGTATCCGAAAAAATGGTTTCTCTTTTTTTGATTATCGAAAAATCTATCGAAGTATCTGCGTCTGGCATTAACTTCGTTTCGCGAAGGTTTTTGTCAAAACCCTTCCTGGCGAGTAATACCGGATAGACTACAAAGTATCCAATCACATAACAAAAACACAATAAGATGAATCCTCCACGGATTAGATCATGCACTTCAGTATGACGTGTAATGTACCCCTCAATAAATCCGGCAATAATGAAAAGTGGAATGATGCCAATCATGATTTTCACCCCTCGCCTGGCGGAAATCTGAAATGCCTTCAAACGAGATAAAGTACCCGGAAATACCAATCCGCGCCCCATCGTCAATCCCGCAGCTCCAGCTATGACGATAGCTGAGATTTCAAAAGCCCCATGCATCCAAATGGTCAGGACAGATTCTGCATAAATGCCTTGTTCAAAAAAGAAAAACTGGAAAGCCCCTACCATGATTCCATTCTGGATCAATATACCCAAGGTGCCTATAGCAAAGAACACTCCTGAAACAAAGGTCAAAAAGGCAACATATAAATTATTGGCAGTAATGCCCAAAAACCCTCCAAAAGCACTGCCACTCTTATATACTGCCATTGGGTCTCCCGATTCTATATTTTCAAGAGTCATTTCTACATATTGATCACTCAAAACAATTCTTACAAACTCGGGATCCATGGCACAAGAAAGTCCACCAATAATCGCAGCGGTCAAAAAGACCCAAAAAGACAATCGAAATTCGTTTTTGGATTCATACACAAGCTGGGGCAGTTCATGCGACCAAAATCGAAACAACCGATTCCGGTGTGATTTCTTGTTTTTATAAATGCTCAGGAAAATCTTTTGGGCAAGTCCATTGAGGTATACGCGCACAGATCGATTCGGATAGAACGTGCGAGAATAGGAAAGGTCGTCGGTGATCTGAACAAACTGATCGTTGAGCTTATCAGGGTCTTTGGATTTCCGTTCCAGATTTTGCTCAAATTCCTTCCACTTTTCTTTATTTTGCCTGATGAAGTTTGTTTCGCGCATTGGAACTAGAATTCTGGCGAAGTTTGCAAAATATTTGAATAAAAACAAATGCAAAGCATTGAGATACGTACCACGCAGAATGTGACCATTGAATACGAGCTGGCAACTTTAACCTCTCGCATTGTGGCTTTCGTTATTGACATTATTATTGTGCGGATCGCTTGTGTCATTTTCACCATGCTGATATCTGCTTTGGTGGGTGGTTTGATATGGGAAGATCATTTCAGTACGCTCTTTTTACAGGTGTTTTTGCCACTTTGGGGTTTCATCTTATACCAATTTGTATCAGAAGCATTGGCAGATGGTCAATCTTTTGGAAAAAAAGCCATGAGTTTGAAAGTTGTTCGATTGGATGGGCGCGAACCAAGTTTAAGTGACTATTTGCTCCGAGCCATTTTTCATATAGTCGATACGGGCATGTCAATGGGCATATTAGCTTCATTATTAATTAGTTCTTCCACAAAAAAACAGCGCTTGGGAGATATGACAGCTAATACTACCGTGATAAGTCTGAAACAGAACCTCCGCTTCAGGCTTCAGGATATTCTGAAAATCAATACACTGGATGACTATGAACCCCAATACCCTGAAGTTCGTAAACTAAGTGAGCAGGATATGTTGTTTATTAAAAACGCCATTGCTCGCTATCAGGAATATCGAAACCCGGCGCATGCCAACTCTATTCGAGAATTGGTCCAACATTTAGAAAAAGTATTGGAGCTGGAGGAATCGCCAATAAATAAAATGGAGTTTTTAAAAACCTTGATCCGAGATTACATTGTGCTAACTCGTTGAATTTTGAGACAAAGAATTTAAGAAACACTACGCGACCTATGGGTAGAAGAAAAAAAAGAACCATATCCGCTCTAAATGTAGAAATCACAGGAGTAGCTGACCGTGGAAAAGGCGTTGGCAGAGATCCGGAAGGGCGAGTCGTCTTTGTGGAAAGAGTAGTGCCTGGAGATGTGGTAGATGTAAAAGTAACTAAAAAGAAACCCGAATTTTATGAAGGTTTCCCGACTCATTTCCATAAGCTTTCCAAGGATCGAATCGAACCTTTTTGTGAGCATTTTGAAGTCTGTGGGGGCTGTCAATATCAAAGCCTTAGTTATGAAACTCAAATTAAGCATAAGGCTATAGTCGTTAAAGATGCATTGAGAAGAATCGCCAAAGTAAAGCCAAAGGAATTGTATCCAATACTTGCCTGCGAAGACACCACCTATTACCGGAATAAACTCGAATATGCTTTTTCCAACAAACGCTGGCTGACCAATGAGGAAATTGCCAAAGGGATGAGCAATACAGAAGATGTGCTTGGTTTTCATCGCCCCAGGGCATTTGATAAAATTGTAGACATCAATCATTGTTGGTTACAGGCAGATCCTTCAAATGAACTTAGAATCGCCATCAAGCAGATTGCTATTGAGCAAGGATTGGATTTTTTTGACATCAGAGCCTGTAAAGGTTTTATGAGGCATATCTTGATTCGAACTACCAGTTTAGGAGAAATTATGCTCATTGTCAGTTTTTTCAAAAATGAAGCTGAAAAGATTCAAGCCTTTTTCGAAGCAGTATTGGAAAAATTTCCTCAACTCACTTCAATTTATTACTGCATTAATCCTAAACAAAATGACTATGTGCTTGATTTGGAGATGATTAGTTGGCATGGGAAAGGATTTATTGAAGAAAGATTAGGGCATATTCGTTTCAAGATTGGTCCAAAGTCCTTTTTCCAGACAAATTCCAAGCAGGCAAAGCATCTATATGATGTTGTAGTTGATTTTGCAGATTTGAAAGGAGATGAAAATGTATATGATTTGTATACTGGCATTGGCAGTATTGCTCTTTATGTAGCAAAAAGTTGTCGTCAAATAGTTGGCATTGAAGAAGTTGAAGATGCCATAAAAGATGCGAAAGAAAATGCATCTTTAAACGAAATCGAAAATGCCGTTTTTTATGCAGGTGATGTGAAAAATATTCTAACAGATGAATTTGCACAAAAGCATGGAAAACCAGATCTGGTTATTACTGACCCACCACGAGCAGGGATGCACAAAAATGTGGTAAAGATGTTTTTGAAGCTGGAAGCTCCAAAGATTGTCTATGTCAGCTGCAATCCAGCTACTCAGGCAAGAGACATCAATTTGTTGAGCGAAAAATATGACTTATTGAAGGTACAACCTGTAGACATGTTTCCGCATACTTATCACATTGAATCTGTAGCACTTCTTGAATTAAAGTCTTAATGTGGTTTGTTAATCTAAGATTGGTTATATAGGGTTCATTTATTTTATGGTCACTTTTGTTCCCAGGAAAACAGACATGGAATAAATCTTATCATCATTAGGTCCAACTCCTTTTTTGGTAAAATAATGCTGATAGGTAGGTTGAATAAAAACGCTCCATCGTGGAGAAACATATCGCTCCATTCCCATTCCTAAATTAGCAGTACCATAAGCATTTTCTTTGAAGGAACCTCCTTCCAAAATCCCTCTAGGAAAATCTTTCACATTTGAAAGACATTGGTCACAAGGCTCTTCTGGAGGTAATGGTGCAGGTTGTCCCCATGGACCATCAAACCTATAGGTAAATTCATAAACAGGAGAAAGCAACATGTTTAAAGTAGCCCCACCAGTCATGTAGAGTCTCCATTTTCCCTTGTTGATAAAGTGATATTGGAAATTAAGCGGTACTTGCAACATATCTAACTGAACTCCTTCAAAGTTTTCGGTCAATAAATGTTTCGGACTAAAGGTACCATTTTGAGGTACATAACGCTTAAAGGAATACAATCCCCCGGTCTCAATACCCAACCTTAGCAAATTCATAGCAATGGAAATTCCTCCTCCATAACCACTGGCAATTGAAGTATATTCTGGGGTCCCAAAAAACTGGTCATAGGGCGTATAGACATGATTCACATCCATTGCGGTAAATACTCCTAGGCGCCACTTGGGCTTTCTTTTCTCTATCCTGGGTTCAGTAAGTACAAATTCAGGATTGCCATTATCTAATAATGATATTTCGAGCGCCATCAAGGAGGGCGCCATCGGTAGCGTCTGGTTTTCTTTTACCGCCTTTTGATTTGCAAGATTTTTTAATGTGGAGTTATTTTCAGAAGCTATTGGTTTTAGCTTTTGTTCTTCCGCGTTATCCGGAATTAATATTTCCCCTCGCTGTTTTTTTTCTGCTACAGCAAGCAGTTGATTAATGGTTTCTAAAGCATTTTGCTCTGTAAGTTTTTTAGAGTTGTCACTTTCAACCTCATCGAATGCCTCTTTAGCCTCAGAAGAAAAAGTAGAATTAGCAGCAATCGGTCTTTCAACTACAGATTTATCTGTTTCCGCAGCATTTTCATTTAGATCTTTTGCGTTTTCAATTCCTGGAATTAAGCCAGGCTGCTCTGCTTCAATTCCTTTATCATTCTTTTTGAATATGACTTTAAAACTATCAAGTGGCTGTATATTGATAATTGTAAAAATCAACAAGAGCATTAAAGCAACTTCAGCTACTTTATATTTGTATAATTTTCCACGAAGGGTAAATTCTTCTTCGAGTCTTTGAAGCATGATTTGCCAATGAGAGGCTTGATAGGGAGCTTCATATCGGTGGAGGTTTTGATATGCAAGTTGATCAATGGCTTCAATTTCAGATGTCTCGGCAGCATCTAGTTTCTCTTCAAATAGATTCCAGTCAGCAGTTGCAGGGAATGAAAAGTTTGACAATTTCTGAATCACTAAATCATCCACCAAAGCATCATTACTTTCAGTAGGGTTTAAAATGTCTTCTTCGTTTAGGCGCTGTTCGAATAAATCCCAGTTAGAGGTGTCGTATTCAGGAGTCAGGTTCTCAAGCGCTTCCCTAATTTTGTCGTCTAAATGTTTATTTCCTAAAGCCATAATCCATGTTTATTGCAATAAGAGCTTCTTTCAATTTCATTCTAGCCTTGACGAGGTTTGAGCGGGAGGTGCTTTCTGTTATGCCCAATAGTTCGCCAATTTCTTTGTGTGAATACCCGTCGATGACATACAAATTGAATACTGCTCTATAGGCAGGGGACAAATCTTGTACAGCAGCGAGGATTTCTTTAGTTGTCAAATTACTTACCGCGTCCGGATCACGTGAACTAAGATCATACGCTGTTTCGATGTCCTCAGTCCTTCTACGCACATTTTTGCGATAGAAATCTATCGCAGTATTGACCATAATGCGACGAATCCAGGCAGAAAGTGAAGTCCCTGGCTCATATCGACCCAGGTTTTTGAAGACTTTAATAAAGCCTTCATGTAATATGTCGAGCGCGTCTTCAGAATTGTTGGAATAACGCAAACAAACCCCCATCATCGACCCATAATACTCTTCATACAGCATCTTCTGAGCCCAACGTTCCTTTTGGACGCAGGCTTGAATGAGGTCTTGCTCTTGAAATCCAATTGGCAATGCAATATCCATGAAATGCTGATTCTTTAAAATGGAAGGAATGGTAGAAGGTAACGTATATTCCTTGAATGAATTTCTGATTTTAATTATTCATCATTCCATTCTTCATTCCTTCATTAATTTTACTTGCCTCATCTCATTTCAAAAAGCATTGATACTCAGCTTTAATGAAACGGATGATATGGCAAAAATGCTGCGAAAGCAAGGATGAAAATACAAATTTTATAAAAAGGACATTTGTTTTGCCCCAAATGGTTGGCGAAAAAGAAGGCAAAAAGACATTTTATACTGTGACGCAGTATTGTGCTAGAAGCTCAATTGAAGCGTATCTCTTAATTCTTCATAAACAGCTCCATTCTGTTCCCAATAGGCACTTTGTATTGTTTTTTTCAATTTAGCTTTTGTAGCTCCTCCTGCCAACCAATTATCATTACTTTTCTCTGTCCAGGAAAGAATTTTGTGAGGAAACGCTGGCTCAAATTCAATGGTTAAAGTTCTTTCAAAGTGAAGGTATTCGACAATCAGCTCAACAGTTTCTCCTTTATTCATGGAAACTCTGGCCTGCCTTGGCTTCATTTCTTTATGTGCCAAACGTGCATGAAAAAGGCTTGGAATCAATTCTATATTTCCAGTTGGAATGCGCTCTGGTGCAATTCGAATCCAGTTCAGGAGTTCATCTTCCAAGATTGCTTTTTTAATAATGGTCTGTTGGTCTCCTTCACTTTCAAAATAAGAATATTGAGAAAGGTCATAGTTTTCTTCTGTTAGATTGAGCTGGGTAAAAGTATGCCCACACCACTCCTGTGAAGTAACCGTAGTCTTTAAAGAATTGGGATTATCCTTTAAATTGACTGGGGTGAAAACAGATTGCATCATTGAATAATCATAAACACCAGTTTTGAATTTTCTGATTGAATTTAATTTCAAAACTGGTATTTTATCTTCTCCAGATTTGGAAGGATTATCCAATTTTACTTGCTTCGATCTTGAAAAATCTTCCGTAACAAAAACCAGAATGGCATCTCCTTGCCGAAGTTCTCCATACCGGGATTGCATCAAGTGGTAACTATTTACTTCAGCCATGCCTTGATACCAATAATCTTTAAAATGGTTAGAGGTTTCAGCTTTGACCAACTTTGCGGTGGAAGCAGAAGTTTCCCGAACCTGGCAATTAGTCAGTACCAATAAACTTGCGAAAAGAATCAGGAACCATGTTGGAATTGGGTATTTCATCAAAAAGTGTTTGTTATTTTTTCCAAATAAACCACAAAAAAAACAGGATGTTGTGGATTATCACAGATAGCTACTTAAATGTCTTTTGAATGCCACAATGTTTTATACAAGAAAATGAACATGTTGAAGGCTGCCCTTTGTTCATTTCTTTCTACTTTTGCCCCAATTAAATAACGCACAGCAGACATTTGATGATAAATGTGGAGGCACAAAATTCATCATTCATCATCTTTCATTCATCATTCCTCAATGGTTCATCAAGAAGTAAAACTATTTTCAGGCACTAATTCCAGGTACCTCGCTGAGAAAATTGCAGATTATTATGGTTATCCTTTAGGCGATGTCACGCTTCAACGATTTAGTGATGGCGAAATGCAACCTATTATTAATGAGTCTGTAAGAGGAGCTTATGTCTTTTTCATCCAATCTACATTTTCACCTACTGAAAATTTGATGGAGCTATTATTAATGATCGATGCTGCCAAACGGGCTTCAGCAGGCTACATTACTGCTGTTATCCCTTATTTTGGTTATGCCCGTCAAGACAGAAAAGACAAACCCAGAGTTCCGATTTCTTCCAAATTGATAGCAGATCTTTTGGAAGCAGCAGGAGCAAATCGCGTCATGACGATGGATCTTCATGCGGATCAAATACAGGGCTTTTTCAAAATCCCTGTAGATCATTTAAAAAGTGAAGCTATTTATATTCCTTATTTACAAGAACTGGATTTATCCAATGCCATCTTTGCTTCACCAGACGTAGGAGGTGTCAAGCGGGCGAGGACTTATGCGAAGTACTTTGAAAGAGATCTGGTTATTTGTGATAAATATCGAAAGCGGGCAAACGAAATAGCTGAAATGACGGTGATTGGAGATGTCGAAGGAGGGGATGTCATTCTTGTAGATGACCTTGTTGATACTGCAGGTACTTTAGGCAGAGCGGCTGATATCATTATGGCCAAAGGAGCAAAAAGTGTCCGAGCGATTTGTACACATCCTGTTTTATCTGGAAATGCCTATAAAAACATTGAAAAATCAAGCTTAACAGAGTTGATCGTTTGTGATACCAAACCATTACATGGCAAATCAAACAAGATCAAGGTTCTATCCACCGCCAAGCTATTTGCCCGCGCCATTCGAAACACACATGAACACAGGTCTATTTCAGCCCTGTTTGTTGAAGGCTAGTTGCATTGGGAATGAGGTTTTGGATAGTTAGGCGCGTTTATTTTGCAGCTAACCGAGGCGCGAGGAATAAAGATAGCCATAGCTACCTGAATAACGAGCAACGAAGGATAGCTGCAAAAGAGACTGTCTAAACTGTTCAAAACCTTGTTTCCAAGGTACTAGGATTTTGATTGTTAATAATGAGCATATATATGCTTCATCAACAACTTGCCTAAACTAAAAAAGCGATGTCGTCTTGTCAACAACATCGCTTTTTGTTTTATCAACAAATCCGAAATTATTCGTCGGATAAATTTAAAAAACCATTTATTGCACCAACAGACAATGCCAGTTTGTCGTAATCAATGCTGTAATGAATGAACTTACCGTCTCTGTTTGTCAAAACTATACCAGCCAATCGTAAAATTCTCAAATGTTGGGAGGTAATAGATTGCTCCAGTTTCAGAGTGTTGTAAATCTTGTTTACATTAATGGTTTCGTTCTGATCAATGAACTCCAGGATCTTCATACGAAGGGGATGCGCTAACGCCCTCAATATCTCCGATGACTCCTGTAGCTTCTCATTGTTGATAGTTACCTTAGCCTTTCTCATAGAAGTTACTTATTTGGAGTGATTAAACAATGTGCCTAGCAAATATGAGTTTTTTATTTATTTTTTCAAAATAATAAATAAAAAAATGCTGTAAATACGTTGATTTACAGCATTTTCCACCGCAATGGTTAAAGTGTTTTTATAACCGTACTAAATAAACTGATTATGTATTAGTTCTTGTTATTCAGCGGTTTCCGTTGTAAATCTTTTTCATGGGATCATAGCGGATGGATATTAAATAATCGTATTACACTAAGCCCAAGGCGAAAGTACCTTGCTTTCACGATATGGGGAGTGATTTCAATTATTATTCAAAAATTATGCTGCCAATTCTTCTACCAGACGAGAAATCTGATTCAGGCGATCGTTATCCAGAGAGTAGTAAATAAATTTTCCTTGTCTCTCTGTCGCAACAACTCCAGCCCTGCGAAGAATAGCCAAATGTTGGGAAGCAACTGACTGTTCCAAACGAAGTTTGATATAAATATCTGTAACAGTCATCTTTTCGTTTTCTTCCAAAAGATCTATAACTCGTTGACGAAGTTTGTGGTTAACAGCACGTAAGACCAAAACAGCTTTTCTCAACTCGGCGTAATCCAATAAAATATCCTGATTACCTTTCTTAAGTACAACTGTTTCGTTTTTTTGCTTTCTCATATCTATGTTTTTTTTAATTAAATAATCCATAATCAAGTTTTACTAAAACTATACCAATTATAGAAATTAAAATATGTTATAATGTGTAAAGCCTCTGAGTAAGAGTCAAAAATAAAAAAATATATTACCCAATGAAAAAAAATCATTATGTAATTTTTTTTCATATAACGAAATATTTTAATGCGTAAACCTGCGGTTTTTGAGAAGTCTAAAAAACTCTGGGCTTGGGAGTAGTAATGTTAGGGGATTTATGGTAATTAGGGGCAAAATAAGCCAGATCGATAAAACTTTGTTCCTTATACGATTTTCGGGAGAGGGGCACTAGATGTGCTGCGGAACAAAGAACCTGGCTAAACCTGGCTAATGGCGATTGTATGACTGCTTCACATTTTTCAGCACCGTTGCCAGAAAATATTATTTTTTTATTGGATGCAAAATAATCTTTATATGAATGCTCATTAATTACCTTAGATTCAAGTTTTGTGACAGCCTTATTTTTGCTGTTATAGATTTTACAATAAACTTCCATTCGGCGGGCATCTATCATTGGACAATATAGGACATCCTCTTTTTCCCTTTCAAATGTGGCATTTGCTATCGCTTGAAGCGTAGCTACCGCAATCATTGGAATATTTAATGCATAACAAATGCCTTTGGCAGTAGAAGTCCCTACCCGTAAGGCGGTATAGGATCCTGGTCCACTACTTAAAGCTACCGCATCCAACTGTTCCATGTTCAGATTTGCATCTTCAAAACACTGTTGAATTAAAGTAGTAATCAGTTTCGAATGACTATATGGTTCCAGGCTTTCCTTTAGAGATAGTATTTGATTTCCATCATCAATACACACAGAACAGATATCTGTAGCCGTTTCAATATTTAAAATTAATGCCATTTTGTAACAGAAGTTTGGAATAAAAACATATATAAAAAAATAAAAACCCATCAATTGGCATTGCCGAATTTTTCCAAATCCATGTAGATTGTATCTTTGCGCCTTCAAACTTTTAAAACCAATGTTTCATTTTATTGCACATCAATTCCTTTAGCTCAACCAGTTATCGGTTCTTAGGAACCAATTCTTTCAAAAGGTATTTTTTCTATGGAAAAATCAACCTTCTTCAATGCCAATTAAATGACACAGTAAAGTAGAACTAAAATAAAAAGTGCAAAAATAAAATTTCATGCTAGATAAATTAGATGCCATACAAGATCGCTATTTCTATTTGGAAGAACAACTTGCCGACCCTGAGGTAATGAGTGATATGAACAAATACAAAAAAGTCAGCAAAGAGTATAAAGGACTTAAGAAAGTGGTCGAGGTCTACCAAAATTACAAAGAGTTGCTTGGCAATATTGCAACTTCAAGAGAAATGCTCGTGGAAGAAGATTCAGAAATGAAAGAGTTAGCACAGATGGAACTGGATGAATTGCTACCTCAACAGACAGAGCTGGAAGAAAAGCTAAAAGTATTGTTAATTCCAAAAGATCCAGAAGATGAAAGGGATGTAATCTTTGAAATACGCTCTGGTACCGGAGGAGATGAAGCCTCTATCTTTGCGGGAGATTTGTACCGGATGTATTCCAAATATTTTGAAACGCAGAAGTGGAAAACTGAAATCATTTACATCAATGAAGGTTCGGTTGGAGGTTACAATAAAATCGTATTGGAAGTAAGTGGTGAAGATGTTTATGGAAAATTAAAGTTTGAATCTGGAGCACACCGGGTTCAAAGAGTGCCCAAAACAGAATCCCAGGGGCGTGTCCATACTTCTGCTGCTACTGTCGTTGTCATGCCTAAACTCGAGATGGAAGATGTCAATATCAACAAGTCAGATCTTAAAGTAGATACTTTCCGTTCAAGTGGCGCTGGTGGACAACATGTCAATAAAACTGAATCTGGCGTTCGTTTTACGCACCTTCCTACTGGTGTTGTGGCTGAAAGTACAGATGGACGATCTCAAATTCGAAATCGTGAGATAGCGCTTCAACGCTTATATCAAAAAATCCTGGAAAATCAAATCCACCAGCATGAGTCAAAAGTTGCAGCACAGAGAAGATCTCTTGTAGGTTCCGGAGATCGATCCGAAAAAATTCGCACCTATAATTTTCCTCAAAACCGAATGACCGATCATAGAATTAATTTGACGCTTTACAGTTTGGATAAAGTTGTAGAGGGCAATATTGAAGAAGTCATAGAAGCACTTCAGATCGCTGAGAATGCAGAAAAGATGAAGACTTATGAGGAGGTTGGTTGAGGGTAATAGCGGATTAATGGAAGAGCATTCGCATAAAAAAACCTGATTTCTTTTCTTTGGAAATCAGGTTTTTTTATTTGAACGATCGCTGTCCTGGAACGCTTATTAAGGATCATTTAAAAAATAGATTCGACAAATTTGATGAGGTTGTTTTGAGGCAAGGCGATGAAAAAAACAGAGCCATAGCAACGCTACGGCGAGTATTTTTTCCCGAAGGGATGCCTTTGGCAGAAGAAGCATTGGCACAAAAGAAACCATCAAAATGTCGAAGTTATTCTTTAATTGATCCTAAAGCCCTAGTTTAGCTAAAACCTTACTGGAAATATCATCCGAATCCTGTAAAAACAAAATTGTGCTGGGAATACTGGAGTCGAAAATAAAAGTGTAACCTTCATCTTTGCCAATAGCATCAATTGCTACCTGAACTTTATTTAAAATGGGTTCAAATAATTCTTGACGTTTCTTTTCCAGTTTGACCAAGACTTCCTGTTCATATGCTGCTATATCCTGCTGCTTTTTAGTAAACTCTGCTTCTTTTTTTTGAGCTTCAGCCGGAGAGGCTCCTCCTCCTTGATATAATTTCGCAAAAGCTTCGTAATCGGCTCTCAAAGCTTCTGCCATATCTCTTCCTGTTTTAACCAAGCCATCTTGGTAAGTCTTCAATTCTTCATCTGCTTTTTTAGTCTCGGGTAATTGTACCAAAATATTGGCAGAATGCAAGTGCCCAAATTTCTGTGCAAACGATATATTTAGGGAAACGCCCCAGAAAATAATGGCTAAACAACTGATTTTCAATATTTTCTTCATAGTTTAATTAATGATTTTCAAAATTTGTGCAAAGGTAGTTTGATTCTTTGACTCTTTTATTCTTTCACTCATTCATTTTTCATTCTTTCACTCTTTCATTAAAGAACTTCCATCAAAGTTCTGAACGCAACAAACTTGTCCTTATACCTTTCAGTGTGATCTTTTTGCAATTTGGTTGCATGCGCTTGCTGATATTTTTCTAAACTAGCCATGTCTTTACAAAAATACTGAAAAGCATAAGTGATTCCGTCGCTTTCATCTACACTCAACAGGCGGCAAATTTTGCATTCTGAAAACAAGCCTGTATTGATGACATCTGGTACATGAGTGGTTTTCATCCAATGAATCCAGTCATCGTGTACCTCTAAATCGATTTTTACAGTAACATTATAAATTATCATAAAACTGGGAAGTGTTTCATGTTTAAAAAGTATTAAGAATTGCCACAAACAAAATTGAAATCCAAAGGTACAGAGTCCTTTCAAAATTAATTGTCAGGTGCTCCAGCATCGAGCCAGCATTGTATTTGTCCCAATTGTTCACTAGTCAACTCTCTTCCGATAGGCATCTCCTGAGTATCTATTACCTGGTCTTGTATTTTTCCGTTATCTGCAAAAGGCTTCAGATTCGCATAGGTAGTAAAATCTCCATTTGAAGAATTATTTCCATGACATCCAGCTGAATTGCAATTCGTTGAGATGATTTCCTGGATGGTCCCAGAATAAGTAATTGTTGAGCAATCTACAGTACCTACAGGAATTAATTTATCTTTTGAGCAGGAGTAGATAATGAAAAAAGATAGGACCAAAATTACAAAGCGAAAATTTTTCATGAAAATGATTTTAAAGGTAAAAGAATAGACTCTGTAAAAGGACTCGCTGAAACATATAATACCCTACAACCAATTTATCGTGATTGTCCGCACTTACCAAATTCTGGCACTTTAATCACTCTTGCTAATCTCCTTCCAAGTTTTAAACAACACTTGCTGTTCAGGGCGATTTTCCGGAATTTCCCGAAGCGGTTCACATGCTTTTAAACTATCATAACAGTCTTTGGGCAGCGTTTGGTACAATTGCGTTCCTTTAGTCTTCCATGCTATCATTTCATCGCTGACTTCTTTGATAACCTTCCCAGGATTTCCCACAACCAGACTTCTTTTGGGAATTTTGGAATTGGCTTTAATAAAACACAATGCTCCAATGATGCATTCATCTCCTATTTCCACATTATCCATAATGACTGAATTCATTCCTACCAATACATTTCTTCCTATCATAGCACCATGGATAATGGCACCGTGCCCAATGTGAGCACTTTCTTTTAGTAGAACGGTTACCCCGGGAAACATGTGAATCGTACAATTTTCCTGAACATTGCACCCGTCCTCGATGACAATGCCTCCCCAATCACCCCGAATCGCAGCTCCAGGACCGACATACACATCTTTTCCAATTGTGACATTACCAACTACAGCAGCCTGTGGGTGAATAAACGCACTTTCATGAATGACTGGTTGAAAGCCTTTGAATTCGTAAACCATAATTTTTTATTTTCACATTCTTTAAAACTTCCGCTCTATCTTATCAATTCTTTACATTTGACCTTATAGTTTGTCAAATCGTAAATCTACATAGTTCCAAAGTAATCCCTTTAGGAAAAATCGAAAAACACTCACATGGCTGAAAAATACATCAAAAACTATATTAATGGTGCCCTTGTTCCGGCAGAATCTGGCGAGTATTTGGACAATTACAATCCTTCCACAGGCAACGTTTATTCATACATTCCAGATTCTGATGAGGCAGACGTGCTCAAGGCTGTAGAAGCTGCCGAAAAGGCTTTTCCTGCATGGTCAAAGATGAGTCTGGAAAAACGATTTAGAATTTTAAATCGGATTGCTGACGTCATTGAGCAAAACATGGAAGAATTTGCGAAAGCCGAAAGTATGGATAATGGCAAGCCACTTTCCATGTCTCGCAACGTAGATATTCCCCGAGCACAAGCCAATTTCCGTTTTTTCGCTACAGCGATTCTGCATTTTAGCTCAGAATCCCATCACAATGAAGGGGAAGCCATCAATTTTACTTTGCGCCAGCCAATTGGCGTTGTAGGTTGCATTTCGCCCTGGAATTTGCCGCTTTATTTATTTTCCTGGAAAATTGCTCCGGCGCTGGCTGCTGGAAACTGCATAGTCGCCAAGCCTTCTGAATTGACGCCAATGACCGCCTTTCTACTAGCAAAAGCCTGTAAAGAAGCAGGTTTGCCAGACGGCGTGCTGAATATTGTTCATGGATTGGGTGGTAAAGCTGGGCAAGCGATTGTAGAGCATCCAAGAGTAAAAGCAATTTCTTTTACGGGCGGAACTGAAACGGGCAAGCGAATTGCCAGGATTGCCGCTCCAATGTTCAAGAAGCTATCGCTGGAACTAGGTGGCAAAAACCCAAATATCATTTTCGCAGATTGTGATTTTGATCAAATGATGATTGACACACTTCGCTCTTCCTTTTCAAACAATGGTCAGATATGTCTCTGTGGATCAAGGATTTATGTAGAAAGACCCATTTACGAAAAATTTAGAGATGAGTTGGTCAAAAGAGCTCAGTTTTTAAAAGTTGGTGACCCTTTTTCCAGTATGTCTGATTTGGGAGCCCTGGTATCTGAGCAACATATGGAAAAGGTATTGAGTTATGTCAATTTGGCAGAAGTAGAGGGTGGCACCGTCTTGTGTGGCGGTACCAAAATTGAGATGGAGGGTGAAAATGAAGGTGGTTATTTCATTAGACCCGCCGTCATTGAAGGCTTATCAAATGATTGCCGAACCAATCAGGAAGAAATTTTTGGACCCGTTGTCACCATTCAGCCCTTCGATACCGAAGAGGAAGCCATTGAATTAGCCAATGGAACCCAATATGGATTGTCTTCTACCATATGGACAAAAGATATCAGCAAAGCCAATCGCATGGCAGAAAAAATTGATGCGGGGATCGTTTGGGTCAATTGCTGGATGATTAGAGACTTGAGGACACCGTTTGGCGGCGTAAAAAATTCAGGCGTTGGACGTGAAGGCGGCTTGGAAGCACTTCGCTTTTTTACAGAACCTAAGAACGTTTGCTTAAAATACTAGTGCATAAGGAACTAAATTTTGAACAGGCAATGCGGCTTCTTTTGCACCTACCCGTCGTTACTCCTCGTTCAGGTAGCTTGGGCTTTCTTTTTATAAATTACTTTGAATTCAAAATGCTATTCTTCTTCTGATTTTGCTTCAGTTTCTGCTTCAGCTGTAGGTTCCTCTTCTTCTGTTGTTTCAGCAGCAGGCTCTTCAGCTTTAGATGCTTCAGATTCTGGTTCCGCTTCTTGCCCATTTTCGGAAGCTTCTTCCGCTGGTTCTTCAGTTATCTTTTCCTTCAAATCCTCCACAGCTTCTTCAATTTTATCACCGACTTCTTCTGCTACTGCTTTGACTTTATCTACTACATTGGAAAGGGTCTCGGAAAGTTTTGAACCTTCTTTAGCTTCCGCTCCCCCATCATCCATAACTTTTTCCTTCAAATCTTCTACAGCGTCTTCAATTTTATCACCGACTACCTCTGCTACTGCTTTCACTGTATCTACTACGTCTGTTAAAGATTCACCAAGCAGGGTTCCCGCAGCAGCTAATACAGATTCTTCTTCTTTTGGTGCTTCTGTTTCTTTTGATTCAGCAGTTGTTTCTTCTGTAGTTTCTTCTGCTTTACCCTTAATTGCCTCAGCAGCCTTTTCGATTTTATCAGCTTCGGCTTGTCGGGCAGCAGCAGCAGCCTCCATTTCTTTGGCTATTTTTTCTTTTGCAGCTTCTTTTGCAGCCTCTTTTTCCTGGCGACGCGCTTCCCGTTGCTTTTGAGCTTCAATCTTACCTTCCAATTCCGTTTTAGTTACCATCATTTCGCCCAATTTCTCTTCTTTAGAGCGAATGCGTTCTTCAATCATAATGATCTTGGCCTGGCGAATTTGAGCTTCTAGCTGCCCGTCAGTCGTTTCAATTTTTCGCTTTTGAAAACTCAAATCATCCTTGTCGCGATTGATAGAACGCTCCATTTTCTCTATTGCAGCCACCAAACCATCGTATCTTCTTTGTAAACGCTGCAGTGGAGAAGAATCTGTAATCACTCCATCTCCAAAACGCTTTGCTTTTACTTTCTTGAATGCATCATCAATCCTTTTCCAAACTTGTGAGCGGTGATCTCTGGATAAGTTGGTATCTCTAAAAGTGCGCTGTACTTTTTTCAATTCTTCAAAAATACCTTGCAATCGGAATCCATCTTCTACTTTTTGTTCCAGATCCTCAAGTATTGCCATAAATTTATCTACATGTTCCTTTGAACGGGCACGAAAGTCTTCATCCATCTTATTTCGCAAAGTCTTCATTTTAGCGAACAATTCATTGGTGTTGTCACGCAATGAATCTGCATGATCTCTGAACAAATTGCGTTCACGAACCTGTCCCTGGACTTTTCCCCAAAATTCTTTCAAATTTTCCCAAACATCAGAACTGTAATCTTCTAATTGGTCAACTTTTTCCCTTAACTCCGACAACTCATCCTGATAAACCTGATTGAGCTTAGAGGAAAGCACTACAAAATGCCATTCTGTTTGCGCTCGCTGAATTACATCTCCTCGTTCTACCTTCAATTCATCGGGCAAGAGACTTTCCGTAATACTCAATTCTCTTTCGATATGTGTTTGCTCTTCCGGAAATTCCACCTCCGTTCCATTGCGCCATTCACGCATCATTTTCTGCATAAAATCTTCTGTGACTACTTTTTCCGGAAAAGTATAAATATCCACCTTGTTGTCTTCTGGTCTGAGTGCTAAAGCCATCAAAACCCTTTCGTCCTGGGCATTATTGCCCCAAAGTACTAATTTCGTCTTCATGTTACTAGATTTACATAAATTTCAAAAAATCAAAAATTGCGGTGTAGCTTGTGTCGTTTTATTTCATAAGATTTAACCTTGTCCAGGTTTGTCGTTTAGGTATCCTTATAGCTAAAAATTTGATAATCAATTGGTTTCAGGCGTGGTACTGTTGTTTCTAAAGTTTGCCAAATTTATAAAAATGCTATTTATTCATACAATTTTTAGGGTATTTATTGAGCCCCAGCCATTTCCTTGGCAGCTACCAAATTCTTCGCCACTAAATATTCAGCAATCTGAACTGCATTTGTAGCAGCTCCTTTTCTCAAATTATCTGCCACAATCCACATATTCAATCCATTCTCGATAGACTCATCGCGACGAATACGCCCCACAAATACTTCATCTTTGTCTTTTGCAAAAAGCGGCATTGGATATTGATTTTGGGAGACATCGTCTGTAAGGACTATGCCTGCTGCCTCACTCAACATTTGTTTGATATCTGCCACCTCAAATGATTTATCAAATTCTACATTCACTGATTCCGAATGCCCACCATTGACAGGTACCCGAACGGCTGTAGAAGTGATGCGTAAACTATTGTCGCCTAAAATTTTTCTGGTTTCATTGACCAATTTCATTTCCTCCTTGGTGTAATCATTGTCCAGGAAAATATCACAATGAGGCAGGCAGTTTTCAAAGATGGGATAGAAATAAGCCATTTCTTCACTATTGGGTTGCTCTCCATTGCGCTCCATATTGTATTGCCTTACTGCATTCATGCCCGTTCCGGTATAGGATTGATAGGTAGAAATGACCAAACGTTTGATTTGATATTTCTCATGTAATGGAGCCAGCGCTACCACCATTTGAATGGTAGAACAATTTGGATTGGCAATGATTTTATCATTTTTAGTCAATTCATCGGCATTGACTTCAGGAACGACCAATTTCTTGTCAGGATCCATCCTCCAGGCTGAAGAATTATCAATTACCGTAGTCCCTACTGCGGCAAATTTTGGAGCCCATTCCTTCGATACGCTACCTCCAGCTGAAAAAATGGCAATATCAGGAGCAGCATTTACCGCGTCCTCCATTCCAATAATCGAATAATTCTTCCCCTTAAATTCAATTTGTTTGCCTACAGAACGTGCCGATGCAACTGGCAAAAATTCAGAAACAGGAAAATTTCTTTCCTTTAAAACTTTACACATTACGGTGCCTACCAAACCGGTAACACCTACAACTGCTACTTTCATAATATTGATTGTATTTTCTTTCTATACTCCGACCTCATTTGCCAATAAAATTTTGTTTGCAACAAAAATGACGTCGAATTTCAAAACTAAGAAGCTGTTAAGATTTAACTTTTTCTTCATATGACAAGTGTTAAATTTTAATAGCTTCTAAAGCGTTAAATGGGAAACTTATCTAAAATTATTTGGCGAGATTAGATAAGTTCTACCTGAATATTTTTATGAATAACTACCAAAGTTCTCTACGAGAAAACTTACTTTCATGTTTCCCTTTTTTTAAAGGGCTGCAAAGATACTTTCTTAACCAATACGTTGCCACTATTTTTTTTATGAGAATCTATGGTCTCTATTTAATTTCCATTTTATCTTTTTCTCCCCTTTTTGCCCAATTGGAAGATAACTTTTCTGATGGAGACTTTTCCAACAATCCAGAATGGGAGGGAGATGTCAATAACTTCATCGTCAATGATGATTTTGAATTGCAGTTGAACGCTCCAGACGCTGGCAGTAGCATGCTTTTCACACCTGTAATGATTCCTGATAGTGCAATATGGGAGCTGTATTTCAAATTGGATTTTCCTACCTCCACAGCAAATCAATTGCGCATTTATTTACAATCCGAAGATGATAATTTACTCTTTTCAAGTGGCTATTTTCTAGAAATTGGAGAATCGGGAAGTGATGATGCTTTTAAATTCTACAGGCAGGATGCCGGAGGTGCTGCAACTCCACTGGCTTCAGGTACGACAGGGGCACTTGGAGGAAACCAGGCTTTAGCAAGATTGAGAGTAGAAAGAACAAGCCAGGGCTTTTGGTCTTTTCATGCAGATTACACAGGAGGCTTCGCACTAGATTTAGATTTTGAAATTCAAGAAGATACTTACCCTGGCACCAATGCTTTTTTTGGATTTTATTGTAAATATTCTTCCACCAGAAAAGATAAGTTTTTCTTTGACGACATTTCCATCAAACCATTACTTCCCGACACTCAGCCACCAGAGGTGATATCTGTCGAGCCTTTTTCTGATACAAATCTGCTGGTTCTCTTTGATGAAAAAGTTGAACAAAATTCTGTTATACCTTCTCACTTTAGTGTTAATAATGGAATTGGCATACCACTAACTACAGAGATAGATTTTAATAATAAAAACCTCGTTCACCTTACACTGAACAATCCCCTGCAAAATCAAACAACGTACACTTTAAACGTTTCGAATATTGCTGACGAATCGGGAAACCTTTTGGATAGCCAGGACATTTCTTTTTCCTTTTTACAAGCTGAAGCAGCAAGTCCTTTTGATATCTTAATCAATGAATTTATGGCAGACCCAACGCCACCAATTGGCTTGCCAAATGCCGAATTTGTGGAATTGTACAATAGAAGTGATAAAGTCATTAACCTGGATAACTACGGTTTTGATACTGGTAGCTCACCAAAACCCTTGCCTTCCTATCTAATTTTCCCTGATACTTATGTGATTTTGTGCGATGAAGATTTTGTGGCTGATTTTCAAGCATTTGGAGACGTAATCGGCATTGCTGATTTTCCAGCTTTGGTCAATTCGGGAGACGAATTGACATTAAGTGATGCCAATGGTATTCCTATTCATACCCTTAATTATTCCATTGACTGGTATGGCGATGTTGCAAAAGAAGAAGGTGGCTGGTCTTTGGAAATGATAAGTCATTTTAATATTTGTGAAGAAAGGAATAATTGGCTCGCCTCCGAAAACCTGGCTGGGGGAACTCCTGGGCAAAACAATTCTGTTTTCCAAAACTTCCAGGATGAAAAAAGCCCAGACCTGATTCGGGCATTTGTCGATGCATCCAACCGCTTTCAGGTTAAATTATTTTTCAGTGAACGACTCGATCCAGTAAGTGTAGGCAACATCTCCAATTATGCTATTTCCAATAATATTGAAATCCAAAATGCTTTTTTACAAGGCTCTGATAATAAACTGGTTACATTAAACCTCAACACTCCTCTTGAAACTCAAATAGTTTATGAAATAACCATAAGCCCTGAACTTACCGACTGCCTTGGCAACCCTATTGGCATCTTCAATACTGCCAAATTTGGGGTGCCAGAGCCTTTCGAGGAACAAGATGTTATCATCAATGAAATCTTGTTTAATCCATCAACTGGAGGCGTCGATTTTATAGAAGTTTACAACCGCAGCTCCAAGATTTTCAATTTAAGTGAATTGATTATCGGCAACCTTCAAGATGGCGTGGATACGATTATCATTTCAGTAAATGAAGATTTTCTGCTTTTTCCACAGCAATATGCCGTTATTTCAGAAAGTTCATCCATTGTTCAAAACCAATATACTGTACCAAACCCTGAGAATCTACTTCAAAACGATCTTCCCGGATTCGATAATGAATCAGGAAATGTCACGCTAATCTATTTGGATGGTATATCTTCGGTCATTGTGGATGCCTTTGATTATGAGGAAGATTTTCACCACCCCCTGCTGGATGATGTAAATGGCGTTTCACTTGAAAGAATCAATCCCGATGACGAGACCCAAAACCCTACCAACTGGCATTCAGCAGCCCAGGTCCTAGGTTTTGCGACGCCCACTTATCAAAATTCTCAGTTTATTGGAAATCGAAGTCTATCAGAGGATATTTTCTGGTTAAACAGAAAAACTTTTTCCCCCGATTTCGATGGCTTCCAGGATTTTCTCCAAATCAATTACCAAATAGAGCAAACAGGCTATGTAGCTAATATCAAAATCTTTGATGCTGCCGGCAGGTTTATTGCAGATTTGGTGTCTAATGAATTACTTGCCCTGGAAGGAAGCATCAATTGGGATGGAACAACCAGGGAAAATCGAAAAGCCAATGTGGGCATTTACATTCTTTGGATTCAAATCTTCTCGCCAGAAGGAGATGTAAAAGAATTTAAGAAAACTTGCGTCTTGGCAGAGTGATACTTACCTGTCTAAATTCCAACAAAAGCAGCAATTCAATTCATTTTTCGTTCTACTTTCGCGAAATAAAACGAGCGCGGCTCTCTGGGATCATGACAGGAAATTAAAGACAATCCTGCTCCCTTACTTTTTAGCAACCGTTTCAAATTTAATTAAATGACAAACTTCACATTTAGATTTACATTTCTACTCTTCATTGCGGCATTCATCGCCTGCGATAAAGACGACTTTTCAGAAGAAGATCAATTTCAAAAAGACATCGAAATCATTGATAATTACCTGAGCGAGCAAGGCTTGACAGCCCAAACAACTGCCTCCGGACTTAGATATATTATTGAAGAACCAGGTATCGGCACTGAACACCCAGTGTTGTCTGATACTGTCAAAGTTTCGTATAAAGGCTATTTCACAAACGGAACAGTTTTCGATGGTACTGATCCAGGTCAATCCATTACTTTTCCATTAGAAAATGTAATCGCAGGCTGGCAGGAAGGCATTCAGCTTTTTAAGAAAAACGGTAAAGGTATGTTGTTGATTCCTTCAAAATTGGGTTATGGCACATCGGGTTCTTTTGGCGGTGTCATTCCTGGGAATACGGTGATTCTATTTGATATACAATTGCATGAATTTTAAGCATTGTAGTCGACTAAGCTAATCCTTAAACAACATACCTCCTTTTGTTAGCCAGGACAGCCCAAAAGCAAAAAGCATGACTACCTCCAGTACAAAGACTGGTCGTAAGTGATCTAATTCTAAACCCAATATCCAAATAATTCCAATTAGCGCCATGGAACCAATAATTATCCAACCACACCAACGGTATATCCTGTTTCGATGCCACTTTTTGCTTTTAGCCTCTACGGCTTCATCCTTTCTTGTCTTTGTAAACTTGCACAGACAGAAATACGCCAGCATACCAAACATCAAGATGGCAGCGCCTAAATGAATACCTCCAATGATTTTATCGTTGACAATAGGAATGCAGATTTCCAGGGGATTGGTGTTTGTGGGGAATAATGCCACCAGAGAAGCCAATATGCAAACTATTGTGCCTGCCAGATCATCACTCAGCTTTTCTCCTTTTTCTGGCTCATATCCCTTGTAAGCATAAAAACACAATGCCATTGCACCTAGCACTCCTACAAAGACAGCACCTGTATATTTTGCATGATAATAAGCACTTACCGACCTAAGAATGCCATCACAATTGTCTACTATGATAGCACCTATTGCTACCAAAACAGGTAGTAAAATCCCCAGATAGCCAATGGTTCTTTGGATTTTGTAGGGGGAAACGAGTTGGACTTCTTTTTGAGTTTCGGAATCGTTTTTGGAGTTTGTCATTTTTTGAGATTTGTGAAAAACATCAGAATTCTATTCAATCATATTTCAATTTGAATAAGCATACCTGGTTCTATTAATCTCTTCAAATGACTAAAAATTACCCGGCGGGAATCAATAATTATTATCAGCTGATTTTTTTGCTGACTTTCTTTTGGATTTCCTCAGCTTTTCTTTGCACTTCTCTTTTAATGTCTTTGAAAACCTTCTTTTCTTTAAGATCGTCAAAAAGAGGATGGTTATCCAACATTTGGTAATCCAGGAATCCTTGTTTGATCGCCTTATTTAAATATTCAATTGCCTTTTCTTCATTGTTTAAGGCAGAATAGACAGCTGCAATTGTAACTTGGATCTGCTTTTTTGGATGTTTGACTTCCTTGGTGTGCAAATCTGATAATAGTTCTTCGAGATGTGGAGCATTGGGCGAATCGGGATTTAGTTTAGTATCTAGAAATGCCATCTCTATTTCAATATCCCAATGCTTTTTTGAAGCATCTTTTTTATTGGCCAACTCTTTAGCTTTTAGGTAATGTTTTTTGGCTTGTTCATAATCCTTTTCAAAAAAGGCAGCTCTTCCAAGAAGAAAAGGGGCAGTTGGAGATTCAGGCTTTATCATCGCCAGGTTAGCAGCCTTTTCTTTTACCTTCTCCAATTGATTCTTTTTCAATTCAAGATTGCCCAATTTAAAATTTAATTCTTCACTGTCGGGATTCCATTCAATTCCTTCGTTTAGTACCATTTCTGCTTCTTCATCCAAACCGATGGATTCGTACAGCTCAGAAAGGCGTATAAAGGGCATTTGATGTTGAGGATTCAATTTCATAGCTTTTTCAGCCCAATTTATTCCCTCTGCAAATTTTCCTTCTTCCTGGCAAATGAGTGCAATATTCGAAATTGCCATTTCATTATTGGGGTTTATTTCAACTGCCTGATAATAAGATTCCAACGCTTTTTGGGTATCTCCCTGATAATGATAAGACAAGCCCAATGCTTTATATCCTTCCGAACTATTGCCATCTATTTCAATTGCTTTTTCACTCATCTTTTTGGCTGTATTCAATAATTCGGGATCCCCATTGCTATAATTCGCTTTTTGACTCAAGGCATCTCCCAACCCTGCATAAGCAAAAGCATAGGTAGAATCAACTTCTAATGCTTTTTCAAAAAGTTGAATCGCGATATCATTATCTTTCTCATCATAGTTGGTGTAAAATTTTCTTCCTTGCAAATAGTATTCGTAAGCCTGCAGGTTTTCCGTAGGTCTTCTATCAATCGTTTCACAATCTTCCGGACTCAACTCTACTTTTAACATTCCCGCAATCTGCTCTGCCACTTCACTTTGCACTTGAAAAATTTCGGTCATTTCCCGATCGTAAGTATCCGCCCAAAGATGGGTATCACTTCTTGCATCAATTAATTGGGCAACCACCCGTACTTTATTATCTGATTTTCGAACACTGCCTTCCAGAATATGAGTTGCATTTAGTTCTCTCCCTATTTTTCGAATGCTTTTTTCAGTGTTTTTATACTGCATGACAGATGTTCGGGAGATCACTCTAAAATCCTTGATATTGGAAAGTACTGTCAGAATATCTTCTGTAATGCCATCACTGAAATATTCATCCTCTTTGTTTTCACTAAAATTAGAAAAGGGTAAAACAGCAATAGAAACCTGATCGGAGTCTGGTACAGCAGCAAGGTAGCTGGGTTCTTTTTGGATAAAATAATTGTTACTGAAATAAAAGATGGACATCAATGCAATCAACACAATCGCAACTTGAGATAATTTTTTAAGATTCCTATGAAAAACACTATTTGGAGGTAAAACTGCTGAGTTGACGTTTACAATTTTCGCTTTGCTTTCTTTCAAATGGGAAAGTTGTGGATCTGTAGGGAAAGGGATCCCTTTCGATTCTACGGCATATATTTCTGTAAAATCATCATTGCCCTTAAATTGGAAGCCTCCAACTCTTTTTGCACGTATCGAAGAGTGGTTTTTAATATCATCATAAACCTTATTAGAAATAAAAATGCCGCCGGGAATGCATACGGTTTCAATTCTGGAAGTGGTATTCAAGGCATCTCCAAAAACTTCCTCCTCGCTATAAACAATATCTCCGGTATGAACACCTATTCTTAGTGGAACGATGGGCAACTGCTGAAATGCCTTTTGCATTTCTACGGAACACTCTACAGCAGCCACAGAACTTTGAAAAATGCTCAGGGTGCCATCTCCGTAATATTGCAATATTTTGCCGCCATATTTGGGAGTGAGGCTGTCAAATACCATACGGTGACGCGCTCTCATTTGGGCAGCTTTTTCCTCGTCTTCCCGCATCAATTTGGAATACCCTACAATATCAGTAAAAACGATAGCTGCTAATTGGCGATGTTTTTTAGACATTTTGGAAGCTTGAACTTAATTTGGAAACCTAAAACTAAAACCTGGACTGTTCCACTAAAGACAAAACCGCTAAACCCTAGTGCATGAGGAATTAAGTTATGGATAGGTTATGGGAGCGTATTTTGCACCTAACCGAGGCACGAGAAGTAAAGATCCCGATAGCTATCGGGAAAGCTGCCTGAACGACGAGTAACGAAGGGTAGGTGCAAAAGAAGCCGCATTACCTTTTCAAAATTTAGTTCCTTAAGCACTTGTTGCAATATGCAAATATCGCTAAAAGCTTGCCCCAAAATTAGAAGTTGGGGCTGTTTAATGCTTCTTTAAGAAAGTAGTAACAACTTGTTGAACTTTTTCCCTTTCACAAAGGGTATTATTTCTTCCTTAAATGCGGAACCATCAAACCTTGCTCCGCAGATTCAACCAATATCTGTAATCGTCTCAATCTTGTCTCTTCTCGTTTAGCACTCATGACCCAAAAAACAGTGTTCTTTTTATAGGAAGGAGCAAGCGCATCAAAGAACTCCCAGGCTTTTGGACTGGCTTTTATTTTTTTTTCATAAGCTTTATACAATTCTGAGGCTTTTACTTGCTCATATGAATAGATTTGGGTTTTGTGTTCTCTCCGTTTGTTCCAGGCTTCAATGCCAGCTGGCATCATGAGTCCTGCCTTCGTTAATTCTTCAATTTTTTTGACATTGACAGCACTCCATATACTGGTCGGTCGGCGAGGAGTGAACCGGATTTTGTAGCTTTTGTCATCTATGCTTTTTCGAAGACCATCAATCCAGCCATAACACAAGGCCTGGTCTACCGATTCTGACCAGTTCATACTTGGAAGTTTTGTGTGCTTCTTGTAATAACCTACCCAGAGTTCGGTTTCTGATTCATGATTTTCAGCCAACCATTTTCGAAAGTCTTCGGGAGTAGGGAAGAAAGTTGTAGACATGGTATTATTGGTTTCATGCTAATTTTTGGTGAGTTTGGAACTCACCAAAAATTAGCAAAATATTTTCATCGCTTCTTAGCTACCTGGCTCATCCCCGCTTGATCCATAGTCAAGCTTTCAACCACCCCTTCATCATTTTTATTGAAGGTGATTTGAGCCTGTACAACTTTCAGGTAAAACTTGTTTTCTGTCTCTGGAAATACTTCAAACCTGGGTTGTCCAGTAGCTTGTACAAATAGCTGATTGCCTTCTTTTGTAACCGTGACAATGAACGTTGGAGCAAGTTCATATTCTCCAACATAGGTTTCTAAAATTGCTTCCGAAACTTTCACCTCTTCTAATTCTACCCCCAAACTTTCCAAAACTTCACGTCCACCTCCATTGCCTGGATTGATTTCTACAGATTTAGCATAGTTTTTCTTTGCCAATTCTAAATAAGCTTCTCCCAGGCTATCATAAACATTGAACGATTCTGGATAAGCTGCTACATTCAATTTAAAAACGGCAACTGCGGCATCATAATTTTCCTGATTCAAATATTGATAACCCAAGTTGTTCAATAAGTTTTCAGCAAAGTCATATTCATCCGAAGCATTTTCTTTCAAATCCCAATATTGCTCGGTAGCAGCTTCAATTCCTTTTTGTTCAATAGTTTTTGCAATAATTTTTGAAATTGCCATTTTGGGAACTTCATAGGACTCCCCTTTTAGAATATTCCGAACTCCAGACATCACCATTCTCAAATGTTGACTGGAATGGTTGGTAAGGAAAATAAAAGTCATTTTGCTATCCAGCATTCTTGAAATATATGTTCGAAATCCTACCCATCCACCTGAATGGCTAACCACCTTTTCTCCAGATTCAGTTTTGTTGACGCCCCAACCAAAACCATATCCAGTCTCCTCCCCGTTATTGAGTTTACCAGAAGTAAAGGCTTCCTCAAGCGTGCTTTTCTTTACTAATTTTTCTGTATCTAATGCCTGACTCCAATTCAATAAGTCACGAGCAGAAGAATACAAACCTCCGTCTCCAATCATACCATTGATATAGGTCCAGTCGTTTACTTCAAACCCCGCTTTGTTGGTTGAATAATTGAAGCCATAAACCCGCTGTTTTGGATTGAACTTATCATTGGTTTGAAAAACATGGGAGTGGGTCATTTCGAGTGGGTCGTATATATTTTTTTGAATAAAGTCAGCAACGGGTTGCCCGGAGGCGCGCTCGACAATCTCTCCAAGAAAGACGTATCCTGTATTGCTATAGGCCCATTTTTCACCAGGGGGGAAATCAGGCTTGGGGTTGAGTTTGGCAAAAAGTGCGACTGCATCTGCATTGTAAGCCATCTTTCTTTTTTCATCCGGCTTTTCTGTATCCCAGTTTTGCTCAAACAAGTTCATATAATCAGGCAAGCCTCCTGTATGCCAGAGCAAATGCCGAATCGTCACGCCTGCATAAGGCAATTCAGGAAGATGTTTTTGAATATCATCATCATAATCCAATTTTCCCCGCTCCTTCAATATCATGATGGCCATTCCAATAAATTGTTTACTGACAGAAGCCAATCTGAATGAGGCATCCACAGTCAATTTTTCCTTTTTTTCAATATTTGAATAGCCCAAGATCTTCTCATAAATGATATCGTCACCCTCAGCAAGCAGTACAGTTCCATTGAATTGGTCGTTTTCATGCATCTGATTCAGCAAATCATCAATCTTTTCAATTTTTTCCTCATTGATGGAATAATCGCTTTGACCGATTGTAGTATTTATGATGAAAACAAAAAGGTAAAGAATAAAGCAAAATCGCATATTTAAAATATTTGTTGAAAGGAAGGTGTAAAAGTAATTTTTGAGCATTGACAGGATGCTTTATTTGGAAGAAATTCAAGTCTTTTTTCTACGGAATTGCTGTTATGAGGGATTTCCGAATCGCTTTAATGTCTTTCGGAGCGGTTCGACAACAGCCTCCGATTAATCTTGCACCAGCAGCAAACCATGCTTTAGCTAAAGTTGACAAATCTCCTTTTTCTGAATCTGGAAGCCAGCAATGATTTTGGGCATCCCATTTTTCGCCACTATTTGGATAAGCCAATAAGGGTTTTGATGTCACTGAATTTGCAGTATGTAATAAGGCTAGTACATTTTCAGGAGGCAAACAATTGACGCCTAAAGCGATTACTTGCTCAGATTTTGCTGCAATTGAAACAGCTTCTCCAAAAGGGGTTCCATCTGCTAGTTGTTTTTTCCCCTTTGTACTAAAACTCATCCAGGCAGTCATATTTGGAAACTCCCCCAACAATTCAGTCAATGCAATGACTTCATTGATGTTGGGAATGGTTTCAAAAGCCAATAAATCGGGTTGACAATCAACCAAAACCCGCATTCGTCTTCTATGAAAATCCATCAATTCATCTACACTCAAATCATAATCTCCGGAATACTCCGAGCCATCTGCCAAAAAAGCACCATATGGACCAATGGAAGCTGCCACCAAAGGTTTCAGGCGATTTTTTCGATGCTGGTCATTTTCCCAAAATTTATCTCGTGCCTGCTGAACCAATGCTACGCTTTTCTGAAATAATTGGATGGTTTCCTTTTCTGTCAGTCCTTTTTTTTGAAAACCCACAAAAGTACCCTGGTAAGTTGAAGAAACCGAAACATCAGCCCCTGCAACAAAATAATCATAACTCACTTCCCGAACCAATTCTGGAGATTCCAGCAACATTTTAGCGGACCAAAGCGAATCGTTTAGATCCGCCCCCCGGCGTTCCATTTCAGTTGCCAATGCACCATCCAGGATAAAGAAGGATTGATTTTGAAGGAAAGGTTGAATTGGATTTTTCAATGATAATTCTTGTTATTTTTTAATCACACCTATATATGGAGTCGCTAAAATAATTGGATGGATTGGTTGAATTGAATATTTCACCATTTTTCGAAATCTCAAACAACGAAATATTTCTCCAGGGCATCTCTCCAATGTAAACTAAACCTGAAACCTGACTTTTCGCAAAAAAGATGACGCAAACAAAAGTGGAAAATCATTTCTTTTCAGGTTTAATTGATAAATTTAGACCTGAGAAGTATTTCAAGTTTTATCATCTAAAATTGTGATTCAAATAAGGGTTCTAGATGATTTCATTTAGTCCCCTTTATAAATTAAGCGCTTTTTTTAGAAAAATCCCCCTCAGCCTTATCAGGCAGCTCCCCTTGGGGCAAGGGTGATTACTCGCAAAATATTCATTCAATCTCCAAAAAAGTTTGGAAATAAAAATTGCGCTTTTGTATTAGAATTGTCTAATTACTTTTCCTGCTGCTTGATTACAAACTGAAGGTAATTGAAATACATACAAGTCTGTTTAGAGTTTGTTTTAAACTTTAAACAAGCTTAGTTCGGGTATTCAAGTCTTCGAGTCCTGAGAAAACACTTGAACACTTGAATACGTGAACACATAAACACATCCTATTCACTCAAAACTGATTCCTATGAAGCGTGCTCTCCGCATTTCCCTAATGTTACTCTCTATTGCTCTTTTTAGCTTCCCACTTTATGCTCAAATGGTCAATATATCTTATGTAAACCCAGATGATTTAAGCGTCTGTGATTCAGCGACCTTTGAGGTAACTGTGACCAACAACCTTCAAGACACTATCAAAAACGTGACGGTATCCTCAGATATGCCCTCTGGATTATTGTATATCCTTTCGAGCGTTGTCACAGCAAGCGAAAGTGACGTTTCCAATTTAAATGTTCCAGTTTTTTCCCTACCTGAAATGGAACCAGGAGCAATTCAAACTTTCCAGTTTCAAGCCCAAACGGATTGTAGTTTGATTGATGCCATCAATAATGGTACATTGTTTACCAATACCTATACTGTAAATTACGATGGAGGTACCAAAAGTGAAACGACCATTCCCTACATCATCGAAACGCCCCTGGTTTTAATAACGAATATCACAAATGCCCTGGCAAATGGAACCAAGGGAGATGTCATTATCAGAACCATTACTTTTACCAATACCCGCCTTGGAGCCCTCTCAAAAGTAACCGTAACAGATCAGAACAATAGTGGAATTGATATTACCACAGACCTGGGAATGGTCTCCAACGCTACTCCTACCAATTACGAAGTCATGCTTACAGGAACTGATTTCCAAAACTTCGGTGATGGGGATGACTTGTTTGAACTGAACGAAGAAATTACCCTTACCCAAGAGATACTAATAACCGACTGTGGCTTTGATATGAGTGTAGTCAACTCCACCATTTCTGTGAGTTGGGGCTGTAATGGCATGGTTTGTCAAACAGAAACTGTAAGCGCAAGCATCAACCTTGCTCCCAGTCAGGATAATCCAAATTTGGAATTTGAACCTATTGTTGAGCTACCCACAGATTATTGTGGAGGAGAGCCCGTTCAACAAGGCATTCAGATTACCAACCATGGTAGTCAACCTGCAACCAATATCTGGGTCAATATCAACCACAATGGCGATGGTGTAATGGGCATTGCAGACCAAAGCTTTAGAATAGACAGTGCTGGATTAGTAAATCCAATTGATGCCGTTTATTCATTTGCTGTAGTTTTTGAAGATTGTACCACCAATTTGGCTTTATTCGATGCCGGAACGGTCATTCTTCCAATTTTAGGTCCAGATGAATCTATTACACTTTACTGGGATGTGCACATCTGTGCTGTAGGTTGCTCCAGTCCTTATCCTCTTTGGTTTTATGGTTTTAATTATGAAAAATCCTGCCCGGAAGGAGACCAGGTGGGAGGCAGTGGATCCAATACGGTGGGAGGAGTACCTACCCTAATGGTTGACTCTATCACTTATAATATTGGAGAGCCTTTGATGGATGATGGGGTTTATCTGATGAACTATGAACTGTCTTCTTCCATGCTCGTAGATTCCAACGGAGTCCTGACATTGGACTTCAATTTACCTTGCGGAATGGGCTGGGGAAATTCTCCGGTAATTTTAGGGGGACAAGCACCATTTAATACGACCCAAACGGATCTCCCGGATGGCACTTCTGTTGTTACATTAGAATACCAAATGCCAATAGGTGTTTTTAATGTAAGCTCAGATTTTCTGGTCACATGGGATTGTGATGATGATTGCCTTGAGTTGCCAGAATGCGATACCGTTTTTGTGACCGATTGTCCAATTTTAGAAATATGTACCGCAGCTGGTTTACCTCAAATTGCCCCAATGTCTGTCATTACTACCATTAATCTGGATACTTTGAACAATAATGCCTGTGGGATTCAGGAATGTCAGGAGTTTGAGTTGGTTTACGATTGTCCTTCTGATTCGATTTGTTTTGATACGATTGTTGGTTGGCTGGATTATGAAATGGACTTCTTTCGAACCAATCTGGGTTTGGCAGATAATGATGACAATCGATTTGCAGACCCAGGTGGTGTGTTGGATTTAAATCAAATTCGACAAGACAGAGCGATGGCAGGAGATACAATCCAAACAAGCCTGGCAGGAACCGTCCATATGGATATTCCAGGGGGCACCCTACAGAATGGAACCATTACTGTTTCTTTTGAAGCACATACCATAGATGATGGCATTGAAGGTTTCCAGGCTTTGAATTTTGAAGCCAATCGTTTCCTCATGACACAACAAAACGGTTTTGAGAACCTTGGTGCTAGTTTGAGAATTGTAGATGCCAGTACTGGCAATGTCTATGAATGCGAATTAGGCGCTCCAGCTGTATTTGATACCCTTTACGCCAGATTGGTTGAACCAAATACCCGCCCTGAAAATGTGCTGGACGAGGTGCTGTTTATGACTTTTTCCTACAGTATTTCACCTGCTTTGTTGAATGCTTTGGGTTGCGATATTCCCACAGATTTTGTTTATGAAGAAGCAGATTCATTAATTTTTACAGCACATCATAAAATTCGCTACAATGTGGTAGAGTTTGGCTCCCCAAGAGTGGTCAATTTAAGAACAGGGACCAGTGTCGGTTTCTTCAACAATACTGGTCAATTTCAACTGAATCCGTTTGTTTGCAATTGCCAATCACTTCCCTGGCAGCTTTCAGGATATCGATACTTAATTTCTCCGGGATTGTACAATATGCCTCCTTGTGAAGCTTCTGATTCTCCTGGAGGCACCAGATTTGATTTTGTTTTGGGAACTGGCAATTTCTTTCCTTTTGAGTTTAGAAATTTTGCTGTATTAGAGGATTGGCTCTATAGTTTTGACCCAAGTATCAGTTTATTGGAATCTGAGTTGGTTTTCCTTCAATTGCAGGGAGGAAACACTATTTATACAGATGTTCCCCTTGACGCAAACCTTGCAGGTGTTTATTACGACATTGATGTCGATGAATTCCAGGATCCATTGCTGGATGAAGGATTTAGCATGCGTTTTAGACATCTTTGGGAAATGCCCTGCCAGGAACACGCAAGCCAGGCTTTAAATGTACATGCCATCGTCACTTTGGCAAACAGCATCCCCGAAGAAAACCCGGTGGATACAATTATCAATGGTTTTGGTACTTTCCGCCCCTTGCGTCCACAGTTGGATATTTTTCCAGACAACACCCATTATATAAGCCTGGACAATACGGCAGAATGGGAGTTGGATCTCATAAGTTTCCTTACAGGTTTTAATGATCCTGCTCCAAATGTTTGGATACAACCTATTTCGAATTCTGGATTATTAAGTGATTTTGCATTGATTAACTTAACAACGGGGGCAAATGTGCCTTTTGCAAATGGTTTTTTCCAAATAGGGAATTATGATCCAGGAGCCAATAATACATTTCAGCTCATTGCCCAAAATGCCAGTTGTGACAACGAAACCTTAACTGTCTTATTTGGTTGGAATTGTGAAACATATGAGGGCAGCGGTAATCCCTGCTGGCAAGGTCAAATCACACTTACCGCCGATTCTCCGCCCGGCGAAATTGAAATGGACCTGATGAATCCTCCTACTCCAGTTGATCTTTGTGATACGATACAATACCACACAGTTGAAATATTCAATGCCCAGATTGGGACGGTTTATGACATCATTCTGGATGTAATTATTCCGGCAGGATTCATCATCGCACCAGGAACGGCAGAAATTTCTTTCCCAACTGGCGCCCCATGGCAAAGTATTCCGGATCCTGTAGATTTGGGAGGAGGAAATATGCAATGGAATCTTTCACAACTCAATACGGATTTGGAGGAAGCAGGTCTGAAAGGATTTAATCAATCTCCGGATCATTCTGTATCCATACGTTTCAAAGGCTTGACAGAATGTGGTTTTATTTCCGCTTCCCAATTGATTTTCAAAGCTACCGGAGAACAAAATTGTGATATCCCGACAAATATTTTGAGTAAGGCGAGTGATCCAATTCACATTACCGGAGTTGTCCCTCCTTATATTGCAACTATTGATATTGTTCCACTCGTACCTCAAACTGTAGCTTGCGGAGACGATTTCACTTTTAGCGTCAATATGTCTGCAAGTGGGGTAACTCTGGATAGCGATTCTATTTTTATCATTTTACCTCCAGGAGTAAATTATGTACCAGGTTCCTATATGCCAGGCGCTAATGCAAGTCTGAGCAATCCAATCATCGATACCTCAAATGGTTCTGAGACCTTGAAATGGTCAATTACTCCGAGTTTAGGCGCTGGCTCCTTGATAAATTTTGACTTGACAGTGGGTGGTTTTGGTGTAATGGACGATTGCGATGTTCAACATTTGATTCAGGTAAAAGCCGTTCAAAAACAGGAAGCGATTTGTGTAGCAGATGGAACGCTTTGTGAAGTATTGGCAGAAACCGGTAGTTCTACCATTGAAATCAATACAACGAATCCAGATTTTTTGCTTCAGAATTTCATCGTCAACATGGTCAATGGCATTGCTACCTACAACTTGAGTATTGTAAACAATGGAAGTGATACAGAGCAGCCACTGGTGGTAGAATTTTATCTGGATAACGACAACAATGGGGTTCCTTCAGCAGGAGATGTTTTGTTGTTGACAAGCACCCATACAGATCCTGTAGCACAAGGTGCTCTGGTGACTATGATGGGCAACCTGAATGTCGATTATGATCAAATTTGCGATCTCATTGCCTATATCGATCCCAATCAAAATTGTGTTTGTGAAGAGGAGGTGATTAGCCCGACTGGCTTAATTACCAATGAATTGGCACCCTTGACAGTTTGCTCGGGAGTAAATCAGGACATCGGTATTGCTAACATTCCTGGACATACTTACTCCTGGGATCCTCCTTTTAATATTACTACAGCAAATACTGCCATGACTACTTTTAATTTCAATAATACAGGAGATATTCCAGTAGAATTTGAATATACTTTGACAGATGACGATGGAATGGGCTGTGTCATTGAAACTACCCAGGAAATTATTGTTCCCAACCTCCCCGGTATCATAACAAATGACACGACGATTTGCGAAGGAAGCGAAATTACCTTGGTTGCCTCACCCGGCATGTCTTATAATTGGTCAGGAAGTGGAATTACAGATCCCTCCTTACAAAATCAAACAGTAACAATTACCCAAAATGAAACCTATAATCTGACTGTGACGGATAATAATGGTTGTGAGGGAATTGATGCGGTCAATATTAGCATTGATTTACTCACAAAAATTGATTCGGTTCTTACGATTTGCGAAGGAGATGTCCAGAATGTCTATGGAACCTTGGTCAGTCAGGAAACAATCGTCACCGCAACACTTCCAAATGCCTCTGGCTGTGATACAATTGTTACAGTACAAGTCTTTGTGCAAGGTACTTTTGGTAGCAGTGACTTAATCGTTTGCAAAGGGGACTCAACAGGAATTCCAGGTGAACCGGGTGTTTATGTAGATGAATTTGATGTTTCACATACTTCTTTTGATCTCCCTACTGATTTAATGGGTTGTGACAGTAGTCATACATACATTGTGGTGGTAGCGGATACGCCATCCGTTAGTTTAGAAGCTTTTGGCTGTGTTCCAGATGGCGAAAATTTCGTATTTCAAAATCAATTGCCTGGAAATCTAACCTACGTTTGGTCAGTTCTAAACGGAACCGGGGTGGTTGATTGCGATACTTGCTCCAACCCAGTTTTCACACCTGCAGGGGATTCGACTATTTATCAAGTCCTTATCTCAAATGCTGACGGATGTACTAATTCCTATGAATTAAACTTACAGGTACTTCCGGCTTGCGGTGTTCAAGCTTTGGAAGGCAAAATACCAAATGTATTCACTCCTGATAATGATGGTATGAACGATAGGTTTGGCGTCATTGAAGACGAGCAACTGGAAAAATTATTTGACGGCAACAACAATTCCATCAATATGCGCATCTGGAATCGCTGGGGGCAAAAAGTTTTTGATAGTGAGCGCATTACCGACAGATGGGATGGTAGGTTTGAGGAAAAAGACTCACAGTCAGAAGTTTATGTGTATACGATTGAAGTGAAATGTGGGGAAGAAGTGAGGAAGATTACGGGGGATGTGACGCTTCTGCGTTAATGAATTTTGAGAAGTGAAAGATTTTTTCAAATCTTTCACTTCTCAAAATTCATTAACAAAACATGAAACTTCTTTCTTCTATCACCCAAACAATCAGGAAAGCCCAAAAAGCAAAAACTCAAATTACCAAATGGCTGGCATGGGTTGAGACTATCAAACCTACAGATCGTTTTGAAAACTTTCCTGCTCCACCTGCTCCTGATTACAGAGACTTAAATAATTGGGCAGCTCATCCTGAGATTGAAGACAAGTCCTATTTTACACCAGCTGGAATCCAACCTTCTACAGAAGCACCACAAGCAGATGTATTCTTCCTTCATCCCACCACTTTTTTTGGAAAAAAAAATTGGAATGCTCCGCTTTCCCATCACAATTCCAAAATCTTCGTGGATGAAATGATCATCCCTGGTCAAGCTTCTGTGTTCAATTCATGTTGCAGAATTTTTGCACCTCGATATCGCCAAGCCACTTTTTATTCTTTTTTGGAGGGTGGAAAAAACAGTCGAAAAGCCTTTGAATTGGCTTATGGAGATTTGGAAGCTGCTTTTGATGAGTACATTAAAACGTGGAATCAAGGACGCCCTTTTTTTATAGCAAGCCATAGTCAGGGCACCCTCCACGCCATCCGATTGTTGGAAGAGAAAATTGAAAACACTTCACTTTTCAAGCAAATGGTAGCAGCCTATCCTATTGGACTTCGGTTTCCTAAAGATAAATTTGGAACGACCTTGAAGAATATCAAACCCTGTGACAGTCCCACAGATACTGGTTGTGCCATTGCATGGGGAACTTTTGTAGAAGGTGGCAAACCACCTAAAAGGTTAGAACGACGGGAGCATTGGTACCCTACTCCTGACGGTAAAGGTCGTTGGGAAAAATGTGTCTCTAAAAGTCCCTTTGTAGTCAATCCATTGACCTGGAAAAGAAGCTTGAAACGAGCACCAGAAAACCTAAACCTCGGAGCTGTATCTATCAATTATGAGCATCAAAAAATAAACTGGGATGCCATGTGGGGAAAAGAACCTATGTCAATGATTTGCACTGGGCTTTCTTCACCAGATTTGGAAGAGGTTAGCGCCCAGGCAAGAAAAGACGGTTTTCTTTACATCTCCAAACCTAAGCACATCAAATATAGAGCGATGCTCCTGCCTAGAGGCAATTACCACATGTATGATTATGCTTTGTTTTATATGAATATTCGGAAGAATGTAGAGGAAAGGTTAGCAGCCTTTATAAATAAAAGGAAATAAAACAAAAAGTTTTCAAAATCAAGAATTTTGAAAACTTTTTGTTTATATATTTCAATTTTTTCCGTACTTTTGTAAATTGTAACTTTGTCGAAAATTTTGCGACGCATTATTAAATGAGGCTTCTCCGCCCTGCAAGCGGAGCTACATTATCAAATATGGACGATACGAAAAAAAACACTTCCAGTTCTAACGGAACTCCTACAAATAATGGCCAACACCCAAATGGCGATGGACAGAATATCATTTCACTCAAAGGCATGTACAAGGATTATTTCCTCGATTATGCCTCTTATGTGATTCTAGAGCGTGCAGTGCCCTCTATTGAAGATGGTTGTAAACCTGTACAGCGGCGGATTCTGCATTCTATGAAAGCAATGGACGATGGACGGTACCATAAAGTAGCCAATATCATCGGACAAACCATGCAGTATCATCCGCATGGGGATGCTGCAATTGGCGATGCATTGGTAAAATTGGGACAAAAAGATTTGATGATTGATTGTCAGGGGAACTGGGGAGATAACAGAACAGGAGACAGGGCTGCGGCACCACGTTATATTGAGGCAAGGTTGACCAAGTTTGCGCTTGATGTAGCTTTCAATTCCCAAACAACTGAATGGCAAATCAGCTATGATGGGCGGAAAAAAGAACCTGTCAATTTGCCAATGAAATTTCCATTGTTGCTGGCACAGGGAACAGATGGAATTGCAGTGGGACTTTCTACAAAAATATTGCCTCACAATTTTATCGAATTGATCAAGGCTTCCATAAAAATATTGGAAGGCAAACGAGTGAAAATATATCCGGATTTTGATACAGGTGGATTGATTGATGTCAGTGAATACAATAATGGAAAGCGAGGGGGGAGAGTAAAAGTACGTGCCAGGATAGAAAAATTGGACAAAAACACCTTGGTTATCAAGGACTTACCTTATGGTGTAACGACTACTGGGCTTCAGGACAATATTGTCAAAGCCAATGACAAGGGCAAAATAAAAATCAAGAAGGTTACAGACAATACTGCAGCTGAAGTAGAAATTTTGGTGGAGCTGGCTCCTGGTATTTCGCCCGATGTGACCATGGATGCCCTATATGCTTTCACAGATTGTGAAGTTTCTATTTCTCCCAATGCTTGTGTGATTGTAGATGACAAGCCAGTTTTTACAACTGTAGAAGAAATTTTAAGCATATGTACGGAAAGTACGAAAGAATTGCTCCGCTGGGAGTTGGAAATCAAAAAAGCCGAGCTTGAAGAAAAGTGGCATTTCGCGAGTTTAGAAAAGATTTTTATTGAAAACAGAATTTACCGCGAAATTGAAGAATGTGAGACCTGGGAAGCCGTGATTGAGACCATAGATCGTGAATTGAAAAAATACGTCGCCACGCCAAAAGATCCTGCCAAAAAAGGAGATGGACGTGTCACTTTAATGCGGGATGTGACAGAGGATGATATCGTGCGACTTACAGAAATCAAAATTAAGCGCATTTCCAAATACAATTCTTTCAAGGCAGATGAACGGATTGCAGAAATTGAAGCGGGGCTGGAGCAAGTCAAAAAGGATTTGGCAAACCTGATTGCTTTCACCATTGCGTATTTTGAAAACCTGCTTGAAAAATATGGTAAAGGAAAAGAACGCAAAACTGAAATCACTTCTTTCGATACCATTCGCGCCACCCAGGTAGTCGCCAATAATGCCAAATTGTATATCAATGCAAAAGAAGGATTCATAGGCACGGGCATGAAGAAAGACGAATTTGTCTGTGATTGCTCTGACATTGACGACATCATTTGCTTTATGAAAGATGGCAAATTCAAAGTCGTCCGAATTTCAGACAAGGTCTTTGTAGGAAAGAATATCATTCACACTGCTGTTTGGAAAAAAGGAGATGACCGTACAACCTATAATTTGATTTACGTGGATGGCAAATCCGGTCGTTCAATGGGCAAACGCTTCAATGTGACTGCCATCACTCGAGATCGAGATTATGATTTAACTAAAGGCACCAAAAATTCCAAGGTGCTCTATTTTACTTCCAATCCAAACGGTGAAGCAGAAGTTGTGACCATTCAACTATCACAAGGTTGTCGTGCTAAAAAGAAATTATTTGATTTCGATTTTGGCGAATTGGCGATTAAGGGGCGTGGTTCAGGAGGAAACATCGTAACCAGATATCCTGTCCGAAAAATTACCCAGAAGGAAGTTGGACAATCTACCCTTGGCGCTATCAAAATCTGGATGGATTCGGTGAGTGGTCGATTAAACACAGAAGAGCGGGGTACCTACCTGGGAGCTTTCGACACAGGCAATCAAATTTTGGTGATTTACAAAGACGGTTCCTATGAAATTACCGATTACGAATTAACCAATCGCTACGAAGCCAAAGATGTCATCTGGATTGGAAAATTTGATCCGGAAGCTATAGTGAGTGCGTTATACTACGACGGTAACAAAAAATGGTCAATCGTCAAGCGCTTCAAGATAGAAACCAATAAACCCAAGCAACGCTTCAATTTCATCACTGAGCATCGAATGTCCAAGTTGCTATTTGCAACCACCACTCCAAATGTAAAGCTGAATTATTCCACCAAAATCAACAATAAAAAAATGGCGGGAGTGTTAGACTTTGATGACTTTATTGATGTCAAAGGCTGGAAATCTTTAGGTAATAAACTTGCAGATAACAAGGTGACAGGAGTAAAAGAAGTTGTAGAAGAAAAAGCCACTCCAGCCGCCGGTTCAGGTGAGGAAAAATTACAAGCTGGCGATACCATTGAATTTGACCTGGAAGACAATGGACAAGCAAAGTTATTCTAAATGCTTAAATCTTTAGTGAACAGGAAAACATGCTTTCAGAAAGAGAAAAAAGAATCATCCAAGTAAAGGGAGAAATAGAATATTATAAAGAAATAATGTTGGAACTCTATTACAAAGATGAACCCCTGGATGAACGGGAAACTGAAATTTTAAGAGCAGCAATTGAACATTTAACTGAATTAGAGGAAGAACTTGTATTTCTTCAAAAAATGAAATAACTTATTTTTCAAATGTCTATATCATGATTACAAAAGAAAAATTAATAAAGGCCAATAAACATCTTAAGAAAGCTACTGAATTGGTTAAAGAATCAAAAGAAGCAGGAGACAAATTTAAAAGTGATGAAATTCAACCTTTGATAGATCAAGTTAGAGATTTAAAACAAAAATTGGTTGAACGCTTAGAAAAGGAAGAAACCAGGTTAATCAAAAATTAAATGGTTCAATACCCCTTTTAAAACTGCCTCCTTCAAGAATTTTTATACCTTCCTTCATTATTCATTCCTTCATCTCATACCCTTGATTAATTCCTTTCTCAATAGCCGGAACTCCCCGCTTCATCCATTGTGGCATGGGCTCATCCTTTAAATAGTGATCAAAAAACTGTTGCATTCGGATATTGAAATCTTTTCGATTTTGGAACTTCATTGCCCAGTGGGGATCGCCATTGTAATTCAGTAGCCAGGCTGGTTTTCCAAGTCTACGCAAGCCTACAAAATATTCGATGCCTTGATACCAGGGAACTGCACCATCTTTGTCGTTGTGCATGATAAGCACAGGTGTATTGACTTTATCGAGGAAGAAGATAGGTGAATTCTCCAAATAACGCAGCGGGTAATCCCAAATAGTACCACCTATGCGGCTTTGTGTTTTTTCGTACTGGAACATTCTGCTCAAACCACTCCCCCAACGAATACCACCATAAGCCGAAAACATATTGACTACAGGTGCTCCTGATTCAGCACAACGGAAAATATCTGTTTTTGTGAGCAAATAGGCAATTTGATATCCTCCCCAACTGTGTCCTTGTACACCAATTCTCTCCTTGTCAATAAAGCCATCATTGATTAAAGCAGTTACACCACTCACAACAGCGTTCAAACAACTTTCGCCAGGATAACCCACGCGATAGGGCACATCTGGATTAAAAATAACATAGCCACGGCTGATGTAAAAACTATAATTGATGGTAGAACGGCCGGGAGATGGGGGTCTATGACTGTGTAGTCTATCTGAACTTTTTTCATAGAAATTGACAATCATTGGATATTTCCTGGAAGGATCAAAATTTTCAGGATAGTAGAGCATTCCAGTAAGTGTGTTCCCGTTTAAGTCCGTCCAGGTATACAACTCATTGCTTCCCCAGAAATAGTCGCTTTGCTGAGGATTGGCATTACTGACTCGTTTCGGATTTTGGAAAGAAAGATCTGAATACAAATAATCGGGAAATACCTGAAAGCTCTGTTTTGTAAAAATTAATTTATCTGCATCCTTTGCCTTCATCGGACGACTTGAATAACTAAAATCGTCCATGACAATGGTAGCAGGTTTTCCTGCATTCATTCTCAAAAAACCATAGCCGCTAGCTTTAGTCTTCTCATTAAATACATGCAACAACATTCGCTCATCAGGATTGATGAATCTAGCCTCAGGATCCAGCCGAACATAGCGGTATCGCATTTGATTTGCCCTTCCCTGTGTGAGATTTACAGGACGGTCTCTTCCTGTGGCATCAATTTTCCAAATATCGTAGCGATCATAAATCAATACGTATCGATCCCCTTCCAACCATCCTGCAGTACCGTAGGAACCCGGATAAGAAGGGGAGTCATGTTTTTCGTTACTATAGGAAACCCTTGAATTGTCTGTAATCTGAACCGTTTTGTCATCTGCGATAGAATAGGCATACCAGGCAGTGTCTGGGCTACTGAACCAGGTCACAAAACTCGCACCTGGAGACAGGGATAAGCTACCCTTGATGTTTTCACCAAATTGTTTTCGCGTACCATTTTTCAAATCAACAATGTAAGCATCATTGCCATAGGGAAACCCTTCCCAGGAAATCTGTTTCCAATAGGGCAGTTGATTGAACCCCAGTGCAATATTCGCGTTTCCTTCATCACCCAGCCGAACATCCGGGATTTCCATTCCACCTATCTGTACAAAACGATTTTCTGCAGTATGCCATACCATTCGATAGGTTTTGCTTTTTTCCTGAGACAAGCGATTGTTTTGCTGTGTATGCAAAACTGCATCATCCCAATGCCATACTTCAACTTTTACTATTTCATCATCCAGTAAGCTCGTATCTTGTAAAATTGGATTAGGTGCAATGCCGAAATACAATTTGGAGCCATCCCTGGAAAAGGAAGGACGTCCATTTTCGCTGACCCGCCAATCTTCTGGTAAAAAGGAAGAAAGTGTATCTGCCAAAATCATTGCTTCCTCCGCTCCATCTTTCCAATAGCATAGACCATAAGGGGCAATTTGCATATCCAGTGTATCCAGATTGACATGAAATGCCACCTGAGTGCCTTTTTTGTCAAAAGTCAGATTTTTGTACTCACCCTCACCTGTATACAGTGGATTGAGCTCCTCACTTTTGCAATCAAATAAATAAACACCTTCTAAAAAAGTAGAATCTTTGCCAGTTGTTCTTGCCAAAAACCGGGTGCCTTCCTCTGCCATTGCATAGTCTTTCACAAATTCCACAATTCGTTCCTCTCCTGTTGCCAGGTTTCTGAGGACCAGTTTAGTACCATTCTTTTTGCTTTCTTTTTTTGCTTTTTCCTTCTTGTCTTTTTTGCCTTTCCCTGCCTTTGTTTTTGTGGAATCCGGCATCTCTATTATAGTCGTATCTAAGGGTTCCATCTTGGTGGAGTCCACAGTTGTGGTATCCTTTTCCGGTTTTTCAACTTCTTTATGATAAGCCAGCCAGCCTGACCACTTTTCAGGCAATTTAAATGATTTGACATTTGCTATTTTGGTCAATTCGCCGGTACTCAAATTCAAAATCCCCAAGGTATCTTTTGGCAATTTATCTTTTTTGACTTTCTGCCGCTTTTGCATCCTAATCGTATCTTCATAGGGCTTTATTTTAAATATGACAAACTGATTGTCCGCACTAATTTTTGCGCCTTCGCCTCGTTCATAACTTTGGGTTACCTCCGTTTGTGCATTCCACACATTTAAAACAGCATCTCCCTCTTCTGCTTTTAAAGAATAGGTTACCCAATTTCCATCATTTGAAAAAGAGGTTCCCTGTATTCGATTCCAGGAGACCAATTCTTCATGATCCAGTTGTTTTTTTTGAGCAAAAGTGGTGGAACAAGTCCACAGGATTATCGCCAATGTAAAGGTCAGTTGTTTCATACGTATTAGTTTTTTTATAAGAGGTCGAAATTAGGAAAAAGTTAGCTCTTTAAAATTTTCAATGATTTTTTCTGCAAATACTTCTTCATTTATCGCATAAGGCAATCGAATCAATTGCCGGTTTTTATCCTGGATCACCTCCTGTTCCAAAGTATCAAAAAGGGCCTGATCTGCCTTTGGATCATGAAAAGGTTGGCCTGCTACCGAAAGAAGTGAAACTCCTTTCTCAGGCATAAAAAACCGAACGGGCGCTTGCATTTGATTCAACTTTCCAGCAATCCATTTCCCCATTTGGATATTTTCTTCAACAGTTGTGCGCATCAAGGTTACTTCTGAATTGTGCTGATAGAGCAGTCGGTTTTTATATTTTTCCGGAACAGTCAGAATGCCTCCAAAATTGACCATATCCAGTGCGCCAACAGACCCGACATATGGAATTTTTTGACGGATGATGGCTCCAAACCTATCCTCTCCTGCACTCATAATTCCTCCCATCAGTAAGTCACAAACTTCAGTGGTGGTGATGTCTATTACATGTTTGATATATCCTGAATCAATCAATTTTTCCATAGAACGACCACCTGTACCGGTAGCATGAAACACTAAACAATCGTATTCTTTCTCCAAGGCATTTCGAAGGTAATTGACACAAGGAGTCGTCACCCCAAACATGGTCATCCCAAGGGCAGGTTTGGTGATGGTATAGTCTGGAATTTCTTCCTGCATCATGCCAATCAGCGCATTGGCAGCATTGCTCAAAATGGTATTGGAGATTTGATTTATCCCAGCAATATCAGTAACCGAATACATCATGCATATATCACTTGCTCCTACATAAGGTGCTATATTTCCAGAAGCAACAGTAGAGACCATCACTTTTGGTAAGCCGATTGGCAATACTCGTAATCCTTTTGTAATCAAAGAGGTACCACCAGAACCACCTAAGCCAATCACTCCCCCAATATTCATTTGTCGGAATAAAAACGCTTCCAAAGCTTCTGACATGGCGATGACAGCATCTCCACGACCTTCGTTTTTCTCAAGAAGGTTTTTTCGGAATGGATGGTAGTGAGCAATTTGAGCATTGGAGATATCTGTTGGAAATGAATGCTTGGTCGTCCCAACATCCACCAAAAGGCAAGGCAACCCTGCATTCTTGATTTTATTTTTCACAAAATTGAGCTCTTCAAATTTTGTGTCACAAGTTCCGATGATATATGCTTTTTTCATAAAAGTAGCTCCGTCTGCCAGGCGGAGTATTTAAGATTTAAAGAATAGCTTTTCCATATCGTAGACGGAGTTAATTGACAACTTTAACAACCTCCATCACCCCATTCATCATCTTCCAATGCCCTGGAAATGTACAAACATATGGATATTCCCCAGGCACATCTGGCACTTCAAAACGCAGATGAAAAGTTTGCCCGGGATCTACTAAAACAGTAGAAGCCAGGACATGGGGAATATTCGGGATATAACCCCGGGCTGGTCCAGAAGGGATCTTGGCTATATGTTCAGCAGCAGCACCAACTACCTCCAGGCTTCCTGGTTTTACAATAAGCAGGTTGTGCTGCATATCATCATTATTTTCAAATACAATTTCTACAGTGGTACCAGCAGTAACACTAAAAGATTTTTGATCATATTGCATTTGTCCTGGAAGGGTTTTCAGGAAAATTTGTTGATCAGCCGGGCTTTCATTTTGGGCTTTCAGTTCCGCCGCAAATTGATTGGCATAAGGACCATAATTCTTTAAAAATAACTCTAAGGGAGTGGCACCATCAGCAAATGCGTCCCCTTTTTCCTCAAAAATTTTTTCAATTTTGTATTTCCAGATACCTGAAAGGTTTCTTTGGCTTTTTTCAAACTGAATAAAAACATCTTCTACCTCACCATGAAACCCACCATTGCCATTCGTATCCTCAACTCGTATGGCAATTACATTTCTTCCAGTTTTTAGGAGTCCCTTTGGGATATCATAGACCCTCGGTACTTTCCATTTTTGAATAAGGCTCCCCACTGGCAAACCATTTATAAAGGTTTCGTCAGAATCATCAATTGGTCCTAAAAATAATTTGCTAGCTGAGTTAGCTTCTCTTGCACTTAGGTTGATGGTTTTTCGAAACCAGACCACTCCATCAAAACCTGCAAATCTTTCAATCCCTGATGCTTCCCAAACACCTGGTATTTGATAGTTTTTCCAGTCTGCAACATTTAAATTCATTGATTCCCAATGAACAGCATCTTGCGCTGTATCTGGAATAGAATCTAGTAAAGATGGAGCTTCAGCATGCAAGTGTTTTATCAAACTGTTTGAATGTTTAACCATTGCCACATAGATAGCTGGTGCTAACCATTGATCCTTTACAAAATTGCTATCTTGATTGAGTTTGTATAAAAGAGCACCAACTTCATCAATGCCCGCCATCTCACAGAGTGCCCAAAGAGCAGTCAAACGTACTTGCCCATCTTCATCGTGAAAAGCATCAGAGGCAAACATTTTCCCAAAAGTTTCTTCATTTCTTGGCAATACCTGAATGGCTGCTTTGCGAACGCCTGCTGCTGAGTGATTCAATGCCTGCTCTGCAATTAGTAAAGCTTTTTGATGGCTACCATCCAAGGCACCCAAACCATGGATCGTCCAAAGTGCATGTACCGCGGGGCTATTCAAACCAATTTCGTCGGTGTTTTGATTCTCAACAAGCTTGAATAAATCAGATAATACATCTTGCTTACCCCGTTCTACCAAAAGCCTCTGAGCATGCATTCGCCAAAGCAAGTTTTTGCTTTTCAAGGCTTTAATCAGCGCCTTAGGATTGTCTTGTTTTAAATTTGGCTGTTTTGAATTGCGACCATTTTTATAGACGATGCGATAAATCCTGCCTCGTTCTTTGTCTCTCAAGGGTTGTAAATAGGCATTGCCCGTACCAGTCTCGAATCCTTCCGGAGTAGGATTGTGCTGAACAATGAAATTGTACCAATCCAAAACCCAAAGCGCACCATCTGGCCCAACTTCGGCATGAACAGGTGAAACCCATTCATCAGCACTCGCCAGCATATTCCAACCGTCTTTTTCTTCAAAACCACTGCCCGCTTTCTCCAAAATGGCTCTATGCAACAAATGGGCTGTAGGCTCACACACGAAAGCAACTCGATTCCAATATTCTTTTGGGAAACTCCGGGCAGTATATAGATTATGACCGGCAGCTGCAGTAAAACCACCGAAAACATCTACTTGCCTAATGTTTTGAGTATTCGGATGAACCCCATAATGACCATCAATCTTAATAACTTCCCGCCCTTCCATATCGGTAACACCTTCCAAATAGGTTGCAGGCAATGCCCAAAAGGCACTATGGGTATTATTGGCTGTAGAAACAAATACATCGAAACTTTCTGAAAAGCCCAAGCCCCAGGTATTGTTGGTAGTCGCCCCCATAAATTCCATTTTGGAACCATCTGGGCGAAAGCGGTAAATCCCTTGTCGAAACTCTATAGAGTCTCCGCCGACTCTTCCTTTAAAACCTGCATAGCCTACTGTTCCCCAAATCCAATTGTCAAAACCATATTTCAAGTTGGACGGTCCTGCATGGGTATCTGAAATATCCCATCCCGTCATGAGTATTTCCCGGACATCGGCTTTGTCATCTCCATCCGTATCTTTTAAAAAAAGAAATTGAGGCGCCTGGGCAACGATAAGTCCATCATTGGCAAAAACCAAACTCGTAGGGATGCTTAAATTATCGGCAAAAACCGTAACCTTGTCTGCTTTTCCATCACCATCTGTATCTTCCAAAATTTTGATTTTGTCATTTCCTTCTCCATTTGCTGGACGGATGTCATTTGGGTAATCAGTTGTTTCCAATAACCACAATCTGCCTTTTTCATCCCAAGCCATGGAAACTGGCTTTTTGATGTCTGGCTCAGACGCAAAAAGGGATAGTTCAAATCCAGGAGGAATTTGAGTCAAAGCCAAAGATTCTTCAGGGGAAAGGGGCTCCTGTAATTGAGGGGGTGGGTCACGCTCCTCGTAATTGGGAATACTGGCTTCAGAATATTTTAAAGAGGGAAACGACAATAAGGACAATTGTGAACTCAACTCCTCTCCTACAGCCCACAAAATGCCTCTTTCCATCAAATCGTGAAAACCAGGGTTATTCCAGGTTCTTTCATCGTGACCATAAGCTGTGTAAAAAACCCTGCCTTTTCCATAGGTACTCACCCAGGTCCAGGGTTCGCGATAATCTCCCTCTATTCTTTCCATTAAAATCGTTCTGTTTTCAGAATGGTACTGATGCTCATAGGTCTCATCCCAGGTTTCAAACTCCAAAAATCCTTGCATGATGGGGTGATCAGGTTGAATTATTTTGGCAGTAAAAGTTCCTGTATCATGTCGCATAAATTGGGCACCTACCAATGATACAAATTCTTCAGAATTGCGAAAACAGTAGCTGGCGCAATGAATTGGGACAAAACCTTTTCCACTGCGAACAAAATCCAAAAGTGCTTTTTCCTGTGGAGGGCTTATGCTATCGTGATTGGCGTAAAGAGCCAGTCCATCATATTTCTTTAGGTTTTCTGTATTTAAATCGTTCGGGTCAGCTGTATAGGTGAAATTGATTCCTTTTTTTGTGAGTGCAGAAGCAAGTAAGGGTAAGTAAGATTCCGAATTGTGGTGTTCAGAATCGTGTCCTAAAAACAGGATCTCAATTTTTCTGGGAGGGGAATCGGTTTGGCAAGCGAGAAGAAAAATTAAAAAGAACAGTAAAACAGCATTTCGGAGATATCGTTTGTCAATCATTTAGGAATACATTTTATGCAAAAATGCTAAAGAAAAAATAAATCCTACTTGACTTCCCACTCTCTTTCCCCTAAATTTATCCTGATCAAATCGAAAAACAGAACTTACCAAGAAATAGCCAACTTACAAATTAGCATCTTCCCCCTTTAAGAACTTCTGACAATTAGAGCTTGTTTAAATTTTTACTTCCTGTGCCACGGGCATCCCTTTGGGAAGAACCAATATCTTACGAACCTGGCTTTGAATTAATTCTCTCGTTTATCCCGATAATCTCCATCATTAATCCTTCGCCAGAATCATAACCTATTGATTCTCAGTTTGAAAAGAATTTTAAAAAAGCTCTTACTACAAGCCTTATCGCTTGTACCTAACCGACACACCGTCATTTTATTTTCACAGGTATGAATTTGAGCCAGGCAATTAACATTTTATTGCCTTGGAATGCTTTTACCTTTTTTGAAAGGAAGCTTAGTTATTATCGATTATATAATCCCTAAGAAGCTGTTTTAACACCTGGTTTTGAATTTTCAAGAGGAGATTTTTTTGTCCCTTTTATGATTTTTTGAAGTTCATAGCAGTGCTATGGGCTGATAAAAATCAGGAAAGGGGAAGAAAAAGATTCCTTGAAAAACGAAAAGAGGTTTTGAAGCAACTTCTAAACATATTCATTATGAAAACATATTTACTGTTTTTCACGACCCTGCTTATTTGTACCAAATCACTATTCGCCAACTCAAAAACTGAGGTTATAAACAGCTCACTTTCAGAGCATTTTTCACAGGAATTTGATTTCGAAATAGTAAAAGGAATGATCTACGTTAAAGCTGTTGTAGATGGAGTCAAGGGCAATTACATTCTAGATACCGGAGCGCCAGATATGATATTAAATACGCGCAATACCTCTCCCAAAAAAGTTCTTGCCTGCGGCATCAGTGGTCAAATGGAGGCTAGGTGGACCACAATAAAAAATTTTGAATGGGCAAGTATTAAAAAGAAAAAAATGCCGGCAATGGCATTGGATTTGAAACACCTGGAACAAATAACTGAAACTTCCATTTCAGGAATAATCGGGTATGAATTTTTGAAAAATTACATTTTGTTCCTGGATTACAAAAATCGCTTTGGACGACTGGAAAAAAATTCAAAATCCCAAATAGAAACGCCATTGTTGGTTATCCCTTTCAAAATGCAGGAACATTTACCAATTGTCAAAACCAAAATTGGCAACAAAACCTATTTTCTAGGCTTGGACACAGGCGCGGGGGTGAATGTTTTAAATAAATGCAGAATAAAAAAACTGAAGATCGAAGATTATTCTAAACCACATCGAATTTACCTAACCGGGCTTTCCAGTCAGATTGCTCGAAACACCTCTCTTACGGTTCACCGAACAGTGATCAAAAAAGAAACTTTTCAAAACATGCGTTTTGTGTTGGCTGACATCAATCACTTTAATGACTTTGATGATTTATTGGTCGATGGATTTTTGGGTTATCCTTTTTTGAAGCATGGCTCTCTAACCATTAATTACAAAAAACGTAAAATTTATATTTGGGATTATTCTGAAGGTGAATTGACTGCTGCACGTGAATGAAATGCCCAATCTATCTAGTGCAAATACTACTCACATTCTCAAACTCTAAATTAATAGTAAATTTGCCGCCCAATTTGAAGAAAATATGGATAGCAAATTAGCGCTAGGCATAGACATTGGTGGCACAAATACCAAAATTGGTTTAGTCAACAAACATGGAGGTTTGTTGAAGTTTACTTCCTTTCCCAGTAGGTCTCAGGATCATTTTGAAGATTTTTTGCAAGATCTAAAAAACCAGGTAAACACACTTTTAAATGGTCAGGAAGTTCTTGGGATTGGCATTGGTGCACCAGATGCAGTTCCCTCAGAAGGGGTAATGGGTCACCCTGCCAACTTCAATTGGGGTATTAATGTCCCTTTGATTGATGCTATTAAAAATTTATTTGGCTTAAAGACTTTCCTTACCAATGATGCCAATGCTGCTGCCCTCGGTGAATGGTATTTTGGGCAAGCGAAAGGCATGAAAAATTTTGTAGTCATTACCCTTGGAACAGGAGTAGGAAGTGGTTTTGTTGTAGAGGGGCAATTATTAGAAGGTCATAAGGGCATAGCTGGCGAATTTGGCCACATGATTGCAATACCCAATGGGCGAACTTGTACCTGTGGACTCAAAGGTTGCCTGGAAACTTATGTAGCTGCACGCGGAATTCGTCAAACAGCCCGGGAAATGGTTCGCGAATCAAAGATGGGTAGTCAGCTTAATGGATTACCAGAAAAAGAGATTAGGGTAAGAAGGGTAGCTGCTGCTGCAAGGGAAGGAGATATTTTGGCCAGACAAGTATTTGAGGAGACTGGAAAAATCCTGGGTCGAAAATTGGCTGATTTGGTTGCGCTTTTCAATCCTGAAGCCATCATTCTTTCGGGCGGGATTTCAAAGGACAGTGCCTTATTTTTGAATACTACTAAAAAAAGCATGGAAGCTCACCTTTTCTCTGCTTTTAAGGACTCAACGAAGATATTGATTTCTAAAATGGAACACGCGAATGCTGCTGTACTAGGTGCTTCAGCATTAGTCTTCAAAAAACTACAACAATAAATGCCTTTTTTTTCTAACGATAATACAGACTTTTATTACGAATCTCAGGGAAAAGGAACACCACTTTTTTTTCTTCATGGTTTAGGGGGCGACATAGCACAACCATTTGAAACCCTGGCTGGTTTGGAAGGATTCCAAATCTATTCAATGGAATCTCGAGGTCATGGCAATACCCAATTTGATAAAGATGTTTCCAAACTCAACTTTGATACACTTGCCAATGATTTCCTAGCTTTTGCCAATCACTTAAATATTGAAACTTTTATACTTGGTGGCATTTCCATGGGTGCAGGCATTAGCTTAAATTTTTCCTTAAAACACCCTCAAAGAGTAAGCAAACTCATTTTGCACAGACCAGCCTGGCTCAATCAACCTTTACCTGCCTATTTGAAAATGGTGCATGAAATGGCTTGCCAAATTGAGCTAAAAGGAGTAGACGCAGCTATAGACTTTATTTATCAGTCTGAAGACTTTAACAACATGCAAAAAAATGCTCCTGAAGCTGCGGAATCTTTGAAAGGATTGTGGGAAAATCCAAAACTTGAAACCTTCTCACCCCTTTTGAAACATATTCCAGCCAGTACACCCTTTCAGCATTTTGAAGATTTGAAAAATATCCAATGCCCAACTTTGGTTATTGGAACATCCGAAGATCCTATTCATCCTCTGGAGTTTGCAAAAACGCTTACAGAAAATATTCCCGGAGCGATTTTTAAAGAAACTGCGCCTAGATACATTGTTCCAGAAAAGCATCAAAAAGAAGTAGTTGAGGCAGTTCAAAAATTCCTGGATTCTTAAATATGCAATCAATGACCTTTGCCGATCAAGTGCTCAAATTCCATAAAACCCTAAAATCCAACTGGAAACTTCCACCAGATTTCGATCTACTCTATCCCTACGACAATGAGGCGACCTGGGCAGCCATGACAGCTTATTATCAGAAATTCTACAATGATGAAAACTCAAGGACTTTTCTCCTGGGTATTAATCCGGGAAGGTTTGGAGCTGGAGTAACAGGCGTTCCTTTTACGGATCCCATTCGCTTGCAAGAAGTTTGCAACATTGAAAATGGTTTTAAAAAGCGACAGGAATTGTCCTCTGTCTTTGTCTTTGAATTCATAGATGCATTGGGAGGAGTAGATGCATTTCACGCCAAATACTATATCACTTCTGTTTGCCCTTTGGGATTTACAAAAGGAGGGAATAACATCAACTACTATGATGATAAAACATTACAAACCGTAGTAGAACCCCACATCATTTCTAATCTAAGCACCCAAATAGAATTTGGCTGCAATCGCAAAACCGCCATTTGCATGGGGCAGGGAAAAAACTTCAAATATTTCCAAAAATTGAATGCGCGTCTGGGCTTATGGGATGAAGTAGTTCCAGTACCACACCCGCGTTGGGTGATGCAATACCGCCTAAAGCGAAAACAGGAATTTATTGATCAATATGTAGAAACTTTGACGAATGCCCTCTGATGCGATGGGTTACAATTTGTTGCCTCCAAATGCCAACAAACAAGCATCCAAAAAAAACTTTGCAGCCCAGTTCGGATATTTAAAGCGCATGTATTTTCCCCAAAAAGGAACAGAACCAGGAATTGCACCATTTAAATTAGCTGAGGAACTGTCCTTTTGATAGTGGAATAATTCATCCAATATTTCCATAGCCAGAGTTCGCCATTTCTCCTCTCTGGTGATTTCAAAAACTCTGAAAAAAAGTATGCTGATTTGTGCATTGCCTGTTACACAAATAAAAGAGTAATCTCCTTTCCAACTTTCATCGTAACTACCGGCAAAACCCCTGTTTTCCCTCCAGATTTGGGCTAGTGATTTCATCGCATTCTCTAAGTCAGGAGGCAACTTAAAGTTGCCTCCTGACTTCGATTTATGTAAAAGGAGAGTGGCTTCTAAAAACCCTCTAAAAGTATAAGCAATCGTATGGGTAAAAGCTGGCTTTCCAGGTGCAAAAGACCAATCTTTCACTGCCCCGGTTGACAAAATCTTATTCGAAAAATAGTTTAAAGCAAAATGAGATTTATTTTCAATGTTAGTTTGCTTCAAATGCCGATTCGCATAAAGGATTGCCCAAACTACTCTTGTATAATAAGATGGAACAAAACCCCAAACATAAGCTCCAATTAACCAGGAACCATCGGGCTCAATATTGTCCACCAACCATTGAACTGCACGCTCAAAAGCGCTGTAATATTTTCGATCACTTGTTTCTTCAAAAGCTCGGACTAAACCAAAAATAATTTGACCAGTATTGAAAGTGCTTGGTTTTTGATCATCTCCCAATAGACCAGGGAAAGCTCCATTTGCCAATTGAATATCACAAAGCCAATCAGCACAATGCAATGCATATTCTTTGAGCCAGGGTTCTTTCCTGATTTGGTAATAATCTAAAAGTGTTTCGATGATGTATCCAGTAGTTTCAGGGTAAGCACGTTCCCAACCGCGTAGGGGTTTTCGGATTCTTGAAAAATAAGCAGCAGAACCTTTCAGTCCAGTCACTTCAATACTCCGTTTAAGCCATTGGAGGGTGGCAGTAGTTCTTTTTTGAAAAATTGATTCGCTGAAAAATCTATTTTCCACAAAGTTTCATGCTATTATGCTCGCCAGCAAAGCTGGCTCGCAATGGGGGTTTTAGGGGGTAAACCCGGGCAGAATGCCCGGGTTTACCCCCTAAAACCCCTATTGAGCCGCACTGAAGGGTGCTGCGAAAAGTTGTTCGCAATTTGAATTAATTAGTTGAACTAGCCTTTAAAATTTTCCTGTAATAACCCCCAACAGTTTGAGCATTAAATCATTTGTTTTCAAAATCCGAAAATACGGCTTTTGAGCTGCACCAAAAGATCGAAACACATTCTCCACCTGGGGCAACATGCTCCCTTCAAAATCAAAAGATTGAACAAATTTCGCACAATCTTTTATTGCCGTCCACAGCAATAAATAATGTGCTCCGCTATTTCGAAATTTGGGATGTGTTCCACTAGCCAGATAGTAGGCACTCTTTTCATCCCAAACAACATAACCTGCTGCATGACTATTCCCTAAAGGATCTTTGGCCAGATAGATGGCTCTTTGGTTTCGGGTTGTCAATTCCGCATCGAGCTTTTCAAGGACTTGCAAAGAGAAAGGAGTATTCCGATGTTGTCTTTGAAAGGTATATTCTACCAGCTCATAAAATCCCTTTAGGTCTTCACTTTTGACAATTTGTATATCTCCTTTTTGTGCTTTTCGAATGTAGGTTCTGACATTGCCCTCCAATTCACGATGGATTTTAGACAGATCTGATAAATCTTCAAGTATATAGGTATAACGTGTTGTTTGTCGAAAGTTCTTCCAGTAAAAAGGCAGCCAGTTGGAAAGTGCAGGATGAAAATTTTGATCAAACAAGGCAACTTTAGGCAATTGCTCAATTAAATCAGTCAAAATCTTTTTTTCAAAAGCAATTTTGTGGTGTGTTTTTTCAAAAGCCGGATACACTATGGGAATGGGTAAATAGGAAGTCAAAATGGGCATTCGAATCATATTCAAATATCCCCGTTTTGACTTCGCGAAAGGCAAGGCTGCAACTACATTTCCATTTTTATTGAAAGCCAATTTGACTTGCCAGCCCTCTTTTCCACAAACTGCGTCTAACCACCAACCGCGTCCATGAATTGGTACATAATACTCCTGACAAAAATCTAAATAAGCAGCTTTTGCAGCAAATTCAGTTGTCATAATTCTGCTTCATTAACGACTCCCCCCTGCGCATCTTTTCCCATTCCAAAGTTGAATTGGAAGCCAATTTTTTGGTTGGGCTCATCATCGTCGAAATCTTCCCAATTGGTAATTTCAGTTATAAACTCTTCAAGGTGGCGGATAAAAAATGGCTCTTTCAACTCTTCTGGTCGATAAATTCCAATCGTTTTTGGTGGACGAGGCTGTCCATAATTTTCAATAAAAGGATATTGAATAATTACAATGACCTTCCCATTAAACAGTTGCTGATAAATCAATGCCCCATTGTTTTTTATGAGGTGTCTGTGAAAATTATCATTGACAACTTCATAAATTCCACTTCTCACTTCCCCCATATCCAGAACTATAGCTTCCAGACTTTCAATTTCAGATTTGATATCAATTTTGGCATCCAATTCCGATGCCTCAATTAATTGCTTTAATTGATTGACCACAAAGTCTTTAAATTCTTCTTTCCAGACTTTTCGGTATTCCTGTGTATTGCTTAAAACTTCTTTGTATTGTCTGACCTTTCGTTGAAGATTGAAGAGTTGAGTATTCATGTTTTCTCGGTTGAAGTAACTCCGTTTGGCAAAGGGAACTATTTTGCTTTATTCACTTTGACTAAGGGAGCTACTTGAAGCTATCTAAAAACCTGCAAGCTATCATTATTTCTCGAAACCAGGATTATTTTTTTGCCACCCATACCATTCAATAATTCAATATCTCTTGCTTCTCCGAACACTTGAAATCCCTTAAATTCGGAAGAAGCTTCGCTAAAGTTGCCCTTTCCATCTCCTTTTAAATAATATCCATAGGAAGCGTCCATTCTCCCAATATTGGGCTCAAATTCATAAAAATTGCCTACTGCCAGGGCATCCAGATGACCGTCTTCATCAAAATCACCAGTTAGGAAACTTTTTATGGGAGCAAATTGGGATTCAAGAGGCAATGGAGTGAATTTGAATTCATTGTCTCCTAAATTTTCTATATAAATAGACTCAAAGATTTGAGCTTTTTTTTGAATGACATCTGCCATCATTTCTGTAGAAAAAATATCCTGAAAGGTGCTTTGTGCAAAAGGGGCATAATCCACAAATTTTTTTCTAAGTGGAAGAACTTGTGCAAGTAATTGATCTTTGCTGGTATAAACCCATTGTTGGTCATGACGATAGTAGGTGAGGATAGGATCTGTTTGAAGATTGCCGTCAAAATCCTTCACAAATAATTGTACAGGCTGCTCAATGGAAGTTCGAAGGCTTGAATTCAACCCAAAATTTCCGGCAAGCAAATCCAGGTCTCCATCCTTATCAAAATCACCTGCTTCAATTGTATTCCACCAGCCATGTGTGTTTTCAACTTCCACTTTACGTGCTTTCCCTGAGCTAAAATCGAAAATGGTAATCGGCATCCATTCTCCAACAACAATTAATTTTTTTTCACCCTCTAGCCAACGCGCATCTGTTACCATTCCTATTTCAATTATCTCAGGACAAATTTGTTCCGTTACATTAACAAATTTTTCTTTCCCATCATTGGACAACATATAACTTTTAGGATTCAGACCATAACCCCCAGTGACAGAACGACTTCCGACAAATACATCTATATTTCCATCACCATCAAAATCTCCCAATTCAATACAACTGCCATTGACAAAGATTTCGGGAAGTGTATTTTCAGATTTTGAAAAATTGCCTTTGCCATCATTCATGTACAATCGATCTGCAAGTAATTTGGAACCATCTCTATATTCCCCACCACCACTTACTACATATAAGTCCAAATCTCCATCACCATCTGCATCCAAAAAGGCTGCATCTACATCTTCATGCATTTTTTCCTTTTCAAAAAGGGTTTTATTTATTTCTGACTGGAAAAATGATAAAAGCTCGCCTTCTTTCTGAATAAAAACAGCATTCGCCTGCGCTTTGGCTCCACCTATGAAAAAATCATCCAAACCATCCTGATTGACATCCCCAACTGTAATTTTTGGACTTTCCCGGGAAAGCATTTTTGGCAATAAGCTTTCTACATTAAAATCGGTAAAGCGATTTTCTTTGTGAGTAAAGGGAATGTTTATTTGGTTTGTATAGTCTTCAAAAAGAATCCTGGATTGCTTCTTTAATGTTCGTCCAAATTTAATAATCTTACTTCGTGTCAAAGTATCTTCAATTTCTATCAATTGATTCGCTTTCACATTTCCAATAGAACGATACTGGTTTACACCCCAACTTACCCAAATCTCTTGAATTTCATCAATTGCTCCCAAACCAAAAACAAGTTCGGTTGGGGTGCTTGACTGCCATCCTCTGGAGGTAGATAATTCTTGCGTAAAGTCTTTATCTTCTGTTATAAGCTTTACTTTGGCACCAAGGCCAAAACGGTTTTCATTTCCCCTTTTCAACCTGACCTTCATCCAGTTATTGTTCCCAATTTGTTCGGAATTATTCCGATAAATTGTTGCTTCAGCGTTCAGGTTATTTACCACCAAGTCCAAGTCCCCATCATTGTCAAAATCGGCATAAGCAGCACCATGAGAGCATCCCTCCAGGTTCAATCCCCATTTCTCAGATACATCCTCAAAAACAACCCCGAAACCTTCTTCCCCTTTATTTCTAAAAGCATAATTCGCCACAATTCCTGAAGGCATTTTAGAAACAAGCTCCATATCCGAAGCGGATCTTTTGACTACATTATTTGACACAAATTTTAAATAGTCCAGATCATTTGGTCGCCGCAAAATACCATTGGTTATAAAAACATCCTTCCAACCGTCATTGTCAAAATCTGCAATTAGAGGCGACCAACTCCAGTCGGTAGCTTCAATTCCCGATAATTGAGCAATTTCAGAGAAATAAACAGGTTCTCCCTGCTCCTCTACACCTCCTTGATTCAACTGCAAGCTATTTCTTGGATATTGATGCTCATAACCAAAGCTGATTTTGTGCTGATACTTGTTGTAGTGTTCCATTCCTGCAGAGGCTTTCAGAATGGTTTCATCCTCGGGCTTCATATCCAAAGTCAAAATATCCAGCCAACCATCATTATTGATGTCTGCCACATCACATCCCATGGAGAAGGAACTCGTATGTCCTATAGAATTTTTGATGTTTTCTGAAAAAGTGCGATCTCCATTATTGTAGTACAAATAATCATTTTCATGAAAATCATTACTGACGTAAATATCTGCCCAGCCATCGTTATTTAGATCCGCAATCGAAACACCCAAGCCATAACCCATGGAACCACCATAAATTCCCGCTTCCTCACTCACATCTTTAAATTTTCCTCGTTCATTTTGATACAATCTGTCACCTGCTGTGTCGTCTCGGAGTTTGCGGTTTTCAGCTTTTGAAAATGTTTCTGAAGAGTGGACAGAATGATTCAAAAGAAACATATCCAGATCACCATCATTGTCATAATCAAAAAAAGCAGCTTGTTGAGAAAACCCTTTAAAGGCCAATCCAAAGTCTGCTGCTTTTTCAGAAAAGGTCCCGTCCTGATTGTTGATGAAGAGTTCGTTTTGTCCATTGATGGCCTTAAAAAATCCCACCTGACAAACATAAATATCCAACCAACCGTCGCCATTGACATCTGCCATCGTTACACCCGTTTTCCAAGCTCTTTCTCCATGATGTCCAGCCACTCCAGCCTTTTGAGTATTGTCTTCAAATGTTAAATCTCCCTTATTCAGATAAAGTTGATTTGGCGCCTGATTGGCAGAAAAGTAAATATCTGGCAGCCCATCATTGTTTATATCTCCAATGGCTACACCTCCACCATTGTAGAAATAGAGATATTTGATGATGTTCCAATGCTCGTCCTCATTAACTTGATTTTTGAATGTGATGTTGGTTTTAGAAGAGGGGAGTTGAGTGAAGAGTTTTTGGGGACTGTTTTTTTTGGAACAGGAAAAAAAAAGATGGAAGATAGAAGCCAGAAAAATTAAAATCAAATTCCCGTTAGTGATGCTTCTAGCATTTTTATTAATCTCCATAAACATTTTAAAATGATGACCCCTAAAAGATAGAAGGCAAAAATCCTTACTTCTCGCTAAATTTCTGCAATTTACCAGTTCCAAAGCACATGTCACATTGTTCTTTTTCACGGGTACCCCACCAGTAGCCTTTGCCTTCACAACGAGGACACATGTCCTTTTCAACAACCTTACGAATAATAAATTTGGTAAGCCTCAAAACACCCCAGATTAAAAGGGCGGCGATAAGCACTCTTACTATAATAATGATCATGATTTTATGAGATTAAAGAGAGAAAAATTATTTACTACGCAATTTGGTTACCAGATCCACTACCATTTTTGCAATTAATTTTTGTCCTTCCTGTCCTGCCTGAGTTTGTCCCTCAGGCCCCACTTTCCCCAATTCATCCCAGGTAGGGAGATACGTATTTAGTGTTCTTTCTTTTAAGGCGTTCCAATCTTCCGGTGATAATTTGTTGGTTTCCAATACCATCTTCAGAAAATGACTGTTTCCATTTAGGTTTTCAATCATGCGACCCAATTTGTCAGAAGATTTAAGATCATCCAAATCAGCCCAGGTGAAACAATCCTCTTCCCGGTAGCTTTTTCTGATATGCCTGTCCTGTTTAATTTCTACTATTGTAATAATGCCTTCTGCGGAAATCTCAACATTTTCTATTCGATTTTTATCCGGGTCTACAATTTCAAATACTCCAAGGACTTTAATCCCTAACCAGAGAAAGATGATAATGCCAACAATAAAGCCTCCGATGACGATTCTTACGAAGAGCTTATCCATAAGTTTTTATTTTAATTTGGTTTCTTCAAAAGCACTCAATCAAAAAACCGGGTTTTACTTCGCAATTTTAAAAACCAGGATTAGAGAAGCAAATTTAAAATAGATTTTCACTACACGAGTATTTTCTATTTTTTATCCTGGAATAATTTGATAAGCAGCATAGTTTTCAAAAATTCTATCTCAAATATACTTTCATTTTTCACTAAAATCTAATCTGATGAAATTATTAAGCGCTTTCGTATTGATTCTTTCTTTTTGCTTTTTTACAAATTGTAGCAAACAAACCGATTCCGAAAATAAAATCGACAATAGAAATAAAATTTTATGTAAAGAAGCGGCAAGCATTTTATTGACCATCCCCTGCGATGCCGATCTCGAATTGACTGCCCCTAATTGCCTCTTTGTTCAACCATTGCAAGGAATCGACACCTATGTTGGTCGCTTAACTTCTACTTCTGAAGAAATTGAAATTAATTATGACATTGGAGAATTGGCAGGCAATTATGTCAACAGTAATAGCACCTCCAAAATTATTGAACAAGCCATTAACCTGGAATTTTGGCATGAAGTACGCGACGATAAATTGTACATCACTTTTCCAGCAGCAGGTCCTGCCAATTTTTACACTTCCGATATTGAATTTTTTGATAGTATCATTGAGATTATGAAAACAGTTGCATTGAAATGAATTACGGCTCTGGAGAGCCATGGTACTTCTTAGTCTGGCAGCAGATCGTAGACATTGATTCGTTATTTATAGGTAAGAAATCCGCTTTAATGAATGAATCAGTATGAAAAATCTAAAAACAGCTTTCACTATTCTTGCCTTTTGGCTTATTTCTTCCTGTCAAATGACAGAGTTGGATCTTTATGAAAATCCAAATGCTGCTACTTTTGAAAAAGTAGATCTCGATGAACTATTCCATAGCATCCAACTGGATTTCAATGATTTTGTAGAAAGTACCTGGGACTTTACGGCTAGTCTTTCCAGGATGGGACATTCGGGAAGTGGATTTACTTATCGAGAGGCTTTTCCCCCTCAGAGTTTAAATGAAACCTGGAATTTGGCTTATGCTCAATTGCTTCCGAATATGAAATTGATCGAGCAAATGGCAAATGAAAAAGGGCTCCCCAATTATGTTGCCAGCAGTCAGATTCTGAAAGCTTACACCCTTATTACTTTAGTAGATGTTTTTGGAGATGTGCCTTATAATCAGGCACTTAGAGCTGAAGATCAAATTTTTAGTCCAATGCAGGATAGTGGTGAAGTGGTGTATGAATCTGCTGAGGTGTTGTTAAAAGAAGCGATTGAATTGCTTGCGAATAATCACTTTTCAGTACCTAAGAACGATCTGTTCTACTATGGAGAAATGAAAAAATGGGCAACACTTGCTAAAACCATTCAACTAAAAATGGCCCTCAGTACTCGCTTGGTGAATGCTGATGCAAAAGATAAAATAAATGCGCTACTGGCAGAAGGAGATTTGATAGATGAACCTTCAGAAGACTTTCAATTTCAATATTCCATAGCTGATTTTCCCGATTCCAGGCATCCTTTGTATGTAAGGATGTATGAAAACCCAACAGAGCAATCTGGTTTTTTATCCAATTATTACATATGGCTTTTGAGATATGAAAAAGTGGATGCAGGAGGCAACGCCGTCATTGACCCCAGGATTCGTTTTTATTTCTACCGACAAGCCAGGGTGGAATGGTTTTTAGATCTTCTTTCCTGCTCTTTCGCCAAAGTACCTCCTTCATTCATGGCTCCTCAGCATTATTTGGATATTCATCCGGATATGCCATTTTGTTATGTTGGGGATCATTATTACGGGAGGGATCATATGAATGCTTCAGGAATAGCTCCTGATTTTCCTCTGCGTACAGCTTTTGGACTTTATCCAATGGGAGGAAAATTTGATGATGATTCGTTTAATGGTGTAGAAGTAGTACAAGGAAACAATGCCAAAGGAAAGGGAATCAACCCTATCCTGCTTTCTTCCTATGTCGATTTTATGAGAGCAGAGGCTGCTTTGGTTTTGGGTACAAATGATGACGCCAGAGCCTTGCTATTAGAAGGCATTGAAGAATCTTTCGATAAGGTTATTGGCTTTAAAGACTTAATTGCACCATATCTAAACCAATATATACCCTTTCCCATTGATCCCCCACCTACGTATGAGGAATATTTTATTAAATATCAAGCATTGGAGATGATTGATCCTTATCTAAATTATGTTTCGGAAAAATACGATACTGCACCTACAATTGATGAAAAACTCAATGTCATTATCAAAGAATACCTCATAGCCTTGTGGGGTAATGGAATAGAAGCCTACAATAATTATCGTAGAACCTGTATGCCGTTTCAAATACAACCTACACTGGAGCCATTTTCTGGAGATTTTGCACGCTCGGCCTTCTACCCTTCAGATCATGCAAATCTGAATGAAAATATAGAACAGAAGGAGGTGACTCAAGCTGTTTTTTGGGATGTGAATACAGATTGCTTATACTAATAATTGAATTTATTTGCATTTCAAATGCCAACAAAACAATATCGAAAACATTTTATGTCAGATCTCCCCCATTTGCCGTCCACTAAATATTTCTTTTCTTTGCGCCTCGCTTAAAGAATTTAAAAATATAAATCAACCCAAATGGCAAATACGACGATGTGGACGGGGTCCAAAAAATACCTTTGTGACCCGGAATTGGCGCAGGCATTTCACATGGCACGGGTGCTTGGGATGCCGCTTTTGATTGAAGGGGAACCCGGAACAGGAAAAACGGAATTGCCAATTCAGTTTGCCCAGGATTTGAAATTGGATCTTTTTGTCTACCCAGTGGGTTCAAAAAGTACGGTGGAACAATTCGTCGCCAAATTTGACCATGTGAAATACTTGAGAGATTCACAAATAGAAGTATTGAATGCACAAAGAGAAGAGAAGGGGTTAGCTCAAAAACTCAGTACTGGTGGGCGAAGCACGGAAAACTTAAATGACTATATTTTGATGGGACCGGGAGCCCAATCCTATACCCATCCCCATTCTGTTTTGTTGATTGATGAAATAGATAAAGCCCCTAGAGAATTCCCCAATGACCTACTCTATGCTTTAAGTCATCGAAAATTTGTCTTGCCCGAATCTGGAAAAGAAATTGCGATTAGCGAACAAGATATGCCAGCCATTGTCATTACGAGTAATCGGGAACAAGAACTGCCTACTGCCTTCAAAGGACGTTGCATTTACCACTATATCACTTTCCCTACCCCGGAATTGATGCGTGAAATAGTAGAAAAACACTTTCCAAAAGTCAATAAAGATTTGGTGGAAAAAAGTATCCAACTTTTCTATCATTTTCGCAACCTGGGACTCGAACGTGCTCCTTCCACTCGTGAGCTATTGAATTGGCTCAAATATTTAAATACCTTTGAAATCAAAGTAGCCCTCGAAAAAATCGACAATCGGGAAGGTTTGGGTGTTTTGGTCAAAACCAAGGAAGACCTTCAGAAGATCAAACTCAACGGCCGTTATTAATTATGAATGATAAGTGATGAATGATGATTATGGGCAAACTAATTCTGTTCAAGCATTCATCATTCATCATTCATTATTCATCATTCATTAATAAAGTGTTTGACAGCTTACCACATTATTTTAGAAAGCAAAATTTAGCGGCAGATGTGCGCACGCTATTGTTGTTGCGTAAATCTTTTGACAAAGGATTGGTGAAGACGATGGGCGATTTGTTTGTGGTATTGAAAGGCTTGATAACTACAGACCCAAAAGAATTTGGTCCTTATACCACTGCCTTTTATGACTATTTTTTAAATATTGAAATCAAGAAGGGAGAAAAACTTGAAAATGCGGTTTCGAGATCGGAAGCTTTCAAAAACTGGAAACAAGAACGATATCCGGAGGATGATGAAAATGCAGAAATGCCAGATATCCAGCAACTGATTGATGAATATTTGGACGAAGTCCATCTCACTACTTTTGATATCAAAAAAATATTGTCCGGAGAGGATATTTTGAATAAAGACGATCCAGACCGACCAGACAACAGGACTCAAGAATCTGAAAACGGGGAGCGAAACATCACAGAGGGTGCAGATTATACAGATATTCCATTGGAAGAATTATTGGAAAGAATGCGTAGAGTAGCGGAACAACAGAAGCGCCGACACGAAGGTGGTGACCACTGGATTGGACAGTATGGGCGTTCGCCATATGGTCAAAATGGTGCTGCGATGGGTGGCATCCGCACAGGCGGGAGCGGAGGAGGAAAAATGGCGCGCAGAGTCATTGGAGACCCACAATTTTACCCAGTTGATACAAAAGCATTGTTGGGAGATGACAATATCGATGCGGCATTGGCTTCCCTGAAAGGAATTGAGGATGAAACGGCAGAAGTCTTTTTGGATATTCCTAAAACAATCAAAGAGGGATTAAAGCAAGGCGGAATATTTTTGCCTTACGAAAAGGAAAAAGTCACCCAAAAAGTACAGGTCATTTTGATGATTGACAATGGAGGGTATTCCATGTCTCCTTACATCAAAAGTGTTCGCAAGCTTTTTTCCAAAATGAAAACGCGCTTTGCTCACGACTTGAAGGTTTATTATTTCCACAATACCATCTATGGGGGCGCTTATACGGATGTAGGAAGAAGGGAATTTGTGAAGATTGACAAGATTCTTTCTATGGATAAAAATTATAGCTTGTTCATAGTAGGTGATGCAGATATGGGTCCGTATGAGTTGAGTGAAAATAGCTTACACAATTGGAACAGCCTTAAGGAGCGATTTAAAAGGATTGCCTGGTTAAATCCTTTGCCAGGCAGATATTGGGCAATGTCCACTACTGTGAATTGGCTCAAACAATTGGTTCCGATGTATCCGCTTACACCAGAAGGGATTGAAAAAGCGGTAGAGGAGATGAATCGTAAAAGAAGATTTTCCAAGAAATAAGTTTTAAAGCACCCTTTTATTATCCTCTCGAAGCTAAAATTCCTTTAGTGTCAAAATCTCAACAACCTTTCCTACCATACAGTAACTTCCCAAATCAGATCGCTCTACATAAGTAATACAATACTTCTTGCCTATTTCTATATTGTAAAGTGCTAAATTGACATTTTCCAACTTGGAACCGTCATCATCCAATACAAATAAAAATCCACAGCCATCCAAGCCAGTGAAATCCTGAAATTCACCGATCTCTCCATCACATAGCGCTGGCTCTTTATCACAACTGATTTGGAATAGACCAATAAACAAAACTATTAAGGTCATTCCCAAAAAATTCATTCTTTTCATAAGCAGGTGGTTTTGATTTTTGAAATTATCTTTCATTTAGGAAGACAGCTTTTATTTAGAATTGGTTGGTGAAATGCTTGGGAATTTTATCTCAAAATTACGAAGCTGTATTTTTCCACAGGCCATATTTTGAGGCTACTTTTGCCCGCGATGAATTCTTCATTCAAAAAATTAAAAGACTTGGTTTTTCTGAAGATCAAGTTCGCGATGACTTCCTCTATCGCAACAATTGTAGATTATAGCCTTTACAATATACTTGTTTATCTTGTCATTCCAAACCTGGAAAAGAAAGCGACCTATGCGCAACTCATTGCTTATTCAACAGGCATGATTATCAATTTTTTCCTCCAAAAGAAGTATGTTTTTTCAATGGAAAGAGGGCTTTCGCTTACCTTTATCCTGGCTATCTCAATTTCAATAGGAGGACTGATACTGAGTACTTTATTGATAAGTTGGCTGGTTCAGTTTCCTTTTTTTGATAACTACCAATTTTTGACAAAACTCTTCGTTACTGCTCTCTTTTTCTTTTACAATTTCTTTTTAAAAAGATATGCTTTTGAAAAAAAATTCGTCTAAAACCTGATGCGTTTTCCCGTTAAAAAAAATAAAATCCTTGTCTTTTCATTTTTCCTTTTCTATTTGATATTGGGCTTAAATCTGGTGCCCGATTATGGCATTTCCTGGGATGAAACCATTCAGAGAAGGCATGGGCGGGTTTTAATAGATTATTTATGTGAAAAATGGAACTGGGGCTGGGAAAAACGAGAACCTGCTTATGAATGGGCATCTTATGACCGTCGATTCTATGGAATGTTATTTCCTGCAACCACAGAATTTATCGAGATTGCACTTGGTATAGAAAATGATTTCCGTTCCCGGTTTTTGATGAGGCACACAGTCAGTTTTTTGCTGTTTTGGGTAGCAACTATTTTTTTTTATAAACTGGTTAAACTACGTTTTGGCAGCTGGAAGTATGGACTACTTGGGGCACTTTTGCTTATCACAACTCCTCGAATCTTTGCACATTCTTTTTACAATCCCAAAGACCTGGTTCTGCTCTCTTTTTATATCATTTCTGCCTATACTATGATTCGTTTTGTCAGCACAAACACTTTAAAGTATGCTTTGATTCATGGCTTAGCGACAGGCTTGGTTATCAACGCCAGAATTTTGGGAATCATCATTCCTGCCCTCACCATAGGGCTTTATTTATTGGCATGGTTGGGAAGTGACTGGCGAAACTGGAAAAAGCATTTTTCTTTTTTAATTATCTACCTGATAACTTCTGTTTTCTTTACCATTTTACTTTGGCCACATCTTTGGGAAAATCCTCTTGACAATTTCATAGAAGCTTTTCTCGCCATGTCCAAATTCGATTGGGGAGGCGAGATTTTGTTTGATGGAAAATTCATTTTGGCCAGTAAAGTCCCCTGGTATTATGTGCCTCACTGGATTTATGTAAGTGCTCCTCCCTTGCATTTGATTCTTTTTATGGTGGGCTTACCCATTGTTTTGTTTAAAACCTTTTCAAACCTAAAAAAGATTTTAATAAAACCTCAGTTTCCAGAAAAAATAGATTTGATGGCATTGGCACTATTTGCTGGTCCTTTACTTGCTGTCATCGTTTTAAAATCAAATCTTTACGACGGTTGGCGACAGCTTTATTTTATTTACCCAATGATGATCCTCATCATGCTTGGAGGCTTCTTTACAATTCGAAAATGGATTGCTGCACAATTTTCAAGGAGTTTAAAAAACAGGGTTCCTTGGGTTTGGGATGGCATTCTTGCGCTTGGCATTTGTTCAACTATTTACTTCATGATACAATCTCACCCTCACCAATACGCTTACTTTAATATTTTTGCTGGCAAAAATTTGGTGGAACAATACGATATCGATTATTGGGGAGTAGGGTATAAAAACCTATTTGAAGAAATTGCAAAACGCGATGATCGTCCCTGCATCAAGTTTAGTTATGCCAATTATCCTGCATTTGCCAATTGGGACATGCTGGAGCCAGTTTTGAATTCAAAATTTAAGCCTGAGCAACAGCGCTTACACTCCCATTATTATCTGACCAATTTCCGATTCCCAAAAGAACTTGAACGATATAAAAATGAAAAATTTCCTTATCAGAATGAATTTATTACAATTCAAGTTGGTGAAGCAAAGGTTGTAGCTGCCTACAAAACGAAATAAATTGATAGATAAAATTGAGACATATCGAAAAGCCATTGTTCCTGCATTTTTTCTGATTTACTTGGGAGTTGGTTTAAGCATTTTGCCAGATTATGGGATGTCCTGGGATGAAGCAGCGCAAAGAAATCACGGCATTGTCACTTTTGATTACATCAACGAGTTTTTTGATTTAGGTTATGAAAAACAAAGACCACAGTCCAATTTTTTAAAACATCCAGCTAGACATTACGGCACCTGGTTCCCGCTTTTTGGCTACGGGATGGAGAATCTGCTAGGGCTATCCGATAACTTCCGTGCTCGTTTCCTAATGCGGCATGTTTTGGTATTTCTACTTTTTTGGACAGCTACTATTTTCTTCTACAAGTTGCTTAAAAATCGTTTCGAAGATTGGAAAATTGCTTTGCTTGGAACCCTTATGCTCATCTTAAGTCCAAGGATTTTTGCCCATTCTTTTTACAATCCAAAGGACATTGTATTGCTTTCCTGTTATGTTATTTCCACTTATACTTTAATAAGATTTTTGCAGGAAAAGTCCATAAAATATGCCTTCGCCCATGCCGCCGCTTGTGCATTTGTAGTGAACACCAGAATTCCAGGGGTGATTATTCCTGTGTTTACCCTAGGACTGATTTTAATAGAATTTCTTTCAGGTATTTTCAATCCCAACCAAACTCAAAACAGTAAATTCAAAATCTCTTTTCTTACCTTTCTGACATCCACGATTTTCTTTACAATTTTGATCAACCCTGCCCTTTGGACAAAACCCGCCCAACAATTCTCTGAAACCTTTCAATCAATGGCTAAGTTCGATTGGAGCAGTCATCTGTTGTACTGGGGCGAATTTATCAAGGGCACCGAACTACCCTGGCATTACATTCCTTCCTGGATTGCTATCACAACACCAATTGTCTATTTGCTCTTTGGCGGAATTGGGATGGTTCTAATTTTTAGGAACCTGTTTTTTTCAATAAAACAATTCAAATTATGGAGGGACAACCAGGAACGGACTGACCTGATTTTATTGTCACTTTTCGCTTTACCGATATTGGCAGTAATCCTAAAAGGTTCTACGCTATATGATGGATGGCGACAGTTGTATTTTGTTTATCCGGGTTTGATTGGAGTGACAGTTTTGGGGGTAAAAAAGGTGATTTTTTCAGCTCAACTCCCTAAGCCCCTGAAGGGGGGACTTCTGCCCGCTAGTTTAGAAAAAAGAATAGCCCCTAGTTCTTACTCAAAAGGCATAAGCATTCTGCGTCATATAATTGCAGTCTTTTTCTTTTCTGGGCTTATCCATACGACCTACCAAATCATCAAAACCCATCCTTTGCAACACGTTTGGTTCAACAGTTTTGCAGGAAAAAATCTTTTGGAAAAATTTGATCGCGATTATTGGGGTTTATCCTATCGGCAAGCTTTGGAGGAATTGATTCGACGTTATCCACACAGCTGTATTTCTGTTAAAATGATCAATTATCCAGGAGAAGAAAATTATCGCTTTTTTGGTCCTGAAATCAGACAGCATGTCGTGTTAAAATATGGACCACAATTGGCAGAATATTACATTTCAAATTATCGAGGATGGAAAGAATTAGGAGATTTCAGGAAAGGGCGATTTCCCTATCAAGAGGAAGTATTTTCTATTGATATTCAGGGTGAAAAAGTAATTGGTGTGTATAGAAATTTGGAGTATGAGGAAGAATAGTGTTCATAAATTATTGTTTAAATAATACTCTAAAAGCGATGGCAACACCTCCAAATAAGACTGTTCCAGCGAATAACAATACAAAAAGACCAGACACTGAGAAATTCTGATATCTTACAGACACATTTATCGTTTCATTCGAAGATTTAATTGAAACTACACCCTCTTTTTTAGGAATCCATTCGAAAATTGAATTATTTGATTTTAACACTTCTTTCTTTTCAATATTGCTATTGGGACGATAGGTAATCACTATGCTCGTGTCATTCGAATTTGTCTGAATAGTACATACTGTTCCAGTAACAGGTTTCTCACAAACTGTTATTTGGGTATATAAGGGCACAGTTGAAGGTATTAATATTCCAAAAATGAAAAGAATACTTAATCTCTTTACCATGATTCTAACTTTGATTTTCTTTAGATGGCATCCTTGTTAAATACCAGGCAAATAGGGTACTTAATATCAACCAAATAATAGGAATAAAAATAACTAACCATTCGAATCCAGGCATTTCGTATTGAGAACCATATAGAGGAAACTCTTGCATTAAACTGGTAACAATTACAGTGAATATTAAAACGGGAATAATGTATTTAATTAAAATGACAAACCACTTCCCTAAATTGATGTGTGCGTTTTGATTTAAAAAACTTATTATTTTTTTAGCACCTAATATCCATCCAATCAAGATTACTTCTACAAGTCCAATTATCAATAAACTATAATTAAAAACCCAATGATCTGTTATATCTAAAAGTGTTAAACCAAGTGTACCATTTCCTGTAACTCCGGGGTCAATTATTTGTGGCAATGCAAATAAGGTTGAACCAATAATACCAGGAATTGCAACAATCATTAATGCCTTTGAACGAGAAATTTTCAGCTTGTCTATAAGAGAAGAAGCGAATCCCTCTATTAATGAAACTGAAGAAGTAAGACCTGCCAATAGCATCAAAAAGAAGAAACTAAAGCCAAATAACCTGACTACCCATGGCAATGAAGAGATTTCACTAATTCCTTGGGGAATGACGAAAAAAGACAATGAAAGAGTGGTTCCAGCAGGATTTAATGAATAGACAAACAGTAAGGAAAAAATAGCTATCCCAGCAATGAGTTCAAAGCTACAATTCAAAAAAGAAATGAGCATTGAATTATTTACATGGTTTGAGTTTTTGGGCAAATAGGAAGCATACGCAGTTAAAATCCCCATCCCCAATGAGAGGGAAAAGAACATTTGACCAAATGCCCCCCGCCAAACATTGGGATCAAGAATACCCTCCATGTCAGGAGTAAAGAGGTACATGACCCCATCTATCCCACCATCCAAAGTCAATCCCCGGATGGCTAAAAATATCATAAACAACCACATCAAAGGCACTGTCACTCGCACTGCTCTTTCAATACTTGAGGCACCTTTTCTCAATATTAACAAATTTAATCCCCAGAGGAGTAGAACGGCAAGTAATGGCCACCATGTAGAAATCAGGTCGAAAAAATAAACTGTGGAATTTGCCGTCTCAGTGGGTGTGCTAAATGGCGTAAACGGAGCAGTGATACCAGCTTTAAATAAACTTCCAAATGTTCCTATCATCATACTAAATGCCCATCCTAGTATGGTGATATAATACATGGTAATGAACATTGCTCCTGCGATACTCCACCAACCCGTAAACTCTCCCTTCTTGCCAGCAATTTTACCAAGAGCCATAGGAAAAGAACGCAAAGTCATGGAGCCAATGCCCAGTTCTAACATCATCAATGGCATGCCTAAAACAAAAAGTGCAATAAAGTATGGAAGGTAAAAAGCACCTCCACCATATTGATAAGCATTGGAACTAAAAAAAACAATATTTCCTAGACCTATTGCAGAACCACTTGCTGCTAAAATAAATCCCAATTTGCTTTTCCATTTTCCCCGATTAGAGCTCATTGGTAATTAATTAATTGTTTGTTATTAAACTATCATTTTCTGGAAGATGCTATATCGTCTATTACATTGTTAACATGTATGATATAGCGCATCAATTTACCCTCATTGATAAGCCAATATATTAATAAGAAAAATACAGCTTTCGAAAATAAGGCAAAATTGAGTGCAAAAGACTCTACTACAGAAGATAGGTCTAAGTTGTTAGATGCATCCTGGGAATATAAATCAAAATATGCTGGAAGCAACTGGATACTTGCATAAATAAACATGGTAAGAATAAACCAGATGGAAATATTTAAGAAACGACTGTCTAATCTACCTATCAATAGGGCAATCGAAACAGATGAAATAATTCCTGTAATTATTTTGAACAAGATCAGATTGTCAGTTGATTCGAAAAAGAAAATAGCAAATACTTCAATCAAGATAAATATGATTAGTATAAAAAAACTATAAGTTGTGATTGGATTTTCATAGTGTTTTTTACCCGGATCAGGGTTTTTATAAAATAAAATTGAAAAACACATAATAAACCCTAGGGAACTGATGTGTGTCCAGATATCTTCCAATAATTGAAAAATATATTTTTTTTCCTCAATTGATTCCTTAAAAGTACTTTTCCAGGTAGATGGATAAGAGAATATAGTATCTGCAAAATCTGCATAAAAGGTCGTGTAGAAGAAGGTGCCATATAAGAGGAGAAATCCAATCCAAACAAGGTTCCAGCACCATTTAAATTCCTTTACAGCATCTTTTGCCCTATTGAAATAATTAACACTTGAATCATTTGAGTTTTCATTATCCTCAGGTGCTACATCACTATTCAATCTTTCTTCAGATTCCTTAGACTGGGTAATATTTTTTATTGAAAAAGCGGCAATTGCAGCCAGAATTAAATTTCCGCAACAGGCAAAGGCATTCATTCCATAATAAATACTATCGTTTGATATGGATTGAATTCCATTTACGATGGTAATAAAACCTGCAATAAAACCCAACATGCCAATTACTGCAAAAATTGTTGGGATACCTATTCGAGATTTTTTTGATAACCATTGCAAAAAACTTAATTCTTGATTTTCTGTAAATCTAGCATCTTCTTTTTTTTCAGTTTCTTCTTTGGCGAGTATATCTAATTTAAAGATGTCATCCCCTTCTGGAATATCATTGATTAATTGTAATAAATCAAAGTTTATTTTATTAATTTCTCTTTCCAGATCTTCTTTTTTCCCCGTTGATAACCTTCTTTGATTTTCGTATCGTTTGTGTCTTGAAGATAAATTAATGGCATAATCATGGAGATCTCTGGTTTTTTCAGTGTCGCTTAATGTTAAAACGTAACTGAGTGCCTGTTTTACCTTACCTTCAGAGAGCAGTTTTTTCAAAAAAGATTTCAAGTTTTGTCCATCCATAAAGCGAGTTTTTACGTGAGGGGCGGGCGATTTTAGAATTCTCCTAATTCATATTAAGAAAACTTGGAATGCTAATATATATGGTTTTTAGACAATTCACCCTATCAAAACATTAGATAAGTTTTCGCACTATCTATTTCAGCTGCTATACACCCTACATACATATCTGGTCTTACCAAAATGAAGCTATTAAAATCAATTCCGGTTTTTTTAAAAAACACCTTCTCATTGTCCATAATTTCATGAATAACCAATATTTCTGAAAATTGAATTTCAAGAGCTTTCCATTTTTCAAGCTGAGATGTAAATAACTTTTCTGGAATTAATAAATTGAATTTGTCATTTCTAAAAAACTCAAAAACAGAAGCCCCCGAATTCAACAAAAAATAAGGAAACCGATCACCTGCTTTGATTTTCGAATTGGAAATATACTGTATGCTCAAAGGGCTATTTCGATAGTGAATCCCTGTTTGCGAAATGGTTTTAAAAAGCAATGTTTGAATAAATTTCATTTTTACAAAAGGGCGAACAAGTAATGGCATTACATAAAGCTGAAAGCTTTTGATAATAATATTTTTAGTGATAGCCAGTACAAAAACCCTGTCAGTCGTTTTCAATAATTGCTCGGCAAAAGGGTTTCGCTCTATGTGATAGGTCTTCAATATGGAAGGACTTGCAAAGCCTTTTTCAACCAATGCAATTTTCCAGCATAAATTATACATATCCTGCAATCCTGTATTCATGCCCTGCCCTCCTACTGGACTATGGATATGCGCGGCATCTCCTCCCAGAAAGAATCTACCATGACGGAATTGATCGGCTTTCCGATGATAAAGATTATAGCTCGCCGTCCATTGAGCATCGCTAATCTGAATCTTTAGATCGTATTTCTTTTCCAAAATCTCGTTTAATTCTGAAATATCCATTTCCCTATCGTCTTCCCATTCTTCAGGTAAAACACCAATAACCCGAAAACGTCCTTCCCCTTTCATTGGAAAGAAAATGGCAAATCCTTTTCGAGCCAACATGACATTTATGAAATTTGGTTTCACAATACCTTCGACTTTCGCATCTGCCAACCAAAAACGATTGGGATATTTGCCCCCTTCAAATTTTACAGGCATGTGACGTCTTAAAATACTATGTGCTCCATCCGCCCCAATAATCCATTTGGCTTTTATGGTTTTCACTTCCCTATCTTGGTATCGGATATCAGCTTCTGTGAAATTTTCGTTTTGACGAATTTCCAGCACTTCGGCTCCCCACGCTACCTGATTCCCTTTTGATTTCAGGTATGCTCTCAAATAATCTTCCGTCAAATTTTGGGCAAGCATAAAAACATATGGATACGGGCTCAATCCTGCTCCCATTTTTGCCAAAGGCACTTGAAATCTAGGCTTTCCTCTTGTAAAAAGTATCATTCCTTTTCCGGGAACCCCATTGGCAAGCACCTGATCTATGATGCCCATTTGTTCAAAAATCTCCATTGTTCGTGCTTGAATACCCAGGGCCTTGGATAATTTTGAAGGGGCTTTATTTTTTTCAACAATAATAAAATCAACATCCCTGAGTGCCAATTGGCAAGCAGCCATCAATCCTGTTGGCCCTGCTCCAATAATAAGTACGGAAGGACTTGACATTGATTTGGATTTAAAATTATAGTATGGTACCTTTCCAATCTGAAATATAGGCTAATCCTGCGAACTTGGATAAATAATAAAAACATGATCTCCGTTTATCAAATAAAGCCAGCCTTTCAAAAGCTACTTCAGCCTCTCCTCAGATTCTTACGAAAAATTGGTATCACAGCAAATCAAATCACCATTGCTGCAATTTTATTGTCGGTGGTTCTGGGGTATTTGTTCTTGTATTACCAGGAACATTCAATAGTGCTCCTTTTATTGCCTTTGGGTCTATTAATCAGAATGGCTTTAAATGCCCTCGATGGCATGATGGCTCGGCAATACAATATGCAAAGTAAATTGGGCGAGGTACTGAACGAGATAGGAGATGTAATTTCTGACCTGGTCATTATTTTCCCTTTTGTAGTCATTCCTGAAGCCAATTGGAAGATCATTGTCCTGTTTGGCGTTTTGGCCCTCATCAATGAATTTTCAGGATTACTTGGAAGAGCATTGGGAGGGGAAAGAAGATATGAAGGACCCATGGGGAAAAGTGATCGGGCGCTACTTCTTGGCTTGTTTTGTATCGTCTTTTATTTCTGGCATGAATTGGCAATTTATACCAACTGGGTTTTTGGCATTGGAAGTTTACTGATTTTGGTTAGTACATTTACCAGATTGAGAAAATCACTTAAATGACTATTTACGGACACCATATTCCACTTGAGTTACTTTATGTTTTTGGAGGCATCTTTACTGTGTTATTACTGTGCTCAAGTACTTTTTGGATACTTTTCAAAAGAAAATCATCTCATTTTTTAAAGGAATTGATCGTAAGAACCCGTTCCTGGTGGTTCATTGCCATAGGTATTGCCATTGTTGTATTGGCTCCTCCAATATTTGGGACTATTCTAATTGCATATGTTTCATTTGTGGCACTACGCGAAATGTTTTCCATCACTGGATTTAGAGAGGCAGATCGAACGGCACTTTTTGCGGCCTATTTTGCCATACCGGTCCAGTATTATTTGGCTTACCAAATGCATTATTATCAGTTCCTGTATTTCATTCCATTGCTCATGTTCATAGGCATCCCTTTTATTTTGGTTATGACCGGAAAAACCAAGATGGTGGGGCGTTCAATGTCGATGATACCCACAGTATTGCTGTTGACAGTTTATATGTTGAGTCATATAGTCCTGTTGTATGGAGCGGACATTCCAGGATTTGAACTTGGAGGAGGAGCTTTGATTATTTACCTCATCATTCTAACCTCTTTTAATGATGTCTTTCAATTTACCTGGGGAAAACTATTGGGCGAGCGAAAAATTTTACCAACTGTGAGTCCTAATAAAACATGGGAGGGGTTTATCGGAGGCATAGCGACCACTGCCGTTTTGAGTTATTTTATTCGGTTTTTGACCCCATTCTCAGCCGACCAGGCACTTTTCATGGGTTTAGCGATTGGAGTGATGGGCTTTGTAGGGGATTCAGTGATTTCAGCCATAAAAAGAGATTTACACCTCAAAGACACAGATGATTTAATTCCCGGTCATGGTGGTGCCATGGATCGCCTGGATTCCATTGTCATTACTGCTCCGATATTCTACCATTTGCTCACCTATTTTATTGATTTTTAAATGAAAAAACCATTCATAAGATTCTTCTATTTATTGATCGTCAGACCCTGGCTAAAGTATTTTATTGGAGTAAAATTCGAAAATAGGGAAGCATTTGAAGATGTTAGTCAATTCATAGTTGTAGCCAATCACAATAGCCATTTTGATACCGTTTCCATTATGGCTGCCTTACCTGGAAACCACATCGTCAATACTTATGCAGTTGCTGCTTCAGATTATTTTGGGAAGACTGGATTCAGAAGAGCTGTAATGAAACTCTTTTTCAACACCATCTTGATCAAGCGAAAGCGGGAAAAAGGAGAGCCATCGACAATCGATATTTTAGATGGCTATTTGAAAAAAGGACATTCTTTAATTTTGTTCCCAGAAGGCACCCGTGGCAAACCAGGAGTCATCGAAGATTTCAAAAAAGGAATCGCTGTACTTTTATTAAAAAATCCTGACTTGCCCTTTGTCCCTGTTTATCTGGATGGCTTTGGAAGGGTCTTACCAAAAGACAGAAGTTTGATCATTCCATTGGTTTGTAAGGTTCGTTTTGGTAGTCCTATCAAAGTAGTTTCTAATGATATAGGTTCCATTTTGGAAATGGTCAAAGAGGCAATTATGGAATTGAGAAATAAAGACGAAAGAGATCGCAATCAGTTCTTATACGAATAACCTTATTAATCCTACTATTCTACGATGCTAACATGCTGCAATGTTAAAGTGCTTTCATCGCAGCATAGTAGCATTGCAGCATCCTAAAATTAAAAAAATGACGACGCCATTTATCTCGATTCTTTTCTTCCTAATTGCTTCCATTCTGGGCGCTTTGGGTCAATATTTATACAAATCTGGTGCTGATGCTGCCGATGGAACCGTTGCGGGTTATTTAGCCAATCCGCGACTTATTGGTGGGGTGATTTGCTATATTCTTGTAATGATTTTATTCATTGCTGCGTTTAAAAAAGGAGGACAGTTGACAGTACTCTACCCGATTTATGCGACTACTTTTATATGGGGTGCTTTATTGGCTTTGATTGTTTTTGGAACGCCGATAAAGCCAGTCAATATCATTGGGATGGTGCTTTTGGTCGGAGGCATGTATTTGATGGGGAAGTAAAAAATTGAAAGGGCAAGCCAAAGAAAATGCTAACAGAACAAACAGGAGGGTTGAAAAAGTAATAACAAAAAATAAAAGCTGATTTTATGAATAAAAGACAAGTGATATTTTGTTTATGTTTCGCATTAATTGCTCTGGTAAACAACTCCATTTTAGGCAATTCATTCAATCATTCTGTATTAGTTTCTGAAGAGGGCAAACCAGAAATCATTGTCATTGAAAACCCAGAAATTCCAAAGGAAGAAAAAGAAGCCTTAGTCATTTTGCCTGGATTTGGTGATTCCCGAAAAGGCAGAAAAAAACAGAAAAGGTTTTTCAGCAACAAAGGCTACGATTTATACATCCCAGATTACAAACACAGAAAATCATTTGATGGGACAATAGCAAATTTTTCGCGTTTCTTCCAAAAACATGAATTGGGCAAATACGAAAAGGTGCACATCTTCTCTTACATCATGGGCTCCTGGGTCATCAATAAATTCATTCAGAAAAATGGTAAAGGGAACATCGCCACCATTGTATACGACCGAAGTCCGCTGCAGGAGCGGGCCCCTCAGGTTGCAGTAGATAAAATTCCATGTATTGCAAAAATTTACATCGGAAAGGTCATTTTTGATCTAAGTGAGATTGCTTACCCTTCTATTGAGCAGCAAGGAATTCTCATGGGAATTATTGTAGAAAGTAAAGCCACCTCTTTTATTCGATTTTTCAAAAAGAAAACCATGAGTTATGGTTCAATAGATTGGCAAAATCTGGAATTCAATCAAGCTCATGATGATTTGATTTATACCTGGCTCAATCACGACCAAATGTATGTTCGATTTGATATTATAGGAGCAGATATTTTAAGTTTTGTGAAAAACGGAAAGTTTACTTCAGAAGCGAAAAGAGAACCTTATGATTGGGATGTTTTTGAGAAGTACAAAGAGTGATTGCCGAAAATTCTTCTCAACTTTGTAAAAAAATCAATCCTTGAGTAGGGGTATTATTAAACCAATCTCATCTCAATTACGGAAACGGTTAAAAAGACAGTGAAAGAAGACAATAAATATGTGGATTTAATTGCCAGTTATCTTTCAGGAAATTTGAAAGGGCAGGACAAAAAAGAGTTGTTCGACTGGGTAGAAGCAGAGACAGCCAATAAGGCATTTTTTGATGAAATGGCAAATTTGTGGGCTGTATCGGCAGCGTATCACGAGGAGCCTTTTAATGCGAATCTTTCCGATGCATGGTTACAGATTGATGAGCAACTTGAAAAATCTGAATCTGGTAAGGCACCTTCTGCCAAAATCATTCGAATACCAAAAAGGCTTGGATGGAGGTGGGTGGCTGCCGTTACTTTGCTTTTCCTGACCGTGAGTATATGGCAGATACTGACTTTGGATATTCCCCAAATGGTCAATGTTCAGACCTATGCGAAAGAGCAATTGGAATTGGACCTGCCCGATGGTAGCAAAGTCTGGCTAAATGAAAATACGACTATTTCCTACGATTCCATTTTTTCCGACCGATTGATCCTACTCAATGGTGAGGCATTTTTTGATGTAAAAAAACAGGATGGAAAGTTCTCCCGAACATTCGGGACAAGTTTTGAAATTGTGAGCGGTGATGCAAAAACGACGGTTTTGGGAACGAAATTCAATGTTCGGGCATATGCTGAAGAAGATCAAATTGAAGTAACCGTTGAAGAAGGCAGAGTGGTTTTGGCAGAGAAAATTTCAACGAAAAATGCAATTCAATTAAAGGCTGGGGATTCTGGTATATTAAAGAAAGAGGAGCAACAAGTGATGAAAACAGAAGTACCAATTTCAAACGCCAATGCATGGAGGACAAAGGAATTGATTTTCGATAATATTACCCTAAAGGAAGCAATTCCTTCTTTAGAACGCTATTTTGGAATCAAATTTCAGACAGAAAATGACGCAATATTAAATTGTCATGTGAAAAGTGACTTTCATAATAGTCCTGAATTAAAAGTTGTAATTTCAACGATTCAGGCAATGATGAGTGATAAAGTGATATTTGAAGAACAAAATAGTGGTTACCTTCTAAAAGGTGAGGGTTGTAAGAATTGAACAGACCTGACAGGTTTCTTTTGGCAAACCGTTTCCCTTCTACCTGATTTCATTTTTTGATTATGGGCATGACATTCAAAAATCTTCTTTCACATAATCATTAATAGAAAATCAGCAGTCGTCCCATCCGAAAGGGAGTCCTTTCCAAAGGAATTCTTTGAATTGGACAAGGGATGAATAATTCGCACAATGAAAAGCCTTGGAGTTTTTTGTATTTGCTTACTAATTGGCTTGAATGTGATGGCTCAGTCCGCACAATTAAATAAGCCTGTTTCTTTGCGAATAAAAAATATTCCTCTCGAAAAAGCGCTGGAAGACATTAGTCAGCACCACGAGGTTCACTTTTCATACAGTAGCGATTTTATCCCTGTAAATCGGTCAGTTAGTGTTTTTGTAAAAGATGAACCCTTGTCCAGGGCATTGGACGAGTTATTTGACAATACTAAAATTGTGTACATCCCGATTGGCAATCAAATCGTTTTGCGGATTGATGAAAATAAGCCCTTGAAAAGATTGAGTGAAACCAAAACACCTAAGCCAAAACTCATCAAAACAGAACCGGAACCTGAAATATTGAGACTTCCGGCTGAAGAATTAAATATGGATCCAATTACAATGCCTGATATAGAAGAAGTGGCATCTTCATCTGAAGAAAAATTGTTTCCATTTGATTCTGATTTATTGAGGCAGGAAAAAATTCGGATTGAATATGAATCTCAAATTTCAATGAATGCTGGTCAGAGTATCGCCCAGTTTTCCATCGTTCCTGGCTTGGGAACCAACCGAAAAAATGCTAACCAAACGACGAATAATGTTTCTGTTAACTTATTTGTAGGAGCTAGCCGGGGAGTTAATGGGCTTGAAGTCGGAGGCATTATGAATGCAGTAAGTGGAGATGTAAAGGGCGTTCAGGTCGCGGGGCTAGGCAACCATGTAGGTGAAAACGTAATTGGAACCCAGGTAGGGGGCTTGTACAACTCCACTAAGCGTTCTACCAAGGGTGTCCAGGCTGCAGGCTTGTTCAATTTTTCCAACGATGCTTCGGCAGTACAGGCAGCCGGCTTGATGAATATTGTGCCAAACGAATTTGACGGAGTTCAGGCTTCTGGCTTATTTAATGTGGCGGGGAGGAAATCAGATGCGCTGCAAGCTGCAGGTTTGTTCAATGTCAATTTAGGTGCCTCCAGAATGCAGGTTGGAGGTTTATTTAATGTAGCAAAAGATGTGAAAATGGGACAAGTGAGTGCTTTTATGAATGTGGCAAAAGACGTGAAAGGATTTCAAATTGGCTTGATCAATATATCAGATACGGTAAGTGGTGTCCCTATTGGTTTGATTAATATTGTACGAAAAGGCTACAACAAATTTGAAATGTACAGCAGTGAATTGTTGTATTTCAATTTGGATTTCAAACTTGGTGCAAAAGTTTTCTATAATATTTTTCATCTGGGAATCAGGATGCCAAAATTCAAAAATGTCAGTTGGGGACTAGGTTATGGCATGGGGATGGTTTTCAAACAAAAACCAAAATCTCACATGAATTTTGAAGCCATGCTCATCCACATCAATGAGGAAGAAGGCTGGACAAACGAACTCAATACAATCGCTCAACTGAAATTTATATACAACCGCCAAATCTCCAAAAAAGCAGGTTTCTTCTGGGGACCTACTTTCAATATGATGCTTTCACAAAAAACCAATCCCGATACGGGCGAAAATGGCTCCTCTCTCGTACCGTACACAATAACCGATACAAACCTTCAGGATGGATCGAGCCTCAAAGGATGGATCGGTCTGAATGTAGGATTTAGATTTTAATTTTTGTGTTAGTGTATTCAAGTGTTTATGTGCTAAAATACTTTAACACATAAACACTTGAATACATGACACCTGCTCCAAAGGAGTCCTGTCATGCGACAGAGTCCCTTTGGGAAACACAACAACAATAATGAAACAACTCCAGTTAATAATTTTTCTATTTGCAGCATTCAACTTGTCTGCTCAGGATGAAACGATCTTTGGCGATGTCAACCGCATCGGAGGCTTTGGTGGCCCCATTTTCGAATTCAGCAATTTTGGAGACAATAGCAACTCCAATACTGCTGTCGGAGGCGGAGGCGCCGTTATTTTAGACAATTTTTACGTGGGTGGATACGGTATTGGAGGTATTGATTTTTCTCAAAATAATTTCCCTGATGTAACAGTCGACATCCAAAGTCTTGAGTTCGGTCACGGAGGCATGTGGTTTGGTTATACACCTATGCAGGAAAAAGCCATTCATCCGTATGCCTCGGCTAAAATTGGTTGGGGTAACGTCAAATACGAATACGATATTGATCCCGACCCAGATAATATTGATAACGAAGATTTTGAGGATCGCATCTTCGCTATCACCCCGGAAGTAGGTGTAGAGTTTAATGTTTTTCACTTCTTCCGCCTTGCGGCCACAGCAACCTATCGATGGGTAGATGGGGTTGACACTACAAATGGTTTTCAAGATGAAGATTTTAGCAAATTCGGTGCTACTCTAACATTGCGCTTCGGCGGTTTCGGTAACTATTGGTGGGATGATTAGAAATCGTTTGGAGTCTTGGCGTTTAGTCGCCAAGACTCCAAACTTCCAAACTCTATTTATTATGAAAAAGACAATCAGCTTTATAGCCCTTGCTATGTTTACAGGACAGCTTTGGGCACAAGACGCGACGCTTTTCAGTAAAAGTAATCGTGCAGGTTTTTTTGTTTCTACAATTTTAGAATACTCTGATTTTGACAATGATGTCACTTCTGCCGTAGGAGGTGGAGCTGCATTTGTAGCAGGAGATGTTTTCTTTGGTGGTTACGGAATAGGTGTTGTCAGTTATGCTGATATTTTTAATGGAGACATTTCCGATATCAGCATGGGACATGGTGGACTTTGGCTGGGCATTGTACCCTTCAAGCATCACGCAATTCATCCTTTTTCCAGTATCAAAGTAGGCTGGGGAGGCGTGAATTTGGAGTTCAACGATGGGCAATTCGATTCAGAGCATGACATCTTTGTCCTGAGCCCGGAAGTTGGATTTGAAGTCAATTTTTTCAGGTGGTTTAGAATTGGAGCGGCGGCTGGCTACCGATTTGTAAATGGTTTGGATAACGCTTCTGGAACTTATAAAAATGAAGATTTCAGTGGCATGACTGGAACTCTTAGTTTTAGAATTGGTGGATTTGGAAAGAAGAGAAATAACGACTAAATAATACCTTAATGCTGATACCACTGTGAAGAAGAATTGCGTGTAGCAAAGTGGTGTTAGCATACAGAAAAGAACAAGATAACAAAACTGTTAACACTGCTTTGCATTCCCTTTACGCTCTACCCAGCAGTATCAACAGTAGGAAGAAAATACCTTTCAGACCTCTTCCCTGATTTCCCATAATAACAATCCGAGCGATTTTCAGGTATTTCAATTTTCGACAGTGGGAATTGACATGGGAAGGGGTTTGTTTCATGAAAAATTAAACTATCAAAATGTCACACTCAAAATTCTTTTTTATTGTTTTGCTCTTGTGTATCACCCAACTATTATTTTCACAGGACATCAATCAGACCATTCGCGGATCGGTATTAGACAAGGACGCCAAAATCCCGTTGATAGGTGCGAATATTATTATTCAGAATGTTCAAAACCCTTGTCCAATTCAAAGAATTCCTTTGGAAAGGACTCCCTTTGGGATGGTACTACCACCGATTTAGCTGGACATTTCAGAATCGAGAAGGTTCCTGTAGGCCGCCATAACCTTCAAATTACGTACCTGGGGTATGAGCCGATGATTCTAAACAACATTCTAGTAATCTCAGGAAAAGAACTGGTTTTGAATGTAGAACTACAGGAATCTGCAATGGAACTGGAAGTCGCTACAGTTGTTGCCAAACATGATAAAACCAAAACTTTGAACGAAATGGCAACGGTCAGCGCACGCTCTTTTTCGGTGGAGGAAACAGCCCGTTATGCTTCCAGCCTTTTTGACCCGGCTCGTATGGCTCAAAACTTCGCAGGGGTTACTATTGGTGCAAGCGACGATTTGTTTAATGAAATTATTATTCGGGGAAATTCACCAAAAGGAGTGCTTTGGCGCCTGGAGGGAATTGAAATTCCAAATCCAAACCATTTCAGCTCTGCCGGAAACTCTGGAGGAGCCATTAGCATGTTAAGTAGTACCACCCTATCCAATTCAGATTTCTATACAGGAGCTTTTCCATCTGAATTTGGAAATGCGCTTTCTGGTGTTTTTGATCTCAACATGAGAAATGGGAATAATGAACAAAGAGAGTATGCCTTTATGTTTGGCTTTTTGGGTATTGAAGGTGGTATGGAAGGACCATTTCGAAAAGGTAGTCGTGCATCTTATTTGGTAAATTTCCGATACTCCACCCTGGCTGCAATGCAGGCAGTTGGTTTAAGTCCAACAGGAGATGTTCTACCCGTTTATTCAGATTTATCTTTTAAAATTAATGTACCCACTGAGAAAGCTGGAACTTTTGCCCTTTTTGGATTGGGTGGAAAAAACAAGGCATATTACCATCCTGAACCAGACAGTTCCCAATGGGATCCAGACAATGACGAATGGGGTTTCAATGAAAATCAAACGATGGGGACAGTTGGTTTATCACATCGATATTTACTTTCGGATGATAGCTATTTGAAAACCGTGGTTTTGGCTTCTCATGAGGCATATAACGATGATGAGTACTGGCTGGATATTGAAGATAATTACAGAGCAATAGAGGACAACAGGAGTACTTTGGAAAACAACAGCTTTCGCTTCAGCACTACCTATACCAAAAAGTTTGATGCTAGAAACACCTTGCGTACTGGATTAATTTTTAGCCACCTGCAATTCAATTTCACTTATGACGATGACGGACCAGGCAATGAATTGATCCGCTATTTCGACAATTCGGGAAAAACCGGATTTCTTCAAGGATTTGCACATTGGAAACATCGCTTCAACGACCGTTGGACCTTCAATGGAGGCGTCCATTACTCTCAAATGACGCTCAATAATAATTTTTCGATTGAGCCAAGGGCGGCTATTCAATGGGCAATGACGGATCGACAGACGCTAAGTGCTTCTGTTGGTTTGCACAGCAAAATGGAACATTTAGCGGCATATATTTTTGATGGCACTTTACCAGAAGGGAATGTTCACAGACCCAATAAGGATTTGGAACTTTCAAAAGCCATGCACGCCGTTTTGGGTTACGATGTTCGATTAGGTCAAAACCTTCGACTAAAGCTGGAAACCTATTATCAACATTTGTACGATGTTCCAATCGAGACTGTTACAGGCAGCAAAAATTCCCTTATCAATACATTCGACATTTGGGACATTATAGGAGCTGACAGTACCGGAAACGAGGGCTTGGGTCGCAATTATGGCGTGGATTTGACTTTAGAAAAATTCTTTTCCAAACAATACTATTTCCTAATTACTGGAGCCTTATATGAATCTCAATTCAGCGCAATTAATAAAAAATGGTACAACACCAGATTCAATGGAAATTATCAATTGACCCTCCTAGGGGGTAAAGAATTTAAAGTCGGAAAAAAGAAACAAAACATCATTGGGATGAATGGAAAGTTCATCATTTCTGGTGGCAATCGCTATACGCCTGTGGATGTAGAAGCCTCTCTTTTAGCAGGCGAACAAATAGAATTTGTAGATCGTCCTTTTGAGTTGCGCTCCAATACTTACTGGCGCTTTGACCTGGGGTTGAGCTACAAAATCAATAAGAAAAAAGCCACCCATTCCATCATGATTGACATTCAAAATGTGACCAATCATGTCAATGAGTTCGGACGCTATTTTGATGAAGATACTATGCAGATGGAAATTTGGGAGCAAACCGGTCTGTTCCCGAATTTCAATTACCGATTAGAGTTTTAATTGCTTAGAAACCCTTAAAAAACGATTTCGTCGTTTCGTCAAATAAGCGAAGAATGAAAGCCTGATAAGACGTGAAACTGAGCATATTTGACGAAATCAAAAAGATGAAGTTTTTTTTAATCACTACTTAATAACGTTTTGTCTAAAAATACCGAAGCTTCATGGTTACCTACTCGTTAGTCCGACTTAATAACCCTGTATTACTTTTTCACCCGACTGAACGAATATGAGCTACTCTCTAATATAAACACACTCGTAGCTTAACGGTCAGTTTTTTTAAAAATCTTTAATCATGTTACGTAATAATTTAAATTGGATTTTCCTGCTTTTAATTGGCACAAGTATCGCCCTCACAAGTTGCGAAGGCGATGGTTTGTTCAATGATTGTCCAAAAGGAGATATAGAAACAAGGACCCTGGATGTAACCGGCTTTACCGGCGTTGAATTGGATATTGCCGGAGATGTTGAAATCACACAAGGGAGTGAATTTTCTGTTGTGGCAGAAGGACATCAGGGCATTCTAGACCTATTGAAATTGGAAGTTGAAAATGACGTTTGGGTAATTGACCTGGAAGAAAATTGTAACGGGAATTATGAATTGACCATTCGAATTACCATGCCAGCTATCCAGTCCCTGAAAATCGACGGTTCTGGAAATATCCGAGGGCAAAACACCTTTGATGGGGCAGATATCGATTTGGACATTGATGGCTCTGGAGATATCAACCTTGACCTGAATGCTACTCAGGTTGTTGCAGAAATAGATGGTTCAGGAAACATTATATTAGAAGGTTCATCAGATACTTTTGAGCTGGAAATTGATGGTTCTGGTGATTTTGGAAATTTTGATTTTGAGGCGAACCATGCCACCATCAAAATTGATGGATCAGGAGATGCTCGAATTACTGCAATTGATGCTTTAAAAGTTACCATTAATGGCAGCGGAGATGTCCGATACAAAGGAAATCCAACACTGGATGTGAAAATCAATGGTTCAGGAGATGTAAGCGATGCGAATTAAAAATAGCGCGTACAAGAAGATACTTTTTCATGCTTCAAAGAGCGTTTAAGCATAAAGTCTCACAAAATTTGATTGTGGGACTTTTTTTTGTCCAAAACCAATCTTTCTTTCCCTATTTTTGTTCTCTTTTTTCGGCGTCTATAATCATGATTTAAAGCGTCAGAAATATCGTATCTCGCAAACAGCATAATCCAATTTCAAAATGGCTTTCCAACTCGAATCTCCTTTCAAACCTACTGGTGACCAACCTCAGGCAATTAGACAATTAATAGATGGCGTAGAAAGTGGAGAGAAGGCGCAGGTTCTGCTTGGTGTGACGGGTTCTGGAAAAACATTCACTATCGCCAATGTCATCGCAGAACTGAATCGCCCCACTCTGGTCTTGACGCATAATAAAACCCTTACCGCCCAGTTGTATGGTGAATTCCGGGAATTTTTCCCCAATAACGCAGTTGAATATTTTGTTTCCTATTACGATTACTATCAGCCCGAAGCTTATATCATGGTTTCGGATACCTATATCGAAAAGGACCTTCAAATAAATGAGGAGGTAGATAAATTGAGACTTCGGGCAACATCTTCTTTACTTTCTGGAAGGCGTGATATCATCATTGTCGCTTCTGTCTCCTGCATTTATGGTATGGGCAATCCAGAGGATTACAAAACAGGAATTATCCGGATCAAAAAAGGACAAACAATCACCCGAAACTCACTTTTGTATGCCTTAGTCGAAAGTTTGTATTCACGTACGGAAATAGATTTCAAAAGAGCAACATTCAGAGTTCGGGGAGACACAGTTGACATCAATTTACCCTATGTGGATTATGGTTATCGAATTACCTTTTGGGGAGATGAAATTGAGGATATTGAAATGATAGAAGTAGAAAGTGGGAAGCGAATTGAAAGTCTTGAATATGCGGCCATCTTTCCTGCCAATTTATACATAGCACCCAGAGAGCGAATGGGTGAAATTATTAGAGAAATTGAAGACGAATTGCATGAACAAATCAAATATTTTGAACGAGAAGGAAGATTGCTGGAAGCCAAAAGAATCAAGGAACGAACCACCTTCGATTTGGAAATGATTCGCGAATTGGGCTATTGCAATGGGGTAGAAAATTATTCCCGATTTTTTGACGGGAGAAAGCAAAATACACGCCCTTTTTGCCTTTTGGATTATTTCCCGGATGACTATTTAATGGTGATTGATGAAAGTCATGTGACGCTTCCACAAGTTAGAGGTATGTGGGGCGGAGACCGTGCCCGAAAATTAAATTTGGTGAATTATGGATTCCGGTTGCCCTCTGCGATGGATAACCGTCCTTTAAATTTTTCGGAATTTGAAAGCCTGACCAATCAAATTATCTTCGTCAGTGCTACCCCAGCAGATTACGAATTTGAGCAAACCGGAGGACTAATTGTAGAACAACTGATTCGTCCAACAGGCTTATTGGATCCCCCAATTGAGGTACGACCTAGCCTAAACCAGATAGACGATTTACTGGATGAAATTGACGAAAGAGTCAAACGAAATGAGCGGGTATTAGTGACTACCCTGACCAAAAGAATGGCTGAAGAATTGGCTAAGTATTTTGTAAAACTGAACATCAAAGTTCGTTATATCCACAGTGAAGTAGATACCATGGAGCGCGTAGAAATCTTAAGGGATTTGCGATTGGGTAATTTTGATGTTTTGGTCGGTGTCAATTTATTAAGAGAAGGTTTAGATTTACCAGAAGTGTCCCTGGTTGCAATCTTGGATGCGGATAAAGAAGGATTTTTGAGGAATGACCGTTCGCTTACGCAAACAGCAGGGCGAGCTGCCAGAAATTCCAATGGAGTCGTCTTATTCTATGCAGACAAAATAACGGACTCTATGCAACGCACCATAGATGAAACCAATCGTCGCCGTAGCATTCAGATGGCATATAATGAAGAAAACAGCATCACACCAACCACTGTAAAAAAATCCAAAGAGGAAATCTTTAATCAGCGCTCTATCCTTGACATTCGCGGCAAGCGAGAATATTACGTTGAACCAGAGAAACCCAGCATTGCCGCAGATCCAATTGTAGCCTATATGACCCGCGATCAAATTGAAAAAACGATGGCAGAGACAGAGGCAAAAATGAAACGGGCTGCAAAGGAGTTGGATTTTATTACAGCGGCACAGTATCGGGATGAGTTGTTTGCACTAAAAAAGAAACTTAAGGAAGCAGTTTGATCTATTCACTTGAAAATCAGTAAATTTGGCACATGAGGATTAATTATTTAGAATATCATGATCGAAAAAGTGGTTGGAAGTTGGAGCGAACCTACTTTAATGATTTGACACTATTGGTAGGAGCTTCGGGGGCGGGGAAGACGAAGATTTTGAACGCAATAATATTGATTCGCGATGTTGGTATTAATAATATCCCTGAAAAACATCTTTTAAATGGAATAAGCTGGAAAATAGGGTTTGAAATATCCAATAAAAATTATGAATGGATTTTAGGTTTTAATTTTATTGAAGGCAAAAATGGTTTAAGATCAATTAAAAAGCATATAAAATTTGAAGAAGTAAAATGTAATAATGAAGAAATTGCATCAAGAAATAGTGAAGGAAAAATTTTCTTTGAAATGAAAGAGATCCCCCGATTACCTTCAGATCAAAGTTTAATTTCACTTTTAAAGGAAGAGCAATTGATTAACCCAATCTTTGAAGAATTCGAAAAAATAATTAGCAGTCAATCCCATGAGAAATCTAAGATGACTCTGATAGATGTAATGGAGCCAAATCATTATAAAATAAAAATAAAAGAACTTAGTACAATTGAGAAAATTAGAACTTCTAATTACGATAGTTATACCAAGTTAGTATTGGCTTCGCAAAATGCTCAATCTATTTTCAGAAATATTGAAAATGACTTTAGTTCAATTTTCCCAAATGTTGAAAAGATTAAGGTAGAATTTAAAAACCTAGCACATTCAAGAACAGAATTGCCAGGTTTTCGTCCCAATTTATTAATAAAAGAAAAAAAAGTCCTTGGTTGGATTCATGAAAGTACCTTGTCTGAAGGCATGTTTAAAACTATTCTCCTTTTATCAGAGCTATATCTCAGTCAAGATGGCACCATAATTCTAATCGATGAATTCGAAAACAGCTTAGGTGTAAACTGCATCAATCAAGTCACTTCTGCAATCATAAATTCAGATCGGGCAATCCAATTTATCCTTACAAGCCATCATCCATACATCATCAACAATATAGATTCAAAATACTGGAAAATTGTTACTCGGGAAGGTAGTATAGTTAAAACTCATAGCGCTTCAGAATTTAATTTAGGACGTTCTCGCCATAGTGCTTTTACTCAATTACTTAATCTTGAAGCTTACCAAACCGGCATTGCCTCATGAATTTGTATTTTTTAGTAGAAGGCCGGAGAACCGAAATGAAAATATACCCAAAGTGGTTAGCTTCTCTTTTACCTAATTATTCCCGAATTCAAAATGCTTATGATGTAACCCAGGATAATTATTACATGATTAGCGGATTTGGTTTTCCATCCTTATTTGATTACATCGAACCTTCAATCCAAGAAATAAATGACACCAAAGCCTATGATTATTTCATTATTTGCTTGGATGCTGATGAAATGACTGTTGGAGAGAGAAATGCCGAACTTGTAGAATTTTTTGAATTTAAAAAGTTGGATTTTGGACATTGCATTCCAAAAATAATAATTCAAAACCGCTGTATCGAGACATGGCTTCTGGGCAACCAGAAAGTATTTTCAAGACAACCTGAAGGGGGAACGTTTAAGCACTTTGTTGAATTTTATGATGTTTCGAAAAATGATCCTGAAATGATGGGTACTTTTGAAAAGTACGCAACACATGCAGTTTTTCACGAAGCTTATTTAAAAGAAATGTTAATTGAAAAAAAAATTAGATACTCAAAAATAAATCCTGGGGCTACTGCAGAAGAACCATACCTAAATGAATTAAAACGCAGGATTCAAAATACAGATCATTTAAAGAGCTTTGATTATTTCATTAACTTCATTCAATCAATAAAACAAAATTCCTAACTAATGAACACACATCAAATCGATTACGAAATCTACGGGGAAGAAATGCAATTCGTCGAAATCGAGTTAGACCCTATGGAGACTGTCATTGCCGAATCCGGAGCATTTATGATGATGGAAGATGGTATTGAAATGACCACTATTTTTGGCGATGGCAGTAGACGCGACGAAGGTATTTGGGGAAAGGTTTTTTCTGCTGGAAAGCGATTATTGACTGGCGAAAGTTTATTCATGACTGCCTTTACACATCAAGGGCGAGGCAAAAAACGGGTATCCTTTGCATCACCTTATCCTGGGAAAATTATCCCTCTTGATTTAGACGATTTAGAGGGAAGCGTCATTTGCCAAAAGGATGCTTTTCTCTGTGCTGCCAAAGGCGTATCCGTGAGTATTGAATTTTCCAGAAAACTAGGTCGGGGATTTTTTGGAGGAGAAGGTTTTATTATGCAAAAACTGGAAGGTGATGGACTAGCATTCATGCATGCTGGAGGTACTGTGATAGAAAAAGAACTAATGATCGGAGAAGTCATGAAAATTGATACAGGTTGTTTAGTTGGATTTACCCGAGACGTAGATTATGACATTCAGTTTGTGGGAGGTATTAAAAATACAATTTTTGGTGGAGAAGGTTTGTTTTTTGCCAGATTGGAAGGTCCTGGTAAAGTTTGGATTCAATCATTGCCTTTCTCTCGATTAGCCGGACGAGTATTGTCTAATTTAAAATATGGAGGAGGCAAAGGAGAAGGAAGTGTTCTGGGGACCTTAGGAGATTTACTCGATGGGAATTGATTACCTTTGCAGCACCATGACCAAAACAGATGACTATTTACAGCTCGAAAAAGAACTTCAACCCTACAATACAATGTTGGGCAAAGCTGCAGATACCATCATCGAGCAGGAAGTTTCCTCCTTTCCCATTTTTATCGTTCACCAACATTCTGTAGATATTGGTATCCAGTTAATCGATCAGGAAACCGTCAGTGGAAATTGGTCGATCAATGCTTCTTCCCTGGAAGAATTTGTCACCAAGCAAATCATTCAAACAGACAAAGTAGATGATTTCAAATCTGTCTATAAAGACCCACAAAATGAACTATGTTTATTTGTCTTAAGTGAATTAGGTGCGAAATTTGTATTCATTCCCAGAAAATAAGTTCCAATCCCTCTTCCCCCTTTGTTAATGATGAACGATGAATGGTGTAATACCAGATGATTCATCATTTATCATTCACTATTAACCCCCATCCTTTTTATATATTTACTGAAAATTTATCTGGTCTGTAGCTCATGGAATATCCACAAACGAATATTTCCGAAATGGAAACCCCCACATCTGTCACAGGGAAGCAACGAACGAAAAACAGGGTTTTGTTGATTGAAGACAATCCCGGAGATGCTCGTTTGGTAGAAATACTATTGAGTGAATCTGATTTGTTGGATTGTGAAATAATTAATAGAGCAACACTTGCAGACGGGATGGCAGAATTGGAAAAAGGAGAAGAATTTGCTGCCATTTTACTCGATCTAACCTTGCCCGACAGTCGTGGTTTTGAAACGCTTGAACAACTCATCACAAAATTTCCCAATAATAATGTAATTGTACTGACGGGTCTGGCAGACAAGAGTTTGGGGCTCAAAGCTGTTATGGCTGGCGCCCAGGATTTTCTTGTAAAAGGTGCATTTGATTCTGATTTATTGGCAAAATCCTTAAGGTTTTCAATTGAACGAAATCAAGTATTGAAGCGATTGGAGGAAACCCAAAGCATGGCACATATTGGAAATTGGGAGTATCAGCCAGTCTCTAAATCTTTTATTGCCTCTGATGAGTTGTACCGAATTTTTGGCTACCCTCCTCGCAAAACAGTGTTTAAAGGAGAAGACCTGGAGAATCCCAGCAATCCTTTTCATTTTTTCAATGAAATTCATGATGAAGTTTTAGAAAAAGAGGAAATAAAAAAAGACATCAAGATTCGACAGCCTAATGGCGTTTTCAAATACATTTACATCCAGTGCAATGTCCACGAAAATCATGACAATACACTTGTTGTTCAAGGAATCTTACAAGACATAACAGAACGCAAATTATCTGAGCAAGCCTTACTTAAAAGTCAGGAACGATATCAGGAAATTTTCACAGAATCAAAAGATGCCATCTTTATTGCCACTCTTGAAGGTAAGTTTGTGGATTTCAATAATGCCACCGTTACCCTCTTCGGATATGAAAAAGAAGAACTGGCTAATTTGGAAGACGTTCATGAATTGTTTTATCCTCCCGAAAAGAAAAACGAATTTTTATTAAAGCTACGCACTCAAAAGTCTATCAAGGACTTTTCTATCAAGATAGCTCACAAAAGTGGAGAGGCTCGTCATTGCATTATCACTGCAAATATTTTCGTCGCAGATGATTTTATTGGATACAACTGTATTTTGCGAGATATTACCGAGCGCAAACAAGCAGAAAAACTGCGAAAAGCAAGAGACTTGGCGCAACAGTCAGCAGTAATGAAAGAACAATTCATTGCAAGTGTTAGTCATGAAATGCGGACTCCTATGAACGCCATTCTGGGAATGAGCAATATCTTAATCCAAATGGATTTAAAGGATGAACAGCACAATCTGGTGAGTTCAATCAAACAATCTTCAGAAATATTATTGGGCGTCGTTAATGACATTTTAGAAATATCTGCTATCCAAAACGGCAACATCGTATTTGAAAACAAGAATTTCAACCTGGAAGAATTACTCTTCAATCTGGTCAATGTGATGCAATACAAAACACAGGAAAAAGATCTGTATTTTGAAACCAACATTGATGATTCCATTCCAAAAATATTAAGAGGAGATAAATTAAGACTCAATCAGATTCTTTACAACCTCGTTGGAAATGCTATTAAATTTACGGATGATGGCTTTATAAAAATCACGGTCAAAAAACTGTATGATATCGTTGATTCGGTTCAATTACAATTTCTTGTTGAAGATTCTGGCATCGGCATTCCACAAGAAAAGATTGAAGCAATTTTTGAATCCTTTACGAGGATTCGTCAAAAAGATAGGTTGTATGAAGGTACCGGCTTAGGCTTATCCATTTGCAAAAACCTGGTTGAGCAGCAAGGGGGAAAGATTGGTGCAACAAGCCAAGTTGGTAAAGGCTCCAAATTCTTCTTTGATCTGATTTTGGAAATAGGAGATGCCTCTGAATTGGAGACAAGCGTCACTACTCCCAATGAAGTAGAGTTTGATGAAAAAACTCCCTTTAAATTGCTATTGGTTGAAGATCATAAAATGAATCAACTGGTCGCTCGTAAAACACTTGAAAGAAAATTTATAAACATAGATTTGTCTATTGCGGATAATGGTCAGCTGGCAATTGAGCTGCTTGAAAAAGAGCACTTTAATATAATCCTAATGGACATTCAAATGCCTGTGATGGATGGCTATGAAGCCACCAAATATATCAGAGAACAAATGCCCTCCAATATAGCTTCCCTCCCAATTTTAGCTATGACAGCTCATGCTCATATTTCAAAGGATGAAAAATTTAAAGAATATGGCATGGATGATTATGTCCTCAAACCTTTTGAACCTGAGGATTTATTTTATAAAATTGCAAAATATATTAAAAATATGTGAGTGTCTGGTTTGCAATAGATTAACACCCTATAGGTCTATTGTAAAAAGTGTGATTATGTGACTACATCGTATAGCTAAACACAAAATCTCACTCACTTACTCTATTTCACCTAAAACTCATGAGCCCTGCAGTGTATAATTATATTAACCTTGATTACCTTGAATTAATGTCAGATGGAGATCCTGACATGAAAAAAACGATGCTGGAAATGCTAATGGAAGAACTCCCGGCAGAGTTTTCAAAAATGAGAAATTTGACCGATTCAAACAATTGGGAAGAATTGGGTAGTGTCAGTCATAAAATGAAATCCACATTGGCTTTCGTTGGAAACAATGAAATGACCACTTCTAATAAAGAACTCGAATTACTAGCAAAAAATGCTTCGGAGGTAAACAGAATTTCTGAATTGCTCAAAATATTGGAAACCAATCTGGAAAAAGTAATCATAGAACTGAAAGCGGAATTTGAGAGTCTTTCCTAATTGCCTTTTTCCATTATTTTTGCCGTCTATTAATAGAAGCTGTTAAGATTTAGCTGTTGGCTTCAAGCCCTTGGTATTTATACTTTTAAAATCATTGGCTTCCCGTCTATAGCTAATTAACGCAAGTTGCGAACAATAATCCTCGCCGTGCCTTTGGCACGGCTCGAAGGGGTTTTAGGGGAGAAACAGGCTGAAACCAGCCTGTTTCTCCCCTAAAACCCATCGTGAGCGCAGCTTTGCTGCGCGAACTTTGATTGTTCGCAACTTAAATTAATTAACAATCCTACTTTTCTAAAAAACCTATGAAAGGAATTATTCTCGCAGGAGGTCTTGGTACTCGATTGTACCCACTTACACTCGCGGTAAGTAAGCAGATGATGCCGGTATATGATAAGCCAATGATATATTATCCGCTTTCCATTTTAATGCAAGCAGGCATCAAAGACATTTTGATAATAAGCACTCCATATGACCTCCCCAATTTTGAAAAATTATTAAAAGACGGAAGCGATATTGGAGTCAATTTCTCTTATGTCCCTCAGTATGAGCCCAATGGCTTGGCACAAGCTTTTGTCCTCGGTGAATCATTTATCGGTAATGATCCTGCATCTCTCATCCTTGGCGATAATATTTTTTACGGCAATGGACTTAAAGAATTGCTACAGGAGAGTGCAAACCCAGCCGGCGGTGTGGTATTTGCATATCAAGTAGCTGATCCTGAAAGATATGGGGTTGTAGAATTTGATGAAGCTTTTAATGCTTTGTCGATAGAAGAAAAGCCCCTACAGCCCAAATCAAATTATGCGGTTCCAGGGCTTTATTTTTACAACAATGAAGTAGTAGATATTGCAAAAAATCTGAAACCCAGTGCAAGGGGTGAGTATGAAATTACCGATGTCAACAAACATTATTTGGAGCAGGAAAAACTCAAAGTAGGTGTACTTGGAAGAGGAGTAGCCTGGCTGGATACGGGAACACATACTTCTTTGCTTCAAGCAGGGCAATTTATTCAAGTGATTGAAGAACGCCAGGGATTAAAAATTGGCTGTATTGAAGAAATTGCCTGGGAAATGGGTTTTATTGACGATGAGCAATTGGAAAAATTGGGGCATACATATATTAAGAGTGGGTATGGAGAGTATCTTTTGCGATTGTTGAAATAAGTTTAGCAGAAACATTCAGTGCAGTCTACACAAAGCCTCGTTCATCTAATGCATGAATCATGATGCATGCTCATTCATTCCATTAGAAATTTGATTTTGAATAGTGTTTTTCACAGCCAACAAATGTCTCTGACAATTGTACTTTTAAGACTATATCCAAAGTTCAAAATCAAAATCCACAATGACGAATAATACATTAGACTTACCTCAAGAAGATTTCAAAAACTTACTGAATAAAAGCCGCGACCTCGTTTTAAAGCAATTTAATAATCTGGAACACCAAAAAGGCTATCATTATTTCCCACAAAAAGAAATAGCGCAATGGTTTGATGAAGCTCCTCCTACCCAGGGAATGGATCACTATCAACTATTAGAGGAGGTTCAAAAGAAAGTTTTAGAAACTGCAACAGGAAACCTCGGTCCGCATATGTATGCCTATGTAATGGCTGGAGGCACACAAATTTCAATTGTTGCAGAACAACTTGCGGCAACAATTAATCAAAATGTTGCAAAATGGCATTTGGCGCCTGCTATTTCTGAAATTGAAAAACGGGTCATTCGTTGGGGCGCTCAAATGATGGGATTGGATGATTTTTATGGTGGCGTTTTGGTAAGTGGAGGCTCTGCCGCCAATTTTGCCGGCTTGTCGGTAGCAAGAAATATTTACTTTGAGGAATTGGACATTCGAAAAAAAGGAATGTTTGGACAAAAACCCTTCACGGTATATGCTTCCAGAGAAATTCACAATTGCGTTGATAAAAGTGTGGAATTGTTGGGTATTGGTACCAACCACCTTAGGAAAATTAATACAACATCAGATTTCACTATTGATTTAGAAGCATTGGAAGATCAAATTCTTCAGGATCAAAAAGATGGATTCCATCCCTTTTGCATTATCGGAAATGCTGGAACCGTAAATACTGGTGCCATTGACGATCTCACCTCCTTAGCTCAATTATCAAAAAAATACTCAACCTGGTTTCATGTAGATGGCGCTTATGGAGGTTTAGCCGCATCTCTTTCGAGTCTTAGAGAAAAATACAAAGGCATGGAGTTGGCAGATTCCGTGGCTATTGATTTCCACAAATGGCTCTATCAACCCTTTGAAGCAGGCTGCCTATTAGTGAAAAATTGGCAAACTTTGAGATGTGCTTATTTCAAAAAAGCAGATTATCTCGATACCAAATTGGAGCAAGATCAAGGAAGACTGGATTTTAATGAACACTATTTTCAACTTTCCCGTAACAACAAGGCATTAAAAATCTGGATGAGTATCAAGGCATATGGTTTGGATAGCATCAAAGCAATGATTCAAAAGGACATCAACCTGGCTCGTTACCTGGCAGATCAGACAGAACAAGCAAATGATTTCGAACTAAAGGCTCGTTCTGATTTGGGAATTGCCTGTTTTCGCTATGTTGGAGATTTAGTGTCAGAAGAAGAAATTGTAAGGATTAACGAACGATTGATTCCTGCCCTGGAGAAGGATGGGAGAGTCTTCATCACAGGTACCAGGTTGAAAGGAGCGTTTGTTCTACGAGCTTGTTTGATAAATCATCGAAAGAATGAAGGCACAGTAGATTATTTATTGAATGTAATCAGGGATGTTGCAAAAGGACTTTAGGAATCTATAACTGAAAGCTACTCATCGCCCAACATAAAAACAAAAACGGTTGTCGATATGGACAACCGTTTTTTATTTAAAAAGCAGCCTGATTATCTGCTTCAACATTTAAAATCTGCCGACTGCAATCTGCCTACTGAATCACCCATCCTCCTGTTCCGCTTTGTATGCAGCAATCAATTCTTTTTGTAGATCACCAGGTACCGGAGAATATTCAGCAAATGTTCTTGAGAACTTTGCACGACCTTGTGAAAGCGATCTCAATGTAGAAGAATACTGATACATTTCTGCCAAAGGTACCTTGGCTTTGATGATAGTCGATTTCCCTACGGAATCCATACCTTGAATAATCGCTCTACGGGTTTGTAAATCCCCCATAATGTCACCAGTTACATCTCCACTACATTTGATTTCTACATCATAAATAGGCTCAAGCAATTTAGGCCCGGCCTTTCCAAAGTTATTTTTAAATACCTGTGTACTCGCCAACATAAATGCCATATCGTTGGAATCTACCGGGTGCATTTTCCCATCATAGATACAAACTCGAATATCCTGGCAATAGGAGCCGGTAAGTGGTCCTTCCTCCATTTTTTGAAGGATACCCTTCTTAATTGCATTGGAAAAATTAGCATCAATAGAACCCCCGACAATACACCAGAGATAAACCAGTTTTCCACCCCAAGGCAATTCCTCTTCTTCTTCTTTCCTAACGGTCAATTCAGAAGGAGCACCAATGCCCTCGTACCAGGGTTCGATACGCATATGTACTTCTGCAAATTGTCCCGCACCACCTGATTGCTTTTTATGGCGGTAAGAATCATTTGCTTCTTTGGTGATGGTTTCTCGGTAAGAGATTCTAGGCTTCAGGAAGGACATCGAAATGCCATTTACCTGCTCAATTCGGTACTTAATCAAATCTAAGTGTAACTGTCCTTGCCCGTGCAATAAAGTTTGTTTCAAAGCTTTGGATTGCTCTACTTTCAAGGTTGGATCTTCATTGGCAATTTGATATAAAGCCTTCATCAATTTCTCCATCTCGTTCTTACTAGGAGGATCGACAGCCACCCGAATTCTGGATTCCGGGAATTCAATTTTTGCAATTTGAATACCAGCCCCTTTTTCAGTCAGTGTATTATTGGTCCCAGCACTTTTTAATTTTACAGCTACCCCTAAATCACCAGCCACAAGAGAATCTGCATTATCTCTATTTTTACCATTGGCTGTAAAAATTGATCCCATTCTTTCTGAGGTTCTGGATTCAGGTTCTACCAATTCATCACCACTATTCAGTGTGCCAGAACAAACCTTGAAATAGGAAACATTACCTACTCGGGGTTCAGATACTGTTTTGTAAATGAACAAAGTCTTTGTACCGTTTGCATCCGGAGTCAACTCACCTCCACCTTCCAAAGTCATAGCAGGCGCATCCGCCGGAGATGGACAAACATCATTGATAAAACCCATCAAGCGTCCACTTCCCATATTATTGACTGCAGAGCAACAAAATACCGGATAAGTTGCGCCACTGGCAACTGCCAGTTTCAATCCATAGGCCATATCTTCTTCCGATAAAGAACCCTGGTCAAAAAATCGCTCCATCAATTCTTCATCATTTTCTGCAGCAGCTTCCACCAATGCATTGTGCATATCTGCGGCCTTGTCTTTTTCTGAATCAGGAATGTCTTTCTTTTCAGGTTTCCCACCATCAGCGGGGAAAACATACATCGTCATGCGGAGTGCATCAATAATTGAATTGAAACCATCTCCAGCATTTAAAGGATATTGTACTGGAAGAACTCCAGAGCCAAAAGTCTCTTGTAATTCTTCTAAAGTTTGGTCATAATTTGCTTTTTCGTGATCGAGTTGATTGACCACAAAAAGGGCTGGTTTGTTATTTTTTTCTACAAATTCCCAATGCAATTCTGTCCCAACTTCAACCCCACTTTTGGAATTCACTACTACCACCGCTGTATCAGCAACCGCCATAGCCGATACTACCTCTCCCACAAAATCATCAGAACCAGGAGTGTCGATAATATTAATTTTATTGTCTCTCCAGTCAGCATGCATCAAAGCGCTAAAAATTGAATTGCCGCGTTCTTGTTCAATGTTGGTATAGTCAGATGTAGTGGAACCATCTTCCACAGTTCCTTTTCTGGTAATGGAGCCGGACTCGAAGAGCATCGTTTCTGCAAGAATCGTCTTCCCCGAGCCCGAATGCCCAAGCAAAACGATGTTCCGAATGTTTTTTGTGTCGTGTGCCATATCAGTTAATCGTTTTAAATTTTATGGTTTCCTCCAATCCGAAGGATTCTTCTGGAAAGGAGCCCCTTTGGGAATGGCTACCATATTTCATTAAAAAATGGTCCTCATAAATACTTCCAATTTAACCATCTAATTAGAAATCAAAGTAGTCAGCAAACCGGATAATTTTTCAAGTCACTTTCCCTATTCAAAAGCAATTTTTTGTAGCCAAAATTTGTCGCTGTTTGAAATGCAAAATAAAATTTGGTGGGTCTTTTGAAAAGGGGGTTGAAAATAGGAATTAAAAACAAAATGGCAAAAGTTTGATGTTTTATTTGACCTACCGTATTTTTGAAAAAATATTGATTGCATGCAAACAGCTATTTATAAGCTCAAAGTTGGAGATTTGAATAAAGATTTTATTCATGATTTACAAGATGATCATGGGGCTTCAGCAGACTTAGAAATAAAAGTGTATCCACCTGGTCAAAATCCTCGAATGACTGAAGATGATTTTTGGAAAATTATTAATTTAATAGACTGGGAACAAAAAGGTAATGACGCTATGGTAGAGCCCGTGATCAATGCATTAATTCAGCTGCCAATTCGTCAAATGTATTCTTTCCAGGACATTTTGGCTGAAAAATTATTTTGGTTAGATGGGAAAAAATATGCTTTGAATATTGGAAGGGCTTCTTTTAGCGAGAAACAACCATTTTCTGTAGATCATTTTTTAGATGTTCGTTTATGTGTAGTTGCTAATGGACAGGAATATTATGAGTGGGTTTTGAATCATCCAGAAGACATGCCAAAAGATACTTATTTTGAAACATTGCTTTATGTAGTTCCAAAAGCATGGAAGCGAAAAACAGGAAAAGAATTCTCTTACTTACCCGCTTTTGATTATCATACTTATTCCAATATTAATGCATGGGAAAACTAACCTCACTTTATTGTTATGGAGATAAAGCCTCATGGCAATTCTTTTCTAAATAAGGAGCCACATCATTTGTATGAAATCTGGGATACTATCAATGAAGAAGTATTCAAATATGGCATAAGTGACGACCCTCTGGGCAAAGATGGATACTCCAACCGTATTAGAGAACAACTCGAAATTTATAACCTCGCCGCAGATGCCAACCGTTATAATGCTAAAGTTTTGAAAACCAATATTCCCGGACGAAAAGCTGCTGAAAAAGTTGAAGTGGAATTCATTTTGGCTTATGAAAATAAATTTGGGAAAAAACCGAGAGGGAACAGGAAGAAAATAAAAAGAAGCTTATGACAAATCAAAACCCAAAGGAACATATAGTACAATTGATTTTAGAGTCAAAAACAGAAGAAGCCATTGAACAAGTCTTGAATTGGGCTCAATCATTGGAGCACAAAGAAGCCATGCAGCTCATGCATATGCAAAAAGTATTATTAATTGAGGCAGAAGAGGAAAAAATAAATGGATCGAACTCAGCAGAAGAATATGAAACTGAGCTTAGGAATATAAACCAAGCCCTTTTAGAAGCTATCCGTGAATTGGAAATTGCTAATGCAGATTTTGCTTATGGGGAAGGGAGAGAAAAATTTGTTACTAAAAAAATCGAATCTCAACGAAAAGTAATCGAAATATCATTTCTTTTTGATGAAGAAGATCAAGTTCCAAGAAAATTATTCTTTAACGTCTTAAAATCTATTTCAAAAGAACTAAACATTATTTTTACTCCAATCACGCATTCTAGTTGGATTGATAAAGATTTTAAAGAAATTGAAGACGAATTTGCTCAATATAATTACATCTTTCTTTTACTAGCTCCCAACCTTTTAAAAAATGGATTTTTTGAAACTAATTGGATAGAGCATTTAATAAAAATAAATGATGAAGAAGGAATACTATTTAGACCTGTCCTAATGGAAAAAATTTCCTTGGAAAAGGTTCCTTTTAATCTTTCATTTATTCAGCCAGATGAAAACACTCCGTTAATTTCAGAAAAAACTAACGAACCTGATGATGAAGCAATAAATAAATTTATTGCCGAATTTAAAAGAAGTATTCAATTCGTATTTCAATCTGAAGAAAAGGACTTAAAAAACCCTACAAGAAAAGGCAATAATTCAAACCAATTCCGCCGCCCACTCGAGCTTGCCTTCCAAACGCGTCCGGTTCAAAACATCGTTCTTCAAAAAGATATTGCAGATGCCAATGCTTTCGCTCAATATGAAAAGTTCATGGCTTTTGAGCATAAATCCAGCAAAGGCAATGAATTTTTTCAAGACTTACTGCGCGACCTCAAAGACTACAATGATGATTATCGGGAATTGACCCGAACCCTCCACAACAAAACATCCAAATATCAATTCCTGAAAATAGTGGATTATTTGGCTGGGGCCATTGAATCCAACTTCCACGATGAAGCACCAGCAAATTGGGAAGAAAAAAGGAAGTTATTTAGAAAAGAATTGGTGGAATACCGTGCAAATGGCAATCAACTCTTGCCCGATCTGCTTTCGGAAAATGTAATTCATGCATTGCGTTATTTGCAGGAACCAAAGGAAAATCTTCCAGTTATCTCAGATGATTTTAGAAGGTTAATTTCTAAAAATGTACTAGGAGAGTCCGAATATGATGATATTCTCTTTACGGAAAAAGTCTTTTTCTTTTTTAAAGATTTTGAATTTGAGGTTGAAAACCCACAAAATAGATCAGCCCTCTATGCCGCACTGTTATTTGACCCAAAAGTAAAGGAGCTGTGGGATAGGTCAACTCCAGAAAAAGAAGGTGGTGTAAATCTCGTTCTGGAACCGGAAAACCAAATATCCAATTACCCAAAACACGATGCGGATATTCCTAAAGGGGCAGACAAACTCAACATCATGCCTGATGTTCGAGCCTTTGCACGCTTAATGGCTTCCAAAGATTTGAGGCCACCACTTTCCATTGGAGTTTTTGGAAACTGGGGCTCTGGAAAGAGCTTCTTTATGGAAAAAATGGAGGAGGTAGTGAAGCGTTTGACAGATAGCGCTAAAGTGGGAGTTGAAGGGACCAATCACTATGTGAAGGATATTGTACAAATCAAATTCAATGCCTGGTACTACATTGATGCGAATCTTTGGGCAAGCTTGGTGACGCATATTTTTGAACAATTATCGAAAGCCGTTGGCAATAAAACGGAAGAAGAAAAACGTGAAATTTTTGCCAGGCGACGACTCGCCGAAGCCTTGCAACACCAAAATGCAATTTTGAAGGAAATTCAGGAGGCTGAAAAAGAAAAAGAAAGAATTCAGGCAGAGATCGATCTACCTCAGACCAATAGACGAAGAACGTCCGAATTGGAGAAGGCTCAAAAGGTTCAACAGAAAATCATTGACCAAGCCAATCGGGAAATCAACCGCATTCGGGAAAATCAAAAAATGCTGGAGGGACGCATTACGATATATGAGAAGCGAAGAGGAGCCAAAGGCAGCGAAGATGCCCGGGCTTTGATGGCTTTATTTCAAGAGCTGAAAGGAATTGAGGAGGAAATCATTGCCCAAAATGGAAAAGTAGATGAGGAAAAAATAAAACGTAGAAAAGCAATCCTATCAAATATTAGAGCGCTGGAAATAAAGGATGAAAACATCCGGGGGCAACTATACGAAGATCTCGCCACGACCTATCACCTTATTGAAGAAGCAGAAATTGCCAAGCGGGAAGCTTTGAAAAATGTGGAGGAGGTGCAAAAGGAAATTTCCGCCATTGAAACAGAACGCCTGAAACGACAGGATGAAATCCATAAAACTGCCTTGAATTTTGTAGTAGACCAAATCAGGGGTGATGATGAATTTCAGGGTTTTGTTAAAGAAGTGGTGAAAAAATTCAACGTTGCAGTGGGTAAGGATGAGAAAGGGAACAAAAAGGGCGATGAGGATATTTTAAAGGAAATAAAAAAAATGGGGACGGAAGAAATTCAGGGTATTTTGAATGAATACGATTCAACACGTCACCGATGGTTAAGTGTGTTTAATTTTTTGCAAAACCTCTCTCCCCTCTCTTGGATGCTACTCATCATATTCATTCTGATTCCTTTTGCAATGGCTGAATTTGTCCAAAGCTGGCAATATCTGGATGATGTATTGGACGACTGGATAGCACGAATTGCCGCTACATTTACTTCCATTGTTTTAGCCATTCAACAAATAAGCAAGCCTGCCAAAAAAGCAATGGAAGCCATAGATGAAGGCATTTCATATGTAGAAAAAGCAAAAAGTAAAATTGAAGAATTCGAAAAGCGAAAAAACGCTCGTATAGAAGTGCTGAAACAGCAATATGAAAAACTCTCCGAGCAACAGAAAGAAGCCCAGCAACGTCTGCAAAAAGCAAAAGAAGAGGTTGCAAAAATTCGTCAGGAAATACTCGAAATCAGTAAAGGCAAACGCCTGGCAAGCTTTATCGAACGGAGACTGGGCAGTAATGACTATCAGCAACATTTGGGCTTAATTTCATTGATTCGACAAGATTTTGATAAGCTGAGTAAATACCTCAAACAAAAAATTGATGAGGTCAAAGAGGATCGAAAAATAGATCGCATCATCCTATACATAGATGACCTGGATCGTTGTCCTCCTGAAAAAGTCATTGAGGTTTTGCAGGCCATTCACTTGATTTTGGCATTTGACCTATTTGTCGTTGTAGTGGGGGTAGATGTACGTTGGGTTTCTCGTTCTTTGATGAAACGTTACCCGGAAATGTTGCGCGCCTTTCAGGCAAATGGTGAAAATGCTCAAAAAACACCCGAATTTGCCAAATCCTTAAAGGGCAATGCTACTCCTTATGACTATCTCGAAAAAATTTTCCAGATCCCATTTAAAATTAAAGATTTGGAAGACGATGACAAGGAAAGCTATATTGAAAAATTGTTGGGTGATGAAGTAGTAGATGATATTGTGATTGAAGCAACCGAAATTCAGAGTCCCTTATCAGGAGAGGCTGAAGAGACAGATAATGTTCCAAATCTTCTTTTAGGAACTTCTGGACATGAGGAAAAAGAACTTGAGCAAAGCCAAGAGTCTAAAACAATTGAAGATTTAGCAAAAGAAGGTTTGGAAAAAACAAATGTCCAATTGAAAGAGAACGAGCGAATTGAGCAAACAAATGAGATCGTCGAAGAAGAAGATACCCTCTCTGAAGGAATTGATGAGGAAATTCAAAAATTGGAAGAGGAGATAAATTTACTGAATGAAGAGGAGGTCAATGAAGAAGAGCAAATCGAAGAAGAAATCGTAACGGAGGTTTTAAACATGGAACCCGTCAAAATTAGCCAATCCGAATTTGAATTCTTAAAAATACTCACGCCTATATTGGGAGATTCTCCACGTGCTATCAAACGATTCATTAATGTTTATAGACTTATCAAATCCAATGACAATTGGAAGTTGGAAAACAGACAGCCCTACTACCGGGAAGTATTGGTTTTGTTGAGTATTGTAACCACTGCGCCTACCCTTTCCCAGGATTTCTTTGAAGTGCTAATAAATGAACCTAACCGACAGATGGATTTTGATGATTTCGTAAAAAAACTCAAACAATATGCAGCTTTTGGAAAGATTACTGCTGCGCCAGAGCAGCATGAAAGATTGATAGAAGAACTCAGCAGCTTGATCAACTTTTTTACGAATCTTCCAAAGGATGAAGCTAAATCTAAATTGATTCGAGAAGTAGGGCAATTGGAAATTGAACGTTTTCAAAATCTGGTTCCCCTGGTCTCTCGATTTTCTTTTAGAGCAATTGAATAGTTTTGTTTCACTATTTTTTAAAGAAACTTTAACCACCTACCTTTGTTGCAAAATCAATTTAGATTCGTCTCTATCGTTGAAAGGTAGTGAACATTTAAGGCGTTATATCACCTTTTTCAAAAAACAACAATGATTATGAAAAAGATATTTTTAACTGGTTTTTTGGCTGCAATGATGATTACTGTTTTTGCACAGAATAGAGATTTCACCAATGCTGAAGATACCGACCCGGCTGCAAAAGCAATACTTGACAAACTGAAAGCCAAATACGATTCCTATAAAACTTTGGAAGCTGAATTTGCCATCGAAATAGAAATTCCCGAACAACCAAAAGAAGTGCAAACTGGTAAATTGCAACAAGAGGGCGAAAAATACAGATTGAATCTTGAAGGACAGACGATTGTTTCAGACGGTGTAACGCTCTGGTACTATTTGGAACATCGAAATGAAGTTCAAATAAATGACGTAGACGAAGGAGATGGTGGCGACATCATGTCTCCAAAGGATTTGATGCGCATTTATGAATCTGAAGATTATGTATATTTTTTGATGAATGAATTTTCAGAAGACGGCACTATCGTTCAGCAAATTGAGTTCAAGCCGTTAGATACAGATTCAGAATACTCAAAGTTGCGATTGACAGTTGACAAAAAAGCCAATATGATTGCTCGTATCAAAGCTTTCAGCAAGGACGGCTCGAGGTACACATTTAAGCTGAATAAAGTAAGTCCCAATAAAGCTTATGATGCTTCTTTATTTGAATTTAAAAAATCTGAATGCCCGGATTGTGAGTGGGTAAATTTGAAATTGTAGAAAACAGGTATATTGGTGGTCTTTCATTGTGTTTAATAATACATTTTATTTTACCCAGGCACTGCAATATCATAATGTTACAAAAAAAAATGGGTTGTTCTGAACAATTTTAAACCCCGCTACATAATGATACCAAAAGGGCACCCATGACATATCGAGAATTTTTCAAACAGTTCAATCAATCTGCACCCTCCTTACAATCGGAAGCGGTCAAGCTTACCGAAAATATGGAACAAGCAAGAGAACTATACCAAGAAACTGCTCACAAAGCCTTGAAACGCCGCCGAGAAATTTCGGAGCATTCTGATTTCCAAAATTGGGCTGGCAAACTCATGCGCAATATTTCAACTAAAAGATCCCGAAAACTTTAAGTTTTTAAACAAACTCTTAATTACTTCCGCCCTGCATTATTCATCTTAAATAAATTCATTTTATAGAATAGAAAGTTTACCTGCATTAGTATTTTATCCTAATTACCATGTTCTCCCATTTTGGGCGTTTGACTTGCGGAAAGTCACATCAAAAAACCGAATTTCCCTGTATTTCCTCAGATAGTTTACCAAAAATCCACTAGACGGGGACACTCACAAAACACTTGTATTTGGTATCTCGTAATCTAACAGGCACAAGTGGAAATAGTGTCCCCGCATACAGTGGTACTGCTTTCCAATCAATTAAACACACCCACTTTGAGTTTTTAACCTAAAGGATTTCACTTATACCAATACCAGATAACATATAACTCTCCGAGTTTTTTATTTCCATCCCATATTTGTTTAGAAATAATGTGTTTTTTTCTGAAAATGAGTTTTCTTTGTCGCCATACGCATACTGGGAGGAATAATAACTTTCTTATCCTTATCCTTTTTCAACCAAACGATTTTATGAGGCAACCAGGGTTAAAGCAAAAAACTAAATAGCTATTTAGTTGCCCGGAAATCATGATCTAAAACTTTTTTATGGAGAGCATTGATGCCATAAAAATAAACATGAGTAATGACCAGCTTTTCATCTTGAATCTATGCCTGGCATTCTTGATGTTTGGAATAGCATTGGATATTAAACTCTCAGATTTCAAGAGAGTCGTACAAAAACCCAAATCCCCTTTAGTAGGTCTGGTTTCCGAATATTTGCTCTTACCCATCATCGCTTTAATACTCATTTTTCTTTTTGAGCCAGCACCCAGTCTTGCCCTGGGAATGATATTGTTATCTACTTGCCCGGGAGGTTCGACTTCTAATTATATGGTTCATCTGGCAAAAGCCAATACTGCGTTGTCCGTTACCCTCACATCAATAACCACTTTGGGTGCCATCGTTATTACACCTTTGGTTTTCATGTACTTGTCTGGATGGGTTCCAGGAGCTGAAAATTTGCAAACCTCCATATATGTAGAGCCCAAACAAATGGTAAAAACAATTATCCAATTGATTTTGATTCCGGTAAGTTTGGGCATGTTTGTGAGCTATAAATTTCCCAATTTTACCCAAAAAATCGAAAAGCCAGTCAGATATCTTTCCTTGCTTATTTTCCTAAGCTTCGTCGTATTTGCAGTAATTGGCAATTGGAGTAAAATAAAGGATTTTCTTCACGTTGTTTTCCTTTTGGTTTTTTTGCACAACGGTTTGGCCCTTGCTACGGGCTACTATTTCTCAAAACTAAACAAGTTACCTGAAAATGATGCCCGCGCCATTTCCATAGAAACCGGTATCCAAAATTCAGGTTTGGGACTCATTCTCACACTCAATTTCTTTTCTGATCTCGGTGGCATGGCTATCATCGTCGCCTGGTGGGGTGTTTGGCATTTAATTACAGGGTTCGCACTGGCGATGTTTTGGAGCAGGAGGCAGTTAGCAGGAGGCAGTTAGCAGTGGGCAGTTTATCTCATTGGGGTTCTCGGTTCTCAGTTCTTGATTCTTGATTATGGAACTTCTTCTCTCATACCTTTTCATTTATTTCTGCTTTTTTAAAAGGAAAAATGCAGTGGAGCATTCATTCAAAATTCAATAAATTATTGTTAATCAGCATACTGCTATCTACCTACTGCCAACTTTTTTATTATTTTTAGAACAACAATCACCAAAGCTGGCAATTATGAAATCTAAATTTACCCGACACCTGCTGATTTTCCTTGCCATTATTTTTTCAACCCACCTCTTTGGAAATATTGGAAAGGGCTATTTAATTACCCTTGATGGCAAAAATATTACCGGAAAAATCAAAAACATTTATTTTTCTGAATGGTACGCTTCCCTCACTTTTGAAAATGATTTTGGGAATTCTTACAGTATTCACCCTGCTACCATTTTGGGCTTTGTTTTCAAAAAGGAAAATGAAGATGTTGTGTTTGAAAGCAAACTCATAAGGGGTAGTTGGGTATTCTTAAGAATTGTGGAGAAGGGTCCTGGATTGACGCTGTATCGAAGTACAGAAAGGACTACAGAGCTGGTCAAAGTGAGCAATGAATCGATTGTCACTGACAAGAAAATCGATGAAATGTGGCTCCAGTTTTATCGAAAACGCCCCTTTAGAGTTTACCGGATGACCTATAAAAAAGTATTGAAAAAGAAATTATCTGCTTTTCCAACGCTGGCACAAATGATTGGTAAACAGGGATATAAATATCGCGATCTTACTAAAATTGTAACTTTATATAATGAGTTATATATGAAAGGTGAGAAACGATTGTAAATTAGTGCCACTATTATTTTGAATTTGAAAATGAAGCCTGGAGTTTTCCAAATTTCAAAAGCTCCAGGCTTTTTTATGTAAAATGCTGAATTGTCAAGTGGTCTAATTCTACATTAAACAATAAGACGATGAGGCAATTCCCATGTGGTATCCATTTTTTGGAAAAAAACCTGATACAGTTTGGAACCCTTTTTTAGTGGACTCTATTTTGGACTATTCCTGGCTATTTTAATGGGACCTTTGCTATTTGCACTTGTCCAAACAAGCCTGGAGGAGGGATTCCGCGCCGGATTCGCTGTAGGGATGGGCATTTGGATAAGTGATGTCCTGTTTGTCATTTGCGCGGTTTTTGGGGTTTCTTATATTTTGGCAATCATTAAATGGGAGGGCTTTGCACTTACGCTTGGTATTGCAGGAACCATTATACTATTTGCCGTTGGCTTGGGATTGATTTTGATAAAGCCTCCCGTTCTGGACGATTTGGAAAAAGCCAGAATTCGATATTCTTCTTATTTCTCCCTTTGGTTAAAAGGGTTCTTGATCAACACCGTCAATCCATTTACTTTCTTATTTTGGTTCATTATCGCTTCAGCAAAAGCTGCCGAATACAAGAACCTGGAGGGAGGTTTTGGAAAATTCTATTTGGGCATTCTGACCACTATTTTCCTTACTGATTTCCTAAAGATAGCTTTGGCAAAATGGATTCAACCCTGGCTAAAAGTTAAATATATTTTATTGATGCGGAAAATTGCCGGTAGTGCTTTGATAATACTTGGGATTGGGCTTCTTATCCGATCCTGGCTACTTTTTCAAGGAAAAATAGAAGTCACCGGAGGATTTTAATAACCTTGGCAAATGCTCACCGTTGACCGTCTGCCGTCAACCATATTATTATGATAATTTCAACAACAGATTTTATTCCTGGAAAAGAAATTGTAGAAGTCATCGACATAGCAAGGGGAAGCACAGTACGTGCAAGGAACATTGGTCGCGATATTTTTGCAGGACTTCGAAACATTGTCGGGGGAGAAATATCTGAATATACCAAAATGATGGCAGAAGCTCGCGAACATGCAATTGAAAGAATGATAGCAGATGCTGAAAGAATAGGCGCCGACGCAGTTATCAATGTGCGATTTGCCACTGCTGCCACCATGAATATGGCTTCAGAAGTGCTGGCTTATGGCACTGCAGTAAAATTGAAATAGAAGGATCATTTCTCAAAAGAAGACTTTTGAACAAACTCTATTTTTATCAAACTTCCGATAAGAATCAATATACCTGTTAGAATAATCATGGGTAATGGTTTTTAATGAATGATTAGGGGGTTTATTAATTAGTGTTTTTTGGCAAAAAATTGTTACCAGAGCATTCAAATTTTTTAAATTAATTAGCAATTTTCTCACAAAAAGAAATCTCTTGAATCCCTATTTTTGCCAAAAATTTTAAAATAATGAAAACACTTCGACTGACCTTTTTGGGTATCCTTACTTTTCTTTTTATCTCCAATATACAGGCTCAAAGTGATTATGCCAATGTAGAACCTAGTCCTTTTGACTTTGGGAAAATGTGGACATTTGAGCATGCACCTTTGGATTATTTTGAAAAGACCTATGGCTTTCGCCCCAGCGAGGAATGGCTCGAACACGCTCGCATGGCTTCACTTCGGTTCAAAACTTTTTGTTCCGCTTCTTTTATTTCTCCTGATGGTTTGATTTTAACCAATTATCACTGTTCGCATGGTGAATCAGCAGGTGCAGTGAAAGAAGGAGAAGACTTGGAAAAAGATGGTTTCTATGCAGCCAGCAGAACTGAAGAACGTAAAGTGGAAGGCTTATTTGTAAAACAATTGGTAATGATGCAAGACATTACCGAAACGGTGAAAGCACATACGAGCAATGCCACTAATGCTGAAGATTTGAAAAAACTACAGCAGGAAGCTTTTGCTGCAGCTAAAAAAAATTATGGAGGCAAACCAGAATGGGAAGGTCTGGAATTGGAAACCGTTACCTATTACAATGGCGGGAAACACTCGCTTTATGGATATAAAAGATTTGACGATGTCCGTTTAGTTTTGCTACCAGAACTGGAGATTGGCTTGTATGGTGGTGATCCTGATAATTTTACTTACCCACGTTACAACCTCGATTTCACGCTTTGGAGAGTCTATGAAAATGGAGAACCAGTCAATTCTTCTGATTTTTATTTCAAACTCAAACCTGAAGGTCCTGAAGAAGGGGAAGGCATCTTTTTGATTGGAAACCCAGCCAGCACAGAACGATACCGAACTTTGTCTCAATTGGAATTTGATAGAGAATACCGCTACAATATCTTCCTTGAAAGATTGGAAAACAGAATGAATATCCTTCAGGAAATATACGATGAGACCCCTTCTCATAGCTTGAAAGATCAAATCCTGACCTATTCAAATAGTGTTAAAGCAATAGGTGGCATTTTGGAAGGATTAAATGATCCCTATCTCATGGGCAAGAAAGCAGCTATGGAAAAGCAGGTAAAGTCTAAATCAAAAGCAGTAGCCGGAGGAGATGATTATTGGGCAAATTTGGCAACTGAAATTGACGCCTTAAAACCTTATGCTTCCGAAAACAATTTGCTTTCCCCAAGCCCTTTGGGAGGTGCAGCCATGATTACGGCACATATGGTGGCTTCTTTAAAAAATGCTATGGAAGCTGGAAAAACAGAAGCCGACCTGGAAGTTCTGAGAAGTCAGGTTTTAAAATATGCAAGCACCTTAAACACACCTAAAGAGCAAAAATATTTAGCTGTTTTGTTAGCAGAATTGAAGGAATTTGGACAGGCTGATGATAAATATGTCGGAAAATTATTGGATGGCAAATCTCCGGAAGCCGCTGCAAAATATATGCTTGAAAAAACCAAGTTTACAGATGAAGGAAAGTTGAAAAAGTTACTCAATGGCAAACCCAAAAAATTGAACAAAAGCAAAGACCCCATGGTAAAAATGGCGAATTTGTTGGTTCCGGAATATCAAAAAGCAGCTGGCATGTTTCAATCCAGCAAAGCAAAAAGAGACGCATTACTAGAAAAAGTAGGAGGAGAAATTTTCAATGTTTATGGTTTGTCCATTCCGCCCGATGCCAGTTTCACACTTCGCATCGCAGATGGTGTCGTAAAGCGTTACGATTATAATGGCACCATCGCACCATATAAAACGACTTTCTTCGGATTGTATGACAGACTATATTCCAACGACGAAACTTTCCCCTGGTCTGTGCCAGACAGGTGGAAAAACCCAAATGCCAATTTGCTGAAAACCCCCATAAATTTCATTTCTACAAATGACAGCATTGGCGGCAATTCAGGTAGCCCAGTCATCAATCAAAGTGGAGAATTGGTGGGTTTATTATTTGATGGGAACATCCAATCACTGCCCGGCAACTTCATTTATGATTCTACTTCCAATCGCGCAATCTCAGTTCACGTTGGTGGCATTTTGGCTGCTATGAAATACGTGTATGGAGCAAACGAAGTTTTGAAAGAATTGGGGATGGATTAATTCTAAAGGTTTAAAATGCATCATTTTGAATTTTGCATAAAAAATTTCAACATCCTGTCTTTTGAATTAACTCTCTGATAATTAATACGTTGCGGGGTTCGAGGTGCGGGGTTCGAGGTGCGGGGTTCGAGGTGCGGGGTTAGCTAACCCGCAACTCGAACCCCGCAACAAAACAACAACACCAAACTCTTTAAAAACCAATGAATGACAAAAGAGAGGCATTAAAAATTTGAGAGGATATTGTACTACACTATTCTGCTTTTTTCTTTATTATTTTCTTCTTTTTGACAATCTTCTTCCCCCCTTTTTCTGTCTCTTCAATTTCTTCTTCAATAATAATAACCTCTCCACCTTCAATTTCTATTTCTTCTCCATCTTTCTGAATCCATTTCATTACATCGCCTTCATGGTCACCGTCTTTCTCAATTTTGATGATTTTGTGGACTTCATCTGCCTTGTGCTCTGTCAAGGTAGCCTTTGCCGATTGGGTTACTCCTTCTCTGGTATATCCAATCTCAATTTGGTCATTCGGTTTTAATTCAGCAAGAACATCAATCAAGCTTTCAAAATTGTCGATTGCTTTTCCATTGATAGAATTGAGGACATCTCCTTTTTGCAATCCACATTTTTCAGCTGCACTACCCTCTACTACATCCAAAACTTCCAAAGCACCCTCTTTTTCAGGGTCAGCCATAAGACCCAAAAATGCTCCATTTCCCTTTTTTATTTTTTTGATATGTTCTTCATGTAAGCCCTCATGTTCCTCCTTTTCAATAATTTCTTCTACCTCTACTTCAATATCTTCGCCATCATCACCTTTCACTTTAAAAACCCTCACATCTTCATCATCACCATCAGCCTTGAAGATGAAAACATTGTCTCCTTTTTGATTGATTTTAACATCTTCGCCATCAACCTCAATGGTATAAGATTTTGTTTTTGATTTTCCTTTTTCCTTTATCGCTTTTACATCTTTCGTCTTTTTGTCCGTACGTACAGTAACTTTCACCTCTTTTTCATCCCCTTCCTCTATCATTTGCTGAATTTCTTCATCACTGATGTCTCCTCCCTCTTTGACTACTTTTTCGACAGTGACATTTCCATCGGCATCAATCGTTTTGGTGATTACGATAACTTTTTTCTCTTCCTTAATCTCTGTTTCCTCCTGTGCAAAAATCAAAGCAGAAGGTAATGCAATGAACATTAGGGTCAATAAGCCAGACTTAATTACATCAAAATTCATAAGAATATGTTTTAATTCTTGAAGTTGTCCAAAGCTATCTTATGGCTATCTTGCAAGCTCTTGATTTTTTATACTTCAGCTATTTTTTGCTCCATACCACTCTGGTATGAAGCTCAAAATAGCCTGTCTCGCAGAATTGCGGGAAGCTTCGTCTTAAAAAACAATAACTTACAATCTATCTCATTCGAAAACCTTGAACAACTTCATTGAATATGAGATATTTAGAAAATGTTAGTTTGGAATGTTTGGGTTTATTCATTTAAAAAAAAAGTGCTCATGTAAAGCATGAAAGCTGCCAATTTGCGTTTATAGTTAAAGTCTGTTAAATTGGCATTTGGGCAAAATGCAATAATTAATTTTGTAAAGGTGAAGTAATCGTTTCTAAATAAACTCCACAAAAATAGAGCAAAGCACTTCTTTTAACAAAAAGAAATATGAGTAAAAAGGCAATTTGGGCAATAATTGGTTTGATGAGTGCAGCATTGATCGGCATTGGCTGGATGCAAATCAATTGGATTTCTTCCGTTTTGGCTGCAAATGAAGAAGATTTTAACAATAGAGTGGTTCACGCCTTGAATGAAGTTGCAGAGCGTTTGGAAACTGAGGAACAAATGGAGGCAGTTCAATACACCGATAGTGGTTTTCGGAGAACGTTCTTTGAACAAAAACTTTGGGAAGAGCTAGAGTCTGGAAATGTTTCTGTTTCTTTTTCTATCGATCGAAAAGGAATCAAAGGAAGCGAAATCCCTTTGACAAAAACCGAGCATTTGAGGTTAATGATTGAAGCCAACGATTGCAATTGCGCAGAATGTCAAAAAGAGAAAGCTGAAAAATTGGCACATTGGGTCACCTACAACAAGAACTTAAGCTATTTCCCGGTTGCAGAAAGAATTAGTGAGCTGTCTATTTTAGATGATTTTTTAAGAGAAGAATTATATGACCAAGGGGTAAATCTTGACTACAAATATGGCGTCTACGATAACAAAAAGAAGTCATTTGTAATCGCCAACAACCACTATGTAGTTGAAGATTCAAATACGCCCCAACCAACTCAAGAGGGTTATAAAAACCTACACAACTCAAAATACAGGGTAAACTTATTCCAAGGGGATCAGAAGTCGCCTGGTATGCTGATGGTGTATTTTCCTACAAAAGCAAGTTTTCTTTGGGGTTCTGTAACCAAGACGATGACAGGTTCTGTGCTTTTCACTGGCATTATTCTTTTCTGCTTCATTTATACCATTATGGTCATCTTTAAGCAAAAGAAATTGTCGGAAATGAAGAGTGATTTCATCAATAATATGACCCATGAATTTAAAACCCCCATAGCGACGATTTCTCTTGCGACTGATTCTATTACAAGTCCAATGATTTTAAGTTATCCCGATAAAGTAGGACGTTTTGCCGAAATCATCAAGCAGGAAAATAAACGGATGAACAATCAGGTGGAAAAAGTACTACAAATGGCGCAGATAGATAAGCAGGATTTTAACCTGAAATTGACCAATGTGAATATGGATGATGTCATTAAACAAGCTGTAGAAAATATTTCTTTGCAGGTTGAGAAAAAAGGGGGTACCGTTACAACCGATTTGGGTGCTACCAATCCTATGATCCAGGGAGATTTGACACATATTTCCAATATTGTCAACAATTTATTAGACAATGCAAATAAATATTCTCCTGAAAAACCAGAAATTTCTGTTCATTCACGCAATGTGAACGGTGGGGTTGAAGTTATAATAAGCGATAAAGGAATTGGAATGAGTAAAGAGGCGAAAAAACATATCTTTGACAAATTTTACAGAGTTCACACAGGAAACCTTCATGATGTTAAAGGTTTTGGTTTGGGCTTGAGTTATGTAAAAGCTATGATGACTGCTCATAAAGGGCAGGTAAATGTAAAAAGTGAATTGGGCAAGGGAAGTAGCTTTATTTTGAATTTTCCTTTTAAAGTAAAATCTGATAGCTGATGGTTGCGATGATTTGATTGGTGAATTGTTATTTTTACTGTCAAAATATCCTGACCAAATCAAGAGCCTGTTTAAAAATTTTCATTTTTTAAAATGTTTAAACAAACTCTAAGAGTATGTTTTGATTTTTGCGAACTGAAAACCAAACATACGCTAAATAACAAATCATAAACCGAAAATCCATACTATGATACCGACAGAAAATAAAAGTCGAATTCTGTTAGTCGAAGATGACCAAAATTTTGGTGATGTACTGCGGTCTTACCTGGAGATGCATGAATATGATGTCACTTTAGCTACCGATGGTATGCAAGGCTTAGACAGCTTCAATCGAGGTGAATATGATCTTTGCATTTTCGATGTCATGATGCCTAAAAAAGATGGCTTCACGCTAGCTAAGGACATCAGAGCAAAAGATTCTGAAACTCCCATCATTTTTCTGACAGCTAAAACACTGAAAGATGATGTCCTGGAAGGATTTAAAATCGGTGCTGATGATTACATCACAAAACCATTTAACTCTGAGGAGCTACTTTATCGAATTCAAGCTATTTTGAAGCGTAGTGCGCCAAAGCCAGACCCAAGAGAAGAAATCAAAGAATTCACTTTTGGAAAGTACCATTTCCATTTTCCATTGCGTATTTTGAGTTTTAATAAAGGCTTGGAAGATGAACAGAAGTACAAATTGTCTCCAAAAGAAGCACAATTGTTACGCATGTTTGCAATGTACATGAATGATGTGCTTCCGCGTTCTGAAGCCTTGACCAAAATTTGGGGAGAAGACAATTATTTTACAGCACGTAGTATGGATGTCTTTGTGACCAAATTGAGAAAATACCTCAAGCATGACGAACAATTAGAAATTGTCAACATTCATGGCAATGGTTTCCAATTGCTCCTGAAAGAAGAGGAAAATGCTTAAAAATAAATTGGTTTAGAATAAAAAATGGCGTAACCGATAACTTTCAGTTGCGCCATTTTTCTTTGCATTAGTAGTGTTTAAAAAATTACTTCATCCTTTTGATTTCGTCAAATAAGCTCAACTTCAATTCTTATCAGGCTTTCAGTCTTCGCTTATTTGACGAAATCGAAGATTAATGAGGCGTTTTGCCGAACTAAATGATGAAGTTATTCTTTAAGGGTTATTTTTATAGAAAAAAACAGCCGCTTTACCGCGCTTTAGGCACCTTGAAAAAGATGCCAGCTAGTGCAACAATGGCTTTTAAGATATTTATAAGCAAATAATTGACAATTATGGAAAAAGAAAGGCTTTAAAACCACTTTCCCACCTTTAAAAACCCACCTTTTTTTCGTATTTTTGCAGGATGAATTCAGAACCGAATAACAAGCCGACTAACGGCAATTATGATGCGGGGAATATCCAGGCACTGGAAGGGCTGGAAGCGGTACGACGTCGCCCCGGAATGTACATTGGAAGTACTGATGTAAAGGGTTTACACCACCTTGTCTGGGAGGTTGTAGATAATTCTATTGATGAGCACCTGGCAGGTTTTTGTGACAGAGTGGAAGTCACTGTTCATCAAGACAATTCCATCACTGTAAAAGACAATGGAAGGGGAATTCCAACAGGTATGCACAAAAAGTTGAAAAAATCAGCTTTGGAAGTCGTCATGACAGTGCTTCACGCTGGTGGAAAGTTTGATAAAAACACTTACAAAGTTTCCGGTGGTTTGCATGGTGTAGGGGTCTCTTGTGTGAATGCCTTGTCGGAACATCTAAGAGCAGAGGTACATCGAGAAGGACAAATATTTGAACAAGAATATTCCAGAGGGAAACCTACAGGGGAAGTAAAACCCATTGGCAGTGCAGATGATACGGGTACCATGGTAACTTTCAAACCTGACCATGAAATTTTTGAAACGCTTGAATACAAATTTGATACGCTTGCTAATCGCTTTCGCGAAATGTCATTCCTCAATAAAGGCTTGACATTAAAATTGACCGATGAACGCGAAAAAGAAGATGACGGCTCTTTTAAATCCGTAGAATTCTATTCCGAAGGTGGGCTCAAGGAATTTGTGAAATACCTGGATGAATCGCGCACGCCATTGATCAATCAAGTCATTCATGTTAGTGGCAAGGAAGAAAATGTGGAAGTGGAAGTTGCCATGCAATACAATACTTCTTTTAAAGAGCATGTCTTTTCTTTCGTCAATAATATCCGAACAAATGATGGAGGAACGCACGAAAGTGGATTTCGGAGAGCGGTAAATCGCGTATTCAAACAATACGGCGACAAAAACAACATGTTTAGCAAGTTGAAATTCACGATTTCGGGAGAAGATTTTAGGGAAGGATTGACAGCTATCGTGTCTGTAAAAGTACCAGAACCTCAGTTTAAAGGACAAACTAAAGGCGAGTTGGGGAATTCAGAAGTGACCGGTATTGTCTCTCGATCTGTTGGGGAAGTACTCAATTATTGGCTGGAAGAAAACCCTAAAAACGCCAAGCGGATTATAGATAAGGTAATTTTGGCTGCTACTGCCCGTCACGCTGCACGTAAGGCGCGGGAAATGGTTCAGCGGAAGAATGTGTTGACTGGAAGTGGATTGCCCGGCAAATTGGCGGATTGTTCCTCTAAAGACCCCGTTGCCAGTGAGATATTTCTCGTGGAGGGAGATTCTGCAGGTGGAACTGCCAAACAAGGGCGAGATCGAAATTTCCAAGCGATTTTGCCTCTTCGTGGTAAGATTTTGAATGTGGAAAAGGCACTGGAGCACAAAATATATGAGAATGAGGAGATAAAGAATATGTTTACTGCTCTAGGAGTGAGCATTACGGAAAATGACGAAGGCGAGCGAACACTGAATACCGAAAAATTGCGCTATCACAAAATCGTCATCATGTGTGATGCCGATGTGGACGGTAGCCATATTGTTACCCTGATCCTAACTTTCTTTTTCCGATATATGACCACCCTGATAGAAAATGGGTACATCTACATTGCTGCGCCTCCACTTTACATGGTCAAAAAAGGAAAGCAATTCCGTTATTGCTGGAATGACGATGAACGCCTGGAAGCCATTGCTGCTTACTCTAATGGAGAGAATGACAATTCCGTAAAAGTTCAACGCTACAAGGGTCTTGGGGAAATGAATGCTGAACAATTATGGGAAACGACCATGGATCCCGATACGCGTATCCTTCGACAGGTGGCAATCGATGACGCAGCTGAAGCAGATCGCACTTTTTCTATGCTGATGGGCGATGAAGTACCTCCACGTAGAGCATTTATTGAAGCGAATGCAAAATATGCAAATGTGGATATTTAATAGTATCCTTTCCCTGGCTCCTGACACCATTTCTCTGGAAAAAGCCAAACCACTTGCAACTACGCGAAAGTGGCGTAATTTAGGAGGCACCGAAAAAGTTGTTTGGGGAGAATGTAAAAGTGGTGGCGCAACTTACTACAAAACATTACTCAAACCTGAAGGGCCTGTATTTAACTGCAACTGCCCAAGCAGGAAGTATCCTTGCAAACACTCCCTCGCCCTTTTGATGATTTTTGTTCAAAATTCTGATGCATTCAAAATTTCAGAGGATCTACCTGATTGGGTATTTGAATCCCTGGAAAATCTTCCACAACAAGGAAAAGAATTGAATACTTCAGGTAGAACGGAAGCACAAGAACAGCAACTCGCCGAGCAAAGAATCAAAAATCGAGAAAAGCGATTGTTCCAAATGGAAGCGGGTTTTAATGAACTGGAAATTTGGCTTTCTGATATTATCCGACAGGGGTTGGCAGTTTTGGAAGGGCAGTCTGATGTCTTTTTTAAAGAGATATCAGAACGCATGGTGAATGCCAAATTAGGTAGCTTGGCCAGACGTATTCGAAATTTGGAAACGCTGATAGGACAAACGGACTGGCATGAAAAACTACTAACTGAGATAGGTGAGATTTATTTATTGATCAAGGGTTTTAAAAACTTACACAAACTTCCACCTCAATTACAACAGGAATTGCTCAATGTCGCTGGAATTAATTTTAAAAAGGAAGATTTATTGAGCCTGAGTGGCATTAAAGATACCTGGTTCATAATCGGGCAAACAGAAGGTAATGATGATGCAAATTTGTTTTATCGCCGAACCTGGATTGTTGGAGAAAAAACCCAACGAATGGGCTTGATATTAGACTTTGCCTGGGGTTCCAACCCTTATGAACACAACTGGAAAACAGGAACACAGTTTCTGGGAGAAATCATTTATTACCCCTCCGCTTATCCCTTGCGCGTTTTAATTAAAAATTTTGAATCGACAACAGCTCCAATTCACATTACGGGGTTTGAAAACTTTGATGCTTTACTACAAAAATATGCAGCTGCAATAGGTCAAAACCCCTGGTTGAATTTATTTCCTGCTTTTTTGGAAAATGTCATCCCCACTTATCACAACAAACAATTTCTAATCATTGACTCGCATCAAAAACAACTAGAAGTTTTAGCAAAAGATGATTTGGGTTGGAAGATGTTGGCATTGAGTGGAGGGAAGCCTATTAATATTTTTGGGCAATGGGAGGGCAACTTTTTCGAACCCTTCAGTGCAGTTATAGATAGTGATTTTTTTCTTTTACAAGATATAAAACCGCTACCCCGCCCCAATAGATGGAATAATTCTTTTTTCTGAGTACCTAATAAATCTTATTAGGAAAAAAAATCATTTTATAAAATTGTTTTTAAGCTTCTTTTTTTTCCTCTGCATTTTTTTCTTTCTCCTCTATTGAACCATTTTGTTTTGCTTTTTCATTTCCATCCGAAAATGGTCTCTTACCAATCAATCTCTCCACATCAGATTTCAACAGCACCTCTTTTTCGAGTAATTGATTCGCAAGAATCTCCAATTCATTGCGTTTCTCTTTTAATAACGACTTCGCACGCTCGTATTGAGAATCTACCAATCGCCTGACCTCCCCATCAATCATACTTGCGGTATCATCAGAATATGGCTTTTGAAATTGCTCATTTTGCATTCCGTAAAACGATACCTGACCCACTTTTTCGTTCATCCCAAAAATAGCAACCATGCTGTAAGCCATTTTGGTCACTTGATCCAAATCATTTTGAGCACCTGTAGAGATCTTTCCAAATGTGATGGATTCTGCAGCGCGACCACCAAAGGTCATACACATCCGATCAAGCAATTGTTCGGTACGCGTGATATACTCTTCCTTTGGCAAATATTGAGCATAACCCAAGGTTCCAATTCCTCGCGGTACAATGGTTACTTTCACCAGAGGGGAAGCGTGTTCCAAAAACCAACCACATACTGCATGACCTGCTTCATGGTAAGCAATGATCTTCTTCTCTTCAGGGGAAATGAGTTTATTTTTCTTCTCCAATCCGCCAATCACTCTATCCAAAGCGTAATTGAAATCATCCATATCTACAGCCGTCTTATTGCGGCGAGCTGCAATCAAAGCCGCTTCATTGCAAATATTGGCGATGTCTGCTCCTGCAAAGCCAGGTGTCATCTCGGATAAAGTCCCAGGTTCAATTTCGGTAGCAATTTTGATATTCTTGAGATGAACCCTAAATATCGCTTCTCGACCAACCAAATCAGGTCGGTCAATTCCAATTTGTCTGTCAAAACGTCCTGGGCGCAACAATGCAGTATCCAACACATCGGGACGATTGGTAGCAGCCATAAGGATAACCCCCTTGTCAGTGCTAAATCCGTCCATTTCTACAAGCAATTGATTTAGGGTATTTTCTCGTTCATCATTTCCACCCTGAAAACCCGATCGTCCTCTTGCACGACCAATTGCATCGATTTCATCAATAAAAACGATACATGGTGCTTTTTCCCGAGCTTGTCTGAAGAGATCCCGAACTCTGGAAGCTCCAACTCCCACAAACATTTCCACAAAATCAGAACCTGAAATAGAAAAGAAGGGGACATTCGCCTCTCCGGCAACAGCTTTTGCCAAAAGGGTTTTTCCAGTACCAGGAGGGCCAACGAGCAAAACTCCTTTTGGGATTTTACCTCCGAGGGAAGTATATTTTTTAGGATTTTTTAGAAAATCAACCACTTCCATTACTTCTTCCTTGGCTTCATCAAGTCCTGCTACATCTTCGAAAGTGACATTGACTTTTGCATTTTGATCAAACAGCGTAGCTTTTGATTTTCCGATATTAAATATCTGAGCACCTGGTCCTCCAGCACCGCCACTTACCCGACGCATAATGAAAATCCAGATAGCGACAATAATGATGATGGGAAGCACCCAGCTCAGGATAGGGGCCAGGTAATTTGGTTTTGTTACATTGACAGCATATAATCTGTTTTCATCGGCAATCTTAGCCTTATCCTGTATTTTCTCCAATCGCTCTTCCAGAAATTCGGCTGAACTGGTTTCGAATCGATAATGAGGTCGGTTTTTACTAAATCCTCCTTTTGAAGCGTCTTCGTATTTTTTATCACCCAGCTTGGATGGTTTGATATAAACCTGAGCCAGTTTATCATTGACGACCTCCAGTTTTTCAATATCACCATCTACCACCATTTGTTGGAAGCGCGGCCATTGTATGGGTTCATTATTGTACTCTCCGAGATCAATAAAATTCAACCCCAACAAAAACAAGGCAATGACTCCATAAATCCAATAGGAATTGAATTTTGGTGGCTGCGGATTCTGATTGCCATCCTGCTCTTGATTCGAATTATTATTTTTTTGATTATTATTTTCCATTGATGTTTTTCCGAAAAGGAAAGTTTTAAAATTAGGTTTCGCAATCTCTCCCAATACCTAATCACTTAATTTACAATGTTTCATATTCCGTGAAAACGGCGTCACTCCACAAGTCCTCCAATTGATAGAAGGATCGTGTCTCCTTGTAAAAGACGTGTATTACGATGTCAAAGTAATCTAAACAAATCCAAGTGGCATGTTGTTGTCCTTCAAAATGAAGCGGAAGTGTCCCTCCCTCTTTTTTCAATCGACCATAAATATTATCTGCTATTGCTTTTACCTGAACGTTGGAATCGCCCTCACAAATGAAGAAATAGTCCGTGGGAGCATCATCCAATTTTCTCAAATCCAGCTTCACTATATTTTTTCCTTTAATATCAAGAATACTGTCCAGTATCAATTCATTCATTTCTTCTGTCGTCAGTTCTTGATTTACAGCCTCTTGTGTACTCAAATTTGATTTTTTTTATCTTTATTTATGGCTTCATTGGTTCTTTTCTTATCTCCCAATTTTAAAGAGAGCATTTTTTAAGCATGAAATTGCCTTAACAATGAACCAATAAAAGAATAAAATTACTAAAATATTTCCGTTTGGAAACTCTAAACACCTTATTTGTAGGGAAGGTTTTAAAAGAACTCCCAAAATTGGCATCTACCAATCAATATGCACTTTCGCTGCTTTCAAAAAGCAAACCAATTGAAGGAACTGTCATTTCGACGGATGATCAGTATCAGGGAAGAGGACAAATTGGCAGTGGCTGGGAAAGTGAACCTCGGAAGAACATTACTATAAGCTTAATCCTTTACCCTACCTTCTTACCCATTAAGAATCAGTTTCTATTAAATCAAGCCATTTCATTAAGTGTTATGGATTGTATTCAAAAGTTTCTTCCAGGCAACGTAAAAATCAAATGGTCAAACGATATTTATATTGAAAACAATAAAGTTAGTGGCATCTTAATCCAAAACAATCTGTCTAACTCAAGAATTTACTCCAGCATAATAGGAATCGGCATCAATGTCAATCAAACCAAATTTATTACCCAACCACCTAATCCTACCTCGTTCAAGCTTGAAACATGGCAAGAATTTGACTTACAGGTTGTTAGAAATGAATTATGCCATTGCCTGGAAATTCGATATCTACAGTTAAAAGCTGGGAAAATAGCCCTGCTCCAGGATGATTACCTTCAAAACTTATATCGCTTTGAGAAAATGGCTCTATATCAAAGATTAAATGAAGATGTGTTTTATGGGAAAATTATCGGTATTGAAAACTCCGGGAAATTGAAGATTGAAGATGAGTTTGGAGTGGTGGAATCCTTTGCTGTGAAGGAGATAAGATTTTTATAATCCATTGTTCATCCTTGACGCAAACTACTTGGTGACATACCAAATTCCTCGAGAAACAACCTTGAAAAATATCCTGGATGGTTAAAACCTACCTCAAAACAGATTTCTGAAACATTTAAGTGGGTAGTTTCAAGCAACTCTTTGGCTTTTTCAAGTCGCATTGAGTGTATGAGATGGGTTGCAGATTTGCCAGTAAGCGCTTTTAGTTTGCGAAACAGGTTCGAGCGACTCATGTGTAAGGTTTTACACAATTGAGGCATTCCAAAATTTTCATCTGATAAATTTTCTTCTATAAATCGTTATTCAGTATTTTGCAATTCTTTATCATCGCTTTCATACCTGGGGATGTGTTGAAAATAGATAATCCTCCGTACGGACCATCAGAAGAATTACCATCAATAATGCAGTTCTCAACTAAATATTTGGCAGGTCTTTCATTATAAAGAGCCAGGCCGCCTCCATCATTAGTTGTGTGATTGTTGGTAAATGTGCATTGGGAAATGCTGTATTCAAAATAACCGGCATCTGTTCCACTACCAATGCTAAGTCCGGCATCGTTATAGGAAACATTGGAATCAAAGGTATTATTGAAAACATTTACAGATCCTGTGGAAGAACTGTCAAAACCATAGATGGCTGCTCCTGCTCCTGACAAACCTGTAGAATTATTAATAAAATCCGAATTGGAAAGGGTAAGGTTGTTATTGAATCCCAAGAGCGAAGCCCGCAAACCTCCCCCCACCCACATTTCATTGTGATTTTGAGAAAAGGTACAACTGTCAACCATCATAGTCGCGTGATTTGCATTTTCTACAATAAATAAATCAAGTCCGCTTGCATGGTAGATGCTTTCATTGCCTACGAAACTGCAATTGGTAACTGTAGCAGTAGTAAAGTTGCCTTGATTTATAATACCTGCTCCCCCTGCCACATGTGCTGTTGTATTGCTTTCGAAAGTACATTGGTCAAGCGTAATATTGGTATTTTCAACAGCCTCGCTGATGAAACAGCAAAAACCACCTCCCCCGGAATCAACCCAAGGTGGAAGTACAGGAGCTGTTGAGTTTTCTTTAAAGGTCGTATTGATAATTTCAATGACGGCATCATCCCCGTTAACCAAAGCGTAAATTCCTCCACCAAAGACAGCCGAATTTCCCTCAAAAGTGCAATTAAGGACGGACAATGTTGAATTGGGGATATGGGAATTAAATCCAATAGCTCCCGCATGTCTTGGGCTCACATTATTTGTAAAAGTTACGCCATCAAGAAAGCCGTTGGAATTCCATAACCAAACTCCGCCTGACCAATCTGCCATATTATTATCAAAGTTACATTGAAGGATAGTAACACCTTCGCCGTGCACTCCGGAAGCAGTAATGGCGCCTCCGTTGCTATCGCCATTAAATTCGGTACGGTTATTCTTAAAGTCACAATGCTCAAAGGTGATGCCCTGTGCTGTTTGGGATTGTACCTGAGCTGCTCCTCCATCAGCGGAAGCATAGTTTTGGGTAAAAAGACAATTTCGGATGACAGGCGCTCCCTCCGAAAAAACAGCCCCTCCTTTTGTTTGTGCATTATCACCCGATCCGTCTGCATACCCATTCCGAATCGTAAACCCATCAATCACAGTCGCATTTGTAATCGTGGAATGAACTGTCACCAGCGTCATCACATTGTCCGATTTGAAATTGTCAAAATCATCGTCCACATCATTGCCATTCAAATCGCCTGAAAGGATGGTGGGGTACATTTCAAAGTTTCTTTCTGATAGGTTGCACTCCGACCCGGAGAAGCCACCATAGACTTTTAGGTTTTTATCCATCAAAAAAGTAGCGGTGGAGGCACCTCCGGGCGCATCGGGCAAATAGGTGCCTTCCGCAACCCAGATTTCATCGCCTTCTTTTGCATTTGCAAAGGCATCCTGCAAGTCGGTATAGGCATCCGACCAGGAGCTGCCGTCGTTGTTGCCGTTGGCATTTTGGTTGACGTAGGTGCGGCCATATAGGGGGTTGCCTACCCATTTGTGCAAGGCCCCATTGGCACCAATACCAGCGCCTCCAGCCATCCAACCAAGGTTGGTGGATTTGAAGGTCGCCACCCCGGCGATGGATTGGTTATCCAACAATTCCCAGGTCTCGCCCAAATCAGTGGATATGGTAGTAATGCTATCCCGCCAGGAGACACCCATGAAAACCCTTGAGCAGGGAATAGCTGTTACTTCTGTAAATTGGTAATCATAATTCACAGGTTCCCATGTCACACCCCCATCTGAAGTTTTAGCGAGATGAGAATTAGGTTCAGAAGAGGGGAAATAATAAAGTGCAATTCCGTTTTTATCATCCACAAAGGCAATGGAAGAAATGCAGGCAGTATTGCCTAAACCAGCAGGAAATGCCTCCCAGCTATTTCCCATGTCAAGACTTCTGAAAACCCGGCCCTTCGTGGTGCCAAACCATAAAATATCCCCGAAAACTCCCATCCCGTTTACGATACTTGAAGTGATGGTACCTTCATCAGATTGAAAACCGAGTATAGTGCCTGTGGTCCAGGTCATACCTCCATTTGTGGTTCTTGCAATATGTTGCTCATTGATGCCGACACCATCCTGGTCATCGAAAAAATGCAACATAAAGCCTCCGGCATCATGGTTTAAAACTTCTGTCCAGCTGTCCCCGCCATCCGTGGTGCGAAAAATTCCTCTTCCCCCGGGAGGTCCGAGATTTTGAGTGGTTATGAAGGCGGTATTTTCATCAAAGGTATGGATGTCACGACTGATCCTGCCCATGGCTTCTTCGATGTCTTTTACAACCCATGTCTCTCCACCATCTGTGGATTCCAACAAAATAGGGATATGGCTTGAAGGAATGGGTGGATTGTCAACTGTGATATCATTTGCCAATGCCCAGATAACCTGTTCATTGACAATGGAAATGCTGTAGACGAGATAATTGTCAGGCAGTGTACCAGGAGCTTTTGACTCCCAAACTTGTGCCGAAATTTCAAAAACAAAACTTGTAAAAAGAAAAAAGCACAAATAGGTAAAGATTGTTTTCATGGCGTATGAATTTTAGAAAGGTAAATAAAAATATACACCACAAAGCTGTTGTTCTTCTGGTCGAAGCGCTTCACCTATTGTTGAAAAAGCTTATACAAATGTTGTTTTTGGAGGTAAGGATCAGGTCGTTTCACTGTAAAAGGTCAGACTTTAGGCTTTAATCTGACCTCTTACAGTGAAACAATCTCGCACGAGATTTTACATTAGGTAATAAGCAGAGCCTCTCGCCTGTGGGATAGGTTGAGTGAGGACTCTGCGGTAATTTTGAAGCCACAGAGTCCCTTTCGGTGACTCCGTTTGTTATATATAAGAGCGCTACTCCTCCTCTTCAAAATAATTCACAATCTTCTTGGCATTGCCAAGTCCAATCACTTCTGAAATAGCAGTGATACCAGCTGCCCGTATTTTCTTCACAGAACCAAAATGCTTCAACAATTTTTCTGCGGTCTTGTCTCCAATACCCTGGATATCCGTCAACTCAGTTGTCGTAAAAAACTGTGATCGCTTCGTTCTATGAAAAGTGATGGCAAAGCGATGCGCTTCATTTCTGGCTTGTTGTATGAGTTTTAATGATTCAGATTTCTTGTTGATATACAAGGGTATCGGATCTTCGGCGAAGAAGATCTCTTCGAGTCGTTTGGCAATTCCGATAACCGTCACTTTTTCCAGAATGCCCAAGGCTTTCAAGCTTTTTACAGCAGCGCTCAGTTGTCCTTTTCCTCCGTCAATAACGATTAACTGTGGGAGGGTTTGATCTTCTGCTAACAATCGCCTGTACCTTCGATGTACCACTTCTTCCATGGATGCAAAATCATTTGGTCCTTCAACGGTCTTGATGTTGTAATGACGGTAATCCTTTTTGGATGGTTTGGCATTTTTAAATACTACACATGAAGAGGTAGGATATGAGCCTTGTAAATTGGAGTTGTCAAAACACTCGATGTGTAGTGGTAATTCCTCCATTTGCAAATCTTCCTGGAGGGTGCGCAAAATTCTTTCTGAAGAGGTTTGACGGCGTATTTGAGTCAATTCCTGCTTCTTCTTTTGCATCAGAAAGTATTGAACATTCTTTTGGGAGAGTTCCACTAATTTACGCTTGTCTCCGATTTTGGGAACAACGACTTTCAGATCTTCTTCCGGTACGTTGACCTCAAATGGCACTAAAATCTCAGGTGCAATGCTGCTAAATTTTTCTCTTAAATTCGGAATGGTATAGGTCAGTAAATCCTGTTCATCGTCATCCAGATTTTTGACCATTTCCTGAGTGTAGGTATTAATAATTGCTCCGTTCACAATTTTCAAATAATTGACATAAGCATTCTTTTCATCGCTGGCTATGGAAAACACATCTACATCTTTAATGGTAGTACTTACTACGGTGGATTTTCCCTGATAATCCTCAAAAGCCGTCAATTTCTCCTTGATTTGCTGAGCTTTCTCAAATTCCAGATTCTCGGCATGTACCTGCATCCGATCTTTAAAATGTCGTTTCACCATTCCAAAGTTACCCTTCAAAATATTTTTTATCTGCTCAATTTTGTCATTGTAACTTTCCTCGTCTTCCAAGTCCTCGCAGGGTCCCATACAGTTTTTGATGTGGTACTCGAGGCACAGCTTGAATTTTCCTTTTTCGATATTGGATTGTGAAAGATTGTAGCTACAGGTACGAAGAGGAAAGAGCGTTTTGATCAACTCTAAAATAATCTTCAATCGGGTTTTAGAAGTATATGGACCAAAATAGGTAGAACCATCTCTCCGAAACACCTTCCTCGTAATGAAAACCCTTGGAAACCGTTCATTTTTCACACAGATGTAGTTGTAAGACTTTCCATCCTTCAGCATCACATTATACCTAGGCTGATATTTTTTAATCAGGGTATTTTCCAAAAGCAAGGCATCCGTCTCCGTTTCGACAATTGTGTATTCAAAACGATGCGCATTCTTGACCATCGTTTTGGTCTTGTTCATCTGATGTTTCCTGGATCCAAAGTAAGAAGCCAGCCTGTTTTTCAGGTTTTTGGCTTTGCCCACATACAAAACAATATCCTCGACATCTAAAAAACGATAGACGCCTGGCTCCTTTGGCAAGGTGTGTGCAATCTTTTTATAATCCTCAGTCGTCATATTAATGCTGTAATGCTATGATGCTGCAATACTACGATATTTTAATATTGTGATTCTACAATTCTAGAATGCTTTGATGTAAAAAAACATAGCAGCATGGTAGAATTTTAGCATTGCAGAATTAAAAATGTCCATTAATTTTGCGCGCTCCTAAAATGTGTTCAGGTGTTTATGTGTTAGAGTGTTCATGTGAATCGTTTTGAATGCACATGAATACATTAACACTCAAACACAAACTAAGATTATCACCATGAACTGGAAATTTATTTTTACCTCCCTGCTCTTGCTCACTTTTTTTTCAGGAATCGCTCAGGAGGACATCAATCTAATCGCAAGAGATTTATTATTCCACGATAAAGAGATCGGGAAAATTGAAGTATCGAAGGATGGCAAGCATATTTTTTATCAAAAGCCATCTGTATCAGATAAATTGTTTTATAGAACAACCAAAAGTCCTGTCCACGAGAAGGAAGTCAAATTTTCGGGCAACATTCAAAGTTGGGAAAGTACTTTTAATGGAAATTTGATTACAGTGATTGCAGAAGATACCATCGGGAAAGTGCTTTACACTTCTATGCGTACCCAACAGCCTAAGGATCTGACTCCATTTCCATTCAACAGCATAAAACTGGAACACCAAAGCGCCAAGTTTCTAAACAAAATTGCCATTAATGTTGATGCCAAAGATCCAGCAAAAAATGGATATTATTTGCTAGACTTTAAAGATGGAAGAACCAAAAAACTAGGGCGTTTTGATCAATACCGTCAAGTATGGTTTGACGATATGTTTCTGGCAGTCGCTGCTATGAAGTCGAATGACCTGGGTGGAAATACAATTTACCGAAAATCAGAAGGACAATGGTATGAGGCAATTGCTTATCCCTGGGACGTGGGTATGTTTTTGGGAGGCTTGCAAAAAGTGATTTCTGTAAGCCATGATGGAAAAACCATTTATGCAACAGACAATTTGGAGAAAGATAAAAACACCCTGGTTGCTATTGATTCAAAGACAGGCGAGAAGACTGAGTTGGCAAAAGATGAGCAGGCAGATATCCTTCCTTTTGCAGCCACTGTCAATCCACAAAATGGTCAGGTTGCAGCTGCAATTGCATTGTTTGCAGATGCCAATCGACATATTGTGGATGAATCCTATCAGGCAGATTTTGACTTTTTAAACAAGGAAATGGACAATACCGTTAGCTATGTAAATAGCAGTGCAGATGGCAGTTTGTGGCTAGTCAGAAAATTAGTTGGTGGACCCAATTATTACTATTTATACAATCGCGAACAAAAGGAATTAACTGAATTATTCAATGATTATAGTCATGTTAAAAATTACGAACTCGCCACCAGGAAAGCCTGGACAGTGAAAACGCGTGATGGTTTGGATTTGCCTGTTCACGTCTATCTACCTGCGGGTTTGGATCACGACAACAATGGGGTGCCAACTGTGCCATTGCCTACTGTAATCTATGTACATGGAGGCCCCTGGGCAGGCATCGTACAATGGAATCAATGGTATCATACCCGCAACTTTCAATTGCTCGCCAATAGAGGTTATGCCGTCATCAATATGGAATTCAGGGGTTCTTCGGGTATGGGGAAAATGGTGACAGATGCTGGGGACTTGCAATGGGGGGAAGGCATGCACAATGATATTGTAGATGTCGCCAATTGGGCACTCGAAAACAGTATTGCTTATAAAGGCAAGCTCGGTATTTGGGGCTGGTCCTACGGAGGTTATGCCACCAATTATGCAATGGGTAAAGCTCCGGATTTATTTAAATGTGGTATTTCTATGTACGGCATTGCAGATCTCTACAAATTTTGCAAACTTGAATTTGCCAATAATCCACTGTGGAAGAACAGAGTTGGGGATTATCAGACTGAGCAGGGAAAAACATTGCTCCAGAGTTATTCTCCAACAACCTATATCGAAAATATTAAAAACCCTTTGCTGCTCACGACAGGAAGCCTTGATCAAAGAGTGCCCAAGGAACACGTTGATGATTTCGCATCAAAACTTTCTGAGGCGGGCAAGGAGGTGATTTACTTCTACTATCCCGAGGAAGGTCACGATTATGTTGCGCCTGAGAGCTGGATTTCTTTTTGGGCAATAGCCGAACAATTCCTTCAAGATAATTTAGGCGGACGAGCACAGCCCCGAGAAGATGATATTGAGCAAGGAAACTTTAAAGTGATGTTTGGGGAAGAATACATTTCTAAGATTGAATAAGGTTTAAACAGGCTGGATTTCGTACGAAATCCAGCCTGTTTAAACCTTATTCAATCTTGTTGTTTTTCAGGCTTACCTTTGCTCCATGTTTGGAGAGCATTTTTTACAAACCGATTTCCAATTTTACTACCTAATCATTTCGGTTGGACTTTCCTTTGTTTATCTCTTTATCATCTCCCTTTATTTAATTGGCTGGAAAAAAACACCTATCTGGGAAATTCCAAAAGATTTTGAGCCTAACACCTTTGTTTCCATTCTCATTCCTGCTAGAAATGAAGCTGAAAATATCCTGAATTGTCTAAACTCCATTCTTAATCAAAATTACCCCAAAACATATTTTGAAATTATCGTAATTGATGATTTCTCAGATGATGAAACAGTAGAGATAGTTGAGAATTATATAAAGAACCTCCCAACTGGGACCTCCAAAGCTGTGGGCAGAGGTTCCCTTTTTCCCAAAGGGACTCCTTCGGAGAGGGTCAGAGGTGCGGGCAGTGAAATCAAGATAATCAGACTAGCTGATCACATTCAGGAATCTCAAACCCAATCATTTAAGAAAAAAGCCATCGAGATTGGTATTCAGCAATCGAAAGGAGATTTAATTGTTACTACTGATGCAGATTGTTTTGCACAAAAAAGTTGGCTTTCCCTTTTGGTTTCTTTTTATGAAAAACAAAATCTAAAATTCATTGCAGCCCCAGTAAACTTTCACCATGAAAAAAACCTTCTGGAACGTTTTCAATCACTAGACTTTAGTGGGATGATGTGTGTCACTGCTGCAGGCATTCAATTAAGCTTGGGCAATATGTGCAATGGCGCCAATTTGGCTTATGAAAAAAATGCTTTCTATAATGTCAAAGGATTTGAGGGTGTCGACCACATTGCTTCTGGCGATGATATGCTTTTGATGCAGAAGATTGCGGCAAAGTATCCAGGCAAAATAGGATTTTTGAAAAATCAGGAAGCTACTGTTTTGACAAATGCTAAACCAACAATTTCAACATTTCTCTCTCAACGCATTCGATGGGCATCGAAGTCAACGAGTTATAAAGAATGGCGTATTACATTTATCCTTAGTTTAGTGTTTTTCTTTTGCTTAAATATTTTTATCAGCCTGCTATTAATTCCTTTTTGGGGGCTCTTCGCCTTTTTTGTTTTTGCTTGGCAGTTTTTCCTAAAAACTATTGTAGATTACATCTTCCTGGGAACCATGACTCGATTTTTTAACCGAAAAGATCTAATGCTTTCCTATTTCCAAAGTCAGTTTTTACATATAGCTTATATTGTCATTGTAGGCATTTTGGGCAATTTGGTAAAAAAGTATGAATGGAAAGGACGGAAAGTTCACTAACGCTATAATGAAAAAATATAAACCCATCAGTTGTGATTTTTATGATGAATTGGAATTGCTCGCAATGAGGAAAACGCCTTGCCAAATTCTATTCAGGAAAGATGCTCAGGGGGAATTGCAAACCATTCAGGGTACCATCAATGACCTTTACACCCGCAATAAAGAAGAATTTTTACTTTTGTCCGATTCAACCGAAATACGACTGGATCAACTAGTCAGCGTGAATGGGAAAGCGTTAAAGAATTATTGCTAATCTAAATCATCCAAGTCTAAATAAATGTCCAATCTAAAAGCTTTAATGAATCAAATTCCTCAAATCGGAAAAGTAGAATGGATTAGCATTCGCCCAGAAAAATGGGCTGTAGTCCAGGAGGTTGAGGAAGTGGCAGTAAATACAGAAACTGGCTTGATTGGAGATCATTACAGTGGTCGGAGTGGCAAACGACAGGTCACTTTGATTCAAGCTGAGCACCTGGAAGTAATTGGAAAAATATTGAGCAAAGAAAAAATAGACCCCGCTTTGACAAGGCGAAATATTGTCGTTTCAGGAATTAATCTATTGGCATTTAAGGAAAAACAATTTCAGATAGGTGAAGTAATCCTTGAAATGACAGGACATTGTCACCCTTGTTCGAGAATGGAAGAAAATCTGGGGGCTGGAGGCTATAACGCGATGCGAGGACATGGTGGAATAACTGCAAAGGTGATTCAGGGAGGAAAGATCCAAAAAGACGACCTGGTTAAACTTATTAGCGAAAATACAAACAAATAGCAATCAAAAATTCTACTTTTTTTATCAAACTTTTCAACTGGGAATATTGGCCAATGGGCATTACAAATATCCCTGTTGTACTCATCTATTTGTGGTTCGCAATTCGCGCAAGAGATCCTTTCTTTTTTAGTGCAGTCAATCCAACTATTGAAACCGGTGGTTTATTCGGAGAATCAAAAATCAATATTCTAAATCAAATCCCAAAAGAAGTACTGCCAATCACCATCTTCATTGAAAAAGGCACTGAATTTCATGAAGTTGTATCAAAAATTGAATCCGCAAATTTATCCTATCCTATTATTGCCAAACCAGATGTAGGAGAAAGGGGTACTTTAGTTTCCAAAATCAAAAACGAGGGAGCATTAAAAGCTTATTGGAGTCAAAACAAACTCAATTTCATCATTCAGGAATTTATTGATTTACCCTTGGAATGGGCTGTGATGAATCACCGAATACCCGATACCAAAACTGGGAAAGTCACTTCAATATGCGTCAAAGAACCACTGAAGGTCAAAGGAGATGGTCAATCTTCGATTCGGGAATTGATGTCGTCTTATCCAAGAGCAAAATTACAATTGGAAAGATTTGAAAAAGAGTTTCCCGAGACTTTAGAGAAGATGCCGGAAGAAGGAGAAGAAGTAATTTTAGAACCCATTGGTAATCATTGCCGAGGTACTATGTTTTTGAATGGAAATCACCTCATAGATGAGGAATTGACAGCTGTTTTTAATAACATAGCCTTCCAAATGGAGCATATTTACTATGGACGTTTTGATATGAAATGTTCCTCTGTCGAGGCGGTAAAAAGAGGGGAGTTTAAGGTGATGGAATACAACGGCATTGCAGCTGAGCCTGCTCACATTTATGACCCTTCCTATCCTTTGTTCAAAAAATACAGAGATATTTATCTTCATTGGAAGATCATTTATCAGATATATAAAATCCAAAAAAGAAAAGGGGTGAAAACCATTACCTTTAAAGAAACCCATCAAAGTTTCAAGGCATATCGAAAATACATGGCGGAAATAGAAAACTAAATGGCCATTGGATGGTCTTTTCAAGGCATTCGCATTTTCTTCCTTAACTTTACTCACCAATTATTCAACTAGTGCCCTAATCCACCATCTGAAGACAAAATTATTTTAAAACAGAACTCCCAATCATGAAAACGCGATTGTTTTACTTGTTCTTCATTGGATGCTTCTTACCCATATTTCAATATGCCCAACCTTGTGGAATCACAGTAAATGCAGGCGATGATTTAGCAGTTTGTTTCCCCGGAGGTCCCATTCAACTCAATGGCAGTGTAGGAGGCAATGTTTTGACTTATAGTTGGAGCCCGGCAATTGGCTTAAGCGATCCTAATATTTTGAATCCAATCGCAACTGTTACCTCAACGACGACTTACACCCTAACTGCAGGAACATTCAACCCTTCCGTCAATTTAATCACCAATGGCAATTTTGAGTCCGGGAATGTAGGTTTTACAACGGATTATACCTATAGTCCAAATGATCTTTGGCCGGAAGGGACTTATGCCACATTGACAAATCCGAATAGCGCCCATCCCAATTTTTCCCCATGCGGAGACCACACTACCGGAAGTGGTACCATGATGGTGGTCAATGGAGCAGCAAACCTTCAAGATGTTTGGTGTCAAACTGTGGCTGTTACGCCAAATACCAATTATGCGTTTTCTGCCTGGGTAGCCTCAGTAAACCCCTCTTCTCCCGCTCAATTGCAATTTTCTATCAACGGCATGTTGATCGGCAATGTTTTCAACGCAAGCCCAAATACCTGTGTTTGGCAGGAATTCTTCGCAACCTGGAATTCAGGTGGTGCATCGTCTGCCCTGATTTGTATTGTCAATCAAAACACAGCTGCCAGCGGCAATGATTTTGCATTGGATGACATTGGATTCAGTCCATTATGCGAAGAAACAGACGATGTGACCATTGAAGTGGTACAGATTTTTGCAGTTGCCAATCCGGTGGTCTTTATTGATTGCAATGAGAATGGGGGAGCTGGCTTGCAATTGGACGGTACTGGCTCTTCTACAGGAACCAATATTACTTACAATTGGACGACCTTTGATGGCAACATCCTATCTGGCGGAAATACATTGACTCCAACAGTAAATGCACCAGGAACCTATACCCTGGATGTTACCTTTAATGACGGATTCACTAATTGTAGCCAACAAGCCATCGTACAAGTAGTGGAAGACCCAAACATTCCTTTTGCCAATGCTGCCTCTCCTTTCAATATAGATTGCAACAATCTGACAGTCACCGTTTTGGGTACAGGATCTTCAGAAGGCACAGAATACATTTATAACTGGACGGCCACAAATGGAGGCAATATTTTGACAGGCGAAACAACCCTAACGCCTATTGTAGATGCAGCTGGCACCTATACTATTTTAGTCACTAACACAGACAATGGATGTACTGCCGAAGCTTCAGTCACAATCGTGGAAGATACACAAGAGCCAGATGCTCAAGCCAATAATCCGGGAAATCTGGATTGTTTGAACACCACTTTAATCGTTGATGGTTTTGGTTCAAGTGAAGGTACCGAATATGATTATCAATGGAGTACAAACGATGGCAACATTCTCAATGGAGAAACATCCTTAGAACCTGAAATTGACCAGCCAGGGACTTATACCATTTTAGTCACCAATACAGATAATGGCTGCACAGCCGAAGCTCAAACAACCATTGATGAAGATACTGCTCCACCAGACGTTTGCATCTCAAATCCCGAAGAGTTGACTTGTATACTTTCTGAAATCATGCTGGATGGTACCTGTTCAAACAATTTTGGAAACTTCACTTATCAATGGACAACTTCTAATGGGAATATTGTAAGTGATGAAAACACCCTGGAGCCTACTGTAAATGCTTCTGGCACCTATACTTTGACCATTACAAATGAAGGCAATGGTTGCACGGAAGAATCCCCTATTGAAGTAACAGAAAATGTAGATGAACCAGTAGTAGATATTGAAATTCCAGAGGTTTTGAGTTGTACGGTGACAAACGTGGTTTTGGATGGAACCAACTCCAGCAATGCCAACAATTTTACCTTTCAATGGAATTCCTCAGATGGCAATATTGTAAGTGGAGAAAATACTTTGGAGCCTACAGTCAATGCGGCAGGAAATTATACTTTGACCATCACAAATCAGGATAATGGCTGTACTGCTGAAGAATCTACTGAAGTAATGGGTGATGCGGACTTACCAATTGCAGATGCGGGAACTCCCATAAACCTGGACTGTTTGACTTTAAATATTGAATTGGATGGTGAAAACTCCAGTCAGGGTAATAATTTCACATATCAATGGACTACCTCTGATGGAAATATTGTAAATGGGGAACAGACATTGAGTCCAGAAGTAAATGCAGGAGGGACTTATTTTTTAGTTGTCACCAATACCAATAATGATTGTACCGCAACTTCTGCCGTAACCATTCCCCAGGACATGGATCTGCCTATTGCTGATGCTGGTGATTCCTCTATCATCAATTGTCTGAATTTGACAGAAATCCTCAACGGTGAAAACTCCAGCCAGGGAAATGAGTTCTCATACAATTGGACAACTAATGATGGAAATATTGTAAATGGGCAAAATACTTTGAGTCCTGAAGTTGATTCAGGAGGAACTTATGTTTTAACCATCACAAACCAAAACAATAATTGTGTTTCAGAAGATACAGTCGTCATTGGTCAAAATTTGGATATGCCGCTCGCTGATGCTGGAAACCCAGCTGAATTAAATTGTTTGACGGATACTTTATTGCTCAGCGGCAGTAATTCTTCAATTGGTAATGAAATTTCATATGAATGGTCTACCGCTGATGGCAATATTCTCTCGGGAAATGATTCTTTGATTGTGGAAATTGATGCGCCAGGAACTTACCAGTTGGTTGTGTTGAATACTTTAAATGGTTGTGTTGACACCTCAGAAGTCAGTATTTCTCAAGATATCCAGGTTCCAATTGCAGATGCTGGACAAACTTTCCAGTTGGATTGTAATATGCCGGTGGGGGTTTTGGATGGTGAAAGTTCCAGTCAGGGTATTGAATTTGAATACATTTGGACAACTGCAGATGGCAATATCGTAAATGGAGACGCTACCTTAGTTCCAGAAGTAGATTCAGAGGGAACCTACAACTTATTGGTCACTAATACCGAGAATGGATGTACTGCCACGGCTTCAATTGAAATTACTCAAGATGACAACATTCCCATAGCTGAAGCACTTGTGACAGATCAATTGACCTGCGAAACCCTGGATTTAACCATTGATGGCAGCAATTCTACACAAGGTAGTAATATCACTTTTGAATGGACGACAATGGATGGCAATTTTGAAAGTGGGCAAAATACCTTGACTCCGTCTGTAAATGAACCGGGAACCTATACTTTAACCATTTTTGACAGTAATAATGATTGTGAAGCCAGTACCAGTGTAGTAGTTGTACAAGACATAGAATTGCCAGATGTAGAGGCGGGAAACCCATTTACATTAACTTGCGATGATCCTCAATTCACATTAGACCCTACTGGAACATCTACTGGAAGTAATTTTGAGTTTGATTGGCAGACCCTGGATGGCAATTTTGTCAATCCACCAAACTCAATGACTCCGGAGGTAGATGCACCCGGCACCTATACTTTAACCATCACTAATACAGAGAATGGTTGTGTGGCTTCTGATGAGGTTTTGATTTCAGAAGATATGGCAATGCCGCTTGCTGAAATTGAGACGCCCCAAGTACTCACATGCGCTGTATTAACTACCCTTTTGGATGCTCAAAACTCTAGTCAGGGATCCGAATTTTCATATGTCTGGAACAGCCAAAACGGAAATATTCTTTCAGGGCAAAATTCACTGACTCCCCAAATCGATGCACCCGGAATTTACAATTTGGAAATCACAAACAATTCAAATGGCTGTATCTCTTTAGAAAGCATAGAAGTTTTGCAAGATGTTGATTATCCTAACGTTGAGGCGGGAAATGGAGCAGAGATCAATTGTTATTTCCCTACCTTAAATCTAAGTGGAAGTGGTTCAACTGGAGCTGAGTTTTCCTATAGTTGGAATACTCAGGATGGCAATATTCTTTCAGGACAAAGTTCTTTAGTCCCCGAAATCGATGCACCTGGCATTTATGAGCTCACCATTTTGAATGCCGAAAATGATTGTGCTTCAACCGATTTGGTAGAAATTACTCAAAACATAGAAAATCCCTTGGCAGAAGCAGGTGATCCATTCATTTTGTCCTGTTCTATTACATCCACTCAATTGGACGGAGCAGGCAGCGAGATTGGCAACGCGATAAGCTATTTATGGACTACACAAAACGGTAACATCCTCTCAGGGAACAATACCCTCGTACCAGAAATCAACGCTCCTGGTCTTTACACCCTGACAGTAACTAATACGGAAAACGGCTGTACGGAAAGTGATGATGTTCAAATTCAGCAAGATGCCAATGCCCCAACAGCCGACGCTGGTTCAGCCAGCCCCATTACTTGTGCTATAACTTCTATCTCTTTAAATGGAACCAACTCTAGTCAAGGCAATGATTTTGCATATAATTGGTCGACTCAAGATGGCAATATTCTTTCAGGACAAAATACTTTAATTCCAGAAGTGAATGCTCCTGGAACATACCTACTAACCGTTACAAATCTGGACAACAACTGTGAAACAATCGCATCGGTGATTGTAGATGAAGACACTGCCCTACCTTTCACAGAAGCTGGTGCAGATTCTGAATTGACTTGTACTATTACAAGTTTGAGTTTGGATGCCACAGGTTCTGATCAGGGCAATCAATTTCAATATTCCTGGACAACGATTGATGGGAATATCCTTTCAGGGCAAAATTCATTAACGCCTGAAGTAGATGCTCCTGGGACTTATGAGCTGAATATCTTAAACACCGAAAATGGTTGCGAATCAATCGATTTTGTGACGATTGGACAAAATGTTACGCCGCCAAATGCCGTTGCAGGGGTCGGAGGAGATTTGACTTGTATAGCTGATGAAGTGGTTATTTTTGGAACAGGTTCCAGCACTGGAAATGATTTTAGCTATGAATGGAACACCTTTAACGGCAATATTTCCGGGAATATCAATGACCTTATGTCCAGTGCCAATCAACCCGGTATCTATGAAATTTTAGTTACGAACAATATCAATGGTTGCACGAGTACTGCTCAAATAGAAGTCCTTCAAAATATAAGTCCCCCTATTGCTTCTGCACAGGTAAATGATATTTTGACATGTGTCATTCAAACCATTAATCTCGACGGTCAAAACTCCAGTCAGGGAGCTGACTTTCAATATAGTTGGACTACTGTAAATGGAAACATACTTTCAGGAACCAATACTTTAAATCCACAAATTGATGAGCCAGGAACTTATCAACTAATGGTAACCAACCAAATTAATGGCTGTACTTCTACAGATGATATTTTGGTCGATCAGGACATTAATCCGCCTATAGTTTTGATTGCCAACCCTGAAATCCTGACTTGTGTCATCACTGAAATTTCTTTAGATGCATCTAATTCAAGTCAAGGCACTGATTTCCAATATACCTGGACCACTCAAAACGGAAACATTATTGCCGGTGGACAAACCTTAAACCCTGAAGTCAATAGCCCTGGCACCTATCTTCTTACCATTCAAAACACCGAAAACGGATGCACCCAGTCTTCTCCAATTGGAGTCGTAGAAGATGTTGAGTTACCACTTGCCAATGCCGGAGATGATTTTGTACTCAATTGTTGGGAAGACATTCAGTTTTTGGATGGCTCTGCTTCTCAAGGCACCTCCAGTTTATCTTATGAATGGACGACTTCAGATGGTGCTTTGGAAAATGGAATCAATACTCCAAACCCGGGAATCAGTGCTGGCGGCTCTTACCAAATCGTAGTCACAAATTCCGGAAATGGTTGTTCACACTCGGATTTTGTAATTGTTACAGAAGATTTTCCTTTTGCAACAACAGAAATTGCTCAACCGCTTTGTTTTGGCGATAAAGGGCATATTAACATTGCCAATGTCACAGGTGGAACGAGCCCCTATTTGTATTCTATTGATGGAGAAAATTTTGTCTCAGCATCTTTTTTTACAAATCTTGAAGCAGGCAATTACAATATCATCGTGCAAGATGTCAATGGTTGCGAACATGCTGAAGCCCAAACCATTATACAACCTCAAAAAGTAGAAGTATTTGTAGAGCCAGAAGTGGAGGTAAGTTTAGGAGAAAGTTATCAACTGGTAACTCAAACCAGTATTCCGACAACTCAAATCACCAATATACAATGGACACCAGCTGAAAGTTTGTCCTGTAATGATTGCTTAAATCCCATTGCGACTCCTACTCAAACAACCCTATACAACGTCATCATTGAAAATGAACATGGTTGCAAAGACGAAGCGCCTGTCCTCATTCGTGTAAAAAAGGATGTGAACATATACATTCCAAACGCCTTTAGTCCCAATGGTGATGGGCTCAATGATCAATTTTATATTTTCGCCAAAGCAGAAGGCATCTCAAAAATTAAATCCTTTCTGATATTTGACAGGTGGGGTGAAACCATGTTTGAGTATTACGATTTTCAACCCAACGATCCTGCCTATGGCTGGGATGGAACCTTTAGAGGAGAATTGCTCAATCCTGCAGTGTTTGTATACTTTGCCGAGGTGGAATTTATCGATGGAAGTATTGAGTTATTTGAAGGGGATGTAACAATCGCAAGGTAAAAATGTGGTAAGCTAAATGGCGAATCCTGTTCGGCGTAAATATTTTTAATCACATTTGTTTTTAAACTCAAATTCCTCTCCTACCTTTGCGCCCTTTTAAAAAGAAAATTCAATTATCTGAAGTCCAAACTAAATAAATTACCACCGCAATCAACATGAAAAATCAAATATCGAATCTCCAGCCAGCAGCACTTGTCGAACAAGCAATCGTAAATGGTCAGGGAAAACTTAGTAGCTCCGGAGCTTTGGTCGTCCGAACCGGAAAGTTTACCGGACGTTCCCCAAAAGATCGTTTTATTGTCAAGGATGCCCGTACAAAGCATACCGTAGATTGGGGAGATATCAATATGCCAATAGATGTCAAAAGCTATCGAAAACTATATGACAAAATCATAGAGTATTCCAATTCGCTTGAAAAAGTATATGTAAGAGATGCTCATGCCTGTGCCAATCCAAATTATCGCCTCAATGTGAGAGTCTTCACTGAATATCCCTGGCAAAATTTGTTTGTGTACAATATGTTTTTACGCCCTACAGAAAAAGATTTGACGAGTTTTACGCCAGACTGGAGGGTATATGCATTCCCTGGTGTGGCGGCAAATCCAAAAGAACACCACACCCGCCAGGAAAATTTTTCAATTATCAACTTCACTGACAAAGTCATTATTATTGGAGGCACCGCATATACTGGAGAGATCAAAAAAGGAATTTTCTCTGCACTCAATTATTTATTACCCACCAATAATAATGTCCTTCCCATGCACTGCTCCGCGAATGTAGGCTCTGAAGGAGATACCGCCTTATTCTTTGGCTTATCAGGAACTGGAAAAACGACCCTTTCAAATGACCCGGAAAGAAGGTTAATTGGAGACGATGAGCATGGATGGTCCAAAGAATCTGTCTTCAACTTTGAAGGTGGTTGCTATGCCAAGACAATTGACTTGTCCCCTACAAAAGAACCTCAAATCTATAAAGCCATTAAATTTGGAGCCTTGTTGGAGAATGTTGGATTTGAGGAAGATGGTTGTACCGTGGATTATGAAAATGTAGAAGTTACCCAAAATACCCGTGTCAGTTACCCTATTTATCACATTGACAATATTATGTTTAAATCGAGGGGTGACATTCCAGAAAATATCTTCTTCCTTACTTGTGATGCCTTTGGAATTTTACCTCCGATATCCCGATTGACTCCAGATCAAGCCATGTACCATTTTATCAGTGGCTACACAGCCAAAATTGCCGGAACAGAAGAAGGCATTAATGAGCCAGAAGCTACCTTTTCTGCCTGCTTTGGAGCACCCTTCTTGCCTTTGAATCCTACCCAATATGCTGAACTCCTGGGCAAGAAACTAAAACAAGGTAGTCGTTCAGGAGATGGGGAAATCAACGTTTGGCTGGTCAATACCGGATGGACTGGAGGACCTTATGGCGAAGGACATAGAATTGAGCTATCCTTCACAAGGGCAATGATTAAAGCTGCTTTGACCGGAGAATTGAACAAAGTAGATTACCATACACACCCTGTATTTGGCTTGGCAATTCCTAAAAAATGCCCTGATGTCCCAAATGCCGTTTTAAATCCTCGAGATACCTGGCGAAATGAAGAAGAATACGATAAAGTAGCAAAAGATTTGGCAGCACGGTTTAATAAAAATTTTAAAAAATACGCTTCAAAAGCAAGCCCAGAAATTATTACTGCGGGACCAAAAGGATGAGGAAATTAAAAAAAGAGGCAAATAGAAATTTGCCTCTTCAAAAATGTATAAAACGAAAAACCAACTTTTTGGGGATATTCTTATTATCGAATTTCAATGGTGTGATCAAAAGCAAAATCGTCAATCTTTACCCAAAAAGTGTAGTAACCGGTTTTCAGTCGGGTAACATCGTATCGTTTTTGCAAGCTGCCTTTTCCGGAAATCGTCTCACTTAACAACTCTTCTCCATAATTATTCTCCAGAACCAATTTGACAACGTTTCCATCCGAATTTAGCATCGTCATATCTACGTAATCTCCATCAAAATTGTAATGTGGTTTGTAGATGACTTTTAGCAAAGTTTGATCTATATCCAATTTATTCTTTTTAATAGTAATTGGCTGAATTCGAAGCATTTGCTCATTCTCAATCAATAAAAAATAGGCACCTTCAGATACATTTTCGAGATTGTACTTTCGTGCAAAATTGCTCGTTTTTTTTACATCTTCTTCAAAAATCAATTGACCATCAGTGCCTTTTAACCTAATTTCAAAATCAGTTAAACCGGCAGATTCATGAAATAGAACAAAGGCTTTACCATAGCTCGCCTTGATAGCAAAACCTGGATTCGTTCCCGTATTTGCTATAGCCATGTTTACAAAAAATAACATAATCAGAAAACCCTTAAGCAATCGTTTCATAATGACAGTTTTTAAGGTGATTAATTCAAGTTGCCTTAATTAATAAAACAGCATGAATACATTGTGTAATGAATCAATGTTCTTTTAACTCTTTTTACTTAATTCATTAAAAAAGCGTCTTTAACAGTGTGGTAATCAACCACCAATATTTGGTTGAAATAAGCTTTAGAATTAATCAAAACATTCAATTCAAGACTTTTATCAAAATTTGATGCTGCAAAATTATGAGGAGATGGAAAGATGAACTACCCCTGGATTAGCCAATTTCAATGGAATTTTAACCAAATAACCAATCCAATATCAAGATTAGGTTAATTTAGCACATAAAATGGTTAAAATAAGAAGGGTTTTCTCCTTCAGTCCATTTTAGATTTGTTGAAAAATCAGGTCCATGGTTATAAAAAACCCATCTTTAGAAAAGATTAGTCCAGAGTTTGGAAGTTCAATTGCTGTAAAACAGTATTCCGACCCCAATCCCAATTTGAAAAATCCTTTTTGGCATTTTCATCCAGAATTAGAATTGGTATATGTAAAAGGAGGAAGTGGTAAAAGACATATTGGAAATCACATTTCTTATTATAAAAATGGTGGCTTGATATTTATTGGCTCCAATTTACCCCATTATGGATTCACAGACAGATTGACAGGCAACGATTCAGAAACAGTCATTCAATTAGGTGAAAATTTTCTAGGGGAGGCCTTTTTTACTATTCCCGAGATGGAACCAATTCGACAATTATTCGAAAGAGCCAAAGTCGGTATTACGTTTTTGGGAGAAACTAAGCTGAATATTGGGGAACGAATTGAGCAGTTACCTAAATTAAACAACTTTGATAGACTATTAGAGCTGCTTCAGATTTTACAATCCCTCGCACTGACCAAAGAATACAGATTGCTCAATGCCGATGGATTCAAGCTGGAAGTAGAACATCAGGACAATGACAGAATAAACATCATTTACGACTATGTAAGAGAAAATTTTCAAGGCCCTATCCGACTTTCGGAAATTGCTGCGGAAGTGGCTTTAACGGTTCCAGGATTTTGTCGCTATTTCAAAAAGATTTCAGGAAAAACTTTTACCAAGTTTGTAAACGAGTTTCGAGTCGTACATGCCACCAAGCTGCTCTCAGAAGAAACCACCTCCATCACCGAAATCTGCTTCGAAAGTGGCTTCAACAATTTCTCTCATTTCAATAAAGTATTTAAAGAGGTGACCAAAAAAAGTCCCTCCGCTTATAGAAAGGAGATAACGCAAGTCATCAGCTAATCGGGTTGACCAAGAATATGGCAATGTAATCGCCCAATTTATTGGGCTGATTGAGAATCAAAGACTTGTGAGAAAAGAGCAAAAGGGAAAAGAAAAAGGAGTGATGCTTCAATGACAATTCGCTTCATGAGAAAGATTTTATTTGAAGAAGTTTCACAGGAGCATCACTTGAAATGATCAATTCCCAAACCCAGAACTATTGAATTTTTCTACGATTTGGGAATCGCCATCGCGATTGGTATTTCCGTCGATTTCAACAATTAATTCATTTTCATAAGGAGATGGGTCCGTAATTGGACTTTGATAATACATATAATAGATGCTGCCAGAAAGGTTTTCTATTTCGGTTTGAATGTTTAAAAACATATTCTCTACGGCGCTGATATCTTCAGCTTTATTGTAACGATCAGAGGTACCTGCCAAAGACTTCAAAGCACTTTCATCCAAATCCGAGCTACTCAAAGCCGCGACGTATACTTTTTTGTTTCCTAAGGCAGATTTGGCATCGCTAAGTGTGATAGCCGGAGTGGCATTGTGCCGACCATCCGTAAAAATCACCAGGCTACCGTCAACGATGTTTTCTATAGAATATTCATCTTCCCAGAGATCAGCAACATCAATAATGGCACCGTATAGGTTGGTAGAATTCACCAAATTTGTTTCGGGAATAGTATTAATGGCATTGATTAGCTCATTTTTATTAGTGGTGAAATCTTTTAACAAATAAGTGTCTTTGTCGAATAAATAAATTGCCATTTCCTGTTCATTCATTTTTTGATCGACCAGAGAAATAGCGGCAGTTTTGATTTGATCTATTAAGCCTTCTACACTTTTAGTAATATCTAACAATAAAACGGTCCTCAATGAATATGGAATCCTGCCTTGATCAATTTTCAATGAAGCTTCTGAATCAATTCTTCCACCATTTTCGCGAACGATAAAATCATCAACCGTCAAATTAGCAACACCCTTGTGATAATAATCAGTGACTTGAAAAAGTATTTGAACCTCTCGATTGTTGGGTTCTACCCCCACTTCATATGCTTCCAATCGGTAAAAATTGTCTTTATCTATTGGACGGACATTGTCTTTACCGCAACTGGTGAAAAATAAAATTCCTACAAGAACGATTTTTGAAAAAAGGTGGATTGTTTTCATGTCGAAAATATTTTTATTAGTCGGGAGTTAGGAGTTAAGGAACCTTCATAAATCTGTGCCTAAACGAATGGGTAACCACCTTTTAGTATAGCTTTTTAGTTTTTAAGAAGAAGTCAATGAAAATTGGTTAAGCCATAAAATTGCAATGCCTGAAGTCAGGGAGGGGTCTGTATTTGAAATTCTCTATTCTATTCGTTCTCCTTTTGCCTGGAATTTGCAAGATTGGCAGTTTCAATACACCATACCAGTCAAATACAGTGAGTATCAGGTAGAATACCCCGAATGGTTTCATTACAACAAATCATTCAAGGGGTATGATTACAACTATATGGTTGTCAATGATGAGGGAAAATCTCCAGGGAAAATAACCTTTACGGAATTCAATAGAAGAGGAAAATACAATGTCCAATCCAGTGCCAATACGAGATCAATTGATTATCAAAACATCACAGGACGTTGGGGTTTTGAACATTTGCCAGCTTTTAAACCAGAAGCGCATATCACTTCCTACAAAAACTATTTAACAAAAGTTGATTTTGAACTCGCTTCCACCAGATTCCCAAGTGGTCCGCTCAATTCTTATACCCAAACCTGGGATGACATCAGTAAACTCCTGATGGAAAGTTCCTATTTTGGTTTGGCTTTAGGAAAGTTAAAAACCAAATTTTTGGAAGATGTTGCTATTTCGGCTGCATCAACGCATGAGGATGCTGCTTCAAAAATTGCTGCCATTTATTATCATATCCGCAATAAAATGGTGTGGAATGGGAAGCAAAGGGTTCAATCTTCAGTTGTAAATCTAAAAAAAGCCTATGAAGGAGGAACCGGGAATTCAGCTGATATTAATTTATCTCTAACCGCTGCATTGCGTTGGGCTGGCTTTCACGCTCATCCGGTTATTTTGAGTACACGTGACAATGGCTTTGTCAACCCAGCACACCCTTCTATCAATCAATGTAATTATGTAATCACTGCAGTAATTATGGAAGATGACAACATTTGGTTGCTGGATGCAACTGATCGCTCATTACCCATTAATTTACTTCCTCCAAGATGCATCAATGGATCTGGACGGATCTTGACTAAGGATGGAGCTTTTGAAGTTCCGCTCAATCCATCAGGTAAGTATCGAAAAGCTTCCCAAGCCAAGCTTGCACTAAATGAAGATGGTCAATGGACAGGGACTTTAGAAATTAGCCGCCGAGACTATGCCGCCAGATATTTAAGAGTTTCTTTAGCCAACGAAGAAGGAGAAAAATACATTGAGTCTTTGCAAAATGATTATGAAGGCATTGCTGTAGAAAATCACAGTTTTGAAAATCTAACGGATTTGAGCAAAGAAACAAAAGAACATTACGAAGTAAACATACGCGATCAAACTATTGATGGAGGTAATATGCTCTATTTCAATCCGATGCTAATGTTTGGAGAAACGGAAAATCCTTACAAACTGGAAGATCGGAAATACCCCGTTGACTATAATTATCCTTATGAATTGATCTATTCTGCTCAATTTGAAATTCCGGAAGGATATGAAGTGGTTGAGGTGCCAGAGAAAGCAATAGTCAGTTTACCAGAAAAAGGAGGAAGATTTGTCTATACCATCAATATTCAGGGCAATATCATCAATTTGACTAATCAAATAAAAATTAATAAACACCTCTATTTACCACAGGAATATGCTGGTTTGAAGGAGTTTTATAACTTGATCGTGGAAAAACATGGTGCACAGGTGGTTTTGAAAAAGAAGACTTAAAAAATATGCATCATCCTGAATTTTGGCAATAAAAACCCTTTAGTTTAGCTCCTTTTTTTAACCTATTGATATTCTATTTGTTGCGGGTGCGAGTTGGTCAAACCCGCAACTCGCACCCCGCAACAAAGACTCATTACACAGTGAGTTGAAATTCAATGACTTAAGATACAATCGAAGAATCCTCCCGGATGATTCATATTTAATTCCCCTTGATATCCTTCACCGCATCCTCAACATCCTTAGTAGCCTTTTTCAGCTCTTCAATCTGCTCATCTCTTTCCTTTGTTGATGCCTTTGGATTGGGCGCTGCTTTTGGAGTTGGAGTTTTTTTTGCCCCATTTTCCTTTTCGGGTTTCGCACTTTTTGCAGCAGGTTTCCGGTCAAAAGTCAAACCTTTCTTGTCGGTATCTACATAAATAGTATCTCCAGCTGAGAAATTACCGCCAATAACCAATTTGGAGAGTTCATTGGTAATTTCTCTCTGCAATACCCGCTTCATTGGACGTGCACCAAATTGTGGATCATAGCCCAAATCTGAAAGATGATCGAGCGCTTTTTCGCTTAATTTCAAGACCATTCCTTGTCGCGCAATCATTTTTTCAACTTTTCGGAGCAATAGTTTCAGTATTAGTTTGATTTCTGCTCTGGTTAGTGGCAGGAACATGATTTGCTCGTCAATTCGATTGAGAAATTCAGGACGAAGATTTTCTTTCAATTCATCAAAAACTTCTTGTTGGGTCGTTTCAATTATTTCTTTTCTGTGCTGTTCACCAAGGGCATCCAAGTCTTCAAAGTTCTCCAGAATGACCTCAGCACCCATGTTGGAAGTCATAATGATGATGGTATTTTTGAAATTAGCAACGCGACCGCGATTATCCGTCAGCCTTCCATCGTCCAACACTTGCAAAAGAATGTTGTAAACATCGGGATGCGCTTTTTCAATTTCATCCAATAAAATAATAGAATAAGGCTTTCTTCGAACCGCTTCCGTCAACTGTCCGCCTTCGTCATATCCCACATATCCGGGAGGTGCTCCAACGAGGCGAGAAACAGTATGCCGTTCCTGATATTCAGACATGTCAATCCTGGTAATCGCCTTTTCATCATCAAATAATACTTCCGCCAGGGCTTTTGCCAGTTCCGTTTTTCCAACTCCTGTAGGTCCAACAAAGATAAAAGAACCAATGGGGCGATCTTCATCTTGTAAACCCGCCCGGCTTCGACGTACTGCATCAGAAACAGCCCTCACTGCTTCATCCTGTCCAATCAATCGCTCATGTAACTGATCTTCCATTCGGAGCAGTTTTTCCTTCTCACTCTGCATCATTTTATTTACTGGAATGCCTGTCCACCGACTCACAACCCCAGCTATATCATCTGCATTGACTTCATCATTGGTGAAGCGATTCTCCTCCGGCAGTTTTTGCAATTTCTCCTCTCCTACTTTCAGCATTGCCTGCTGCTTTTGCAATTCGCCATAGCGTATTTTGGCTACCAATTCAAAATCACTTTTTCGCTCCGCCTTATCCGCTTCCATTTCCAGTTCTTCAATTCGTTTTTTGATATTTTGGATGGTATCTACAATCTCTTTTTCGTTTTTCCAGGCTGCTCTTATAGAATCCCGCTTTTCCTTGGCATTGGCTATTTGAGCATTAATACCTTTTAATTTGGATTGATCTTTTTCTCTTTTGATAGCTTCTCGTTCTATTTCCAATTGTCGAACTTTTCGATCCCATTCATCAATTTCTTCCGGAACCGAATCCAGTTCCAACCTCAATTTAGCAGCAGCTTCATCAATCAAATCAATGGCTTTGTCAGGCAAATGTCTATCAGAAATGTAACGATGAGAAAGCTCTGCAGCAGCAATTAATGCCTCATCCAGAATTTCAATTTTGTGATAGACCTCATATCGTTCCTGCAAACCCCTCAAAATGGATATGGTATCTTCTACACTTGGTTCTTCTATCAAAACGGTTTGGAACCGACGAACCAATGCTTTGTCTTTTTCAAAGTATTTTTGGTATTCGTCAAGTGTTGTGGCGCCAATCGTTCTCAACTCTCCACGAGCCAATGCGGGCTTTAAAATATTTGCCGCATCCATGGCTCCACTTCCGCCACCTGCACCAATGAGTGTGTGGATTTCGTCAACAAATAGAATGATTTCTCCATTGGCTTTGGTGACCTGTTTGATGACGGCTTTGAGTCTTTCTTCAAATTCTCCTTTGTATTTTGCACCAGCTATCAAGGCAGCAATATCTAAAGTGTATATTTTCTTTGTTCTCAAATTTTCCGGGACGTCCTGCTTTACAATTCGCCAGGCGATCCCTTCTACAATTGCCGTTTTTCCAACACCTGCCTCTCCGATTAAAATGGGATTGTTCTTTTTTCTTCTTGAAAGAATGTGCAAAACCCTTCTAATTTCTTCATCTCTTCCTATAATAGGATCCAACTTGCCACTTTCTGCTTGCCCATTCAAATCTATTGCATACTTGGAAAGAGCATTGTATTGTGCCTCTGCACTTTGATCGGTTACTTTTTCTCCTTTTCTCAACTCTCGAATGGCACCTTTCAAAGCATCCTCACCAGCCCCCATCTCTTTGAGCATTTTTCCGCCTTTGTCTTTTCCCTGAAGGATTCCCAAAATCATTAACTCTATGGAAATGTATTCATCGCCAAATTCCTTTAATGCTTTTTTAGCTCGACTCAGCGCTTTATTGGCATCATTCGACAGATACTGCTTTTCAGTTCCCGTCACTTTAGGGTAAGCCTGAATCACATCATCCAATTGTTTTTTCAATACGGGAATGCTAATACCCACTTTTTGTAACAAGAAAGTAGCTGTACTTTCATCTGTTTCGATAATGCCTTTCAAAAGGTGAGTCGTATCAACAGTTTGCTGAGAAATACCAGCAGCAATTTGCTGTCCTTTCATAATGGCTTCCTGCGCCTTGATGGTAAAGTTGTCGTATGTCATTTGGATTTGTGATTGACGATTTTTTTTGATAGAACAATGGTGCTCCTTTAGAACTCAAAAGTAATTAAAACCTAAAACTCAATCCCCATTATGGAAGATGTCTTCGGTTTAGACTAAAAAAGCCGCGAAAATAGCTTTCGGTTGTGGTTTACGTTCAATTTTTCGTCAAAAAGCAATAAAAATCAGAAAATAAGGGAGGTTTAGAGGGTAAACATGAGTCATCCCCCCAAAGGCAGGGGTGATTGGTTCTACGAAACGAAGTCAAAATGCCCCGAAGGGATGCCCTTGGCATAAAATGATAAATGTAAAAGTCAAAAGTCAAAAGTCAAATATACTTTAAGTATTTGATTCTTAGGCATTTAGTATAATGACACACTTTTACATTTTAACTTTATCATTTTGACTTTTACATTTAAAACTAGAACCAATCACCCCTGCC
>JBGTQJ010000007.1:226615-232093 GCA_041941305.1 Saprospiraceae bacterium
ATTACTAAATGCCTAAGAATCAAATCCTTAAAGGATGTCTTACTTTTGACTTTTACATTTTACATTTTGACTTCATGTCATAGAACCAATCACCCCTGCTTAAGGGGGGTTAGGGCGGCGAGGCTGTTATTCGCAACTTAGATTAATTACTTAGGCAGGTGCAAAGGTAGAATGAAAGCTTTTGGCTCGAATACGAAGTTTCCTTAGTCCCCTGTCTTTCACTTGTCGGATTCGCTCTCTACTCACTCCAAAAAGATGGGCAATATCTGTTAGACTCATAGGAAATTGACGATCAATACCAAAATACATAGAAATAATAGTTGCTTGCCTTTTAGACAAAGTGCTCAAAAGGTGTTTAATTTCCTTTTTTTGAGAATCGCGGACTGCAATATCAAAATCAGGCTTAGCAATGGAAGAGTCTGAAATCATATTTACCAGGGAGGTCTCACTATCATCTCGCATGGGAGCATCTAAAGAACCGCATTTTTTATAGTGAAGTAGGCAATTTCTAATGACGTCTTCAGACAAATCGGTTAATTCTACTAACTCTCTAACAGAGGGTTCTCTTTCTTTTTTCTGAAGAAACTCAACGATTTTCTTAATTATTTTGGTAGTGTTTCCAGTAAAATTAAGAGGCAAACGGATCTTTCGTGACTTTTCATTTATTGCCTGTAAGATAGCCTGTCGAATCCACCATACAGCATAAGAAATGAATTTAAAACCTCTGGTTTCATCAAAACGGCGAGCTGCCTTTATTAGTCCGATATTACCTTCATTGATTAAATCTCCTAGCCAAAGACCAGGAATTTGATATTGTTTTGCTACAGATACTACAAAACGAAGATTGTGTAATATGAGTTTTAAAAAAGCTGCCTCGCTTCCATTTTTATAGGCCTTAAATAGTCTTAACTCTTCTTCAGGAGTTAAGACATCATATCTTGAAATTTCTGTCAAATATTTTTCCAAGGATTGCTCGTCTCTACGAGTGATGGAATGGGTAATTTTTAATGCACGCATATACTAAATTTAAAGGGATGATTCATATTGATTTTGAAGCAGTTTCTTAGCTTTTGGCTGAAAGATCTTATGCCTCATATTTTCACAATGCAAGCATTAATGTCATGATTTTCGACTATCCTTTCTGCAAAAGATTTGTGCCCATGAGGAGCGAAAAGAAATAAATCTCCCCCTTTTTTAGCAGCTAATTCACTCAATAAAGTCCATTTACTGATTAATCGTTGTCGAGGTTCTGATTTCAGCGCAATCTCGAAATAAGAGCGATTACCGTAATGTAATGCAGAAAGGTCAGGAGTAAAGGATTCATCGTCTCTTTTTCGATGAAAAGTTTTCGGGTCGTTAAATCCATCAACTTTAGCCCTTACTTTTTGAAATCCTCTTCTCTTAATCCATGAAATTGCTATGTTGTAGAGCTTTTTTGATTTTTCTTTAATCATAATTAATTAGTTTTTTTGAGTCAATGGCTCAATCCAAAAGTTTTTTGGATGTGAAACCACTGAATGTATCATTATAATGGACAATTTTAAGTCTGTTTCTTAGGTGTCAAAAAAAACTACGGCAGGCTAAAGTCGAACTAAGCTCGACTTTAGCCTGCCATGGGGTATATTTTATAGATTTTCTGAAAACCGAATTTGGTCTTTCAAAACATCCAAATTGTGTTCTGGTAAGTCGAACCCCTTAATATTGGTTTCAATAGTAAGACCATGAAACTGTCCATTTTGAAGTGAGGTTTTGTGAAATATTTTTTTCTGCCCAACCTCTAGCGTCACTTCAAATTGGTCATCCACTAAAACGACTTTTCTTTTATCAATCGGTCCTTCAATATCTTCAATGGCAGCAATAAAAAGTTCGTATTCTTCCTTGAGTGAGCTATTAAATACATTGTGATAACCAGAAATGCTTACCTTTAAATTTCCATCCTTCGACCACATTTTTATACCATCATTGTTTGCAGATTTTTCCTTTAGCGGCAATAGTTCCGCTGGATATTCAACACAGAAGTCAAAACGATAATTACAATAAGTTTCAGTCAGATTTTGCCCAAAAGTGGCGATAGAAGACCATCCAAAAATGGCAAAAAATGTGAACAGAATACCAAATTTTAATGCTTTCATAATTTGTTCATTTGGTCTGAGCAGAGGTATGAAATCGTTTTGAAATCATTTCATACTTCTACGGCTTGTGAAAAAATAGAGTTGGGCAGATTGTTTGTGAAAAAGGGGCAAATACATTGTCTAATTGTGGTAATATTGACCATGATTTGCCCCAATTATTAACCTAAAACCCGATTTAGTTTATTATTAATTCATCATCATCTCAGTTGATACCGGGGAACTTAACCAGGTACTTAACTTCCAACTTTGCTTTTCCATATTTCTCAATAGGCCACTGACTAAATCCACAGTACCTTCGTCTGATGCTTTTTGAGCTTTCACCAATACTTTCCTCATACATGCTATTAAAATTAGATGATCCTCCACAATTGCCTCTACCATTTCCGTATCTGAAAAAAACTGATCGACCTCTTTAATTTTTGCGTTCTCCAGATATTTGGCGAGCGTACTGAAAGGGCGATATTTCAATATTTGAATTCGCTCTGCCACATCGTCTATTTGGTTTTGAGCGTCCTTATACATCATTTCAAATTGGCGGTGCAATTCAAAAAAGTGGCCGCCTCTTACATTCCAGTGGAATTTTCTCAACTTTTGAGCATAAACTTGATAGTTCGCCAACAGTACATTTAAATCATTTACCAATGTGGGTATCTTGCCTCTTTCTAAATTCAGATAAGTCATAATTATTTTTTTTAAGCACCAAACCAGAATTATCTATAAGTAATTTTGATTTGGTGCTTATTCAATTAATAGGTTGTACTGGCTCTTGTAAAAAGAAGAACCAATGAAGGTTTTAGGGTTTTTGAGGATATATTTCATGGGATAAGTTCTCATTCACATTCACAATTAGGTCTTGACCAGCTTTACAGATTGCTTTTTTCTCCAGTTTTTATAAAGCACTTTCACATTGCTTTTCTTCAAAACCTTTTTTAACCAGGAGGCTTGGTATTTTTTCTTTCTTTTTTTTCTATTCATTGTATCTTGTTTTAAAAAATTAACACGGGCATTTTGGGTTGAAGTATAAATGTTTTGGTTGTGTCCGTTTCGTATAGTTTTTTCTTAAAGCCAGGACTTCTCTGGGGCACTGCCAGAATGTTGGGATCACTTTTTTCTGCAAAAGGAATAATTTGATCAGGGGAGGAGAGGTGGCGAAAGTTGTGAAATTGAAAATTGGAATAAGCCAGCTCCCTGGTCACTAAATCATGGATATTGGACAAATTAGTAGGTTCCAAAAAATCATTCCCAATATCTGCTACCGATATTTTGGCATTGAAAGGAGCTGCCAGTTGTACCAAATACTCCAGGTGGCTTTGCAGGTTGTCTTCGTCTTCATCAAGTATATAAAGAATATGTTTGGGATTTTGATAAGCATATTTTTTGGGAACTATCAAGACTGGACACTTGACTTTCTCAGCAATTTGACTCTCTTCTGTACCTAATAAAAGGTTGCCAAAGGAATCGTCATTTTCTCTCCCAATAATCATCAAATTGGGGCGCTTATGACTCGTACTGCTAATCCATTGGTTAACTTGCTCTATTGAGCGTTGAGGAGAACTTCCAATTCTCAATTCATAATAACAGTATCTCCAGACCTTCCTCAGCTCCTTAGTCAATTGTTTTAATTTCCGGTTCGTTGATTGCAAAATACGACCTGCATATATTTTTCCCCAGGTAGTTGCTTGGCTCATTATTGGGTTTTTCTTGGGTCCTTTGTCAATTTCTTTGACATCAAGTAAAACTAGTGGGTAAGTCCACTTTTGAGCTATTTGCAAGCCATATTCTATGATGTTAGGAAAAATAGACGGGGTATTCACTTTCACTATTACCTTATTGTGATGCATAATTCTTATAATTTTATATCAATGATTGGTTAGGATAAACTGGGATAGTACTTGATTTAGAGTGTTTTAACTATATGGGTACTTTTAAAAAGTATTTGAAACCAGGGATAAGCTATGAGTACTATCAGGAAAATAAATTTTGACAATTTGGAAGCATACTTTTGCTTTGAGTCAGCAAATAAATGGATAATTGTTTTTCATTTTTCCAAATTTACTATGAATTGAGAATCCATTCTGTCAAAAAAAATGTCGATTTTAAGGTGTTTTACTACTAATATAACGATTTTTTGATAAAAAAGTTTACATTTATTGGAATTTTTTTCAAAAAAAATAATTTTTGTCAATTATTTAAACGAATTAAGTCCATGTTTTAGTCAATGCAACTAAAATTGATTACTGTTCCCAAAGTTTATTTATGTCTGCTTCTTTTTTATCAACCAATATTCAATATCTTAGAAAAGCTCAAAAACTAAGTCAGGTTATGCTCGGTGAGCATCTTAATTTGTCTAGAAGCAACATTGCTTCTTATGAAAATGGAAAAGCCGAGCCGCGTGCTATAAAACTGGCAGAAATTGCCGGTTTCTTTAATATTAGTCTCTATCAACTAATAGTTACCGATTTACGAAAATTATCTCCTGAACAGATACTTCCCGCTAACGCCAATATCCATGAGGATATTTTTAGTATTTTGGAAGAACGGAAAGAGGCCCTTGAGATATTTGAAAAAAAATCTGGCAACTTAAAAAAAATTGTAGAAGGGTTTAGTGCATTTCATCAATTGAAAATGAACTCCATAAAGGATTCTCCAGATGCTTTGAAATCGATAGGAAGTGATTTTGAAAGCCTACTCAATGTAATGGACAATCTGATAGAATCCAATGAGGAATTGGTTACCTATCTGAAAAAAATAATCTTTGAGTGATAGGATTAAGGGGAAATTAAACGACTTGTTTTACCAATTCTCCAAATCATTGTTTTCGGTCAGTATCCAGCCTTTTTCTCCTGATTTATTGATTAGTCCGTATAAATAAGCTTGTTTTATAATTCCTTTATGAATAAACTGAACATGCCATTTTTTTAAGCAAATCATCCTTTGAGCCTTGAAGGCTTTACGCTCAAGCTTATTTTGTGCTTTTTGCTCTGTTTGAAGGAATTGCTTCCCAAACCCGGCAGAGTGAAAATTTTTCAAACAATTTTCCAGAGGAAGGACAACCTGATTTTCAGTCATAACTTGGTAATATTTATAGGCGATTTGGATATAACCATGGTTTAGCTGAAACATAAAAACAGTGTGCCTCTTTACAAGGCACTCTGTTTGATTTAGGTGTATATCTCCTTGAAAAGAAAACACCTAAGATCCTATAACAAGTACATTTAGTAGTGATTAAAAAATAACTTCATCATTTTGATTTCGTCAAATAAGCTCAGCTTCATTTCTTATCAGCCTTTCAGCCTTCGCTTATTTGACGAAACGATGAAGTTATTTTTTAAGGGTTCCTTAATCA
>JBGTQJ010000007.1:232101-267504 GCA_041941305.1 Saprospiraceae bacterium
TCAGCCTTCGCTTATTTGACGAAACGATGAAGTTATTTTTTAAGGGTTCCTTAATCATTAAAATTGCAAGACATGAAGAATCCATTGAAAAATATATCCTTTAAAGGTTTTTCAGAATTTAGGTTTTGGGAAAAACTGAAATACCATGCTCGTCAGGCTGGTTTAAAAACAGTTTATACTGCTTTACTGCTCTTTTACGCTTTCAAAAGAAAAGAAACGCCACTTTGGGCAAGGAGAATGATTCTCGGTGTTCTTGCCTATTTTATTGCCCCTATTGATGCCCTACCTGATTTGACACCTCTTTTAGGCTATACAGATGATGTAGGGGTTCTGGGCTTTGGCTTGGTAACAGTGGCTTGTTACATCAACGATGATGTGAGAATTGATGCCCGAAAAAAACTAAAAAAGTGGTTTGGTGAATTGGATTTCCAACAATTGGCTGAAGTTGATCAACAATTGTAAGAGCTGTCGAACTAAAGTTAAATCCCCCTCAAAAATCACTTTTTCTCCTTCTAAAAACGCTACTGCCGCAAACCAGGCAAATACAAATGCTTAATTGAGTATTATGTAGCTTTGCAGCAAAAACCACAATGAGCAGACTTTTTAGAACCTTCCTTTTCATTTTTCTCGTCGCAACCAGTTTCCATCTTTTTTCACAAACCAAAAATGCCCCAACTCCAGGTCTGGAAAGCCCCTACAATACGATGTGGGTACACCTTTATTACCTACAACCCGATACTTATGCGCCCGAAATTTCTGCCCGAACGATTTCCGATTATTCAGACACTGCTCAGGCAATTAAAACAGCACTTCAAATTAAGCAAATTTTGGATGGCTCTGGACTTTTTGTGAATATGGATGAAATCCCCAGAGATTCCAATTATGTTGATAGCACCACCAACAAACCATACTATACGCCTTTTCCAAGAGTCTTGCCTGAAATTTATCTGGAAAAAATAGATGGCAGATGGTATTATTCGATGGAGACTGTGGGATTGATCCCTACTCTTCACAAAAGTGTTTATCCACTTGGTTCAGATTTTTTGATCAATTTAACTCCAACTAGTTTTGGGCAAAGAAAAATTTTCGGAGTTGCGTTTTGGCAATATTTGGGTTTTGTGGTTTTACTCCTGTTACTTTTCCTCTTTCATTTACTGTTGAGTCGTTTATTGAATCCTTTGGTTAGAAGACTAAGCAGCTCAAGACTAAACCCTGGCTTGGTAAGTGAAGAACTGATATGGAAAATTGCCAGGGTATTGAGTATCCTCATTATACTTCAAGTTTTCAAAATGCTCTTCCCCGCCTTGCTTTTGGAGCCAGGAATGATGGAAGGCGCAGTTCTGGTATTCAAAATCCTCACCACCGTTTTTATTTTAATCCTCCTACTCAGGATCATAGATTTGGTGATGCTCTATGCCCATCGATTTACCAAAACTACTACCACCAAGCTGGATGAGCAGTTGCTTCCAATTGTTCGAAAAATGATCCAGGTAGTACTGGTGATAGGAGCAGTTATCCAAATACTCGCTTTACTTAAAGTGGATATCCTGCCCCTCATAGCTGGCGTTTCTATAGGCGGTTTGGCTTTGGCTCTGGCTGCCCAGGATACGGTTAAGAATCTGATAGGTTCTGCCATGATTTTTGTTGACCAACCGTTTCAGATTGGGGATTATATAACCGGAGGTGGTGTTTCCGGAACTGTTGAGGAAGTGGGTTTCAGGACGACCAGATTAAGGCAGGTTGATTCTTCAATTATAGCTGTCCCCAATGGAACCATCGCCAATGCTGCAATTACCAATCTGGGTATGCGTAGTTATCGCCTTTTTCAAACAACCCTTGGGGTGACTTATGACACGCCTCCTGAGTTACTCGAAAAATTCATTGAAGGTTTGAGGCAAATCATTGACGTTCATCCATTTACAAATAAGGACAATTATATGGTCTATTTTTCCGAACTGGGAGCTTCTTCTATGAATGTGCTTTTCAGAACTTACCTCGACGTTCCAGATTATAAAAATGAGCTAAAAGCCAAGGACCAAATGCTTTTTACGATTATCCGCCTTGCTGCAGTATTGGGTGTGCAGTTTGCCTTTCCTTCTTCTACTGTATATGTTGAAAAATTTCCTGGAAAAATTTCGAATTCACCTACTTATGAAAAGAATATGAATACCCTGGAAGAAAAATTGAAAGCATTTATTGAAGATTATAAAAATATGGCTAATGAAAATGAAAATGAAAATGAAAATGAAAATTAGCTTAAATAATTATCTCAAATCAGTGACTCTTTATCTTTGGAATTAGTCTTAAAGTCGAAAATTGTCTTGTTTATCAAAGGCATGGCTATTAAGAATTGTGTTTGGCTTTAAAAAATTCTTTACCTTTACACACTGATAATCAAAAACTTATAAACTATGTCAAACTTTTTTAAGAACTTATTTGGAACCGCAAAAAAAACGGTTGAGGAAACTTTAGATAATGCTTCTGAGGATATCAAGGAAGTTGTGGATTCTATCAAGGAAGATTCGGAAAAAGTAATGGAAGAAATGAAAGAAACGATAGCAGAAGCCAAGCAGGGGTTTTCTGAAAAAGTAGGCGATGGTTCTGACCTGATGGAAAAAGCCAAAGCTGCAGTAAGTGAAACCATTTCTGAAGTCAAAGAAGAAATCAATGAAAAAGTAGGGGACAGCTCTGAGTTTGTTGCAAAAGCTAAAGAAGCAGTACAGGAAACTACTGAAAAATTTAAAGAAGCTGCTTCTGAAGAATGGGAAAATGCCAAAGAAAAAGCTGCAGAATTGAAGAACAAAATTGATGAGATGAAAGAGGGAGATGGTACTGTGTAGTAATCATTATATAATACCCTATTTTTACAGGCAGGAGATAAAATCTTATGCAACATGAAATATACTATTCTTCTCTCTTGCCTTTTCTTCTTTGGAAACCTATCAACTCAAACCCCAATTTTCCTTTCTGATTCGATTTCCGTCTCTCCAGATAATACCTATGGTTATCGAGCTCCCAGGATCGCGCTTCTGGAAAATGACCGTCCAGTGGTGTACTGGGGAAAACCAAATGGAGAACTCATGTATCTCGCCTTCTGGCAAGGAACCGGTTTTTCAGATCCTGTAGAAGTCAATACCGGAGCCATTAATGCAGACCTTTGGGGAGGTGGTTTGGGACCTCAAATTGCTTCATATGGCAATACGATTTTTTTGGTTTTTGAGGAATATGGGGAAGGTATTTATGTGATTCGGTCGTCTGATGGAGGCGTAAATTTTGATATACCTGTGAGTGTTCATGATTTTCCTCCTGGTAGAGTTGGAACCTTGCCAAGCATTTCTGTGACTGAAACGGGAAACCCAATAGTTTCTTTTGTCACGACCAATTTTCAGGAGCAGGATGCCCAATATGAAATTTCCATTTCCAATGATGGTGGTATGACCTTTGAACCTGCGGTAGTTGCCAATCTTTCCGTTTTGAGTGGAGAGGTTTGTGAATGTTGTCCAGCCTCTGTATCTACCACTTCAAGTGAAGAAATATTACTTGCCTTTCGCAATAATGAAAGCAACATACGCGATATCTGGGTCTCCAAATCCGTAGATGGAGGGCTTAGTTTTCCTGAGGTTGCAGACATCGACGAAACTGATTGGTTGCTTAATTCCTGCCCTACGAGTGGCCCTCAATCAATCATTTCTGGCGATAGTTTATTTACCGTCTATTACAGTGCCGGGGCAGGTTCTCCAAATGTCTATTTAAGCACCTTACACATTCCAAGTATGCAAAAGGGCATTCAAATAGAAATTCCTACGACAAGTGGGCAGCCTCAAAATCAAAACTTCCCCAGAATAGCCGGCAATCTGGATACCATTGGAATGGTTTGGCAGGAAAGTCAACAAATTGGTACGGATGTCATTTTTGCTTTTTCTACAAATGGGACCTCCAATTTGACAGAGGAGTTGTACACAGTAGGTGCGGGTAATTTATCTCAAAACTACCCGGATATCGCCTATTCGAATGGTGTATTCCACATCGTTTATCAGGATCAGCTCACGCAACAAGTTTGGTATCGAAAGGCGAGTTTTGAGCCGATTAGTAACCTGGAACATGTTGATTTAGTGGATATAGATTTTCAGGTTTTTCCAAATCCGGCTTCGAATAAAGTTTCTATCCTTTCACAAAAGCCATTTTCAAATGCTTTTATTCAAGTGTTCAATTCTTATGGACAATTATTGATGGTGGAAGAAAAAGTTGAAAACCAAATAGACTTGGACTTATCTATTTTCCCCGAAGGAATTTATTGGATAAATATTTCAAATGATGTATCGAATTATTTAACAAAACTATTGATTCTTAAATAAGTTTTTTGTCCATCTTAGTCCATTGATTCTAATTTGGAACTTCTACTGGTTACTTTGTAGGAAAAAGGTCTTTTCGATTTGTTAGCTACTTTTACTATCTCCTCCCAATGTTTTGTCATGAGTTTCACAAAGTCCCAAAATAGGAAACCATTTTTAGAGGGAGGTCGAAAATAAATCATACCCAATTTATATTGTTGACATAACTCTCTTTGGTGTTTAATCCGATTTATATTATTATCCTGAGTAATCACACATGCTCCTTGTTTACCAGCTTTTGGAATCCAATCTTCCTTCATCTTTAGCACCTCTTTCAAAAGATTCCACAATTGATTTCACGGAAATATTGGTTTGATTCCTAACATTGAGAGCTTGTTGTAGAAGGTTGAATGCTTCTGCAAGTTGTTGGGGTATATTTTCGTCAATATAAATAATCATGCTGCTTTACAATATTCTATAGCATCTTTAACTTCTTTTACAGTAAGTTGATATGTATAAGCAATAAAAGGGATTGGCTCTTTTGCAAGAAATAAGTTATAAACCGTTTCAGGATAGACGTTGGTATTATTAATAACAGGATGTCCAAATTGTCTCTTAGGATCTACTACAATTGCATTTTGTTTTCCCTTAGGATATAAAATAGAGGGAAGTTTATCCTTTCCAAATTCAATTTTATTAATAAATGCTTTAATTAATTTAAGATTCAATTGTTTTGAACCATCCATTGAAACTATTCCATCATTTGTTACCAAGAATAATTTTCTTCCATCACACCTTAATGCACCTAAAATGTCTTGATTTGCAAACGGATAAGGAGTATTGAAAATTTCAGAAAGTTGTTGATGCGCTTTAAAAATATGTTTGTTCTGGATTCCTTGTTCATTTAATTGAAGGGTAACGAAAAATTCTATTAAGGTCGAAAAATTAACTGCTTTTGACTTATCAACACTCCAGGAATACTGACCAAAACGTCCATCCCAATAATTCCTTATCCATCGGTGAACCTTAGCGATTGGAATTCCAAGAATTTCAGAAATATCTCTAGGTGTATATATCCCCTCACCAAGAGATGGAGTTGGAGGTTCTATTTTTACAATTTTCATTTTATAGAAGATTGATAAATCATTAATTATGAAATAACAATGTAAAATTCGTTCAAATTATTGAAAAAATGAAACAAATGGTTTCAAATAACATTATTCTCTGCAAAAATGTCCACCTTTTTCTAAGTTGTTGCTTAAAGTAATCCTAAAAACTTTCATAAAAAATTAGTTACAAAACCCAAAACTCCCCTTTTACTCTCAGTCTCCTGGCATGCTCCATGATCTCCTCCGCATAGGTCGGATTCGTAATTATCACCAAATCTGGCTGATAAGAATGAATAAACTCAGGAGCTACAATTTGTTGACCGCTCCCCGGCAGAAATTTCCCATGTCTGTTAGTGTTGATATCAATGATATATGGAACTTCATTTTTGATGTCGAAAAGATTAAAAAAGGTAACAGCTCTTGCCCCGGCACCCCAGGCAATAGTTTTGATGTTTTCATTCTGGACCTGTTCAATTCTCGATAGGCTTTTCCGAATCAAATCCTCAAAGTCAGCATTGAAATCTGCAATGGTTTCCGACAGCATTTGGATGTTTTTTGCCGGTGGAAATTTTGGTTTTGACTCCATGGGCTTTGGTCGTGCTTCAATGCCCAAAAATTCATCATTCCAGCAGGGAGCAACATTTAGCACTTCAAAACCATTGGCTTCAAAAAGAAAAGCAAAGGAATCTGGAGTAAACCAGGCTTTGTGTTCATAGACTACATTCCAGATGATTCTGTCTTCAAAAGTGTAGGCAGCATTCGGCACTTCAAAATAGACAATCGTATCAGGGCAATTGTCCAGATTTTTTCGAACCATTTTGACAAAACTTGCCTGGTCATCCAACAAATCTATCACCAATCGACAAGCAATGAAATTTGGTCGTAGATATTCGTATTTATCAGAGTAATAATCCCGGATATATTGAATTTGGTCATTCTCTGAAGCATGCTTTGAGAAATCAAATCCAGGGTCTATACCAATGCCTTTGTTATTGCCCTTTGCCGTCAACACTTTTAAAAAAACACCATCTCCACATCCTATATCCAATACAGTTTTTTCGTTCAAATCGTATTGTTGGATGAGCCTATCTGCTAGGTCTTCTACATATTTTCTAAACAACGGTGAGCCATCATTGGAGAAATCGTAATCATCAAAACTGATTTTTGACGAATCATAACCTTCGTTGCAAATGAAACCACAACTTTGACAAAATCGCAAGTCAATTTTACCTTTAACTACCTCCATAGCCTCCTTTTCACTAGTACACATAATACCATCCTGAGTAGGTACAGGAGGCAGTTGAAAAAAATCAAAAGTATTGGGGCTTTTACACAAAAAGCATTTTGGTGGATCTTGCATATTTTGTAGAAAGAAAATCTGGGAGGAATGGAATTAAAAGGAAGGTTCAAAAATTATACCTTGAAATTTCGGAAGAAAAATTTCACTCTTGCTTCGGTTGAATTTTCATTGAAATGATTATCCACATGACAACAAATAGCAAAAGTACAAACAGCAATCCGATTCTTAAATCAAAAAGATCTGCTAAAAAACCAATGGTAGGAGGTCCTACAAAAAAACCCGCATAGCCAATGGATGTTGCCATAGCAATCCCAACTGAGGGGTTTACACCAGTCGTATTACCAGCCCTGGAATAAACAATTGGGACTACAGTAGACAAGCCTAAACCAATAAAAAAGAAACCAATCAGTGTTGTCAACGTAAAAGGAAAGAGAATAGCAAGTCCCAGACCTAAAACAGCCAGCAAACTGTCATAAATCAATAATTTTCTAGCACCAAAGCTTGCTGTAAAATAATCTCCAAAAATTCGCCCAAGGGTCATAGCTGCCGCAAAAGTGCCAAAGGCCAATGCACTGAAAGCTTCGTCTTTGCCCACAATTTTGTGCATGAATAAAGCAGACCAATCTGCCATAGCTCCTTCTCCTGTCATTCCACAAAAGGCAATGATCCCCAATGGTAATATGGCTTTTGCTGGCAAAACAAAACGACTTCCTGATTCCTCTTTGGACGATTTTTTTTCAGGTTTATCTTTTATCAAATAAAATGAAGCAGCAATGAGACTAAGCAATCCCCCAAAAGCAACCAATGAAAAGTGCAAAAACAAGGAAACAGAAAATTTGGCAAATAAAGCCCCTGCTCCTGCCCCAGTAGCCATTCCTATACTAAACAATGCATGAAAGGAAGACATGATGGGCTTTTTGTAAAGTCGCTCTACAAAAACCGCTTGTCCATTCATTGCTACATCCATTGCTCCTGTAGATAATCCAAGAATGAAAAACATGGGAGCAACCAGCATGATTTCTGATGAGAACACTAAAAAAGGAGCAACCAAACAGAAAAATACGCCAGTGAATATGGTCACATTTCTGGTTCCATAAAGAGTGGTTAACCAACCTGAAAAGGGCATAGCCAACAAGGCACCCAATGCCATGGTTAGAAGCAGGGTGCCTAATCCCGTATTGGAAATATCAAAAAAGACCTGTACCTCGGGGATACGGGCAGTCCAATTGGCATAGATAAACCCATTGATGAAAAAAAATGTAGAAACGGCGGTGCGGTTAGCAATCATTCATCAAGCTGTTAGAATCGCAAATATAGAATTGCCTATTGTTTTATTCTTTTTCTGCGTCCAAATGCATCCCTGAAGTCAACTCATAAGTCCCATCTTCGTTTAAAGTAATTTCATAATAAAAAGCTGTTGGGGCACGATAATCCCCAAATTGACGAACGCCTTGCATGTCACATTGCATATTATAGATTCGAATCTTACCATCTTTTTCGGCTACTGTATAAAAGTCTTGAGCAAACCACTTCATTCTATCAACCAACCTTTCATCTAATTTATTCAGTAACTGATCATTGATTGGAAAGGCATGAAACTCAATTTCATTTTGCTTTATCATAGAATATTTTCCAATGTGTAAATCTGTTTGATTTTTTACAACTCCATACCAAACCACATTACCTACAGAAACTGGAACTGACAATATTCGAGCTGAAGGGATATTTTGTTCTTTCAATTGGGCATTGAACATATTTTCGATATATTGCTTATTACTCTGTAAATTAAGTAGCTTATCTTTTTGAGGAAGGTTATTTTTTGCAAGTGCGAGGCGAAAAACACAGCTATAGCCTTAGCTCTAGCGAGTATTTTCAACGAAGCAATTGCAAAAAAGAAGCCTTCAAAAGAATAAGATATTTAGTTTACAGAGTACTTATTGACTAGTGTAAATAGTAGATATAGCGTACTGATAGTCAAGCCAAGAATATTTGGAAGACCTCTTCTTCTATCCAACCTTTTGTACTTGAAAACACTAATCAAAGTTCCTACTAAAAGAGGAATTGAATAAAAAGGATCAATAATCGGAATGCTATCAAAACTGAACCTATAGTCTGAAAAAGGCAAGAATAATTGAGTGCCATAAGTGGTAAAAGTATCCAGCAAAACGTGAGTAAATAAAGAAAAAAAACTTAATAACCACAACTTACGATAGGACACTCCATTGGTCCATTTTATTTTACTCAAAATATATGCGAATAAAAAAGCACCAGCAAAGCAAAACAATATCGAATGGCTATAACCACGGTGGAGGCTGATTTTTTCGAGTTCATCAAACAATGGGACTAACAAAACATCTAAATCAGGGACTGTTCCAATTACAGCACCCAAAACAGGACCTTTAGATCCAATCTTTCTCCCAAGAACTGCTTCGCCTACAGCTGCCCCTAGCGCAGCTTGCGTAATACTATCCATAGATTAAATTTTTATCCTAACAGTTTGTACGCTAGTCAAACTGTCCACTTCTGTCCAGGACATATAAATATTTTCGCCTGATTTAACCATTATGGGAAAGCCACTACTTCTGGATTGGCTGGTTTCTTTTAGGAACATACTCGGTCCAATTTTATTTTCAGGACCAACCTTAGCTGCTCTAATTTCAGCCTGATCTTCCACATTTTCCAACCAAGTCACCAAGACTTCATTTTTGGAAAGCAGGATAATATCAACTCTGCCAGAAGGATTGCCTTCATCAACTTGAATGGGTTGTCCAAAAGTCTCACCAGCATCTTTGGAAAAAGCTACATTTACCTTACCCTTTCCGTCAGGAGCTGTAAACCATGCAACAGCCAGGACATTTCCCTCTGCTGAGATTGCAGGACCATTAACCGGACATCCTGTAATTTTCCAATTATCAGAATGAATACTTTTAGGCATAGTCCATTTTCCATTTACCTTTCTAACAATACTGATATCCCGAACTTCATCCTCTGAACGGTCGCGATAAACCACCACAGGTCCAGTAGAAGTCATGGTTGCATCGGTTTGGCAACAATCACAAATTCGATTGTCTAATTCCGCCTCTTCATAAAGATTGCCTCCCCGATCAAATTCAGCGGTGCGCAAAGTCATAGCTCCACCATGCCCGTTCTCATGATGATGCCCCTTCTGCTTACTGCCTACTGCCGATTGCCTGCTGACTTTCGTGTTTCGTCCATCCAACCAGGTAGCGAAGATTCGATTTTCCGATATCGGGAACATCGTTACAAAGCCATGCTCCGCAGCAATACTATCTCGATGTGGAATAAAGGAATTTCTCCAGGTTTGCCCGCCATCTCCAGATTGTGCAATTCGAACGTCATAATCGTAAGTACCTCCTGCACTTTTTTGTAACCAATGGGCTGCCAGGGATTTTCCTCCGTCTGAATAAGCCACTAAGGAAGGGAAGTCTGCCCAATTGACAAACCAGTTGTTTCCGTTGGCTATTTCAATCGGAGTAGACCATTTGTCTTTTTCCAGTTTTGAAAACAACAAAGCATCAGTGGAATCATTCAGGTATTCTACCCAGGAAAGATAAACTTGACCTGTTTCTGAAACAAAAAGATTGGATTCGCCACCATGTTGGGAAGGTGAAGGAATATTTTCAAGTTGAACTGCCTCTTGGTACTGGCTTGAGGAGTTTTGCTGGCAGCAATAGAAAAACAACAGCAAAATAATACCGAAAAAGAATGCACGCATTCGTTCTAATTTTAGACATGTTCTTAATCTACCGAAGGGATTTATAAATCATAGATAACACCTTTGGATGAATGATTAAAATTAGAAAAGAAAGTAGGTTTGGCAGGTAACCTGGAGCATTAATTTTCAAGATATTTCTATACAAACTGACCCCTTCTTCATCTTGACCAATTCTGAGAAAAAATATGCCCTTTAAACATTGTTGGACAAGGCGTGAACTATGGTATTTTCTCAATACCTCCCAATAACTCGATTGGGTAGTTGCCAAAGTTCGGTATACCCTTGCTTTTTCAAGTGCGCTGGATGCTTTATATGCCTTTACCACGGAAGTTTTTTCATCTGTAGTATAAATTCTCAATCCCTGATGAATGTAATATCGATTGGCAATGGCATCCAACTGATACCATAAAGTAAATTCATAACTAGGCAAATCTTCATTAAACCTTTTGTCACCCAACAGTTCGGTTTTGGTAAGTCCCCAAAATTCCCCCACCGTTTGTTTGATTATTTTTTCCTGTGGCAAATATTGGTCTGAATCCAAGCCCTTTCCAGTAAATTCTCCTGTAACGGAATCAAAACAATTACAAGTTATCGCATTGATCTTCGGGTCTATTGTTTTGGGAACATTTAGAAATACCTCCAATGCATAGGGCTTCATCACATCATCGCTATCCAAAATGGTAAACCATTCTCCACGAATGTGATCAAGACCAGTGTTTTTGGCAGCACAAACACCTCGATTTATAGTATGTTGGAAGATTCTGATTTGATCGCCGTATTTCGCAAGCATCTCTAAAGTATTATCGGTGCTTCCGTCATCGACTACTATGATTTCGAAGTCTTTAAAGGTCTGACTTAGAACACTTTGGATGGCATTATTAATTAAATGGGCACGATTATATGTAGGAATAATGATGCTTACCGCAGGCTTCTTTTGTAGCATTTCTTGTGTTTTGCTACTTGCAGAAATTGGGAGTCTTCCTGAAATAGTGTTTGTTTAGGTTGTTTTTTATAAAAGTGATTTGCTGCAAATTTCACGCCACTATGGCAAAGAAAACGCTCGAAAAGTTTTATTTTTTTTATTCAAATATTTTTAAAACAAATGGTCAATATTTTTTTTAGGAATAACCTGTTAGGTTGAAATTAAGCAAAAGGACTGCTAGGATTTTCACATCCCGCCTTATTCCTTAGGGCAACCTAACAGGTTTTTACGATAAGCAATTGAAAATGAATTAATTGAACTCGAACTTCACGTTGATTTATTTGTCTAAAACAATCCTTTTAGTAGCTACAAATTCCCCATTAGAAATTTTTAACAAATACATACCCGTAGCATATTCTCTTAAATCAATCTGAATGGTATTTGATTGTGCCTTCCCATTCCAAAGATTTTTGCCCATAAGATCCGTAATTTCCAAACTCAATTCAGGATTCAAACCAATTTCAGGTAAAGAAACAGTGGTCATCCCACTTGTTGGATTTGGAAATACTCGGATGGAAGCTTCCCACAATTCTTCTTCTACGCTATTTGGATCCCCAGGTTCTACTCTTGTCAAAGTATTTTGGGTCCGGTTAGTATACCAAATATATCCTTGAGGTCCTATTTTGATCCCTGTGATTCCTGGAGCTTCTGTTTGTATTCTACCCAATTCTTCAAAGTTATTATCTACATCATATACTATGATTTCTCCTGTGGCATAATCACTGACAAGAAGGCGATTCTCCATAATTTCAATACCACAAGGGCGATCCAGTCCATCTTCAATAATGACTTCCCAGGTTACGTTTCCGACCCTTGAATGTTCTGTCAATGGCTCATTGATCAGTGGCAAATTATTGGTCACATTTCCAGAATTAATATCCAAACGCATCACTCTGTCGTTGCCATTATCTACTATATACAACCAACCGGTAGTCTTATCCAAAATCATATGGCTAGGTACATCTCCATCTCTTTTGGTTTTAACTTCCTGATACCGACGAACCAGCGCATCTCCATGATAATCATTTCCAGGACCATGGTCATCTACAAAATCATAGCGTACAATTTCCTCGTTCCAGGTATCATTTATCCAGTACACGTTGTCAATTTCATGGGCAATACCCATGCTGAAGGGGCTTCCATGTAACATATCCAAATGGCTTCCATTCCCTCCAGAAGGTTGTGCATAGATATCCGGGTCACTGGACCAAAGCGTAGGTCCGGTAAAGGAACCTCCACCGTGATTGGCATCCTGAACCCCGGGCGCAGATGCCCAATTGAAGTTATTTCCGAATTCCATCGCAGTTGGAAGGGACATGAAATGCCAGGCATTGCCATCGACCCGTTGCCATGTTGTCTGTTGAGCAGTTCCTGCATCAAAAAATGTAAGGGTACTTCCACCAGCGTTTTCAGTCCTTTGATTGATGACCCATAATTCATTTCTGGAAAGAATGGGGAAAAAGTCCAAATCTGTGGGACGATCGAGTTGGTCTCCTGAATTGGCGATTTCAATCAAATTTGGGAAAGTCTCTAAATATTCCTGGATTCTGTTTGGCCGTACTACCAATGGAAATATTTCAGTTTCAAATTCAATTGTATTATTATCTAAATTATCATCGGTAATGCCATTCACCGCAGTTATTGCCACATTAATGGTATAGGTTCCTGGAGCATCAGGCATCCAGGGGAAAGGATGCTCAAAGTCAAAAGTTGCCAATGATGGAATGCTCAAACCATTCAAATTTCCAATGATTGGGCTGCCACCGTCAACTGTGTAAACAACTTCCAAAGAAGTGATTTCATTTAAGCCGTTATTGCTTATGGTTCCTGAAATGGGAACTTCAGTCATCTCTTCTCCAAAAGGTAAGGAATTAATCTCGGAAAGCTCAGCATCCAATTGGGCAGGCTCTTCAACAATTACATTATCTATAGCAATACCAAATAACCATCCACCACCATCATTGTATCGGAAACCAATATGCACCATTTCTTCACCACCATACTGACTTAAATCAACCGCATGGTTTTGCCAGCCGCTACCACCAGATATGGAATATATCGAGGTCCAGTTTGTCCCATCCAGGGAAACTTCCACATTTGCAGATTCATCTGCTCCCTGGTAATTGCCTTCACCAAAAAATGCTTCAAATTTCAAAATTGCACCTTGGACTGAAGTGAAATCAAGTGCAGGAGTCACGAGATAGTCTGCACTCTTATCACAATTGCAATTATCGTCATTCGTACCAGCAATTCTGGTAGAGCCATTGTCGGCAATATCCCAAAATTGACTGGAAAGCGCGCCCGCAGTGGCAATTTGCCATCCTCCATCTGTTGCATTAGTCTGGATGGTCCATCCAGTTGGCAAGCTTCCTCCTTCAAAATCTTCTGAAAGAATTTGAGCAGAAAGGAAGCCTACACTTAGCATTAATAAAGTTGTAAAGAATAAATTTTTCTTCATGGTTAAATTTTAGTTGAGTTTGTACGAAGCTATTCGATGTTTAAAAATAGTTTTAGAAATAGAATCGCGTAAATATCTAATTTCGAAGTGCTTTTTCTATAGTCGTTTTTTGGAATTGCAGGACGCCGGACTTTATAAAAACCGGAATCCTCGATTTTGTCATTTCACGGCTATTCTCTTAATACCAAATTGATGGTCTGTTTCTAATAATACATAATACCATCCTCTCGGCATACCGGAACAATCAAATTTGAAAGATGTTCCCCTTTCCAGTTGCTTTTTTCTAATCAATTGACCATTCCCATTTAACAGGGTCACTTTAATTTTTTCTTTTGAATCATTTTCCAACCAAAAATAATCGGAAGCTGGATTTGGAAAAACATTAATCGTTTTATTCAACTCAAAAGCATTTACCCCTGTAGCTGGGTCAAAAGCAGTGTAATCAAAAGTCACAATTAAAGAATCATTCGGGTCATTAATTGGATAAAGTTTGAATCGAACCAATAATTCCCCAGGTATACCATCAGGAAACAATTGAAGAATAAATTTGTCTGTTGACCCCGTTTCCGGTTTTAAATAAAAATCTGCACTATCGAGTGTATTGGCGGGATTATAAAAATTTTGAGGATCCTGCACAGCCGTATTCCACCCTCCTCCATGACCGCCACCCTGACCAATAGGATTAGATGTAAAGAGGACGGTTTTTACCCAACGCATTTGAAGGGTATCATTTGTATGATTTTCGAATTGGGCATAATTGTAAAAAACCTGGGTATCAGCAGATTTGATTGCATATACCAATTCGGGAGAAACCGAAAAACTGCTTTGAGCTTTGCACAAATAGCTACAGCTCAATAATAATATTGTTACGGATAAGTAGTCTTTCATCTTGTTAAGTAAAATTTTGAATTATTAGCCTGGAAACTGAAATTGCCTGCGTTCTAAATACTCAACTCTTCCACTTCCCTCTTTCAATTTCAAAACTCTATTCACTTCTATATTTCTAAAGGTCTCCACCGTTCTTTGAGCATTTGGCCACTGAACAGTGATGCTGTTTACAATGGCTGCCTTGCCAAGACCTGTTTCCAATTGAAGGCTATTGCCGCCAAAACTGCCTCCGGTATTAACCGTTCTATGAAAAACAAGTTCTTCCCCATCAATAGTAGCTGCTTCAATTTTCACCCGTGCACCAATTGCGCTTCTATTGGAAATGGTTCCTTCCAAAACCAAAGTCACCCAATTATTTTCAGTGCCCATTGGATTTAAAAAAAGCGCATCCCCGAAAACATCTCCTTCATAAGCACCGCCCATTACGCTGAAAATATCCTGATCTCCATCATTGTCGAAATCACCAAAACCAACAGCATGTCCTTTTTGAACATGCCCCAAGCCTCCAGCCGTCGTTACATCCTGAAAAGTTTTTCCAGCATTATTGCGAAACATTTTATTGGGAACAACTGCAGTGTAACTGGGCTCTCCTGTACCTAAATAAAAGTCCAGCCAGCCATCATTGTCAATGTCACCGTAATTGGATCCCATGGCAAACATGCCTTCAGTGAGGTTCATGGCTTTCGACTTTTCAGTAAAGGTACCGTCGCCATTATTTCGATAAAGGCGTGGCTCTCCACCAGCCAATTGCCCTCGGTAATTCATTGCTGCTGTCGCTGCAACTACGGAACTATTGCTTTCGGCATAATTGAGATTAAAAGAAGCGACAAAAATGTCCTGCCAGCCATCATTATCGTAATCCCACATCCAGCAAGGAAAGCTGGAAATGGGTTCAATAACTTGACTTTTGGAAGGAGCATCTCTGAATGAAACAATGCCTTCCGGATTTGCACCATTATTGATAAGTAATCGATTTGAAGCATTGAGGTAAGATATATAAAGATCGGGATAGCCGTCATTGTCCACATCTCCTGCAGTCACACCTTTTGTCATGGCTTTTAGCGGAAGCAATCCAGATGCTTCAATTTTGTTTGTAAAAGTGCCATTGCCATTATTGATGTACAACTCGCATGGATAGGGGTTATTTTCTCTCAATGATTCATTTCCAATAAAAACATCCAGCCAACCATCGTTATTGAAATCTGCCCAGGCTGCCGTTTGAGTAGGATAATGAGAGAGCAAACCCGCCTCTACGGTAACATCTGTAAATGTACCATCTCCGTTGTTTCGAATCAATGAATTGGGAATTGTGCCATAAGCATCAAACCAAGCCCCTCTTAATACAAACACATCCAGAAAACCATCATTGTTATAATCGCAATGATTCATATTGAGCCCTCCTGTCAGACCAAGCAAACCACTACTTTGAGTCGTTTCTATGAAAGTACCATCCCCATTGTTGATGAACAATCGAATTTGATCATCAAAACCCCAGGAAGAAGCAAAAATGTCTAAAAAGCCATCGTTATTGAAATCATCAACACAAGTTCCACCAGATAAACCTACAGTATTGATCCCCAATTTGTGAGCGATATTTGGAAACCTGGGTATTTCGTAATCTGATCTAAATTCTTTTGGGTTCAACCGCCATCTGGGAGGCACTTTTTCTGGATATTCGCCTAAGGCCATATAGGCAAAATTGAGCATCCACATGGATTCAAAGTCATCCGGCTTTTCTGCCAGCAATTTTTCATAAATGCTTATTGCAGTTCGCACTGAAGTTTGCATTTCGTACACTCCATCTTTTTCGAACGGCATAATACAGCGACTGGCATTGAAGCGATTGAGACAATTATTTTGCTCTCCGAGCCTCATATAAGCAAGCGCACGCAACTTATTGATTTGATACAAAATCTGTTTGTCCTCAAATTTCAAATGCTCCAATTGACCGAACAGTTGCTCAATCATCATTACTGCTCTTTCAGAGTCTCCGGCTTTCAATAATTCATTCGAATAATATTCATAGCCCTTTAGTTGGGTCTTAAAATCTGTCGCTTTTTGTAAATGTTGACCATACTGTTCTGCCCGATAGGCATTCCTGAAATAAGAAATGCGCATTGGGTCTATTTCTGCTGCTGCCTCTTTCAATAAATTGATCATTTGAGCAGTGCCATCTGAATCAATTTTATTTTCTTCTGTGCTTTCATTTATTGTGTTTTTTGGGTTTTCTCCCGAATTACAAGAAATCAGCAAATGAAGAAAACTAAGTACGACTAACAAGTTTCGAATTTTCATAATAACCCTAGTTTAATCTGCTTATTAATTATTGCCTGACAAAGTTCTCTTAACTGATCCACATTTCATCATTTTATCTCCAAAATATGGATTGCGAATTTCTTCTTCCAAACTCAACCAATCAGCTCCTTCATTATCAAATGCCATCGGACAATACTGCACATAAAGGGTTTCACCTTCCGTCCCAAAAGCTTCTATGGTATAAATCATAGCCTCGGAAATAAAGCCAAATTGCCTGCGTTGTTCCTCCACATCTTCCATTTCAGATATTTTCTGACTATGTGCTTTCAAAGCATTGAGTTGTTCCATCCAATAAATATGTGCTTCCCCTTCTAATAAGCTCATGTCTATTGCATCCAATTGTTCTAAGACCTTTTTTGCAGCAAGTCCAGCACCTTTGGTATCTGTGCTTACAAATGCATCTTTGAGCTGGATGTATGCATTTGCCAGATTATTCAATTGAATTTTAAATTCAGATGGCGTTTCTTCCTGAAAATTTGGTACTCCAGCTACCTCTTTTTTGATTTTTACATTTTGGTTCATCATACTCGTCTGATTGTTCAACTGTGCTGCAGCGTCAATTGTGAAACTTCCATAAGTCACCACTTCTTCTCCAACTTGCAATCCACTTTTTACTACATAATTTTCCCCCAAGCTTTCTGAAATTTCTATTGCTCTAAACTGAAAGGAAGGGATTTCCATATCCGGCACTTTGACATAGACAACAGAACGCTTGCCGGTCCACAATACAGCTGATTTTGGAACAGTCAATTGAGTTCTAATTAAAGCCCGGTTTTTTAAGGTTCCTGTAACAAACATCTCTGGCTTTAATAATCCTCTTGAATTGTCGATTTCTGCTCGAATGGAAGCTACCCGAGTAGTCGGATTGATAAGTGGATCTACAAATGTAATTCTGGTCTTGAATGTCCGATTTGGAACCGAAGGAGTTGTGAATTCAATCGCATCACCTACTGCTATATCTTTTAAATTTTCTTCGTAAGCATCAAATAATATCCAGAGTTGGCTCAAGTTCATTAAATCAAAAAGGGCTTCACCTTCCATCAAATGATCTCCAACTGCTACTCGCCTTTTGGTAACAATCCCAGCTTCATCGGCATAAATTGAAAAGGTTTCCATTATTTCTCCTCTTTCTTCAATTCCTTTGATCACCTCTTCGCCAAATTTCCAGTATTTCAATTTATTTCTTGCAGCCTTCACTAAACCAGGGTTCAAATCTTTCAATTTTGTGGCTTCTAATAATTCTCTTTGAGCAGTAATCAATTCAGGAGAATACATATCTGCCAGTTTTTGCCCTTTTTTCACCGATTCACCGGTAAAGGTTACATACAATTTTTCTATTCTCCCTGGCACATGTGCTACCTGACTGCTCGCCATTCTTTCGTCTTCTTTCACTTTTCCTGAAAGCCGCAAAGTTTTGCCAGTTTGCCCTTCTATTTGACCAATGATGGTCGTTTGAATATTTGCCAGCTTAACTGCTTCCTCTGTCATTTCCAATACTAGTGGGTCATTCGATTCATTGCTACCTGCTGGTATCAAATCCATTTCACAAATAGGACAAAGTCCAGGTTCTGACTGTCTGATTTGGGGATGCATGGAGCAAATCCAGGTGCTGGCTTCGCCTGCTGAGTTATCTTCTGATTGAATGGCTGCTGAGGAAGCTGGAGGGTGATCATGACTTTTATTAAAAAGAATATAACCAGCACCCAAACCCAGCATAGCTGCAATAATTGCTACAAAAATGATTTGTTTATTTTTCATAACGTTTTGTGTGTCTTAATTAGAAATAATCAACCGCTCTATCTCTGCTTTAGCCAAATGGCTTTCTACAATGGTTTTTAATATTTTCAAATCGTAATCTATCAAGTCTTGCTCCAGTCGCAATAATTCATCGAAACGATTGCCCTTCGCACTGTATTCAGTTTCCAGAATGCGAATCGCTGCTTTTGTAATTTCAATTTGTTCTTCAAACAATTCCTTTTTCAGTTTAGCTATTTCGTGGTCAGTATATGCCTTTTCGATGATAGCTTCGAATTGAGAAACCACATTTTCTTTTTGATGGTTTATGGCTTCGATTTTCAACTGTTCTTCATTGCTTTTTGCATCGTATTTTTTAGTACTTAAAGGAATCTTTACAGTTCCTCGAACCTGCAAAATGTCACGACCATTATGATCCAGTTCTATATTTTTTCTCTCGTTGACCATAATATAATCTATTCCAGCTCCAAAGGTTGGTTTACGATTTAGACGATTCAATGAAAGTTCAATTGTCGAAACCCCAACTTGCATTTCCAACATTTTGACAGCGGGATGATTCGCACGAATCATAGCTAATAAACTATCCTTTTGTTCGATCAATTCTTCAAAAACAAGGTTGTCAGAAGTAGAGATTGGTGTTTCCAAATCCCGATTCAGTATTTGATTGATTTCAATAATCGGCTTTCTTTCGGTACGTCCCAATACAATCAATTCTTGTTCTAATTCCTTGATTTTCAGTTGTACACGCAATACATCAACTGAACTTCCTTTCCCACTTTCCACCTTCGCGAGCGCCAGCTGTTCCAAAGCATTTAATAAAGCCCTATTTCTTTCTAGAATTTCTTTTCTTTTTTGAATTTCATACAACTGGAAATAACTCTTTTTGATCTGATAAATTAAATCTAGTTTTCGTGCAGCCACTTTTTCATACTTAACCAAAGCTTTGGCTTTTTCCAGTTCTTCTTTATTCTTTAAAACTCCAGACCAGGGGAACATCTGAGTTAACCCAACTCGAAGAACTTGAGGTCCCAAACGAGTTTCCACAGGCAAAGGAAAAACCCCGATTCCAACCTCAGGATCGGGAAGTTGGCTGACTTGTGGGGCTTTTTCCAAAGCAGAGAGGTAGTCATTTTCCAGAGCTTTTAGCTCAAAGTTGTTTTGAGCAGCTTCTTGAATTAGGTCCTTGACAGATTGGGATAAAGCAAGATGATATAGGAATGTCAGAATGATAATAATTTTATACTTCATACTATTAAGAATAGGGTGGAAACGCGGATTTTGGCAGATTTAACTGATTTTCGCTGATCTTTTTAATCCCTTAAAATCTACTTTATCCGTTTTTGTTTTCTTTCAAGTCCCATGAATTTTATTTATGATGATTTTCAAAAACCTTTCTTGAAAATTGAGGTTTCGTTCCAAAATTGAGTAAAAATCCTTCCAAATCCGTTTAATCCGAAAAATCCGCGTACCCTTCCTATCTGAATTTCAACCTACCCTCTTGCCAAAGAGCATATAACACTGGCACCGTAAACATCGTAATCATCTGGAGTGTCATCCCTCCAAATGATGGGATTGCCATAGGCAGCATAATATCTGCCCCTCTACCTGTAGAAGTCAAAATGGGCAACAAAGCCAGAATTGTCGTTGCCGTTGTCATCATCGCCGGGCGAACACGACGGAGCCCTCCTTCAACTACTGCATCCCGAATTGCTGGAATTGAATCAGGTTGGTTTTTTCGAAAACTATCTTTTAAAAAAGTTGCCACCAAAACGCCATCATCTGTTGCAATGCCAAACAGCGCAAGGAACCCCACCCAGACAGCTACACTTAAATTCACGGTTCTGATTTGGAATAAATCGCGCATATTAGTTCCAAAAATTTCGAAATTGAGGAACCAATCCGTATCGTATAAACCAATCATAATAAAGCCCCCTGCAAATGCAATAAACACACCTGTAAAGACCATTGCTGAAATAGTGATGGACTTAAACTGGAAATATAGTATGAGGAAAATTATAGCCAGGGCAATCGGTACTACCAGGCTTAATCGTTTGTTGGCTCGAACTTGTTGCTCATAATTCCCCGCAAAATTGTAGTTGATTCCAGCTGGCACCTCAAGATTCCCAATTTCTATTTGCCGAGCAAGGTATGCTTGTGCTCTATTCACCACTTCTACTTCCGAAAATTCTTTTTCCCTGTCAAACAAAACATATCCTATCAAAAAGCCATCTTCACTTTTTATGGACTGTGCACCTTGTTCGTATTTGATCTCCACTAATTGGCCCAATGGGATTTGTTGTCCAGAAGCAGTAGGAATGTAAATTTGTTTCAATACTTCCGGATCATTTCGCAACTCTCTTGGATAGCGTACCCGAATGGCATATCGTTCTCGTCCTTCCACTGTAGTTGTCATCGTCATTCCCCCAATAGCTGCCTGAATGTACTGTTGTACTTTTTCAATAGTCATCCCATACCGACCAATTGCTTCACGATTAATTTCCAACAATAAATAAGGCTTTCCAACAATTCGATCTGCAAAAACAGCAGCTTTTTTTACACCCTTCACTTTTTTCAAATGTTTTTCCAATTCTAAGCCAAAGGCTTCAATGGTTGCCAAATCCGAACCCCGCACCTTGACGCCCATTGGAGCGCGCATGCCTGTTTGCAGCATCACCAATCTTGTTTCAATAGGCTGTAATTTTGGAGCAGAGGTTACACCAGGAAGCTTGGTTACTTTTACAATCTCGTTCCAGATATCGTCCGAACTTTTAATTTCATCCCGCCATTGGCGGAAGTAGCGACCTTCTTTGTCTGGAATCAATTCACCCGATTCATCTCTGCTGTATTCACCATTTTCGTATCGGAAGCGCAGGCGATGCCCTTTTTCATCCGTTTTGTATTCTGACTTATACAAAATCACATTCTCATACATGGACATTGGGGCAGGATCTAAAGGACTATTGACCCTCCCTGCTTTTCCAACCACAGTTTCCACTTCTGGAATTGCTGTCACAGCCATATCCAAAAGTCGAAGATTTTTGATGTTTTCCTGCATTCCAGAATGGGGCATAGAAGTAGGCATCAGCAAAAAAGAACCTTCATCCAGAGATGGCATAAATTCTTCGCCTGTATTTTGAAATACTACAAAGCCTTTGTACACAATAAATCCAACGAGTAGCAAAAAAAGGATTTTGAAGCGAAGCAAAAAGCGCAAAATGTTTTCGTAAAAATGAATGACCAGATAGAACAAACCGATCAGCCCTCCAGCAATAATAACCACAAAAAAGAAATTGGTTAAATTGCTTTTGTTCACTCCCAAAGGCATCCATACCGTTGCCAATAACCAGGCGACTATCAATGCATAAGTAATGTTTGTGAGCCAACTGATAGTTTTATTAACCTTTCCAAGATTTGTAAAGCTGCCATTATTTGCCAATTGATGAAGAATACCAGCAAGCCCTACTACAGCCAAAATACTTCCTAAAAATCCATTATATAAAAAAGCGATAAGTAGCCCAATAACCAATGCCAACCCATTTCCTATATATGCAATTGCTCGTCTTCTTGGCTTTATAGAAAATAGGGAATGGGCTAGTGGAGGTATAATGGTAATCGCAACAATAATGGAAGCTATCAAGGCAAAGGTCTTCGTAAAGGCAAGCGGTTTAAAGAGTTTTCCTTCGGCAGCCTCCATTGTAAAAACCGGTAAGAAGCTAATGATGGTTGTAGCTACTGCTGTAATCACCGCTGAAGCTACCTCAACCGTTGCTTCATAAATACTTTTCATTAGAGACTCATCAGGTGGGGCTTCTTCCAATCGTTTGACCATGCTTTCTGTCAATACAATTCCCATATCGACCATGGTTCCAATGGCTATTGCAATACCTGAAAGTGCTACAATGTTGGCATCCACACCAAAGTATTTCATTGCTATAAAACACATCAACACCGCAACAGGCAAGGTTCCGGAAACCAGGAGAGAAGACTTCAAATTCAACAACATCAAAATCACTACGATGATGGTAATGAAAATTTCCAAAGTCAATGCTTCCTGAAGGGTTCCAATTGTTTCTTTGATCAATTGAGTCCGATCATAAAAAGGAATAATTTGGACTTGAGACTGAGTACCATCCGCCAAAATTTTAGTAGGCAATCCTGGTTCCAATTCTGCAATTTTGGCTTTTACATTTTGAATTACTTCGAGGGGATTGGCACCATACCGGGCTACAACGACTCCTCCAACTGCTTCTGTTCCAGATTTATCTAAAACCCCTCTTCTTGTAGCTGGAGCAATATTCACTTTTGCAATATCTCCAATTCTAAGTGGCACATTATCATTAACTTTAATGACACTTTCTTCAATATCCTCCACTTTTTTTACATAGCCAAGCCCTCTAACGAAATACTCCGCAAGGTTGATTTCAATTGTTTGGGCTCCTACATCAATATTGCTGCTTTTGATAGCTTTCATCACTGCTTCCAGTGAAATATTGTTGGCCTTCATAGCTTCGGGATCCACATCTACTTGATATTCTTTTACAAAACCACCAATAGAAGCCACTTCTGCTACCCCTTCCGAAGAAGACAATCCATAACGGACATAGAAATCCTGAATGGTTCTCAATTCGTGCAAATCCCAACCTCCAGTTGGATTGCCATCTTTGTCTCTGCCTTCCAGTGTATACCAAAATATTTGCCCCAAAGCAGTCGCATCGGGTCCCAATGTTGGTTGAACACCCTCTGGCAATGTGTTTGTTGGAAGCGAATTGAGTTTTTCTAAAATACGACTGCGACTCCAATAAAATTCAATATCGTCTTTGAAAATGATATAGATGCTGGAGAAGCCAAACATGGAGTTGCTCCTAATACTTTTTACTCCGGGAATTCCCAACAATGCAGTAGTCAATGGATAAGAAATCTGATCTTCTACATCTTGAGGAGAACGCCCCGTCCATTTGGTGAAAACGATTTGCTGATTCTCTCCAATGTCCGGTATGGCATCAACAGCAACAGGGTCATGAGGCAAATTACTAATCCCGAAATCGAACGGAACAGTCACCAGCCCCCAGCCAATAAACAACAATAATAATAGCCAGGCGACTAGCTTATTTTCTAAAAAAAATTTGACAATTGCGTTTATCATCAAGAACCTTTGGGATTTGTTCAAGGAGGTTCAAGTATTGTTCAAATTAGTGCAAACCTGATTTGAACAACCTTGTACCATTTTGAACAACTTTTGAACAAAATGAGACAATAGGTAATCTCTACAATTCCTGATGTTTGCTATAATAGAAATACTTGAAAAAGCACCGATATGTCAGTTTCGACAATGGGCGGCTTATAGGTTTGGAAAGGTATTGGGTTGGAATAAAACGAGCTCAGTCCAGCAACCTTAGGAGATACCAAAGCTTCAAGCTGAACTGGTTTGTTTAGGGATTCAAATTCAAAGGTTTGAATTTGTTGTTCCTGATCGAGTTGAAAATATTCAAATTCAGTTTTGCAACATCCTTTTTGACAGCCTTCCGGAGAATCAGCACATTTTTGAAGGACTACTTCCTCTCCTAATGCCATTCTCAACATAGCCTCCATTTCTTTTTGGCAATGGTTTTTTCCCAAAAAGATTCCGGCTGAACTCACCAATACCGAAATTGAAAGGATGATATGTAATATCTTGCTGTTGATGAATTTGATTTTTTGCAAAAATAAAGAAATATAATTTTCTATTCATTAACCAAGGAAAGAGATCTTTACTGAATTGCTTGCTACAATTATTTAGCATTCAATTTTTGTCTTGCTCAATGCAACCATTCTTAACTTAGCTCCCATATTAAATTAAACTATTGGAACAACCCATCTCGCATATCATTCGAGCCTGCCTGAAAGATGACCTCAGGGCAAAGCGGAAATTGTTTGAATTGTACAAAATTCAATGGCTGATGATATGTAGAAGGTATGGAAGAAACCTGGAAGAGGCGAAAGATATGTTGCAAGATGGTCTGGTTGAAATATTTCAAGATCTCAAACAATTTGATTGCAATCGAGGCAATTTTTCAGCCTGGTCAAATAGAGTCATTGCGCATGCTGCCATTCGATATTTAAAAAAATGGAAGCATTTGGATTTTTCCACAGACATAGACAACCTCAAGGATTTTTTAGTTGTCACAAATACAGATAATGAGGAATATGTTGATACGGAATCCATTATCAAAGCCATTCAAAAATTGCCTGATGGATTTCGCGTCATTTTTAATATGTATGTATTGGAAGGTTATACGCATCAGGAGATTGCAAACTATTTGAACATTTCAGTAGGTACTTCCAAATCTCAGCTTTCAAGAGCAAAAAAGCAATTGAAAGCATGGCTGGAAGTCACGCTTTAATGAATTATTATGGAGGATAACAATAATTTAGAACGGTTTTTCCGAAATCGGATCCAGAATTACAAGCCCGATCCCAATAAATGGGAAGCTGATTTGGGTGAGGTTTGGGAAAAAACTTTGCCTCAAATTTCACAACCAAAGAAAAAAAGAAGGATAATCTGGATCTGGCTCCTGGGTTTTTTGCTGCTAAGTACAGCGGGTTATTATTTTTCAAAACATCACAATAGAATAACCCAACTAGAGCATCAGGTTTTAACAACAAGAGATTCTTTAAATCAATTAAAAGCACAAGTCGAAGAGATAAAATTTCAAACTGAAAAGTTGACTGCTCCAAATCAAATGTCATCTGAGTCAGAAATTGCTTCCCTGGAATATGACCAAAAGAAAAAAACAAATAAAAATATTAACAACAGCGCATTTACAATACCCCAAAACCCAGCCCCATTTAAGCATTTACAAAAATTTCAAAGCACACAGCAACTCAATGAAATAATATCCAATAACAAGCAAGTTGACCTTAATATCATTTCGAATGCAAAATCAAATGGTCTCCTTTTTGAAAAGCCATCTGTCAGATCAAACAAAGGCTCAACACAACTCATAAACTTACTGCCTATTAAGACCTTGAAGGTTCCCCAATCTGACCTAGAATTAAATCAAGTTAACTTATCTCAACAAAAAGTTCCGAAAAAGTATTGGCTGAAGTTGGCTGCATCTCCTATTTTTTTCAATAAAATTATCAAAGACCTCAAGTTTCCCCAATTCCCACTTCCCGAGGAACAAATTTCGGGATTACAAGCCAGTTTACAATTTGGGCGGGATATGGGAAAAAGGTGGACATTTGAGGTAGGATTAAACTATCAAAGGTATATTCTGAAAGGAGAGTTTAACATACCATTTCTTTATTTTTCTTCAAATGAAACTTTAAGAGTTGATGGATTTTATGAAAGTTCTGTACCATTTAATTTGAATCCAGGCAGTTCAACTGCCCAGTCAACACTTTTTTTTCTTAGAAGCCCTTCAGAAGAAATTGACGAGGGAACCCTTATCATTGCCAATGTGAGTTATCAAACAACTGCAAACTATTTGCAAATTCCTGTGTTGATTCACTTCAAATTAACTACAGGTAAATGCATCCTTTATTTAAGAGGCGGTGTGTCGGGAAATATTGCTTTACATAATACATTCCAGTTTAAAGCTGGCTTAACCAACAATCCTTCCCTATCCTTTAGCCATAGTTCAAAGGGCAAAGCGACTGGTTTGGAGAATTACATTTTCAACTATTTGGTAGGTATGGGTTTAGAATATCGCATCAATAAAAACTGGAGCCTTAATCTGGAACCCACATTTAGTAGCGGAATTACACCTCATTCTAATGTATTTGGACTCGCAAAAATATATTTGGATATGTTTAGCGCCGATTTAGGAATAAAGCATCGGTTCTAGTTTCAGCTATACAGTAAGTGAGGTAATTTCAAAAGCTGCACTCTATCTTTGCATAAAAAACAAAATTTTTTTCCTTTATGAGAGCCCAAACTTTACTTATCACTCTATTTCTTTTTGTTCTTTCTTATAACCTAAATGCACAATGTGCTGGTATTACCGTTAGCGCAGGCATGGATCATGGAGTTTGTTTCCCCGGAGGACCTACCACTCTAAATGGATCTATTTCGGGAATATATGAAAACTTCTTTTGGTCACCCCCTACTGGATTGAGTGACCCTTTCAGCATGACGCCAACTGCTTTTGTAACTACCCCAACCACCTATACCTTAACAGCTGAGGCGATAGACCCCAATGCACCTAACCTGATTGTAAACGGAGATTTTGAGCAGGGAAATACCGGGTTCTCAAGTGTTTATACAAATAATCAAAGCAATCTGATAAATCCTGGAACTTATGCAGTCGTGCAATCTCCAGCCATCGTTTTGTCAACATTTCCACAGTGCGACGATCATACCTCTGGGGTCGGTAATATGATGGTTGTTCATGGATTAACCTCATCCGGAAATAATGTTTGGTGCCAAACGGTGAACGTCCAGCCAAATACGACTTATGAATTTGCCGCATGGGTGATGACCGTTGTCCCATTTTTCCCTTCCAGTTTTGATTTTACCATTAATGGCGTGTCATTAGGGCCCATGACCTTTCCTGCCAACAGCATTTGTGAATGGGCTGAATATGCTAAGTTGTGGAACTCGGGAGCGGCAAATACTGCTACTATTTGCATCGTGGATCAAGGTGGGGGTGGACTTATCAATGGTTATGCTTTGGATGATATTTCTCTAAGAGCCTTATGTTCAGAAACAGATGATGTAACGATTTCGGTAGTCACAATTGATGCCATTGCACCAACTATTGAGTTTTTACCATGCGATGCAGGAGCACAAGGTTTTGCTTTGGATGGCAGTGCGTCTTCTTCTGGACCAAATATCACCTACCAATGGAGCACCAGCGACGGTAATATTGTGTCCGGTGCTAATAGTGCCATTTGCTATGTCGATCAAGCAGGCTCTTATATGCTCACAGTGACTTATAATGATGGCTTTTCGGTTTGTACAGATTTTGCTTTTACGCAGGTAATTGATGACCCAAATGTACCTCTGGCTTTTGCGAGTGTACCAAGTATTGTGGATTGCTTTAATCCCGAAATTGAAATTGACGGAACGGGTTCTTCAGAAGGTCCTGAATATACATACGTTTGGACTACCACCGATGGAAATATCGTCAGTGGCGGAAATACACTGTATCCAACCGTAGACGCTGGCGGAACTTATGATTTACTGGTTACCAATACCGACAATGGCTGTACTGCTGAGGTTTCCGCCATTGTAGAAGAAGATTTGGAAATTCCAGATGCAGAAGCCGCTGCTGATGAAGATATTGATTGTGATGTGACAATTGTCGAGGTAGATGGCACAGGTTCAAGCGAAGGCAATAACTTTTCTTATGAATGGACTACTGATGATGGAAATATCGTCAATGGTGAATTCTCATTATTGGCAGAAGTAGACGCTACCGGGACTTATACCATCACTGTAACAAATGATAATAATGGTTGCACCAACACTGCCGAGGTTTTTGTGGATGAAGATACGACTCCACCTGTTCCTGATATCGATGCGCCCGCAATGGTTGATTGCAATAGCTCTGAAGTTTCTTTGGATGCTAGCAATTCCAGCGGATCTGGCAACCTTCTGGCAGACTGGATGACCGATGATGGACTAATTGTCTCAGGTCAAAATACCTTGACTCCAGATGTCGAAGGAGCTGGAACTTATACTTTAACCATAACAGATGAAGCCAATGGCTGTACTGCCACCGATGAGGTTACAATTGAAGAAAATACCACTCCTCCAGAAACCAATATTGAAACTCCTGAAATGCTGGATTGTAACAATGCTGAAATTACTTTAGATGCTACTGGTTCATCAGGACAAGGAAATCTGCTGGCAGATTGGACTACGAATGATGGAAACATTGTGAATGGTGATGACACCCTGGAGCCAAATGTTGACAATGAAGGAACCTATACTTTGGTCATCACAGATGAAGCCAATGGCTGCACTGCGACAGAACAAGTAACTGTTCAAGGCGATTTTGAAGAACCAACGATAGATATTGAAGATCCTGAAATGCTCACTTGTTCTGTTAATACAGTCATCATTGATGCTACCAATTCCAGTAACGCAGCTAACTTTTCCTTCTCATGGAATACTTCTAATGGAAATATTGTAAATGGAGGAAATACCCTGGAACCAGAAGTTGACCAAACTGGAAATTATGAATTGACAATCACCAATAATGACAACGGATGTACTTCAGCAGAAGCAGTAGAAATTTCAGCAGATACTACAGAACCCACGGCTGATGCAGGAGAAGACGAACAACTGAATTGTGATTTGCTCGAAATAGAACTGGATGCCAGCAACTCCAGTCAGGGTGGGAATTACGAATACGATTGGACAACCGATGATGGCAATATCCTTTCCGGCGCTGATACCCTGATCGCAGAAATTGACGCATCCGGAACCTATATTTTTCAAGTCACCAATACTCAAAATGACTGTATAGCAATAGATACTGTAGAAGTGACCTTAGATGATGACTTGCCAACTGCAGATGCAGGCGCTGCTGAAGATTTCACATGCACAACTTCTGAGATAGAACTCAACGGCGAAAACTCCAGTCAGGGAGGAAATTTCAAATATTTCTGGACAGCCGTGCAAGGAAATATCGTGAGTGGGGATACGACACTTACACCTACAATTGACTCAGCAGGAATCTATGTTATTGAAGTATTAGATACGCTGAATAATTGCATCTCCACAGATACCATTACAGTAGGCGAAGATTTTGATTTACCAACAGCAGATGCGGGGGCAAATCTGGAAATCCCTTGTTTTTCAGATACACTGCAATTGAACGGCAATAACTCTAGCCAGGGTTCTAATTTCGAATACGAATGGACGACATCAGACGGAAATATCGTTTCTGGAGGCAATGACCTGACAGCCGAGGTCAATGCTTCAGGAACCTATCAAATTCAAGTTACGAACACTGCCAATGGTTGTACATCCACTGCGGATGTAGAGGTCATACAAGCTTCTAATCCAGGTGTTTCCATTGAAAGTCAAATGGATGTGGATTGCAATGGTAATTCAACTGGCTCCGCTACGGCTGTAGGTTCTGATGGATTACCGGGCTATACTTACGCCTGGTCTTCAGGCGGCAATACCGCGACTGAAAATGATTTGGCGGCAGGGATGTACGAAGTTACCGTAACTGATGCCAATGGTTGCCAGAATACAACCCAGGCAACTGTTTCGGAACCACCTGTTCTTCAAGTGGATTTGATGGGCACTCCTGAAACTGGCTTCGGACTGAATGATGGAACCGCTTCAGCAAATCCAATGGGCGGCGTTTCAGATTATACTTATGAATGGAATACCGGAGCTACCACTCAAATGATTACCGACCTCGCTCCGGGCGATTATTGTGTGACCATTACAGACCAAAACGGTTGTACTACAGATGGCTGTTTTGCTGTTAACCCATTCCTATGTGGGGGTATTTTCGCCAATTTTGAAAGCAGTAATGTAAGTTGTGCAGAAGGAAATAATGGTTCAGCCACTATTGTAATGGATGGTGGAACGGCTCCCTTCATATTTGAATGGTCCAATGGGGAAACTGGGGATAATGTCTCCAATCTTCTTGCGGACACCTATGAGGTTACAGCTACTGACGACAATGGTTGTGTGGTAATAGAATCTATCACCATTACAGAGCCAGATCCGGTAGCAATTAATATTTTGAATGTAACAGATGCTGCTTGCGCTGGTTCTGCTACTGGAGCAGCCTCGGTAGAGGCAGTAGGTGGTACACCCAACTTCTCATATATTTGGTCCAATGATTCAATTGGTGCTTCCATCCAGAATGTATTGGCAGGCACCTATATGGTCACTGCAACAGATGAAAATGATTGTTCAGAAACCATTACCATTGAAATCCTGGGAGCAAATGATACGGAAGCACCTGTAGCGATAACCCAAAATATTTCCGTTGTGCTGAATGAAGATGGCGAAGTTAGCATTACACCAGATATGATTGACAATGGCAGTTCAGACAATTGTGAATTGGGACCAATGTCTTTGGATCTTTCGAATTTTAACTGTGATGATATAGGAGATGTAATGGTCACACTTACCGTAGAAGATGTTTCGGGTAATATGGCTTCTGAAACTGCTATCGTGACAGTAATTGATCAAACACCACCGATACTTTCCTGCCCGGATGATATTTTCTCCAACTTCTGTACCTTCCCTATTGATTATCCCATCCCAACAGCGGAGGATTTGTGTGGTGATGCTACAGTAGCACAAGTTTCTGGGCTACCTAGTGGTTCTGTATTCCCGATAGGAACTACAGAAATTGTATTCTCAGCCCTAGATGATTTCGGCAATGAAAGCACCTGCACTTTCAATATTACTGTTCTTACAGACATGGTCGCAGATTCTGAAATTAGCCCAATTGCCTGTGCAGGAGATCAAAACGGAGAAGCGACGGTTACCGTAGATGGTGGTACTCCTCCATTCCAATACCAATGGGATGACCCTGCCATGCAAATGACACAAACAGCTACCGGGCTAACAGCAGGATTTTATTCTGTAACCATTATTGATGCTACAGGTTGCGAAATTGGGGCGACAATTGAAGTGACCGAACCAGATACTCTGACTGTCGATACACAATTCACGGAACCAGATTGCAATGGTGAAGAAAATGCAACCGCTACAGCACTTCCCAGTGGAGGTACTACCCCCTACAGCTATGAATGGAACGACGCTGACATGCAAACTACACAAACGGCAGATGGACTGCCACAAGGCATGTATGAAGTCATGGTCACAGACTCCAATGGCTGTGTAGAGCTTGCAACTGTTGATATATCAGAACCCCCTGCGCTGGAAATCACTCTAGATTCTATCATTGATGAATTACAAGGGATGGACGGAGCGATTTACATTACTCCTTCGGGAGGCACCAATACTGTTTATACATTTGAGTGGACGTATCAAGGTGATCCATTTTCTAATGAAGAAGACCTTGAAAATCTCTCCTCAGGTGAATACTGTGTCACCATCACCGACGAAAATGGCTGCACTGAAACCGATTGCTACCTATTAGATATCATTTTCAACACCTTTAACCCTGCACTTAACAATTACATTTCCATTTCTCCTAACCCCACCTCCGGCTTGCTACATGTGGACTTGCAATTGCCCACTCAAAGCGACATCAAAATTGATTTTTACGATGTGATGGGTAGGCTGATTTTAGAAGGAGCAAAACTGAAAGTGCAGAATGGTTCTCTCGTATTTGATTTGGGACGTTTCGCAGAGGGGGTGTATTTGATGAAGTTTTTGGTGGATGGGGAGTATTTGGTAAAACGGGTTGTCGTAGATTGATGTTTTTAGATTGGAGGCATTTTGGAAATGCCTCCAATCTATTTTTCATTATGCAACTGCAAATTCTGTAAATGGTCTTTTAAATGGCGCGTGAAAAGCCAATACGATATCTTTTTTGGGAATTCCTGCGTCCATCAATTCAGTAGCAATACCTGCCTCTACAAAATCTTTATGAATCCAAACTTTACCATCTTTTTTGACATCTAAATGAAGCAGACAAGTGTGAATGCGTTCCATATCATCCCAGCCGATATCCATCAGATAATAATGTCCTCTTTCATCATCAAACACGAGTTGAGCTTCCGATTCTTCTCTATTATCATCCTGAAAATCAGAATGTTGGAGAATGGCATTTTTTACAATTTGGCGATATTTTTCTACTTTATCCATAGTTCAATGTATTTCGATTTTGGATTATATACAATGAGTTTTAAGTTTTCTTCTTCAATAGCTTCTTTTCCAAAAGGAGTATTGAAAAAATCTTGATAGGCATCCTTCGGTACTGCTAAAAACAAGATTCTAGAGGAGTCAGTTTTCTTTAAAAGCCTTTGATAAGTCTTAAATTGCCCTAAAGCTCCATAAAAATCATAAATACCAGAATGCGATAAAAAACTTTTAATCTCAACAGCAATTTGCAATTTATCTTTTTGCGCAGCTATTATCATCTCAGCACCTAAATCAACTTCCAACTCTTTTTTCAAATGTTTCAAGGAATAGGGATCATGTGTAATTGTCCATCCATCCTTAGTCAAAGCCTCTTTGACGTGTTCATGAAAAATGTCCTTCGCCATTCAATATTGTTTTTACAAATTTAAAGTTTAATTGAGTAAATAGAAAGTTGTTCTCAGAACAATAAATTTGTTTTTCAGATGATCACACTTACCGTTTTCTTTTAAATAGGTACCAGAAGCTAAACAATCAATAACGTTCCATAACCAAGTTTAACAATTTTAAATTATCGAATTCAACTTCCGTAAATTTATTGCTGTAATTCTTATTAATCCTAAAAACAGCAATTATGAAACTGACAGAAGTTCTCAACTATGTAAATTCATTTGAAAAAAACCCTTTCCTCAAAGTCATTGACAATATCATTTCTGATAGACCGAAAAACATTAAACAAATTGACAAGATTTTAAATGAACTTGATGGTCAGTTAAAAAATGCAGATAATGAAAGTGTAGCAAAAGTCTTGGCTTTGATAAAAGATGAATTCGCTACTCTAGTTTCTAAAGAATTTACAGATTCAACTACCCAATTAGATATTTTAATTGACATTATCATTAAGGATGGAAATTCATTAATGTCCAGAGAATGGCTTGGAAGATTATATGAAAAAGAGGTGAAGAAAATCAAACAAAAAATTAAAGGATTCAAGATATTGCTTGACTCTGAAAATGGAGAGGGTAGAATTAGAGATTATAAAATCTATAGCAATTGTTTAAAAACTGCGTATCAAAATGATTTAGAACATAATCTCGAAAATAAAATTACAAATGATGAACAATCAATTCTGATGACACTAGCAAGTAATCTAGAATTATCCCATGAGGAAAGGAAACTTATCAACTATGCTATTGTACCTCTAAAGAATTTAGATATTGATTCAATTATCAAATACCTCTCTAAAATAGGAGCAATCTTTTATTCAAAAAAAAATTATCAAATATATGTTCCAGATGAAGTTGTTTCAATTTTACGAAAAATTCGAGGAAAAGAAGTAGCTGACAAATTTTATAGAAGAGTACTAAAAAACTTGAAAGACAGTCAAATAAACCTAATTGGAAGAAAACATAATATAGACAGGAAACTATCAAAAGATCAAAAAATTAAAGAAATTATAAATGAGGGTATCAGTTTTTCAAGCATTTTACAAAATGGAATCCATAAAGAAGGGACCACAAAGTCTGATAAAAAGAAAATATTCAACACCCTTATTGAAAAAGAATTGAAAATAGATGTCCCAATCCGTGGAAATACAATTGAAGGGAAAATTCATAGCCTTATTCATTATTTTGAAAGTAAAGAAAAAGAAGATGTTGTTGGAATTTCAATTGCTGGGTATGAAAATCTACTAAAGGATCTGAAGATAATTTTACCTAAACTCAATAAAATTGTAAAAGATGAATTTGAATTTCAAGAAAGCGAAGTTTTGAATGCTAAATTTTTATTGAATTACAATATTAAACCTCTTGACATACTTTACCTTATAGAGTATCAAGACATAAAAAAGTTTTGTGAGAAAAAAGAAATTTCAATTCGAGGAGATGAAAAAATTAATATTCTTAATAGTTATAAAGATTCAGAAAACCTTCTTATTGAAAATTATGACTTAATCGCTCATAGGGACCTTTTATCCTTGAAAGAAAATGGCATTCTAATAAAAGAAGCAGATTTAGGAATTGTATTTGAAAATGTTACAAAAGCCATTTTGAAGAAACTTGGCTTTAATGTTGACGATGCCCTTAATAAAGGAATAAGCAATTCAAAAAACAAGGTTGATATTATTTTAAATCTCGGGGAGAATGAGATTATCATAATTGAATGTAAATCAAAAAAAGAAAAAGGGTATAACAATTTTTCTACTGTTTCCAGGCAAGTAAAATCATATATTGAATTGGCACAGAAGAACGAATATAAAGTCATAAAAGCATTTATTATTGCCCCTGATTTTACAGATGAATTTGTTAAAGACTGTGGTTTAGAGTATGAACTAAACCTTTCTTTAATAACTTCAAACTCTATAAAGAAAATCTATGAAGAATTCAAAAACTCTAAACTTTCCACCTTTCCATACAAACTATTGTTAAGAGATGTTTTAGTAAATGATGATAGGATTGTTAGGGCCTATTCTACTGAGCAACAAATTTTTCTAATATGACCCTTTCCAAAAAGTTGGAAAGGAAATGGCACAAAAAAGGCGAAAAAATTAAGTCACCAAACCATTTTTTCGCCATGATTGAATTCGAAAATTCAAAGGATTTGCAATCGCAAATACCTGTTATCACAGAGAAAAAACTAAGCCAATTATTATTGGTCAGTACCTGTATTTTGGCAGCCCAAACTACCAATTTAAGCACAGCAGCCAAGCGGATGAGCAAAGTTTTAGATGAAAAGCTCAAAAACTCAACTGCTTATGACCGCTTGAAACGCTTTTTTCAATCGGGTAACACCACAGGT
>JBGTQJ010000008.1:0-73342 GCA_041941305.1 Saprospiraceae bacterium
ACGAGGACCTAATTGAACCTTGGCAGCTCCTATGGCATGACTCACTTGTAAAGGGTGACGAGAATAAACGGTCTTGTCACAATGGGAACAAAAACCGCTTTGAGTCTGAAGGTCTACTATCCGAAGTTTTATCACATCCAGCTCTTCAATGATTTGTTCAAGTGTTTGGATATTCGATAAGGCTTCACTTTGGCAGTGAGGACAATAATCTAATGGAACAATTATCTGTTCAGTCACCGCACCGCTTGGTTGGCGATAGGTTCCCTTATGACCTTTCGAACGTCCACCTGTTTTACGAGTGCCAGACGCTTTTTCAGTTGACTCTTCCTTGCGAAAAGGAGCATTTTGGCGATGAATCGCACGCTGTGCTTTGCTCAATTCTTTTTGCAATCGGACTATTTCAACATGCTGCTCCTCATTCTGTTTTGATAACCTTTCAATGGTCGATTCCAACAATTGTATCTTTTCAACCTGCTGGAATATCAGACCAACCAAATTAGACTTTTCTAATTTGGGAAGTAGCTTTTGAAACATATCTTTTTGGCTATCAGTCATTTAACAAAGATATAAATTTCAAAAAAATACTAAAAAAGCACGCTAAACACATACTAAATCTTCGATTTTTTTCTAAAAAGAGTCTCTCCAATAGAAATTTTCGCGCCACAGGCGCGGGAATTTCAAAAAAACATTAAGACAAAAACTTTTCAATAAAATTTTGCTTCCGTGCATTCGCTACATTGATCTGTTGGTCGTTTTCCATAACCACGATCCCACCTTTGCCTTTAATATACCGTTTGACATATTCCAAATTGATTAAGTAGGAGCGATGTACTCTACAGAAACCATAGTCGCCAAGGGCACTTTCATAAAATTTCAATTTCCTACAAATGAGGGACTTCTTGCCATCTAGCTGGTGGACATAAGTAAAATTGTCATGAGCTTCGCAATAGAGAATTTCAGATAGTTTCACGACTTCAAATCCATCCATGAGCGGCAGGACCACTTTTTGGCTTTGTGTGTTTAAGGCGGAGAGGTTGTCTAATAGAATTTTAGAATGATGAATTTCGGAGTTTTGTTGAAGGCGTTGAATTGCTTTTTTTACGGCTTCAATCAATTCATCAATATCAACTGGCTTTAGCAAATAATGGATGGCACTTAGGTTGAGGGCTTGGATGGCATAATGACTAAATGCTGTAATGAAAATGATTTCGAAATTGATTTTCTCTATGTTTTCCAGCAAGTCAAATGCATTGCCATAAGGCATCTCAATATCGAGAAAAAGTAAATCAGGTTGATATTTCGCAATGGCTTTTTGGGCATCCATGATATTTTCACACTCTTCCACAACCTCCACCTCAGGACAATATTTTGAAACATAATGTCGAAGCGTTTCACGGCTATTCTCTTCATCATCAATAATGAGTGCAGTCCATTTTTTCATGTAGAAAGTGGTATTAGGATATTGACCATAGTGCCTGTTTCTTCACGTTCAGGTTGATAATCATCAATCCTTACTTCAAAATGTTTTCCATACAATTCCTTTATCAAAGCCATCCTTTTCTCAACATTCTCCATTCCAGTGCTTTTGTATTTCTTTTGATTATCGGTTTTAAGTTCTTTTGACTTCTTCCTGCCAATGCCATTGTCCCGAACAATGATGGATATTTCATCATTCACTTTTTTTATCGCTACCCATAATTGCCCCTTTTCTTTTTTATACCGCAAGCCATGCCAAATGGCATTTTCAATAAAGGGCTGTACCAACATTGGAGGGATATTGACACTCAAATCATTTGAGAATTCCCCTTTTTCAAAACTATATTCAAACTTATCTTTAAAGCGGCTATGTTCCAGTTTTAAATACAGCTGAATGAGTTGTAATTCTTCTTCTAATGGAATAAAATCTTTTTGGGAGTGCTCCAGCACCATTCGCATCAATCTTGAAAAATCCGCCAGGAATTTATTAGCAGCTTTTTCATCATTTTTTGAAATAAAATTATTGACACTGTTGAGCGCATTGAAAATGAAATGGGGGTTCATTTGAGTACGCAGAGATTTGAGTAAAAGTAACTGATTGGCTTTACGGCGAGCTTTTACATTTTTCATGATGAAATAAAAGAATACCCCAGCAGCAAAAAGCAAAGCACTCAATAAGCCAATGATGATTTTTTGGGCAAACAGTTGATTTTCATAAAGTAAAAACTCCTTTTGCTGTATATCTATTTTTCCCTGTCCTTTCAAAATGGAGATGAGTCGGTCTGCTTCTTCTTCTTTATTATTCAAAATGGTTTGATTGAGCTCATTGTATTGCTCCAAATCTTTGAATGCCTGCTCAAAAAGCCCTTTTTTGGCATTTATCTCTGAAGATTTTTTCAAAACCTGAGCCTTCAAAGATGTATTCACTTTGTCAGTTAAGGTTTTTTTTGAGGCCTTGATGATTGCTTCGGCTTTGTCTAAACTATCCTCTTTTATATATTTTTCGGCAAGCTCCAATTGATCGTTAATGCTTGCCTCTAGTGGTAAAATGCCAATATTGTACTTTTCAGGTGAGTAGGAATGGCTTATACTCACCCTGTCCTCCAGGCTATAAACTTTGTCATCTAAAGCCTCTTTGGTTCTGGCAAATTGTTGAATATCTTTCTCATCCAATTTGGAAGTATTGGAAGGAAGGTTTAGTATGTAACCCTCATAAGCAGATTCGGCTTGAGAAGTATTATTGGAATTGGCGAAGATCTGTGCATCTCTGGCTAAGGTTCTCGACACAAAAAGGCTATCAAACTGCAAAGGGCCACTATTATTCTTTAACTGCTCATTTAATTGTCTGCCCTTTTCCAGGTCATTTGTCAAGATTGCCAAGTCAGCCTGCCCTTCTATACATTGCATTTTTTGAGTTTCATCATTTGTCAACCGGAGGCACATATTAAAACCATTTTCTGCAGCCTCATAGTTTTTTAACTTCAATTCAAGGTTTCCAATATTTTGCCATGCTTTGGCCTCTTGTTCTGGCAATGAGAATTTACTCTTCTCTAAAATCCCCAATGCTTGCTTGTAACGTTGCATCGCAAGCGAAGGTTGATCAATATCTTCATAAATGGAACCTAAAAGAAGGTATGCTTCTGATTCTACCATTTTATCGCCCCGCCATGCTCTATTGTTCAAGACATTTTCGATGACTTTGATGGCTTGCCGTGGGTCTTTTTCTCTCAACACTTTAGCTTCTTCCAATTGGATAACCACTTTTTTACCAGGTGTATCCTTACTTATCTTTTTCTGGGCAAAAAGACCGTCAAAGACAAGTAGAAGCAATAGCAGAATTGTGATAAGCCGTATATTCATTATAGACAAATATACAATTGTTGAGCAACTCTTTTTTTAGCAAAATGCTGCTATTAGACGCTTTCACAAATCAATTGGGCCCCTTTACAAAGTCAGAAGGTTCCTTCCCAAAGTCTGCGTTTTTTTTCCATTTTTTTCATTTGAGATTTGTTGCTTTCAAGTATTCCACCAGAAGTTGTCTAAAGTTATTTAATCGGATGTCTAACAAGCTCTTGATTCTGAATACTTCAGCTATTTTTCACCCCGTACCTCCTAGGTACGAACCTCAAAATGAGCTTCGTCTTCAAAATCAATACCTTATCATCCATCTCACTCAAAAACTTTAGACAACTTCTCACCAAAATCTCTAAAAATGAAAAAAATAAAATCCAACCTGGGCATCACCCTGCTATGTGTAATCGCAATTTTGGTTTTTTCAATCCAGTTAAAGTCTTTGAACCATTTATCCTCCTGGCTCAAGGGTGCCAATCTTTTCAGTTTTAATAATCCAGTAAAGATAACTACCTCTGTCTCTGGCAAAGAGGATGTCATCCAGTTGGCGCTGCTTTTAGACACGAGCGGCTCTATGGATGGTTTGATCGAGCAAGCAAAATCACAACTTTGGAAGATTGTCAACGAACTTTCAAGAGCAGATCGCTCAGGAAAATCTCCAAATCTGGAAATAGCACTTTATCAATACGGAAATGACGGTCTTTCCAGTTTTAGCGGATACATTCAACAAATAAGCCCATTCACTTCTGACATGGATCATATTTCTAAAAACTTATTTGCGCTGCGCACCAATGGAGGCAATGAGTATTGTGGTAAAGTTATTCACACTTCATTGAGTCAACTGGACTGGACCAAAGAGGATGGGAAACTAAGGCTGATCTACATCGCGGGTAATGAAGCTTTTTCTCAGGGTCCGTTACATTTTACGCAGGCCTGCAATGTCGCCAAAAATATGGATGTGGTTGTTAATACCATTTTTTGCGGGGCTCACAGAACCGGAATTGATTTAGGTTGGAAAACCGGGGCAAGTCTTACTGGAGGAGAATATTACAGCATTGATCAAAATCAGGAAACTGTATACATCTCATCACCATATGATGACGAGATTGAACAACTAAATGACGAATTAAACAATACCTATGTTCCATATGGAAACCAGGGAGCATCGTATCTTTTTAACCAAAGTTCCCAGGATGCAAATGCAGAAAAATACAGCAGGGTAAACAAAGTTGACAGAGCAGTTTTTAAAAGTTCAAAATTATACACCAATGCTGGTTGGGATCTGATAGATGGTTACTGTAAAGACAAATCGATTCTCAAAAACAAAGAAGATTTACCCGAAGAATTGAAAAATTTGAGCGATACGGAATTGGAGAAAAAGATCAAAACCTTAAAAGTTACAAGAGATGAAATTCAAGGTAAAATTCAGGATTTGGACAAAAAGAGAAGAAAATATTTCTATGACAACTCGGATGTCACCGCCGATTCCACCAATTTGGAGTATTCAATTAAAAAGTCTCTAAAAAAGCAAGCGAATAAAAAAGGATATCAAATCAAGGAATAATTCAACTAGTTTCTAATGGTACAGGGCAAGTTTTACAATTTGTCCCGTACCGTTTCTTTTGCATATACTTTAAATGCATCCCCAGAAACACCATAGCCCATGCATACATGCTCCCAGCCCTTCTTTTCATAGAAACCGACTAAATCGGTACTGAGATACAAATTTGAAAAACCTATTGCGTGAGCCTCCTTCAACGCATGCTCCAATAACTTTCCAGCAATGCCCTGATTTCGATACTCCTCATTGACAAACAAACAGGCAAACCAGGGCATCAAATCTTGTCGGCTGATGATATCATTGGTCAACAATGCATAGGAAGCGATAATTGCATCCTTCTCCAGAACCACGAAAAATTTTGGAAGTGCAGAACTATCTCCAACAGAATGTTCTATACAATCTTTGTAGAAAATATAATTGGAGTCACTACCCCATTTTTGGTGAAAGTAGGTGATGGCAGCGTTGAGGAGGTCAGGGACTGTGGAAATCTCGACTATTTTCATCTTTTTAAGTCTAAGCTCGATACGCAACCTCTTTCACATATTGTTTCTCAATTTCACGTCCTTTTTCTTCTGTCAAAATCTCTTGTTCAATTTCTTTTTGCATCAATTTCCACCAAAAAATAGCTGGAATTATTTCACCTGAATGACTTTCTAGTCTATAAATAATAGATTTTCCAATTTTTTCTTTTCCCTTTATGATGCGATTTAACCTGGAAGAATGTACACCAATTTCCTCAGAGAATTGTTTCTGTGACCTTCCTGTAGCTTTTAAATAGGCTTTTAAAAAAGAGCCTAAATTTTTTTGAGCTTCGTATTCTTTTTGGTTTACATAGGACTTTATTTGATACTTGATTGTCAACAAATTAGATAGCAATTGTTCCTTTTTGGAAAGAGCATTCTTTCTTGCCATTCGGAGTTTAACGAATTCTTCTCTAGCTTTAGATTCTTCATCATCACTTAATTCAGATACCATGATAGAATCAGCTAATTCTTTCAAGGAATATTTATCCTTTAATTGATCATATATTTTTTCCTGTTCCTTCATCTGATAAATATTTTTGAATAAGCATTTCAGAGTTTGCCAGCTCTGTAAACAGATATTGCTCCATTTCCATAAACCCATATTTGCTTTTATATAGGTCAGCTAATTCAGTTTTCGGTCTTAATGGAACAAAACCATCATATTGTTTTTCAAAAGCCTTTTGACAAGTATAGGCAATTAAACAACCAGCAATGAAATCATATTCTTTGTTTCTACCTTTACTCGAATTAACATTTTCAATCAATCGAATGTGCAGCCTAGCTTCTTTTGGTAAATTTTCAAAAGAAATCAACCCTAAAATTTTATCCCCATTTCTCAAGCAAATTTTATAGACTGAAAAAGCTTTTTCTACAATCCAATTAAATTCAAATTCACTTGATTTTTTGATTGGCTCCCAATCCTTTTCTTCCACTAATTCTATATAAGTCTCCTCAAGTTGATTAAACTTTTTGTTTAGGACCCTCATTTCTCAAAGATACAAAAATTGACAAAAAATATCAATTAACAATATTATTACATATGAATTGCCCGATCCCCCGTAGCTGCCAAAGCTGCTTCCTTAATCGCCTCTGTAAAAGTTGGATGAGCATGAGACATTCTGGAAACGTCTTCTGCTGAAGCTCTAAATTCCATCACAGCCACTGCCTCAGCGATCATATCCGCAGCACGAGCACCAACCATATGCACACCTAAAATTTCATCAGTCTCCGCATGCGCCAATACTTTCACCATACCTTCCACATCCGTGCTTGCACGAGCCCGGCCGAGGGCTTTCATTGGAAATTTACCTGTTTTAAAGGGTATCCCAGCTTCTTCCAATTCTTCTGTTGTTTTGCCTACAGCAGCAACTTCCGGCCAAGTGTAAACCACTCCTGGAATGAGGTTGTAATTGACATGAGGCTTCTGCCCTGCCATTGTTTCCGCCACAAATACCCCTTCCTCTTCAGCTTTATGTGCGAGCATCGCTCCTTGGATGACATCGCCGATGGCATAAATACCTGAAACATTGGTTTCAAGATGCTCGTTGACTTTGATTCTACCTTTCTCGTCCTTTTCAATGCCCACATTTTCCAAACCCAAATTATCAGTGTAAGGTCTTCTACCAATTGCAATCAGGCAATAATCCGCATCTATTGTAAACGTATCTTCTGCATCTCGTTTTTGGACTTCAACTTTTACCTTGGTTTTCAATGCTTTGACAGTATTGACTTTGTGTTTGAGGTGAAATTTGACGCCCAATTTCTTCATGGATCGGGTCAATTCCCGACTGCAATCCTTGTCCATTCCGGCAATAATCCTGTCCATAAATTCTACAACTTCTACCTCTGTTCCCATACGAGCATATACAGAGCCCAATTCCAATCCAATCACTCCCCCTCCAATGACCACCATCCTTTTGGGCACTGATTCAATGTTCAATGCTTCTGTAGAGGTAATGATTCGTTTTTTATCGTAATTGAAAGGAGCAGGAGTAATGGGCTTTGAGCCCGTAGCAATGATGACTTTTTCCGTTTCAATCGTTTCGGCTTTTCCACCCTCTTTTGCAATGCTTATTGTTTTGGCATCTACAAAGGAACCATGCCCCACATGCACATCAATTTTGTTTTTCTTCATTAAAAAATCCAAGCCACCGACTGTTTGGGAAACCACCTCATTTTTACGCTTGATCATTTGCGGCATATTTACTTTCAGATCTTTCAAATCAATACCATGTTGTCCAAATTTCTCTTTTGCATTATGGTAGTGTTCAGAAGAATCAAGTAATGCTTTGGAAGGGATGCAACCGACATTCAGGCAAGTTCCTCCAAGGGTATTGTATCTTTCAATGATTGCTGTTTTCATGCCTAGCTGTGCGCATCTGATTGCGGCAACATATCCTCCGGGACCAGATCCAATGACCGTTACGTCGTATTTCATTTTATTGATTATGGTAGACTTTATTCGAAAAGATTTTGTAAGGGAAGCCGTCAACCGTCCGCCATTTACCGCCAACCGAATAAAGTCTAATGTATTTATAAATTTTGGTTGGATTACTTTTGTAAACAACTGGCAATGCTCAACTACTTTTTGGGCGTTCCATTTTTGCCTCCTTGTTTATCATTCTTGCCGCCATTTCTATTTCGGTTTTGATTTCGACTTTGATTTTTGTTTCCTCCCTTCCCTTGATGGCGATTTTTATTTCGATTTCTGTTTCGATTCCTTCTGCGTTTTTTCTTCTCTTCTGGCGGCAATTCAATAACACTGTTTACCGCTTCAAAATCAATTTCTGGCTCATCTGCCGAATCTAATAAACTTTGCAAATCCACCAAGTCAGTAGGAAATTCATCGTTGTCGTTCATCTCCTTTATTTCATGAACCCGCTCCAAATCCAAAGGATAGTGTTTGCCTCTAAATCCTTCTTTCTCATAAGCATAGTACATGATGCCTTTGAAAATATCGGTTTTCACAAGTACCGCCACTCCTGCTTCAGTTTTGAGCTTATCAGCATTTTCCGGAAACTGTTCCAAAGCCTCCATATAAGTATCCAGCTCATAATTCAGGCAACATTTCAAACGGCCACATTGTCCAGACAACTTGGCTTGGTTAATGGCGAGATTTTGATAACGAGCTGCCGCCGTAGAAACAGATTTGAAATCTGTCAACCAGGTAGAACAGCACAATTCTCTACCACAGGAGCCCAAACCTCCAATTCGCGCAGATTCCTGACGGGCACCGATTTGTCTCATTTCAATTTTTACACGAAACTCTTTGGCAAAATGCCGAATCAACTCGCGAAAATCTACGCGCCCATCTGCGGTATAATAAAAAGTCGCTTTTCTTCGATCTCCCTGAAACTCTACATCGCCAATTTTCATTTCCAAATCCAGTGTCCGAGCAATTGCCCGTGCACGAATCATGGTTGGGTATTCAAGTCCTCTGGCTTCGTCCAGTTTCTCTAAATCCCGCTGATTGGCCCGGCGCAAGACTTTATGAAGCAAGTCTTCTTCATTAAGTCTTCTTTTCTTTAATTGCAAGCGCACCAATTCTCCTGAAAGAGAAATACGTCCGACATCATACCCGGCAGCACTTTCTACAACCACCATATCTCCCGTTGCCGTTCGACTGGTCATTTCATTCAAATAATAGCCTTTTCGAGAACCATTTTTAAATGTCACCTCTACCACATGGAATTCCTCTACATCGCTGATATCCATTGTGGAGAGCCAGTCATAAGTATTTAATCGATTACAGCCTCCTGTGCTGCAATTGCCATTATTTCTGCACCCTACTGGAGTGCCATCTTTTGATTTAACAGAACATCCTGCACATCCCATCGTCTTCTATTTATTTTTGTGAACCCACCCATCAGACAGTCAGACTTCTTTCGGCGAAGCGGTCTGATTGATGAACTCTTACTTTCTTCTTCAAAATATGATTTAACTCAATGCTCGTATCCAAAAAAAGTACTTTTGGATTGGCATTGCGCTCTATATAATACGAACAGTCCGAAAATAGTTGAACTATTTTTTCAATTTGTTCAAATTCAATAACCTTCGTTAATTTTTTTGCCGTTTCAAGTTCTTTGTTTTGCAATCGCACTTGTCCTCTCCCCGCCATCTTCATCCTTGTGTATTCTCGCATAAAATGAAGGGCATAGCGCATAAATTGTTTTTGATTTTCTCTTCCCAGACCAGCAAATTGCTCAACCCACTTCATCATATCGACGCCATTTCCAATGTAAGATTTGCGCATCCAGTCCAGAAAAAGGTTTGCATGGTCATTTTCTTCTTGCTCCAGCATTTTCATCGCCTCATTCAAATCACCATCTACCAAATGTGCCACTGAATGTGCTTTCTCATCAGAAACATCTTTTTTTCGTTTCAAACCCTCTACCACTTCTTCATCTAATAACTGGTTGATTTTTACAATCTGGCAACGTGACAAAATCGTATTCAAAATCAAATCTACATTTTCAGCGACCAGGATAAAATTGGTGTTTTCCGGAGGCTCTTCGATTATCTTCAAAAGGCGATTCCCCTCTTTTCCTAAGAACTCGGGCAGCCAAATTATCATCACCTTATGATTGCTTTCAAAGGTTTTCAAACTCAGCTTGCGAATGATATTCAAACATTCCTCCTTATTGATATTCGCCTGTTTGTTCTCCGCTCCAATTTGCTGCATCCATTGATTGATATCCATATAAGGATTCTCCTCCAAAGCTTTTCGCCATTCTTTCAAAAAATCATCACTTTTTACATTCGTACCTACAGTTGGAAAAGAAAAGTGAACATCTGGATGAACCAATTTCCCTGCTTTGATGCAATGAGGACATTTGCCACAAACCGCACCATCTGCTTTACTTTCACAAAGCAAGTATTGTGCAAAAGCCAAAGCCAAGGCTAATTTCCCAGAGCCACAAGGACCTAAAAACAACAAGGCATGGGGAATACGGTTGGTATCCACCATTTTCCTTAAAGATTCTTTGACTGATGATTGTCCTATGACCTGATTGAAAAGCAATTCAGTTGTGTTTATGTGTTTATGTGTTTATGTGTTTATGTCCATGGGTACGACATGAACACTTGAACACAGGAACACTTGGACACATTTTTCAAGAACTGACCCAATCTAAAATAGATTCATCAATAGGAATTACTGAGGAAGGAAGGTTTTTTACGAGCTGCCCGTTTTCATTGAGTAGATATTTTTGGAAATTCCACTCTACCTTAGAATCCATTACCCCATTCAGCTTTTTTTGGGTAAGCCATCGGTAAACGGGATGTGTTTCAATGTCAATTTTAGAAGCGAGTGGGAAAGTAACCCCATAGTTTTTAGTACAAAATGCTTGAATCTCGCTATCACTGCCGGGTTCCTGTAAACCGAAATTATTGGTGGGGAAACCGACGATGACTAATTTATTGTGAAACGACTCGTAAAGCTCTTGAAGCTGTTGATATTGTGGTGTGTATCCGCACGCTGACGCTACATTCACCACCATCACTTTCTTACCTCTGAAATCTTCAAAATTTATTTCCGACCCTGCAATTCCTTCTACTTTAAATTGATGTATTGTATTCACACTTATGTTTTTCAATGGTTTTTCAAGGGTGGTAAAATTACGAATAGTTTGGAAAGTTTTAAATTTTCTTGGAAAGATGCTATTGAAGTTGTAAAAAGTTATCTTAAAGTAAATCTCACTATGGATTTTTTAAGGTGATGCCTTGAGCGATTGGGTAGAGTGAAGGCAAAAGGTGTTGCCTTAAGAACTAAAGGCAACACCTTTTGCTCTTCACAAAGCACTGGCTCAAGGCATCACCTCAAAAAGTCAACACATGAATGACCGTCAAATAATTGCAGAAATCTTCAGTGTTAAAACATTACTTCAAATACTCAAACATCTATGATATTCAATCAATTATAGTTAATAACATATTGTGCGCTGAAAAAAAGGTTATTTTTACCTAAACTCACCGACAATCCTAGCCATGAGAAACTACATCATTACCCTACTTTTTTTTTTCATATCCCTTTTTTCGTTTTCACAAAATCCGGATACCACCCTTGCCAGACAATACTTGGACAGTACTCGTTTTTTCTTAAAGTCATCTCAGCTTGAAATGGCTTACGATTTTGCAAAAAAAGCGGTAGACCTATATGAACAAATAATTGGCTCACAGGACACTTTGACGGCAAATGCGAATTTTGAATTGGGAAATGTGATGCAACAAAAGAGGGAAAGAGATAAGGCTCTGGATTATCACCATAAAGCGCTGAATACTCGATTGGCAATATTAGGATCTGAACATTCGGATGTAGCTCAATCTTATTTTTCACTTGGAAGGATCTACAACTCAAAGGGGGATTATGCTGAAGCTTTGAGGCACCACCAAAAAGCGCTTGATCTCAGAATTCAAATTTTCGGTAATGAAAATCTGGACGTGGCATTATCTCTTTATTATATCGGATGGGTCTATATCTCCACCGGGGAATACGACCTTGCCATGGAAACTTTCGAAAACCTAATTGACATCCGAATTAATATATTGGGTCCTGACAACCCCAAATTATCCAATCCATATAGCAGTATTGGCACTATATATCACAACAAAGGAGAATTTCGGAAAGCTCTGGAGTACTACCAAAAGGCATTGGACAATAAACTAAAACACTCAAAAAAGGAAAATGCAGGAGTGGCATGGTTGTACAATTACATCGGTCAAATTTATCACAATCAAAGTGATTTCCGTAAAGCATTAGAATACCTTCAAAAAGCAATGGAAATACAACGCAAAAATTCAGGGACTGAAAATCAAATTTTTTCCCGTTCCTGCTTTGTGTTGGGGATGGTTTATCATGACTTGGGGGAGTATGATAAAGCCATAGAATTTTATCAAAAATCCCTGGCAATAGATATAAAACTTAAACAACCGAATTTGGGAGGTTTGTACAGCAATATGGGAAATACTTATGCCAAGAAAAACGATCTTAAAAAGGCTTTAGAGTATCAGCAAAAAGCTTTAGAAAACTGGATTAATGTATTGGGAGCAACTCATCAATATTTGGGTTATCCCTACAATAATATTGCAACCATTCATCAAAGACAGGGAGCGTATGACAAAGCATTGGAAAATTACCAAAAATCTTTAGCCATCTGGGAAAATGCCTTGGGCAAAAGCCATCATAGACTAACCATTTCTTACAACAATCTCGGAGAATTTTACCTTGAAACCAATGATTGGGACAAAGCATTGGAAAACTTTAATAAAGCCTTGGATATCAGGCTCCAGTCTCAAAATGAAAACCATCCCCATTTAGCAATTATTTATGATAACATAGGCAGGACACATGCCAAAATCAAAGATTACGATACGGCGATAACATTCTATAAAAAAGGCTTGAAGGTCCGACAAAACATTTTTGAAAATAGCCACCCTGATGTGGCACAATCCTATCATGTCATTGGGAAAGAATATTTCAACAAAAGAGATTATCACACTGCTATTGAAAATTTTGAGCTCGCTTTCAATAGTCTCGAACTCATGAAGCAGGATTATACATCAGAGTCTTCAGAGCAATTTCAGTTATCCCAAAGATTTTCCCTTTTTGAAGATGCCATCCAATCTACCTGGGAAGCTAATTTGAATTCACCAAATGATTTCGATTTGAGACAAGCCTTTTCATATGCAGAAAAAAGTAAAAACAATTTACTGAACGAAGCTTTTCAAAAATCTGAAGCTGAATTCTTTGCAGGGATACCGGATAGTTTGTTGGAAAAAGAACACAATCTGAGCATAGATCTCGCCTTTTACGATAAAAAACGCTTTAACGAATTGGAGAAAGGAGATTCAAAAAATGATAGCCTTGTCAATGAATACAATTCCAAAAAGTTTGATCTGAAACAACAATACGACTTCCTTGTAGAAAATTTTGAGGAAAATTATCCTGAATATTTCAAATTGAAATATGGCAACGATTATACTTCTGTCGAACGGGTTCGAAAAGAGACTTTAAAACCAGATCAGGCATTATTAGAGTATTTTGTAGGAGATAGCAACATTTTCGTATTTCTCCTAAAAGTAGATGATTACCAAGTTTATCGACTCAAAAAAGATTTTCCCCTTCAGACCTGGGTTGAAGAAATGAGAAAAGGCATATATCAGTACCACATAGCTGGTTTGAATGACGAATTTGCCTATCTCGCCTATTGCGATACCTTCGCAGTAGCTGCCAATCAATTGTATAATAAATTGGTTACCCCTTTTCAAAAAGAACTTCCTCAAAAACTAATCATCGTTCCGGACGGCGCATTGAATTACATCCCTTTTGAAATATTGTTGATGGAGTTGCCTGAAGAACCACACCAGTTCAAAAACCACCCTTACTTTTTGAGAGAACATCAGATTAGTTATGCATATTCTGCTACTTTCCTGGAAGAAGTATCGCGTAAAAAAAGCAAAGCTTCAAAGAGATTTTTGGCCTTTGCTCCCACTTTTGAACACAATCCTCAATTGATCGCAAGTCTGGAAACAATGCGAAATGAATTAGGAGCTTTGGAGTTTAGTGTCCCCGAAGTGGAGGCCATCCAATCACTATTGGGCGGCGATGTTTTCTTAAATGAAGCCGCGACCGAAGACAACCTTGTCAAACTTGCTGAAGATTACAGGATCATACACCTCGCTACTCATGGCAAGGCAAATGATAAAATAGGCGACTATTCCTACCTCGCATTTACCGAAATCAAAGACTCCATAGAAAACGAATTATTATATGTCCGAGATCTCTATAACCTCAAACTCAATGCAGATTTGGTGGTCTTAAGTGCCTGTGAAACAGGATTGGGCGAATTGCAAAGAGGAGAAGGTGTTATCAGCTTAGCCCGTGGTTTCACCTACGCAGGTGCTAAAAGTATTCTTACGACACTATGGAGTGTAAGTGATGAAAAAACCAAAGATTTAATGGTCGCATTTTATAAAAATCTAAAAGAGGGCATGGCAAAAGATGAAGCGCTTCGAAAAGCCAAGCTCGATTATCTCGACAATCAATCACACCTCGGAGCACATCCATTCTTTTGGGCAGGGCTGATTCCGATAGGCGATATGGAACCAATCCAATTGGGAATTTCAAATATGGGAATGGTAAAATATGGGTTTTTGAGTCTTGCTTTGGTTTTAATTATGTTTTGGTTTTATAAAAAAAGACGCCTTCTTTAGCGTATGCCTGGATTTTGGGAGGTCAAATCCTGGGTTTGAGAAACTTGAGCCTGGAGGGCGTTTAGCTTAGTTTCTTAAACCTTAGATATCAAGGTTTAAGAAACTCTGCCTATCGCCTTACCTCGCTAAAAGTTTCTCAAACCATCTAGTTTATCAAAACACCATTCTTCGCCATAAACTATTTAGCTTGTCTTTCATTGCCTTTGCTTTGGAATAGAGGGAATGATTGGGGTTTTCAAGGATTGTATTCAGCTGTGATATTGCTTTGTTTTCATCTTCGTTTTGCAAATAAGCTAACACCAAAAGCCAATGCACATCTTCTACATATCGCTTATCTTCTGATTCCAATACTGTAGAAAAAGATGCTATCGCCTTATCTGATTGTCCTTTTTTCAAATAGAGGTTTCCAAGATGAAATTGTGCTTTTGTATAACTTGAAGAAGGTTCTACAGATTCTAATAATTCGACAGCATGAACGTAATTTTTTGCAGAATAGGCAGCCGCAACTTCCTTAAACAGTGCCTCTGCAGGATCATTTTCTATACCTTTCAAACTATAGGATGGAGAAGAAAGCAAGTGGTTCTTTGCTACAATCGAATTATTGGAATAAAACTCATTCGCATACCAGATAACGCTTACGGTGACTAGCACTAAAAGGGATGCAGCAATTGATGCCAAGCCAGTTTTAGAAAATAAAAACCGACGGCGAGCAGACATCCCGATGATGGTAGCAGTTTGTTTTGACGCTTCTGGTTCTTCTTCCTCCAGAAGAGAAATAGTCTCTCTAATTCGATTGCTTAACTTTTGATTCTCTAAAGACTTTGTGGCTTCAAAAACAGTTTTTTGAAAGGCGACTTCCGCTTTTAGTTCTGGATCGCTCGATAACTTTTGGGTGAAAGCATGTAAGGCTTCTGCCTTCAATTGATTATTGAGGAATTTTGCGATGGTGTTGGATATATTGTCGAAGCGCTTCAATTTTTTTGCTTTTTTTGAGTGAACAAATTTCGTAGTTTTTTGAGGCTTCGATGATGCTGTTGTCTAACAGCTTCCGGGCTCATGTTGAAGTTTTCTGCTAAAGTTGCAAGTCCAATTCCCTGATGATAATGGGCGTTCAGAATTTGTTGCTGCAAAGGTGAAAGTTCGGAAATCAAAGTTTTCATTGCTTCCACCTGCTCAATTTCCCCGGGAGCGATAACTTTTAAATTTTCTGACAGTTCTACTACTCTTGATTGTCGAAAAAGCAATTGTCTTTTCAATTCAACTTCTTCTTGGAGGACCGGATCCTTTGATAAATTTTCCTTGAACCGTTTAAGTCCTTCATCACTCATTTGATTCAAAAGATAAGCTACAATTTCATCCGTATGCTCATTTTTTTCTGGCTTTGTACTCCCTTTATATAAAGCCCTTATTTCCAGATTCAATAAATTCTTTGCAGTTTGGCTCAGGTAGCCTTTTATACTTTTATCGTTTCTTAATTCAAACCTATTCTGGCGAATAGAATTAAAAAAAGCAAGGATGGTATCTGTAAGAATATCAACAACTAAGTCCGACCTGGATTGCCCCACTTTTTGAGCCAATATTTTCTTGATATACCCTCCATATACTTTATATAGACAGCGGGTAGCCAAATTCTCTGCCGCTTCTTCTAATGACTTGATTAATTGAATAATATTCCTGTCTGAACAGTTTTCTGAAACCATTAATCTTCTTAAGTATTGCGAAAAAAATGAAAACGTGACATGTAGAGCAAATTTAATTTTTTTCTGTCACAACTTGTCACCTACAACAATTAGAAGGAGGAAATCAATTTTTTGAACAGCCTATGTGTCAATAATGGATGGAAGAGCAAGCCAAATTCAAGGAAATCGCATCCTCCAACAATCAAATTACTTAAATACATAGCCTGTTCGCTAACCTGGCTGCTTCAGTAATGACCTATTGAACAGTTGAAAATTTTATGTCCAAATGAAAACGATTATTTCTTTAACTCGCAAGTTTACAGCTCCTTTTATATTGTGTTTTGCTGCTCTCTTCCTTATGAGTTTCCAAGGGAGTCAAGTCCAAAAGATTGCTATTCAGAATGCAGATTATTGCCCCATAGCAAGTTTTTCCGTTAGCAACAATGGTCATTTGTTAGGAGTAGAAACCGTCTTTCTGAATCAATCCTCAGGAGCTATTTCTTATTTATGGAATTTTGGTGATGGCAATTCATCTAATGAGCAGCATCCCCGGCATATCTATCAAGAAACCGGAAATTACTCTGTGACGCTAACAGTTTATTTTGATGGATGTGAGCATTCTATTATTGGTATAGTAGATGTGATTGATGCATAAAAAAAGAAGAGCCTCTGGGAAATAATAATCGCTGCCGCGAGCGGCAGCGATTATTATTTCCCAGAGGCTCTTCTTTTTAAACGAGCTGATTTATTTTTTTAACCAACCAATCTTTTGCAGTTATCCGCTCTTTTTTTTGCAGTTGTTTTTGCAGCGATTGGTGCAATGTAATTAGTTCCTTTTTTTGGGATATTCCATTTACTATCCTTTTAATAATTAATACGAAATTCAAGTTGGCTTCTTTGCGATAACTAGATATCACTTCACTTCGATGTAAGAATTTTTCAAAAGAAACAATATGAGACATCAATAACTCGAATAGGGTATCGTCTATTAGAAATTGTTCAAAAAGTGATCGTATCAAATTAACACGAGCTTTTGGCTGATAATAATGTGAAAAAGGGTGATTCAAAAATTGATGTCGAGCATTGTCAAAATCATTTTGATAAAAATACCAAAGCCCTAAATTAAGTGCAACTACATCTACCCTAATTGATTCTTTAAGGTATTTTTGATAAGAATGGATAAACTGATTCGTCCATTCAAATTCATTTGCATGACAACCCAAGGTCACAATATTTCCAAAAACTGCCTCATCTATCCTTTCATTATCAATGACCAAATCATTTTCCAAACCTATTTTATATAAATCCAGTGCCTCCGCATAAAATTTAGTATCTCCAATATTAATTTGCCGGACAGCATAATTGATCATTGGAGTCATAATTAGGGATTGATCAAAAGCTTGTAATTGTTCGATATCCTTTGAGAACTGCTTTTTTAAGTTTTGAAAAACGGAATCATCCTTTTGGGATTCTAAAAGTTGGAATAGTAATTTATATAAACGGGATACAGCGTTACCATTTAAATATCCTGCCTTTTCATATTCAAAAATATCAGTCAAAAACTGAATATCATATCTTTTTGATAATACCCGTTCCCGGTTCTTAATCTCACTTGCTACCCTAAATTTCGCCAGGGCAAATCGTTTATCTATGCTATCCATTATGCTTAACAACCTTTCTTCATTCAGCGTATGCTTATTCGTTAGGGGATGAAAATAATAGGCGAAATTTAAATCAGCTCTTTCTTCAAAATATTCCTTACCTCGATAAGGAGCCTCATCCAACCAATTTAACAATACCTCGGTTGTTTTCTGAAAATAGGGATACAAATTCCGGTCTCCGTATTCCTCTTTTAGAAATTTTTTAGCCAGGTAAGCATCCTGCAACACTCTTTCCGTAATCAAGAACTTTTCTACTACTTCTGTAAACTCTCGCATCAATACCCGAAGCAAGTTTGCATTGAATGGGTTTCCAGGATAAAGCTTCTTGAAGAGCTTCTCTTTTTGCAGTTTTTTCTCTGGAAAATCCGGATAGTATTTCTTTAGGTAATCATAAAGGCTAAGCAACCGGGCATTGGTCACAAAATAGGGTGACTGAAATGCCCTCCGTAGCTTTCTAAACTCCTCTTTATTCATAGCCTTTAGAATTCCTATCACTTTTTCACCAATAATTTTCATGCTTTTTCAACTAATTTTATTTAACAATTATATTCACATAATTACTTACAAATCAATACATTAATAATTATCATTCAAAACAATTTTTCCATTATTTCACTAATTTACTTTAAAAATAGTCTGTGAACATAATTTAAAGTATTACGAGTATTGGGATACCAATGAAAACATTCTGGTGGTAGTTGAAAAATTGCAGTAGAAATTCACTCAACACCGTTCAATTTTTAAACCAACTCTATCATGGCACAACTATTCGAATTTTTCGGCATAAAAGAACTAAGCGACGTTATGAACTATCGCTTAATCCTCTCTTTATTCTGCCTGCTTACGTTTACGCTGCTATTTTATTTTTGGAATTTGTCCAGAAAAAAATCGGACACCAACAAGGCAAATGCTACTGGTTTGATATTCTTGTCATTTGCATTTCTCCTTTATTTTATCATTGGCTTTGCGTCTGCTTACAAACCGGATAAAAGTGTTTACCCAATATTGTCAGGGCTCGTTAGCATATGTTTTCTTTTATCCATGCCTTTCTTTTCACAAGGAAATTCCTGGTTTGACAGAATCATTCAACATAAAACTTACAATAATGTAGTCATCTTTTTTGGCTTTGCCTGGCTTATCACAATTTCCTTGATGAAAAATTCAAAATTGATGTATGACCTGGACATCATCCTTGCATCAGTCTCTATTCTCTTATTTGGATTATATCTCGGTTGGACTTTTATAAGGAAAGGTTTGAATTTTATAGGGATTATCACAGGGCTGTTCACGGTTTTTATCATCTGGCTACAAGTCAACTCACCTGAGTTGTTAGGAGAGGGAAAATTTGTCCATATAAATTCGACGATTTTATCTCCGGCATTATTCTTATCAATTATTTCGGTTGCTTATACTTTCAACTGGATTAATGAACAGAATTTCAGGGAATTATCGAAAATATACACAAGTAGAGAGGAGGAAGAAAATAGGTCATCAAAAGTATCCGAAAATACATTACCCGAAAGATGGCGAAAACAAATTGCAAAAGACAACATAGAAAGGGCAATCGAAGAAGTCATGTCTTTTCTGAAAAATAAAAACAGGGAATTGGACTTCATTTTGAATATTGCTCAAAGGAATAATAGAAATAACACGACTCGCTTAAAGGATCTGATAAATTATGAAGTTTATCAAAGGAACCGAAACCAAATTTCTGAAGCATTGATTGCCATTATTGATACGAAGACCCATTAGTTTTCTCTTTTCATTTCAACAAATTCAGAGGCAAATAGCTGTCTTCTACTGGCAAATACTTGTTCCTGAATGAAACAATAAAATCTTAGCATTTAAATCTAATAACCATGAAACCATTACCTCAAATATCCTTAATATACCTAGGAAACTTCTTTAAATTAAGTTTTCTTTCCTTGATTATAATTTGTGTCTCAACTTATTCTTCCAATGCCCAGTGCAGATGTGATATTCCAGCACCGCCGGGCAAGGCAGCACTTAGCCCACCATGTGAGTGTGATTGTCCTTTGATAAAAAGTGATAATTGTGATACATGGCCGTCTTTTGAATCAAAAATCAGTATGACTGTAGGAGGATATTGGCGGGTCATAAAATCGAATGGAATTCCAAATCATCCGATTGGAAAATTCCCCTTAATTTATTCGGAAGATCCCAGTTCCCTTACGTATGAAGAAAGGGTGGAACAATGCTGCTGTGGTCGCCCAACTGCCCTGAGTGAACAAGATTATACTTTTGTAATGCCTGCCTATAGTTCCTTAGGTAGATCCAGAGATAATTCGATATTCGATTTGCCAACACCTCCATATATTGGAAAACCGGAGGTGGCTTTTGGTGTCGCTGTAAATGGTGTCCCTTTTGACCCTGCCGCTGCGGAATGGTGGAACAGAGCTGATCATGAATGGGCTTTAAATCCTTTGAGACATAATGAAATGATTTACAATTTGGATTGTAATAATGGTCATGTACAACCAGATGGCGGATATCATTATCATGGATTTCCTCAAGGTCTTTATGAGAAGATATTACAAGAGCAAACCGATAGCGAAAATAATGTGGTTAGGAACAGGTCACAAATCGTTTTGCTTGGATGGGCATTTGATGGAAATCCTATCTATGCAGAGGAATGTGGAGAAAATAATTCAGCGGTTTCGACGCCAAGGTCAAGTTACAGAAGAAAGAATTTTAATCGTGTAAGAAATACAGATGGTACACATCCGGACAGACCAGAAGTAGAATTCCCCGTCGGTTTTTTTGTAGATGATTACGTTTACAGAGAAGGGAGAGGCGATTTAGACGAATGCAATGGTCATAGAGCTGCCACTCCTGAATTTCCTGATGGCATTTATCATTATCACGTCCAAAATCAATTCCCTTATATCGGTAGGTGCTATAAGCTATTTAAATACTTACAAGGACCAGATATTTTCCCAAAGGAATGATTTTAAGCTTAATTCATACACTTCGTAATAAAGTTTTCCTTCTTCAAAAAAAACTATTGAACCTATGAAAAATCTTCTAAAAGTGGATACTCCGCTAACTGTATCCTTATTTCTTTTGTGTATTTTCTCAAGTAATTTTTTTCATGCACAAACGCCTTTGGTAATAGGGATTCCTTCTATTCATCATGTGACTTGTTTTGGAGGAAATGATGGTTCTGCTACGGCAAGCGCAATGGGAGGCGTTCCACCCTACAAGTTTGAATGGTCAAATGGGCAAACAGGTCCAATGGCTACAAATTTATCCGCTGGCACTTATTTCGTTACCGTAGAAGACTTACAAATGGTAACAGCTACAAATATGGTGATCATAACAGAACCTCCTGAGGTTCACCTTTCCCTTGAGTCTTTATCCCATATCGATTGTAACAATCAGTTTGGGGTAGCAACTGTCAACGGATCCGGAGGAGTAATGCCTTATCAGTACATCTGGTCAAACGGAGAGCAAGGACATACTGCCAGTAGTTTGACTGCAGGACCTCATACTGTGAGTATTTATGATAGCAATGAATGTGAAAAAACATTAATGGTAAATGTTCAGGATAATTCACAACCACCCATAATCAACATTCCTCCACCCTTGCCATTGACATGCGACAGACTCACTGTGACAATCAATGCTTCCATGTCTTCCAATGGCCCACAGTTTAGCTATTTCTGGAGTACTAATAATGGAAATATTGTTTCCGGGCAGGGAACACTTATGATAGTAACTGATACGCCTGGATTGTACACATTACAAATAACAAATAACAATACCGGTTGTGTTGCACAGCAAAATGTAGTTGTCAATCAGTTAAACGATCCGCCCCTAGCCATAATTGAGGATCCAGATATTTTGACCTGTGATATAGAGAGTGTAGAGCTAGATGGTTCTGATTCGAGTGCAGGGCCAGCTTTTAACTATTTATGGGATTCAGGTGATGGGAATATCGTTTCAGGGCAAGGAACTCCACAAATTATTGTAGATGAACCAGCTACTTATAGTTTAACTGTGCTCAATGTGAATACTGGTTGCTCCGCTTCGAATAGTGTCATCGTAGAGGCAGATTTGGAAGCTCCAATAGCAAATGCTGGAGATGACCAAAGCATCTGTTTAAGTGATACCCTTCATTTAATGGGATCAGGGGGAGATATGCAATACTGGGAATTTGAAAACTCGGTTTGGATAGACGGCCCCTGTATCGCAGAGCCTGCTGATGTATTGGGAGCAGGAGAACACATTTTCACTTTTGTAGCAGAAAATGAAAACGGCTGTGTGGGTACCGACGAGGTGATTGTGGTGATCAATCCTGGCCCTGAAGCTGATGGCGGAGAAGATCAAACTCTTTGTATTAGCGATACTCTCCATTTAATGGGTGCTGGAGGTGATAGTCAGTACTGGAGTTATGAAAATTCAGTTTGGATGGATGGCCCTTGTATTGCAGACCCCGCAGAAGCTTTCGAATCCGGTGAGCATATTTTCACTTTTGTTGCAGAAGATGAAAATGGCTGTGTGGACACTGATGAGGTAATCGTGACTGTAAACCCAGCACCTGTCCTTAACATTGAATTCATTGGAGACAATACTATTAGTTGTGAGAACCCAAAAGTATTAGTGGAAACTTTTTCTCAGGAGGAAGTAGTGCAATGCTCTTTCACCAATTCAAATGGGGAAGTACTTGATTTTCAGAATTGCCAGGGTGGTATTTTTGTTGTACCGCCAGGTTCGGGAGGGACACCAACAGGACCCTCTCAAATTATTTACTCAGCTTCATCAGTTGAAACCGGATGCATTGGTTCTGACACGGCATATATTGAAGATATAAGAGATCCCTTCCCTTATGAAATACATACGCAGGATGTACCTCATGGAGAGATACGTGGACAAGTCAATTTTATTTATGACAACAGCTATTCTGGTTCTCCATGGGAGGTTACTTACATAGATTATAAATTTGCTTTTGACACTTCATTTGTTAGTACAGATGAAGAAACAGTAGAAATTCTGGCGACCCCTAGTTTCTATGGAATCACAGGCACTAGTGAAAATGGCTGTAAATATTATGACTGGGCAGTCATCAATCCTCCCGATTGCGATCTTACCGGTCAAATAACTACTACTCCCGTTTCGGAGCTGGGGGCAAAAGATGGAACATTAACTTTATATGCAAGCAATCCAGCGGGAGAAACTGAATTTTGGTTTGAATTTGATCCGGATAATCCCAATGATTTTGTTGAAATAGAAAACTATCAGAGTGGAACTGTTGTCACCGGGCTAAATCCTACGACTAATGCAGTATATGGAGGAGGTGGTATGGGAGTAGCTCACATCATGGATGAAAATGGCTGCTCCTATGCAGACAATTTCATCATTGGAGGTCCTGGGATTGATATTTGTACAACTGATGTTGATTGTCATGGAGAGTCTACAGGTACAGTCATGATTCAATTTGTAAACGATGGTGAGCAAAATCCAACCTATCATCTATTGGCTCCAAATGGAGAAACTCTTGAAGAACCCAGCCTCAATGGAAGTAATTTTATGCTTTTTGATGAGTTGGTTGCTGGTAAATATTTAGCTCTTTCGCAATATGATGCTCTTTTTTCCTTTTCGGATACTGCTTATTTTACCATTCATGAACCACCACCTGTCAAAATCATGGTCGATGGTCCCAGCACCATCACTTGTGACAATCCTTCAGTAACACTAAAAGTTGAAGGAGGGCAAACCGGAGAAGAAATAATTGAATGGCGCGATATTGATGGCAATTTATTATCCAATGAAACTTCATTCACGGCTGATACTTTTATGATGAGCCAGGAAATTGTAGTAATACTCTACGTAGAAAATATTGAAACTGGTTGTATTTCCAACGATACTACCTTAATCGATGTAAATACTGAATCGCCAACCCTTGAGCTTTCATCAAATGCAGGAGAACTCACTTGCGAGAACCAGGAAGTTGTACTAATGGCAGTAGTTGGAGCGGATGATATACTTGAAGGAGGTCAATATGGTATTCAGGTTGTGGATTCAACAAATGTTAATATCATAATAGATAGTGCTGGGACATATACCTTGGTAGTAAGAGATACTTTAAGTGGTTGTACCAGAGAAGAAATAATTGAGATCACTGAAAATAAGGTTGCTCCTGTTGCTGATGCGGGACCTGATGTTTCCTTTTGTTTAAATGAAACGATTGACCTCACAGGTAGTGGTGGGGACAACCATTTTTGGAGCCATGGAAATATAATATGGACTGATTTTCCCGGGAGTGATCCTGCCGATACCCTTAAAGTCCTTGGACCCGGTGCCCATTTGGTGACCTATACAGCAGTAAATGATAATGGCTGTATAGATACAGATGATGTTGTGATCACTTTATTGGAAGCACCCATTGTTTATGCAGTGTCTGATACAACATTTTGTGAAAACGAAGTCCTTCATCTAATGGGTACTGGAGGCGATTCACAATATTGGGTTTATGAAAATTCAGTTTGGATAGATGGACCTTGTATTGCCGATTCTGCATCTATTTTTGGAGTTGGAGAACATGTCTTTCAATATGTAGCTGAAAACGATAATGGTTGTTTGGAATCAGATGAGGTTCAGGTCACCATTAGGGGAGTGCTTCCTCAAAATTTATCAATTTCGGAACCCTTATGTTTTGACGGCTCTGATGGATCCCTTAGTTGGGAGGGTCCAGCTTTACTGGATGGTTATGAATGGGAAACAACAGCGACGATACATACGGTCAATGGATTAACAGCTGGAGATTACCAACTTGTATTTACCGATTCTACCGGATTGTGCGAAACCAATGTCAATGCTATTATAGGCGGCCCAGACCCATTCCTTTTAGAAATTCAGCATGAATATGATAATGCAAGTGATAATTTTATAGTTTGGGCAATTGCTAGTGGAGGAGTAAGTCCATATCAGTTTATTTGGACTGATTTGGAAGGAAATATCATTGGTCAAGGTTCAATGATTTCAGAAATCCCTTGCGGAGCGTACTTGCTAAATTTTACTGATGGTAATGGATGTACTAAACTTGTTGAATTTGAGCTGTTGAATATTGATGCTGAACTGGTAATTAGTGATGCACCTTGTCCGGATGGTTTTGGTTCAGCATTTTGGGATGGAGCAATTTTAGACTATACTTTTCAGTGGTCAACAGGAGAGTCTGGTCCAGGGATTTTTGGTTTGCCTTCCAATGATTGCTTATTATCTGGAAGTTATAGTGTTACTATCCAACATGATAATTCAGGATGTAGGTTAACTCAGCAATTTGAAATTGGAACAGAAATCACAAATCCATATACTTATGAATCCATTGATGTAAAAACAGGCGAAACCCATGGAGAAATTGTAATTTATCCAGAATCCGATCAAAACTATACTATTTGGATAACAGCTCCCAACGGAAATTATGATACCACTTTTGTTTTAGGAGATTCGCCAACAACGCTAAGTGTCCTGCCAGGTGTATATTATATGGAAGGCAGTAATGAGGATGGTTGTATATACGAAAACATTGCTGTAGTAAATGAGGAAACTTGTGATATTGAGGTTGAAATCCAATCAAGTCCTTCAACTTGCCTGGGCTCATTTGACGGGACTTTACAGGTATTTTATTCGAATGCTGTGGAGCCTGTGACCTTAACCATGTATATTTCCGAAGATAATTTTCAAGATACCTTCAATATTCAGGATTATAAAAGTGGTGATTTGATTTCGGGATTACCTCCATTCGGTACACCGGGAATTGGCGCAATTTGTTGTATCTGTTATTTGGAAGACGCAAATGGCTGCTCTATCCAATACACAGCAATGGATCCCTGTGGTAATGTTGCTGGCCCAAGTCCTCAAATATTTACGGATTGGAATGGATGTCATGGCGATAATTCTGGAGTAGCATCTGTCTATGTCTCTAATATCGATCAATCCAGTCTTAGTTACTTATGGTCAACTGGTGAAACTACCAGAAGTCTTAAAGACCTTCCGGGAGGTCAATATTTTGTCGAAGTCTCAGATACTTCTGGCTGTAGCGAAGTACTATACCTTACTGTAGAAGAACCTGCCCCTATTTCAGTTCCTGAACCAAGTGTGACCAATACATCATGCCCCGGCATCTGTGACGGAAGTATTTCCTTTGGGAATTTGGAAAACCATACTTTCCTCTGGAGTACAGGAGCAGAAACTCCTTCGATCTCCAATTTATGTCCTGGCGACTATTCAGTTGTGGTCACAGATACCACTTCAGGCTGTGATTTATCTTTTGATACAACTATTATCGTGGGAGGCATCGCCCCCAATGATATACTCCCGGATGGAAATCAATACTATATATGTGCACCTGGTTTTTTGCTTGAGATAGCTGCAAACCCGAACTATCAAAATTATTCCTGGAGCAATGGAGACACGACGGCTACTGCCCTCTTTGACACTCCCGGGACTTATGAGATTACCGTGGTGAATTCTTCCGGATGCCAGGGAACGGCGACCTTAAACCTTCTCCTTTGGTTCCTGAATCCAGCACCAATTGTAATAGACGAAACTTGTTTTGAAGATTGCGATGGTACTGCTGTTTTGCAAAATCCTCCTCCCAGTGCATTGATTGAATGGAGCAATGGAGAAACTGGAGCCAATATTATAGATTTATGTGGTGGGCAATATTCCGTAAATATTCAGGATACTTCCAGTGTTAATAACAGTGGCTGTTCTATTGATACAACCTTCGCTGTTATTCCAGGTCTTCCAATTGAGTTTGAAATTGAGCAAAATGAGGATACCTTATTAGTGGCTGAACTTGTTGGAGGTAGTCCGCCATATCAATTCGAATGGAGTAATGGTTCAACTGAATATTATGCAGTTATTGAAGAATCGGGGGAGTATAGTGTGACCATCGTAGATGAAAAAGGATGCACCAGCGAAGAGGAGATTGTGGTTACAAGTTCCAAAGAATTGGAAGATGAATTGTCCTTTAACATCTTTCCAAACCCGGTATCTACTGAATTGAATATCGACCTAAAAAATAACTTCGCAAAGATTCTTTCTGTACAAATTAGCAATATAACTGGGCGTATTATCTGGCAGCACAATGAAAAAGTAAATCAAATAGATGTGAAGACTTTACTTCCTGGCATTTATTATTTGCGGATCCTTGCAGAGGAACAGATTGGAGTGTTGCCTTTTGTAATAAACAGATAATTAGCGTATAAAACCAAGTTGATTGGTGCGGGGATTCCAAAAAAGAATTCCCGCCCATCATTCTACCAGTTGGTAGATTTCTTCCAAATTCCTCCCTAAACCATTGTAATCCAAGCCATATCCCACCACAAATTTATTTGGAATTTCAAAGCCCAAATAGGGAATATCAAATTCATACTTTACTGCATCTGGTTTTAGGAGTAATACGGCCAATGATATAGAAGCAGGTCCCATCCCTTCCAATTTCGGAATAAATTCATACAGTGTTTGTCCCGAATCAATAATATCTTCTACAATAACGACATGTCGATTTTTTAAATCAACATCTAATCCAATAACTTCTTTAATTTCACCCGTAGAGGCAGTCCCATGATAGGAGGACAATTTGATAAAAGTTGTTTCCAAATCAATCTCACAAGCACGCGCAAGGTCAGCGGCAAATATGAATGAACCATTTAGCACAGCTAAAAAAACAGGTTTTTTGTCCTGAAAATCTTTCTGAATCGCCGCCCCCATTTTTTGAACTTGCGCTAAGATTGCAGCCTTGGTAAGATAGGGTTCAAATCTTAAGTCGTGTAGTGTTATAATTTTTTGCATTATTGTTATTTATCCAAATGATATTTACCAGATAAAATGCCTCTAATAATAAATTCTTTCCAAAATTCTTCATTCATCATTCCCCCTAAAGCCCATATTTATCAATCAAATACACCAAACTCGTAATCGCAGCTACTCCCAATTCCAGTTCGCGTTTGTTTACAGCATCAAAGTTATCAATTGCAGTGTGATGGTAGTCAAAATATCGCTGAGAATCTGGTTTAAACCCAAATAACAAGCCTTTGTGGTCTTTCAGCCCTCCAATATCTGCCCCAGAGCCACCTTTTTCGAGACTCAATCCATAAGGTTCCAATAGCGGCAGCCATTCAGTTACTTTTTTTAATTTTTCGGTAAAAATATCAGGATGACCATCTACTGTAAAGCCCCTTGGCGTAAAACCACCTCGGTCAGATTCTATTGCGGCAAGATGGAATTCTTTATTAGCATAAGAAACTCTTTGATATTCTCTGGCTCCAGCTAGTCCATTTTCTTCATTCATAAATAAGACACAACGGATGGTGCGTTTTGGTTGATAATTCAACCGCTTCAAAATATGCAAAACATCCATTGATTGTACACATCCCGTACCATCGTCATGTGCACCATGCCCTACATCCCAGGAATCCAGATGACCACCAATAAGAATAACTTCATCTGGGAATTCGCTACCCTTGATTTCTCCAATAACATTGTAAGATTGCTTTTTTTCGAGCATTCTACAATTCATCTTCATATAAATAGTCACGTCACCTTGCTTCAGCAAATTGCTAAGCATTTCTGCATTATTGGTCGTAATTGCTGCTGCGGGAATTGGTTCAATCCCATCTCGATATGCCAAACCACCAGTATGAGGAACATCATCGAGTCGAGTAGTCATTGACCGAACCAAAACGCCCAAAGCACCATATTTGGATGCACGGGCTGCACCCCAGGCACGTTGGTCCACTGCACCACCATAAGCAGCAAATGTATTCAACTGAGTTGGGTCCAGAGGGCGGTTGAAAAAAACGATTTTACCCTCTACTGCTGCTCGTCCCAATTCATCCACTTCATCAAGACTTTTTACTTCCACGACCTCTGCTGAAATTCCATTTTCACCAGTGCCAATGGAATTGCCAAGCGCAAGTACCTTGAGTTCCATTGAACCTGCCACTGAACTGGCAATCCGAATAACCTCTTTATCACCTCTAACCCAGTGCGGCACCATGCAAGGCTGCAACCATGCAGAGTCCAGATTTAAAGTATCGAGCATTTGAAAGGTGTATTCAACAGCTGCTGCTGCTTGAGGAGAACCAGCAAGTCGTCCACCAATTTTCGTGGTTAAATGTTCCAACCAGGAATAGCATTCTCCCTCTGTCAATGCTTTATCATATATTCCTTTGATGTAAAAAGCATCTTCGTCAACATTTTGTTTGTTTTGAGCATTTCCGATAGTAAAAGTCAATATCACACTAAGGAAAATCAGGAGAAAAGATTTTTTTTTCAAATAGTTGCTTTTCATTTTGATATTTTTTTACTCAATTTTAAATTTTTACAATAAAATATAATTTCAAATTCAGAAAGATTTCAAAACTATATTTCTAAATTCCAAATATTTCTGAACCATATTCTTCACCTCTTTAGCAAGTCACCCAATAAATGTTAATCGCCGGACAAAAAAATAAAAACGAGTTTGGACTTTTCGGAAAAAATACACTAACTTTGAGCTATCAAAGTGAAATGGTATTTTTTACACAAAGCTTTGTTTGACATTTAAAATTAGCTTTTAAAGCTCAAAGATATAATTTGGTTTTATTTGGTTAGGGCTGAGGTAGTGCTGTGGTGGCGCTGCCTCTTTTTTTTATCCCCATTATTTAGTCGCTTATCCCTTTTTCTTTTTTCTTCCCTTTTTAGGTTCTTTCTGTTTTCTTTACCCTCAATTTTATCCTGCTATAAAACAATAAAAATATTTTAAAAAAAATGTGTCTTTCTCAAAGAGGTTTCGTCTAAAACCTTCAAAACGTACTTCATACCAAAAAAAATAATTACATTCGTGGACTTCAAGGTTTTTTTCGACCTTAAAAGTGATATATCATTCTGATTACCAGAGCATTATTCATTTCTCATCATTATAAAAAACGAAAACAACTGCGGGCGTTATGCCCCAATTAATGGGAACGACAGAAGGACATACCAAGCTTTCTGATATTGAAGTCATAAGAGCATATTTAAAAAGCAAACAATCTGCTTACTTCAATATTCTATACAAAAAGTATTCGAGCAAAGTGTATAGCAAATGCCTGTCTTTATTGAAAGACCAAGGCATGGCTAAAGATGCTACACAGGATATTTTTATGAAAATTTTCTTAAATCTGGCTAAATTTGGAGAACAATCCAAGTTCTCCACATGGGTTTATTCCATTACCTATAACTATTGTATCGATTTGATTCGCAAAAAGAAAAAGTTGCGAAACATCTTCTCTGATGAAATGGAAAAAGCGCCGGATATCGTAGATGATGTCCCAGATGAAGAACTGATGGCGATGGAAGTATCCAGACTAAAGGTAGTTTTAGAAAAAATTCCTGTTGGAGACAAGGCGATATTGCTAATGAAATACCATGATGAAATGCAGATTAAGGAAATTGCACCTGTTTTAGGCAAAACAGAAAGTGCTGTAAAAATGAAAATAAAACGAGCCAAACATAAAGCACAAAGAGTGTACAAAGAACTTTATCCAAATGAATGAATTATTCTTCCAAAGGAATCCCACGGGAAAAGTTCAAGACTCAAGGTTCGAAAATCTTCTCTTTTTGAATCTTGAATCTTAAACTTTTCCCAGGAGGATCGAAGAACATAAATGGAAGGAATGTAATGGCTGAGAACAATTTCAAAAAATTGATGGCAGAGGAGGAAAGGCAAAATCCACCACCTCCAGAAATTGAAGAGAACATCTTCAGCAACCTTCATATTCTCCAACTCATGGGAGAAACAATGGAATTGTACCTCCCAAATGCTGCAGAGTTCTTTATCTCCATGCTTGGAGGCTCGATGGAATTGCCTGAACTGGGCACTCAAATTGAAGGATCCCTAATTGGTGGAGCTTCAGAGGGAGACGAATCAGAAGAAGAACCTGGAGGAGCAGGTGAATCTTCAGAGGAGGAAGATAATCCCAAAAACTAAAACAAATAGAATTAATCCTAAATGGAAATTTTTGATATCGTAAAAAAAGTACTAAGCCAATTTGCTGATGCCTCGCTTTCAGTACTTGGTGCTGTCTTCGTAGTCATTATTGGTTGGATCATTGCAAAAATTGTTTCCAAGGCAGTTCAAAAAATTCTAGAGAGCATAAAAGTAGATAAGCTGGCTGATCATCTAAATGATATAGAATTTATTGAAAGAACCAACGTCAAAATTTTTCCCAGCAAAGTCCTTTCAAAGATTTTATACTATGTCATATTTCTGGTCTTTTTAATGGCCGCAGCTGAAGTTCTCAAAATGCCCATCGTTTCAAACATGATGGCAGATTTGATTTCTTACATTCCAAGCCTGCTCACAGCAATGCTCCTTTTTATAGTTGGTGTTTTGCTGGCTGATTTTATCAAAAATATCATTTTAGCAACCTGTAATTCTTTAGGCATTCCTTCAGCCAAAATCATCGCCAACTTTATTTTCTATCTGGTTTTCCTAACATTGACCATAAGTGCTTTGCAACAAGCTGCTATTGCTACGGACTTGATAAGCACAAATCTCTCAATCATTTTAGGGGGGTTGATGCTGGCATTCTCCTTAGGCTATGGCCTTGCTTCTAAAGACACTATGGCAAATTTTCTAGCCTCTTTTTATGTTCGGAAAAAAATTAAAATTGGAGATACCGTTGGGATTGATGGGGCAAAGGGCCAAGTGATTGCAATGGATACCGCTTCAGTAACAATAAAAAGTACAGACAAACTGGTCGTTATTCCTTTAAAAGAAATTTCTAACAAGAAGGTGGAAATTTTTGAAGAATAGCAAAGATTTTTTCTACATTTGAACTTCATATTTTCCTCCTCAATTTTGAATAAATTTACTCTGTATAATTACCCAAACAAGTTTAGCACCAGCCTATCCAAATGGATGGGCTTTTTTGGTAAATGGCATCAATAATCAGGAAAGTTACCTTTCCCAGAAATTGCGTCAGAGTAATTGAATCATTTTGACCTACATTCCCAGGAATATGTTTTAATTTTTTTAGGATGTAAAACATATTCTATCTCACAAAATTCAAATATTATGATGAAGTCATTATCACTTTTTACACTAATACTATTTTCGGCAACCCTGATCACTGCCCAAACAGTGGAGGAAATGACTGCCCAAAAAGAAGCTAAAGAGAAAGAATTGGCGCCGTTGGAAACCCAATTGGCAGAGCTACAAGGAAAAGTAAATGGTCTGAAAGGAGAAATTGCAGGCTTAACTGAAAAAATAACGCCCTATCCCAGATGGGAGACAGGTGCATTTGGAACGGTTGGTTTTAATTTCACAAAATTCAATGAATGGTTATCCAAAGATCAACCTAATACCTCAGCTGCCACCATTGGTTTTACATTGAATGGTTTTGCTAACGTTCAACAACCCAAATATTTCTGGAGAAATTCAGGGGTTTTGAACCTTAGCTGGCTAAAATTTGACAATAAAGATGATCCTGACGACAATGATGACTTTCAAGTCGCTGCCGATGCGTTCAATTTAGTATCCTTATTCGGAATTAAGCTAACTGAAAAAATTGCCATTTCAACAATGGCTGAATACCGAACCGCTATTCTGGATGATCAATTCAACAATCCAGGCTATCTGGATCTCGGCGCAGGAATCACCTGGACACCTATAAATAATTTGGTCTTAGTTATCCATCCTGGAAACTACAATTTTGTATTTGCAGATGATGAGACCAATTTTGAATCATCTATCGGAGCAAAAATAGCCGCTGACTATACCCATAAATTTAATAAGAGAATTAGTTGGAAATCCAATCTTTCCGCATTCTTCAGTTATGATGATCCCGGAGAATTGTCCAACTGGACTTGGATAAACGGTTTTAGCACCGCTGTAAAAGGAATTGGAGTAGGCGTCGATATCGGATTGAGAAGCAGCAAACAGGAGGCAAAAGCCGCAGAGTTGGACGACAATCCATTGCAGTTGTATTATATTTTGGGTTTGTCTTATAACTTCTGATCCTAATTTACCTTCAGTTCTATTTTTTTGTTGGCCTGGTGGCAGGTATACGGGCAAGGTCTCGATCAGTTCTTTATTTTCCTAATGTGTTAAAGGATTATTATGAGTTTTTTTCCTCCAAATCCCCTTAAGTTCAAGACTAAGTTCAAACTCAATTGTTGCACTTGAACTTGGTCTTGAACTTGAACCTGGTTTTTAGAACTGATCAGCCCTGGGGTATACGGTTTGGCGTGGTGACTAGTATAGATGCTCCGCCACCCCGTATACCCGCACCCTCGCATCCCCGACAACCCGCATCCCGCACCCAAAAAACAATCCCGAAAAATGTATATCTTGCCACCATCCAGAATCGTACAGCTAAATTCCTAAATCACTTACCCGATGTCAGAAAAAAAACTATTCTTATTGGACGGTCATGCACTGGTGTACCGTGCTCATTATGCATTCATTACCAGACCTTTAATTAATTCCAAAGGCGTTAACACAGGAGCAATCACCGGTTTTCTACGATCCTTATGGGAGCTTTTACAAAATCAAAAACCTACTCATATCGGAGTAGCTTTTGACCCTCATGGACCAACTTTTCGACATGAAGAATTTGAAGCTTACAAAGCAAACCGAGATGCCCAGCCAGAGGACATTACCATCGCTTTTCCGTATATCAGAGCCATTGTAAATGCCTTTAATATTCCTATTGTAGAAATACCAGGATATGAAGCTGACGATACCATTGGGACACTGGCAAAAAAAGCAGAAAAAGAAGGATTCAAAGTGTATATGGTCACACCTGACAAGGATTATGCACAATTGGTTTCCGAAAATATTTTCATGTACAAACCTTCCCGGCAAGGAGGGGGCGTGGACATACTGGGCATACCTGAAGTACTGGAAACCTGGGGTATTAAACGGGTTGATCAAGTCATTGATGTGCTTGGACTGCAAGGAGATAGCGTAGACAATATTCCCGGCATTCCAGGAATTGGTCCAAAGACGGCAACTAAATTATTGGCACAATATGATACGGTTGAGGGCATAATTGAACATTCTCATGAACTAAAAGGCAAGCAAAAAGAACGAGTAGAAGAGTTTGCTGAACAAGGTTTGAAATCGAAGTGGCTGGCTACTATTGATGTAAACGTACCAATTGAATTCAAAGCAGATGATTTTAAAATTGACCCTCCTGATAAAGATAAATTATCAGAACTTTTTCGTGAATTAGAATTTAGGACATTGGCAAAAACAATTTTGGGAGAAGGCGAGCAAGCGGCCGGTACACAGGGTACTTTATTTGGTGATGCCGTAAAAAAAGCTGCTCCAAAATCTTCTGCACCCCCGGCACATTCTGTTGCTACCAACAATATCGATAATACGGAACACGAATATCATTTGGTCGATACGCCCGAAAAGCGAGCAAAATTGATTGAGCATCTTTCTGTTCAAGAAGGGTTTTGTTTTGACACAGAAACAACCAATGTGGATGCCAATGAAGCAGAATTGGTAGGCATCGCTTTTTCCACAAAAGCCCATGAAGGTTGGTATGTTCCTTTTCCTACAGATCAAACAGAGGCAAAAGCAATTGTAGAAGAATTCAGAAGTATTTTTGAAAATGAAAACATTGAAAAATTTGCCCAAAATATCAAATACGACGGCATCGTAATGAAATGGTACGGTATTGAGCTTAAAGGCAAATTTTTCGACACCATGATAGCGCATTACCTGATGGAGCCAAGTTTAAGACATAATATGAATTACCTCGCTGAGACCTACTTAAAATACCAACCTGTTTCCATTACTACCTTGATTGGCAAGAAAGGGAAGAATCAGCTTAGTATGCGGGACATAGCGGTAGAAAAGGTTTCTGATTATGCCGCTGAGGACGCAGATATTACTTTTCAATTAAAAGAAGTATTGGCTCCAGAGTTGAAAAAAGACGAAGGCCTGCAAAAATTGTACGACACCATGGAAGAGCCAATGGTCAAAGCCTTGATAGATTTGGAATATGAGGGGATCAATTTGGATTCCGAATTTTTGAACGATTATTCTATGGAGCTGGAAAAAGGGATCAACGAAGCGCAACAAAAAATCTACAATCAGGCTGGCGTGCAATTCAACATTTCTTCACCAAAACAGGTAGGGGAAGTGCTTTTTGATAAAATGAAAATTCCTTATCGCTGGCGCAAAACCAAGACTGGTCAGTATTCAACTGATGAAGTCAAACTAACCGAATTGTCAAAAAACCATGATATCGTAGCAGATATTATGAGTTATCGCATGCTCGCCAAGTTGAAATCAACTTACGTGGATGCCTTGCCCAAAATGGTGAACCCAAAAACAGGAAGAATTCACAGTTCCTTCAATCAGGCTTTGGTTCCTACCGGACGTTTGAGTTCCAATAATCCAAACCTTCAGAATATTCCGATTAGAAGACCAGAAGGGCGAAAAGTGCGGGAAGCATTTATTCCCAGAGATGAAAACCACGTTTTGTTGGCAGCTGATTATTCTCAAATCGAATTGCGCCTGATTGCTGAAATTTCTGGTGACGAAGCCATGCTGGAAGCCTTTCAAAAAGAGCAAGATATTCATCGCGCTACTGCTGCAAAAGTATATGGCGTAGATTATGAAGCGGTCGATGCAGATCAAAGACGTGCTGCAAAAACGGTCAATTTCAGCATCATTTATGGGGCTGGTTCCACCAACCTTTCTCAACAATTGGACATCAAGCGGAGTGAAGCAAAAGAATTGATTGAGCAGTACTTTAATCAGTACAGTGGATTGAAAAATTACATGGACAAGACTGTAGAATTTTGTCGGAAAAATGGCTATGTAAAAACCCTAATGGGTCGTCGCCGTCACTTACGAGATATCGATTCCAGAAATGCATTGGCAAGAAGCAATGCCGAAAGAGTTGCCATCAATACGCCTATCCAAGGTACTGCAGCTGATTTGATAAAAATGGCGATGATTCACATACATCAGGAATTCAAAAAGCAAAACTTCAAATCCAAAATGATTCTTCAGGTGCATGATGAATTGGTTTTTGACGCGCACAAAGATGAACTCGAAACCATCAAGCCAATTATCGAGGACAAAATGAAAAATGCCATTCCGAACTTAAGGGTTCCAATTTTAGTCGGCATGGGCATTGGCCAAAATTGGTTAGAAGCCCACTGATTTTATTTGGATTCGGGCTATTTGGCTTTTTCATTTTTATTTTCATTTAAATTTTAATTGAAAATATTCTCATTAGAGAACTTAACAGCCCTGCCAGACATCCTACCTTCCTGACTTTCAAACAAGTAGTTATAAACTTGTTAATTGACTTTCCAAATTGGCAAAACTTTGGATGAAAGCTCTATACTTGAGTGATTTTTTAATGTATTTGACTTGTTCTACAATAAGAATTGTCGCTTTTTGAGCTGCTCACATTAAAAAGTAACCTCGTAAACATTTGATTATCAACATTACCCGATTTTAGCTAAACCCTTGAAAAAATGAGAATCCCATTTGCGCTCGCTATCACAATTTTCCTATCCACCTTTGCTTTTTCCCAAAGTGGTTCAGACAAGCCGAATATCTTTCTGGATTGTCAAATGCGCTGTGATCGAATGTATGTCAGGCAGGAGATTCAATTCGTCAATTATATGATGAACCGACACGAAGCAGATGTTTACATTTTAGCGACTCGCCAAAGAACTGGAGCTGGTGGAAGTGAAATTCAATTGGTGTTCCAGGGAGATAAAAAATATGCTGGCATCAGTGATACCATTATTTATCAAGTCGAACCTATGGCAACAGATGTTATCTGGAGAGAAACTTTGGTGAAGCATTTAAAAAAAGGATTACTACCTTATATACTGAAATCTCCATTGGGAAAAAACATCACTTATGAGGTAGACCTGGACGAAAGTCAGGAACCTGAAAATGTCGAAGACCCCTGGGATTATTGGGTATTCAATATCGGGGGTAATGCTTATTTAAATGGAGAAGCAAGTAATCAAAATGCAGATTTAACCCTTCGGTTTAACGTATCGAGGGTCACGGACAAAAATAAGTTTCTATTCAATTTCCGTTACAATTATGATCGTGGGAAGTTTACACTTACAGATGGAGAAGAAATCATCAGCATTCGAAAAAGGATCAACAATTTTTTCCGTTATGTCATTAGTTTGAATGACAATTGGTCAGCAGGTATTACCGGTAACGCCGGTTCTTCTACTTTTGGCAATACGGATTTTGATGCTACGCTGAAACCCGCCATTGAATACAACATCTTTCCTTATGAAGAAGCCACTACCAGAAGGTTTACCTTTTTATATTCCATCGGACCCAAGTACAATGATTATACAGACATCACTATTTTTGATAAATTGAGGGAAACACTCTGGCGCCACAACCTGGAGATTGAATTTGAACAAACTCAAAAATGGGGAGATATTTCTATTGACATTGGTGTCAATCAATATTTGCATGATTTAAGTTTGTACAGCGTTTTCCTCAATCCCAACATCGAATGGGTCATTTTCAAAGGATTTAGCCTGGATCTGGGTGGTTTCATTTCTTTTGTGGGCGATAGAATCAATATTGCCAAATCCGACATCTCAGATGAAGATATTTTGTTACAAATCAAACAGCTCGACACCGATTATGAATTTTTCACCTACCTCGGGCTCAATTATCGCTTTGGATCGAGTTATAATAATTTTGTGAATCCGAGGTTTTAGAATGACCTTAATATAAGCCTATTTTTTGTAATTATATCATTATCAGTACACTCGCACCTAGAATGTTGAGCTGGATAACTTCCTGCCAATCAAATCATTACCTCCAACCTTCTTACACTTAAATCTTATTTTCCCTACACTTTAATGCATTTTTGTCCTTACTAAAAAGGAGAATATGTAATAAATTTCATAGCTTATGAAAAAAAAGATACCAGTTATGACAAAAACCTGGAATTAATATTCTTTCTATGAAATATTTTTTCTTCTTATTGGCATTCCTGAATAATGGCTCTCCTTCACAGGCTCAACAAAATGATCTTGAGTTATCTCAATTCTCAATAGAAGCGTTGGAACAAAAAATTGATTCTCTTGATAGCATTAAAAAATATAGTCAAGCTATTCAATTTGCTGAACGAGCCCTTGAAATGGTAAAGAATAACTTCGGGAAACAAAGTATAGAATATGAAGAAGGATTGGGAAAACTGGGAAAATTGAATGGTAGTTTAGAGAATTTCTCAAAATGTTTTCATTATTACAACCAGGCATTATTCCTGGCAGAAAAAAATGCTGGGAAATACCACCCTAGGTACTGTCATTGGCAATTTGAATTAGCTAAACGATATACCCAACAAGACATTCATAAACATTTTCATTTGATGCAGGATGCCCTGGATCACACAAAATCAGTAGTTGGTGAAAATCATATCCTGTATGCCACCCAGCTAAAACTGATTGGGAGACAATACAAATCAAGGGGGCAGTATGACAAAGCCTTGCCTATCTACCTCCGGGTATTAGAAATTTTAGAAGAATTAGAACACAATTCGGATTTGGAATACAGTAAACAGATCAATAACCTTGCATTATTGTATGTAGCAATGGGGGATAATTCAAGAGCATTGCCGCTCTTGGAAGAAGCTATCCAAATATTGAACCGACTGAACATAAACAACGGAAAATTCTATGCGACGCTGCTAACCAATCTGGCAAAATCTTATCAAAACACTGGCCAATATGAGAAGGCTGAAACGCTTTACCTGAAAGCCATAGAACTGGATATTAGCAAAAAAACTAAACTAACCTATCTGGCAGGTTTATACCGGGAAAAAGGGGAATTTAAAAAAGCTTACGAGACTTTGAAACCATTAATTAATGCAAATCCTAAATATTATGGGCTTAGGTGCATTGAGATGATAAAAATATTATTTGCTATAGAAAAATATCAAAATGCTTTAGAATATAGTTTTAAAGCATTGGAAGGATTTAAGCAAAATTTCGGGATTTATTATCCTGGTTATGGCAGAGAATTACTACAAACGGCTAAGCTTCTTGAGATTTCCAATCGACCTGAAGATTTATTGCTTATCCTCGATCAGTTGGACGTTCATACGAAAGGACGGGTTATAAACCAATTTCCCCATTTTAGTGAGTACGAACAACAAAAATTATTAGCTAGCATTCATTCTTTCGTTAATTATATTCAATCATTTGGCTTTAGAAATCCTAACAATCAATTGATCAATGAAATGTGTTTTGATGTCCAATTGTTACTCAAAGGAATGCTCCTTGATAATAATATTAAGCTTGCAAAAGCCTTTGAAGGCAATTCCATAGACAATAATTTCAAATTGGTATATGAAGAATGGAGTCAACTAAAAAAAATCCTTTCCTACCAATATACACTTTCAATAAAGAGCAGGGTTTCTAGTTTTGATAGCCTTGAAGACAGGGCAAACCAGTTGGAAAGTGAATTGGCCAGGGCATCTAATCAATTTAAAAAGAAAAACCAGTCTATAACTCTGAAAGACATTCAAAATCAACTAAGCGAAAATGAAGCAGTGATTGAATTTGCCCATTTCAATTACCTTTTACCAAAATATAATGGACAAACAGATAGTATTCTATATGTCGCTTATTTATTTAAAAAAGGCTTTTCGGCTCCCAGGATGATTCCTCTTTTTGAATCCAAAGAATTACCCAAACCTGATGCCATTCTAAGATTGTATAATTTGACTATCATGGGCAAACGAAAAAACCTGAATCAGCTTATTTGGTCCCCTTTAGAACCTTTTCTCAATGGCATTCAAACCATTTACTTTTCTCCTAGTGGCAAATTACATCGAATAAATTTTGGAGCTATTCCTATAAATGAACAGGAAAGCATTTCAGATAGATTCGAATTGCACCAAATGGGCAGTACCCGCCAAATTATTCACGACCAATCTTCTGAAGCATTACTTTCCTCCGTTGCTTACCTGTTTGGAGGAATTGAATATCAATCAGATAGTCATCCTGAAGCAATAAAAGATTCTATAGGCTACCCTCTACGAAAAGCTGAAGTTTTGGCTTCCAATGATTTTCATCTAGGCGATGCTTATCGTTCTTTTCGCGGCAATGATTGGAATTATTTGGAATGGACAGAAAAAGAAGTTCAGGAAATTCAGGAATTGCTGGAAACGGCTGGCAATGAAAGTCAAATATACAAGGGAAAGGAGGCATCAGAAGCAATTTTTAAAAATTTAGGCATCAACAATACGTCTCCCAAGATTTTACACATAGCTACTCATGGTTATTTTTTCCCAGATCCTGCTGACAATAGACAGTTAACAGCGGGCAGCGAGCAGACTATCATAGGGTTTAAAGAGAGTGAACATCCTTTGATTCGCTCTGGATTAATTTTAGCAGGAGCCAATCGCGTTTGGAAAGGGGGAGAACCCATTCCCGGAAAAGAAGATGGCATTCTCACCGCTTACGAAATTGCACAGATGGATCTGAGAAATACAGAATTGGTCGTGCTTTCTGCCTGCAATACTGCTCTAGGAGACATTCAAGGCAATGAAGGCGTTTATGGCTTACAACGCGCTTTGAAAATAGCAGGTTTGAAATACATCCTCATGAGCCTTTGGACTGTGCCAGATAAGCAAACCCATGAGTTTATGACTACTTTTTATCGCGAATATTTATCAGGAAAAACCATTCCTCAGGCTTATCAGTTTACGCAAAATTTTATGAGACAAAAATATTTGGAACCTTTTGATCCCAATGTATGGGCTGGGTTTGTGTTGGTGGAGTGAGTTTTTTGAATGTAAAAGTCAAAATGTAAAAGTTAAAAGTAGGTACATTGCAGTGCCCCAAACTTTTACATTTTGACTTTTGACTTTTAAGTTTTCCCTTTACTCATCTTTTCCTTCTCCAATGTTTCTTCAGAAGTCTGAACGCTTTTTGTGAAAATTGCCACCAATTGACAGCATTCATCAAAAACTGAATGAGTTTCCTTTTCTGAAAGCAAGGGAACTTGTTTGATGATTTTTAAACAGATTTGACTTTCTCGCAACTCTTTTAGGCATATCTTCATTTTATGCAAAAAATCCTTGGTTGATTCTGCAGCTTGAGCTTCTCCATAGTTTAAAGCTGGAGAAGTAGCAGAGCGATTTAATTGCCCACCCAAATGTTTTGCGATTGGAGAATTCGGCATCTTTTGAACTAGCTGAATCACCGATACAGCAAAATTGATCAGCCGATTTTCAAGGTTGTAGGTATAATTAGCGTTTTTCATGAAGCGTGTTTTTAATTGAAATAGAGCAAATAACTTTTATCCACACTGAAACATCTTAAAAGGTATTTGGTTGTATGAAATCATAATCTCAAACCCAAAAAAAACTTTTAACTTTTGACTTTTACATTTTAACTTTTAACTTTTAACTTTAAAAGCCCCCACTCCATACTTCCTCCCCGTATCTTCATCCTGTATCAAATAATAATACAAGCCTTCTTTTAATTCAAGTCCTTCTGAAATTTCAAATTGATAGTTGTCTGCTTGATGCTCAAATTCCAAATCCCAGGAATGGAGTGGTCTAAATTTTCGATAGTCCTCAATTACATTTGAAAAAAGATGCACTTGAAAGAACATATCATTGGGATTGGCTTCCGTCTCCAAAGTACCCTTGAGTTCAAAAAGAATTTGCTGGTCAATTAATAGGAGTTCTGCATTTTGACCAGGAATGATTATCTGAAAATCAAATTCATTGCTCCGAAACTTTGTACCGATCCATTCTTCTAATTGCGGATTGGGTTCAAAATTGGCAGCAATGGGAGGCGTCTTATTGACTGGTGGTTCTACAGGCTTTGATGGCGGTTGTATAGATGTATTTTCAGGAATTTTTGACTTTTCTTCTACTGCATTAGCCTTTGCTGAATTTTCCAAATCAGGTTCTGGACTTGGCACTATCTGCTCTACAGGTTTTTCTATTTCTTCAGAAACTGGCAGTTGCTCAGGGACACCTATTGGTTCTTGTTTTAAAAAATAATATCCCCCAATAACAACAATTATCAAGAACATACCCAACAATCGCCACGGAATACTTGAATGCCCTTCCTTTCCCCTTCTAATCTTCGTCAAAGTCTTCATCACCAAGCGCGATTCCTCGACTTCCTTTCGAAAATCGGCATCCATCATCAGTTTCATCGTCACCTCCTCCAGCTCTGCTTCATTCAGTTGATGAAGCAAGTATCGCTCGATTAGGTCTTGTTTGTTTTGATCCTTGTTATTCATGAAAATTTGACAGAAAGTCAAAATTGAAAAGGCAAAAGTCAAAACTTAAAAGTAAGGACATCGTGCAAAACCAACTTTTACATTTTGACTTTTGACTTTTGACTTTTGACTTTTAAGTTTTAAATACCCCCCACATCAACCCCTTCAACCGCTTCATCGCCCGATATTTCCGCATTCTACAGCTCGTCTCATCAATGCCCAAATCATCTGCAATATCCTTCAATCGCTCACCATTCGAATAACGCAACAGCAATTCCTGATCTTCTGCTGGCAATTTATTCATTTCATTCTCTAATGCTTTTACCAATTCCCGTTGCTCCAGATTTTTAGAAGCATCATCATGCAGTTTTTCATTTCCGTTCTCATCGCTAAAAAAAATGCGCTTGTCACGCTTCACTGAGTGATAGCCTTCCTTGAGCTTATATTCCGCGATTCTAAAAATCAAGCCTCGCAAATCCCCCAAACTATGAAACGTACCCTCCTGAAATAGTTCATAATACCGCACCATACTTTTCGCAAAAACCTCCTCCACAAAATCATCAACAGAAACAATGGAATCCAGAGGCAAATTGCCGTCTTTCTTGCGTATCCAGGGCACGACTACCTGCCTGAAATGCCTCACCAACCAACGCCACTCCAAAGACTGCTTTTGGCGAAGTCCTGACATAAATTCCTCAAAAGAGGTTTCAGGATCATAATTAATAGAATGGGCTTCAGACATCTTATGAGAGGAGTTTGAGAAACGTAACCAAAAAAGGTTTAATTCCAAAGTTAAAATGTAAAAGGCAAAATGTAAAATGTAAAAGTTCACTAGTAGCATTGGTTCGACTTTTGACTTTTGACTTTTGACTTTTGACTTTTGACTTTTGACTTTTGACTTTTGACTTTTGACTTTTGACTTTTGACTTTTGACTTTTGACTTTTAAAAATAAAAAACCTCCCTCCCCCAGTTACGTTTTTACAATTCGCTTCATAAGATGGTAAATTAAACAGACAAAGGGACTACGAATCCTCAAAATGAAATGGATAATGTTTCGTCTTTTCAGCGTTAAAATAACACTGAAATTACGACACCTTTGTGCTATGCCTCTTCTCAAGAAGCCATTGGAAATTCTATAATTTTTTTAACCTGGCTGTTTGGCAACTGACTAATGTGTCCATAACAGCCTCTCTAAACTATTGTGTTATGAAAAGTCAAAAGATTGAGCTTTTCCAAGCTATTCGTATTGCTGGTTTCTGTTTTTTGATGGGTTTGTTGACAATGAGCTTTAAGCTTTCAGTGGAAACGACCTGCCCAACGGCTAATTTTTCGGTGAGCAATAATGGCTGTACCGGTCCTTGCACTATTAGTTTTACCAATTCGTCCATCAATGCAACCTCCTATCACTGGGATTTTGATGATGGCAATACTTCCACGGAAATGAATCCGCAACACATTTTCCAGGAAGCTGGTACTTATAATGTAGAATTGCGCGCTATCATTGATGGTTGTGAGCATTCCTTTATTGGGATTGTAGATATTGCTACGGGCTAAAACATGTCAACTTTTTGATATTTCAGGGGCTGTATCATAAGCCTTAACTCGTTAAATTTTGCATCGATTGCCATCAAGATCATATACATAATTCGTTGATCATCAATATGCAAAGCCACTAAATTTTAGCACATTAAAGCCCAGATTTGGCTTTTGATATAAGCCCATTTTTGTTCTAAGTGTTTTGAATAATTAATACATCCTTATTCAGCCAACTCATTCACTTTTTTTAATATCCAATCTTTCAAAACTATTTTACTTTTAGTGTCAATTTGAGTCAAGAGAAAGTATTTCAATTTCCTTCTATCCTTATATTGAAAAACACCCACTATGAGTTTTTTAACTAACATTATAAAATTCAAATGAGACTCTTTATGATACTCTGAAAGAACTTCACTTCTTCTCAAAAACTTTTCAAAAGCTTCTAATTGAGAAAGGATCAATTCATAAAAACTATCGTCCAGAAGAAACAATTCGTATAAAGTTCTTATGGCGTTTGCACGAGCACTTGGCTGCCATTCATGAGAAAAGGCAATATTAGAAAATTGATTATAAGCATTTTCAAAATCATTTTGATAAAAATACAAAAGTCCACGGCTATGTGAAATAACATCTTCTCTTGAGGAAATATCAAGATAGTCTTTGTATCTATCCATAAAAGTTCTTGCCCAATTAAATTCCTCAGTATAACAAGCCATAACGACAATATTGTTAAAAACCGCCGGCTTAACTTTTTGATTTTCAAGTACTAAATCATTTTCCAAAGCCAATTTGTATAAGTCCAGGGCTTCTTTGTAAAATTCCGAATGTCCGATATTGAGTTGCCGAATAGTGTAATTGATCAATTGCGTCATTAAAAGTGATTGGTCAATTCTTCGCAATTGTTTAATATTTTTGGACAGGCTAATTTTCAATTGCCCAAAAACATCTTTCTGTCTTTCATTTTGATATAAGTCAAATAGTAATTCATATAAATCATAAGCAGGATTACTGGCAAGTTGTGTATCACTCAACATCTCATTCAGGAATTTGATTTCGTACTGTTTTGCCATGGTTCGTTCGCGACTTTTCAGCTCGCTTCCGATGCGCAATTTGGCTAATAAATACTGCGCATCAATGCTTTCCATCAATCGAACAATGGTAGCATCGTCCAAAGAGAACTCCTGAGTGAGGGGATGAAAGTAATAATCAAAATCGAGTTGGGCTCGCTCAAAGTAGTATTCCAAATCCCGGTAAGGCAATGCATCCAATTCAGCAAGTAAACTTTGGGTCTTGCGCTTAAATGGAGTCATGATATTTCGATTGCCCAAGGCTTTTAGTAGTATTTTCTCTCGGTTGAAAGATGTTCGCCTTACCTCAATGTGCACAAAGTACTCTTCAATGGCAGCAGAGCACTCTTTCATCGTAGTCCTCATTTTATAAGCGTTATAAGATTCTCCTGGAAATAATTTTTGGAAAACCAGCTCTTTGGCAAGTTTGGGTGAATCAAAATCCGGATAATATTTTCGGATATATTCATACAGGGGCAGCAGGTTTTTATTGCCTGTAAAGAAGGGAGATTGAAGCACTTTTTTAAAGCGTTTCATCTCGGCGAGGTTCATCGCTTTGAATAAAGTAAGAAGTTTACTGCCAATCATTTTTCAAAGATGCCTACACGCGGAATTATACTATTATATTAATTAAAACATTGGTTTTCAGTAATTTAATGGTTCTAATTTATTAGTTTTCATGTTTTTTTTCTACACAATTCAAAAAAAATGTCACATTATCTTATTAAATAATACGTTACTTTTAACTCGCATTATTCAATGCTTCTTGCCTAAAGACAAGTCAAAAATAATCAATTAACAACTCAAATTTAACAACTCACTCAAAGGCTATTTTCTAAGAATTCATTGGACTATTGCTTAAACATAGCTAGTCGATTCTAATAATAAATCTTACAAATTTATTTATAACATATTTCATTTTTTATGAAATTAAAATTTGAAATAATGCCACCTAAAGATTTTGATCTAAATGAATTTTTGGAACTGACAGAAACTCATTTATCTGATTATAGTTTGAGTAACGAATGGATAGCCAATCATCTGGGGGTGAGTGATCGACAATTGTACTACAAAGTAAAAGAACAATTGGGGATGACCCCACGCCAATACATCAATCAAAAGCGACTGGAAAAAGCCTATGATTTGCTACACTCCAAAACCTATCACACAGTGGGTGAGGTTGCCAATGAGGTCGGTTTTTTTAAAACGAGTTATTTCAGTGACATCTTTGAAAGGGCTTATGGAATTCGACCAAAAGAAATACTAAAATCACAAACGTAAACGCTTAGTTATAACGAAATTTGCAGAAATGGGGAGGTTTTTTATGCGGATATAGGGAATTTTGTTGCGATATTGCAAATGTATTTTATATTATTTTTTTCCATTTCAACAGAAGGGTCAAAAACTATCAAACACTATTTAGAGGTTGTTTAAATTTCCATGATTGAACGAGAGAGAGCAAATTTTGCAGCCAGATGTGGGCAATCTGGCGAAAAATTTAACGAAGTGCAGGATAAAATTTGTCGCTCGCAGCCAATTGATGGAATTTTAAACAAGCTCTCAGAGAGGTACTTGAATAAATCAGGCAATGGCATTGAAAAGTAATTATTCAAGATTATCAGAACCAAAGCATAATCATTTTGAAATGATAGGATACTGCGGTTCATTTTCAGGAGGGCAATACTGGGAATATTTTGCCTTCAACCACCCTTTTCTTACCCAAGATTATACTTTGGGTAAAGGCATCTTTGAATCATATTATAGGTAAACACTAGAAAAACTACTGTGGTAGCAAAGTATTACTTGAGTACTGAGTCGATACATCAGTTTGCTCACAGTGGTTTGGTATGTCAATGGGAAAAATGAACCAACCAGCATTGGTATGGATTCGCAAGGAATCCTATTGCAGTCATAAAAGCCATATTCCAAAACCGAAGATTGCAGGGACTACAATTACACTATTTCAATCGGGCATTTGCCATGATTGGAAGCAGTAAACTTATAAAATAACAATAAAAATTCAAAGATGCCGCTGTCGGTCACCCTATTCCATTTTTAGTGAACAAGGGTGCGCCGACAGTTTTTTAACTAGGTATGAAAACTGATTTCAAGTGAATTTATTTGGTCAAAAAAATTAAAAGTCAAAAAAAGAAGAGACTTGGTTTAAAGTCAAAATTGAAAAGGCAAAAGTTAAAATGTAAAAGTTTATTATTCTAACATTCTGACAATCAGTTATTTAACAACAAAAGTACTTTTGACTTTTACATTTTACATTTTAAGTTTTGACTTTAAAAAAACTCCAAAACCACTTTTTGTAAGACCGCAATAGATAAATCAAACCAAATAATCACACCTGGATCAATATAACCTTATTTATTCAACTAAAAAATGGAACGATATGAAACGAACTTTACTTTTCTGTTTGACCTTTTTTTGCACTCTGGGGCTGATGGCTGCCAATTTTACGGTAGATAGTACCACGGATGCCAGTGATGCCAATGCCGGAGATGGTATGTGTGATGATGGTAGCGGCAATTGCACCCTCCGGGCTGCCATAGAAGAAGCCAATGCCCTGGCGGGGGCTGATAATATAGATTTGCCTGCTGGCACTTATACCTTGACTACCAGTGCCCAGCTCACTGTGAGCAGTGACATCACCATCAGAGGAGCAGGTCAAAATACGACCATCATACAAGCTCATGCAAGTGCTGGTTCAGCCACATGGAGAGTACTTGGAATCACTACTGATGGGACCGATTTTCATTTACAAGATGTAACTATCAGGCATGGTAGAGTCGCTGACCATGGAGGAGGACTGCATGCAGACCTTGGAGTAGGGGCTTCAGGTAATATTACCTTCTTACGGGTAACCTTTACACTAAATGAGACTATATCAGGGGGCGCACGTGATGGAGGTGGATTTTATTTGAACAATGATTTTACTTCCTTGACATTTACAGAATGTACCATTTCCAATAACACTGCTGCAGATGATGGAGGAGGGTTTAGACCTGATGGTGCTGTCGTTTTTTCTATGACAGACTGTATCATTTCAAATAACTCAGCTGGTGGAGACCCTACTGAGAATGCAGCAGGAGGAGGGGGGCAGTTAAATGCAGCAGGAGGAGGGGGAACTTTTACTCGTTGTACTTTTTCTGGAAACTCTACTACCAATAATGATGGAGGTGGCGTGAATTGTGCCAATGGTGACTGGACCTTTATCAATTGTGTTTTTACAGGAAATAGCACAACTTCTGGAAATGGTGGAGCGATTAATATTAATGATCCTACGTTTGCTCCAAACAGCTTGAATTTATTCAATTGCACAATAGTAGATAACACCGCTGGTGGAACTGGGGGAGGAATAAATTTCGATACAGGAGCGGGTCAGGCGGCTATGACAAACTGTATCGTTGCCAATAATTCGGATGGTTCTGCCAATGATGTCAACTTTAACGACGATGCCAGTTTAAATACAAATACCACCAATTTGGTAGAAAATTGTACCACTTCGGGTGGTGGCTCCTGCCCTACCTTTACATACACCAGCGACCCAAATCTCACAGCATCAACCACCTGTGGACTTCAGACCGTTTATTATCCATTAGCTCCCTCAGACGCCCTGAATAATGGTACCGCACCTGGTGGCAGCATTCCCACAGACGATATTTGTTCGATTACCCGCCAGGCACCCTATGACATAGGCGCAGCCGAAGGTGCCAATGGAGCCCTGGACCTCGATGGCACTGATGATTATGTGGACTATGGCGATGTGGATGAGATAGACAACATCTCCCAGATGACGGTGGAGTTCTGGGTGAAGTTTGATATATTGGCTGAAAATGACAGGATAGTTTCTGACCACGGAGCTGGTAGTTCAACTGCTGGTTGGCATGTTGGTCTTGGGGGAGCCAGCACGGGAGGGAGCGACGACATTAAATTTACAATAAACCCCGACGGTTTGGGAGCCCATCATAGTTATACTACAGGAAATATTATCTCCACAGGTCACTGGTACCACATAGCAGTTAAATGGGATGGCACCCAGGGCAATGATGCAGACAAAGTAGCCATTTTTGTCAATTCAGAGGAACAATCACTGACTACTGGAAGTTCTTTGGGATCTGTCTTGCCTGCCAATACGCATAGCCTTGCCCTGGGTGCCAGGAGTGACGGTACTGCCAATTTCATGGATGGACAAATCACAGAATTCCGGGTCTGGACAATTCTTAGGACCAATGCCCAAATTAGGAATAGAACGCATTATGCTGTAGAAGAAACGACGGCTGATCTGGAAATATATTGCCCTATCAACCACTCTGATGGCGTCACAAATATTGAAGATATTAGTAATAACGGAACCTCCACCCATAATGGCACCTGGATGGGATCTGGCGGTGGAAGCAATACCACTTCCAATTTTGTTGATAGTACAAACCCCTTTGTTGATTTTTCGGGTACCGGTTTTACTGGAAATAATCGAGGTGTTTGGTCTGCCCTGGGAACTGGTAATGCCTCCAATGGCTCCGATGGTTTTACAATGACTGCGGGCACGGCATTGACAGACCCAAATTGGGCAGTTGCTGGACATGATAATGGTGGTCCAAGATCCAACAACGATGATTTATTTATTTCTTCTGCTGTACAGCGTCTGGATCAAATCTGGGAGGTGGAAGTCAATGGGACTGTGAGTAATATGACCTTAAACTTTGATTTGGGGACTATCACAAATCTTCCTGCGGCGGGGGTCGCTTCCAACTATAGATTATTGTATCGTTCAGGCACCACTGGTAACTTTAATGATGTGACCGTTGGCTCTACTTCTGTTGTAAATACCGACCAGGTAGAATTTACAGGCGTGACGCTTGCTACAGGTTATTACACATTAGGCACCACGGACGCCAGTGCCAGTCCATTACCTGTCGATTTATTTGATTTCTATGTTATGGAACACAATGGAGCTGTCCTGTTAAAATGGAAAACCCTATCAGAAGTGGAAAATCGTGGATGGGATATTTTACACAGCACAGATGCCAGCAACTGGAACTGGATAGGGTTTGTGGAAGGAGCCGGATATAGCGATAATGAACTAAGTTATTCATATACACATCAGGAGCCAGTCAATGGCACGAACTATTATCGCTTGAAGCAAATAGATTACGATGGCTTTGAGAGCTATTCCCATGTAGAAAGTGTGGAAATAATTGTAGGAGATGAAAAAGCACAAATCCGGGTTGTTCCCAATCCCGTATATACTTCTGAGTTCACCTTGTATCTCCCTGAAAATGAAGCCTCCACAATTGATATGAACTTGTATGATTATTCCGGTCGACTAATTCAGAATAGCATTCTATCTGGCAATCAGGCTACTGTGGAAGTAGGTGATTTGATTCCAGGCATTTATATTCTACAGGTACAAATAGAAGGAGAAAGATATTGGGAGCGGGTGGTGATTCATTAAGCAATCCTATGGAAGCAGCCGTTTTGAAAAATTTTCAAAACAACTGCTATCAAAACATCCTAAACCATGAAGCTTTTACAAACACTTTTCAAAAAGCAGCCTCAGCATCATTATGATGTTCATATATCTGGTCGGGTGCAAGATGTCTGGTTTCGTTCAAAAGCAAGGAAAATTGCCAAAGAGTTGAAGGTGAAAGGATTTATAAAATACGAGGGACCTGAAAAATTATATGTAGAAGTGGAAGGAAGGGAATCTGCTGTCCGGTCTTTTTTAGATTGGTGCCACCAGGGTCCTTCTCTGGCAAGAGTGGATACTGTTGATATTACGAAGAATGATGTAAAGGGTTATAACCGATTTAGCATACTTTAATTTTAAATTTAACGTAAGGTTTGAGCTAAAGGCAGGTATTTTATTTACGAATAACCTGTTAGGTTGAACCTAGGCAAAAGTACTGCCAGGGTGTTTACATTCCCTGCTTTTTTCTAAGGACAACCTAACAGGTTTTAATGATAAGTTGTTGAAAATGAATTCATTGAAATCGAAACTTGCGTTAGTTAATTGTGTTCAGGTGTTCATGAAAAACCAATCTATATGCAAACCTGAATACACAAATACAACACAATGGAAGAAATACTCCTTTTCGGAATTCTCTTCATGGGTATCATACTACTCAACCCGGAAGTCCTAACCAAGTCACAAATGAGTAACGCTCAAAAAGAAGAAATCCTATGAATACAGGTAGCGTTTTGGTGGGCTGAAAAGACAGCACCAATGCAATCTATTCAGCGATTAGAATATAAATAAGGTATCATGACGCCTCTTCCGATTTTGGGTTTGGGAGAGGCTTTTTTTTTATTAATGCTACTATCCTGCAATCCTGCAATGCTACAATGGGAAGAATATCGTAGCATATTAGCATGGCAGCATTGTAGCATCAATAAAGGGTTTGGGAGAGGCTTTTTTTAAGTCAAAATTTAAAAGGCTAAATGTAAAAGTCAAAAGTAGGTTCTGCAAGCTACCTCACCTTTACATTTTAACTTTTGACTTTTACATTTAGCCTTAAAATAACCAAGCTACTTCAACACCATCTCCTTCGGATCCCACCGTATCACCTTTTCTTCAAAATAACTGTCATTGCACAGAATCGCCGGGGCTGCAGCGCGGTAGCCAAAAACAGCATCCTCATTAACCATTTTGCCGTCTCGTACTCCAGTGAAGAAGTTGACAAAATGGTCATAATGAGCCCCTTTGTAATCCTTTTCTACAGAATAGTGAATTTCTTCGGGTGGCAAGATTCTTTTGCGCTTTCCGAAAGGATGTTTGGGTTCCTCGGAAAGTGGATCATCAAATGCGGGGTGAGATGTGTTTTGCTTTAGATAGACATCATTCCAGGTGACGTCCATGGCACCTTCACTGCCTACCAGACGCAGGAAAGTACTGCCGGAAGTTCCGTCAACGAAGTTAACCCTTAGAGAAAGGTTGAAGGCAGGGTGAGCTTCCGTTTTTGGATAATCAAACATGCCGAGTAGTACATCAGGTACCTCTCTTCCATCTTTCCAATGGCGCAAGCCGCCCGTAGCCATTATTTTATTGGGTCCTTTGGAGCTTACGATATAATGCAAACTGGAAAACAGATGCACAAACAAATCACCGGAAACGCCAGTGCCATAATCGCGATAATTGCGCCAGCGGAAAAAGCGCAAAGGATCCCAGTCTTTTTTATTGGTGATGCTCAACCAATCTTCCCACATCACTTCTTCCGGTGCACAATCCTTGGGTACCCAATATTGCCAGGCACCGCCTGGAGAGTTGCGTGCCCAAAAGCCTTCGGCATAATTCAAGGTACCAATTGCGCCTGCTTCGAATAATTCCTTTGCTTTTTCATTCCCTAAAGAGCTCATTCCCTGGCTACCTACTTGTAATGTTTTTCCCGTTTCATTTTGTGCTTTTATCACCGCATGACCTTCTCCGATATGATGTACCATTGGCTTTTCTATATACACTGCTTTTCCTGCACGCAAAGCTGCTACCGACAATTCTTTATGCCAAAAATCGGGCGTAGCAATAATCACCGCATCAATGTCTTCCCGAGCCAGCAATTCTCTGTAATCTCTTGTAAAAAACAAATCCTCTCCCCACTTTTTGCGGACATTATTCAGGCGGGGTTCGTACAAATCGCAAGCACCCACGAGTTTGATGCCAGGAATGGATAGTGCAGTACTCGTATCCGCCATCCCCATGCCACCCGAACCAATCACCGCAATCTGTATATGATCATTTGCGCTAAATTTTGTTTTTCGGTTTAACCAGGCTTTTTCAGCGTTTTGAGAAATTAGAACATTGGGAATCGCTGCCCCGGCAGCCCCCATGGAAAGGTTTTTTAGAAAATTTCTGCGGGAATTCATTTGAAAGTCGGTTGTCGGTTGTCAGTTGTCGGTCGTCAGTTGTCCGTTATTGCTCAGCCAAACTGACAACCGACAACCGATAACCGATAACCGATTATATCGTCATAATATCTTTTTCTTTTGCTTCGACAAGTTGGTTCACTTTTGTGCCATAGCCATTGGTCTCATCTTGAACTTTACCTTCTACCCGTTTGCCTGCATCCTCCGGGAAACCATTTTTGACCATGTCTTTGACATAATCCAAAGCTTTCTTTCTGGAACTTCTCAAGCTCACTTTGGCATCTTCGCCAAGCGCTTTTGCTCTTTTCACCAATTCCTTACGGCGTTCTTCCGTGAGTGGAGGAATATTGATAATGATAATTTCTCCATTATTCATTGGCGTCACCCCTAAATTGGCTTCAAAGATTGCTCGCTCAATAACAGAAAGCATAGATTTTTCCCAAGGCTGAATCGTCAGCGTTTTTGCATCAGAAGCACCAACATTTGCAACCCGGTTGAGTGGTGTTGGTGAACCATAATAATCCACTTTAATACCACCTAGCATAGCTGGAGAGGCTTTGCCGGTGCGTAGTTTGATCAATTCGGTTTGAAGATGGTCAATGGATTTGTCCATTGATTCCTTCATATCGTCCATCAACATTTCTACTTCTTCATTCATGTTTAGTGTAGTATTTTGAAATACGACTTAAGGCTGTATCAAAAGTCACACTACAGCAAGCTGCAGTGATTTTTATTTTATAGCAGTTTTAGTCGCCAAGGATATTTGGATACAGCTCCAAGTTGTAAAATTTATCTTTTGGCAATGATCTGAAGAGTATACATTAGAATTTATTCCAAACACTTCGAATCATTCCCAAAAACACTAATAAAAGTAGTTCTCTGACAATTTGGGCGGTCAAACTAAAAATGATAAATCACACCTTCTTTCTTTATCTCAATTTCTTTATCAGCTTCCAGTTTTTGAATGATGCGATCAACATTCCCATAGAGAGAAAGTTCCTGATTGTGCAGCAAGATATAATTTTTTAGGCTTTTCACTTGTGCGGGGCGATTACCTGACCGAATCAGGCGCTGTATTGTTTCTTCTGCAGTCTTTTCAATGATGGAATCACCAAAGTTATTTTCTAAAAGGGCAGCAGCACTAAGCTGTTGAGTAACAGGCCTATCTGATGGTTGGCTGTGGATGGGTTCTTTAAGCGCATCCAGCGCTTCTTCCAATTTATTAGTCGCTTTTGTTTGATTTGTTTTTTCTGCTGATGCTTTCTTTCGTTTTACTCGAAGACAACTTCTTCCATCTGAATTGATATACTTTATCAAGGCATCAAAATCTTTGTCATTGGTCAATATCCCAAATTCAATATCTGGATGTACTTTTTGATGCAATTTTCCCATTACGAAGGCAATATGTAGGTTTAGACAGTTATTTTTTGGTTTTTCCACAACGACCCAACGAAGATTCTTCCCCAACTTTTGAGTTTGCCGAACCAGCTGAAAAGGTACACTTTCTTCCGCTTTGTTTACAAATACAAAGATTTTTGAAGCTACTTTTTCCAGTTTTTTAAACCTGACTTTTCGAAGGTTTCCAAAGTCAAGGAAGATATATCGTCTATTTTGCTGTTGCATGCGTGTGGGTCAGAGTTTGTTCCAGTGTTATGGGAGAATAATCAGGGCGGCTAAAATAATTCAAAAAGGAAGGACAGCAAAATTTGAAATGCTCCATTTTTGGAATGGTCAATTTTACCTGAGAAGTGGACGTAGTATGACTCTCCAGAGTCCTTCCTCGACTTTTATAGGCCTCTGGAGAGCCATGCTACTTTTTACCTCAAAACAGTCACATCTCCCACATACCTTTCCAAGGTATCATCGCCATTGGAACAACCCACCCATATGATGTAGACATAAATATCACTTTGAACATCTTTGCCATCATACGTTCCATCCCAAAAAGCATCAGGGCCACTGCCTTCAAATATTTTTTGGCCCCAACGATTCCAGATTTCCAAAGCAATCAAAGTAGTTTGGTTGCCGTCTTCTACTTCGGGAAGCGTAAACGTATCATTCGTACCATCACCATCAGGTGTAAAAACATTTGGCATTCTAACCTCCCGGGCATTACAGAAATTCAAGACATTGACAGTAGAAACATCTGTTGCCCGACATTCAAAGTCTGTAACGATAACCGTGTAAACAGTGGTATCTCCAGGGAAATCATGCGTACAATTGGGTAGGTTGAGGCATTCCAACAGTTCTTCTCCATTGGCAAACCATTGATAGCTCTCATAAATGGCTTCAACTGAAAGATCTACTGGATTTCCGAATGGAACTTCATCAATTGTGATGATTTCAACCTGAGGGATATCCTCTACGAATATACTTATTTGCACAATGCTGTCACAATCATTTTGGGCAATAAGTTCCTCTTGAAATATTCCGGTTTGCGTATAAATCGTATTGCCAATCAGAATGGAGTCCCCCAAACAAATAGTAGTATCAATAAACGTTTCAAAAATTGGCAAAACCGTCAATTCCAGACATTGTACGTCCAGACAACCCGAACTCAAAAAGGTCGTATCGCAATAGGTTCCGGATTCATTGACCCATGCTCCAAAAATGAAGGTGGAATCATTTGCACAAATTTCCTGTGGCATCTCAAAAGCAATAGAATCTGATTGAACTACAATGGTGACAATTGTAGAATCCGAACATCCCAGATTGGATCCCGTGACCGTAAACGTCGTCGTGCTTTGTGGTGAGACTTCCACAATTGAACAGCCCGCATTTTGACAATCACCTGAAGGAGACCAGGTATAATCGGCAGCTCCAAAAGCTTGTAGGGTAATGACATCTCCAACACATATCGTATCGGATGAAGCAGTCGCACTTATCGTAGGCGTGTTGCCAAAATTGACATTGACCTCATCAAAACTTTGGCAGCCATGCTCATTGGTGACCGTCAGATTAAAAGTCAAATTGATAAAAAACAGTACCGTCGGATTGTGAATATTCGGATCGTCAAAAAACTGAGGCGGCGACCATTGATAAGAATAGTTGGGATTGTACAATGCATTCAGCTGGGGGGAGGCTCCAGAACAAAAAACAGTATCTGTTCCAGCATCAGCAATTGGCAAATCGTTTATTTCAATTGTAACAGTATCTGTTCCTTGACATCCTTCAGCATCCAAAATGGTTACACTATATTCAGATGTTTGTGTTGGAAATACGGTCTGGCTTTGCTGACCCTGAACAACTCCTGCCCCCTCCCAAATATAATTGACCCCATCGGTTGCAAAAATATTGGCTGCCTCTCCCGGGCAAACCGGGCTTTCGAAAAACAGAATTCCCGGTTCTGGTTTTACGATAATTGTGATTTCATTTTGAATCACGCAACCTCCATTATCGGAACAAAGCAGGGTGTATATAAGGGTATCTGACGTAGTGCCTTGATTTGATTTTGAAAAATTGGTTATGGGACAATTTTCGCATTCCAATAAATCCAAATTGTCACCAACCCACTGATAGGTATTTCCTGCTTCCGGGGTAATACCGACTTCTATAACCTCATCGGCACAAGCAAAGAATTGTTGCTGTGTGGTGTAAATGTATGGATCCTGGGCAGGTATCACATCACCATCACATGCACAATGTTGGCTAGCGTCAATTTGAGCGAATATATGGCACAGGTTCCCTGTAGGAATTTCAAACTCCCCTTCCAAAGTGAGGGTGCCTCCAACACCTATATTTTGTAAAATATTTCCAGAGTGAACCAGGACATCTCCTACTCCATCGCCATCTGTATCCAAATAGAAATCTACAATTGTTGGTGGAAATGCAATTGAGCTTCCAGTATTCATCACATCAATAGTAAATTGAACCAAATCATCTCCCCCCGTTTGAAAGGCATTGAATTGAAAGTTGGATAAATCAAACTCTGGTCGATCTATTTCCAATTCATGTACTAAAAATCCGGTCCCTACCTTTATCGAACAGGTATCTCCTATCGCCACACAATTTCCAACTGTTTGGGTTGCAGTTTGAAAAGACATAAACTCCGGCAGACAACTCAAACTTTGAAAGCCTTCTGCCATAAACTGAAAAGCAATCAGGTTGCCTGCCTGAGTTCCTACCGGCAATTGACAGGTCATTCGATTGTTTTCGATTTCACAATCACAGGGAAAGCCGGGTGTGATTTCAACACAGGAATTGGCTACATAAGAAATGCCGGGAGGAAACTCAATGATGACGCAATCTCCTGTTTGGGTTTCATTCGTCGTTTCTATTGACACTGTGAATGTCGCCAGGTCATTGCATTCTATTTCAGGATTCTGTTCTACATCTAAAGAAGCCGTATAAGGTGGTATAATGCCATTTGTACAAAGTGGATCCGCAGATTCTGAAACCCTGTTTGTTGACTGATCACAATTTTGTAAACCAGAGGAGGTAAAAATTGGATAACTCCCAGATACAAAGCTACAAGAATCAATGCCTAAAAAGCGCAGATTCACTGAATTAAATGGGGCTTTGTGGAAGCCAAGTAGCTCATCTATCACATTCCATTTGATTCGATTGGATCCCAAAACAACGGGGTCATTGATTGGAGAGAAATTTCCGCTTCCTGAAGGATATTCAATTTCACTGGTTCCTGGGATTACACCAACCCCAGTGGGCATGGTGGCATTGACCATCAAATCAAAAACAGATCCCCGTTCGGCATTAAATACCTGAATATTGTGGTAAGGGATGGTATCACATAAGTCGCTACAACCTGCCGGACTATCCACAAACATATCTACCACACCTGGAAATGTAAATACTTCGTAAGTTTTTTCCTGAAGATAACAAGGGAGATTGATCGGATTGGTAAAGGGGGTACAATTCCAACCATATTGAAGGGTCAATTCCTCGCTATCACAATTTTTGTTCAATGCGATCAGCCTTACAGGCAAAGTATCATTCGCAGCTATTGTATCCAACTGAAAGATGCCATTAACAACCGGAACCGGATCACCAGTCAGCATATTAATAACTTCAAAGTCCTGAATTTGTCCACTGGGAGAAAGTGGGTAAAACCAGACATTTTCGGCTGTGCCACTTTCCTGGGAGGAAATAGACGTTTGGACATTGATGATGTTGAAATCCAATATATTTTGATTCCCGGAAGTCGTATCTGTACAAAGGGTATCTACCAAATTGAGGTTAGGGATCAAGGCTCTTAAGGCATTTTCTCCAGGATCATCTAGCATTAGCGTATCAAAAACATACTCCATGCCATCCGCAAAATCGAGATTGGTACAAATCCCCATATCGTAGGTACCTGAAACCATACAGTCTCCTAGAAATCGATATCTAAAGAGTGCCAAAAATCCTTCTTCTGGTGGATCGGGTTCTTGTATTTCAGTCAAATTAAAAGTATAGTTATTGCCATCTACCATTTGAATAAGTGGATGATCGTCGGTATAATTTATACCACTCTGAAAACGAATGTAACTCAACACCGCATCCAAAGGCTCAATGTTGGGAGGCATCTTTAGCTGCCAATCAACGACTTTGGTAACATTTCTATATTCATAGGGAAAAAATTGAGGTTCATGTAAACTGATTTGTAACAAACTTGCGCCCAAATAATTAGAGGTATCACAAGGAAGTACTGCAAAAACCCCAGGCTCAATATTCACATCAATTCCAGAAACTTCAAAAACCTCTGCTGGACAGCCACATTTGAAAAGGGTATCTCTTAGAACCAGGTTTGGGTCTTCATTAAAAACAGGAATGCCAGAGCGGACTGTGAGCAAAGCCATGAGCGGCCAGGTATTCAAAACTGGATCAACTCTTAATAAATTATAATCAATTCGATAACCTCCTTCAAAGTGGATGGAATCCCCATTTTCAATAATAAAATTGGAAGGACCCCCACAAGGCAGCAAACCATCTCCAGCAATTTTATAGGAATACCTCAACGGGATACTTCTGACAATTGGATCAATATCATCACATTCATACCAAACTCCTTCACTATTGTCATACACTTTCAAGTTTCCATAAACAGGAGTGATACCGTCTGGAGAAATCAAGGCTGAATTGATAAACCCCAAATCTGCCCCGTTGAATAAAATATCAACAAATCCATTTCGAAATGTAGTGTCTTCATCCATCACAACTACTCCTTTCAAAGTAGTACCAATTGTATCTCCTACAATTAGCCTATCTTTTCGAATTAAATTTAAATTTGCGAAATCCGAATCGGGAAAATGATCATTGTTATTGTCGCCTTTTCCAAAGTTGACTCTTTCCGCTTCAAATTGCATATCGACATATCCAGGGATAGGAATTACGCAAGTGGAATCATAACATTCTTGTGCAACTGCTAAAGTTCTGCAGGCTCCCAAACCACAGGTATAAGCCGTTGTGTCACAGCCCTGAATGTAAGTAGCAATTGGAATCCTCAACCCCAGTGTAGCTGAACCACGGCAGGAGTCTATTCCCACACAAGAGGTGAGTAAAGAATCTGTGCAGGAACTAAAACAAAGGTTGAAATCATCACAATCCACTGAAAACAAAAACTTCAAAGAGTCTTCATTGGAGGAAAAGGGCAAGTCATACTTGGCCCGAATCAATGTGCTATCCCCAATTGGGAAAAATTCGAGATGAGGCGTCTCCCCGTTCATTTCCAGGGTATTCGCATCATCCCATTGAAGGCATATTGGAAAGTAAATTTCTAAAACCAAAGAATCTTCTACAGTCGCCAGGTTTTCATAATTAACCTCATAGCTCACTTCATAAGTTTCCCCATCTACTAGTGGAGATTTGTCAATGTCTATATCTACAGTCATACCATCCTTTCCTTCGCTCACATAAATGGTATCGGGAAGGGAGAAAAATCGATCAGGTGGACATTCTTTGTAATAATCATATCGATAGGACCAGGTTTCTCGTGGTTGATTGCAATTTTGTTGGCAAATGTAAACATCCCAAAAAACGGTCACCATTTTACCAGGATCCAATCTTGGGACGCGTATTTCCGAATACTTTGAAATGCCATCAGGCAAATAACATCCTGGAATATCAATAACCGAACCTCCTGCAAATTCTGAAGCCAATTGGATTGTGAAGCCTGCACTATCCATTCGCAAATTGTTATTATCCAATCCACCATTGGGAGAAAGTTGTTCAATTTTCAGGATCAGGTCAGTAGCTGCTCCATCACCAATATTTGAAACCTTCATACCTTGTACCAAAGGATCTGGCCCGCAAAAACATTCAGGAACTTCAACAATTGGTTCAAAAACCAACTCTGGTATTAAATCCGTTGGACCAATGCCTACAAAAGCTTGCGCCATATCATCCTGGCAAACCTGTCCGAGGCAACCCCATTCAATTAGCAGGTCTGAAATAGTAGAAGTTGTATCAAAACCACAGGCATTGACAATAATGTCTTCAGTAATCGTCAGGGATTCCATAAAGTCAAAAGTGGGTCCTATGCCCAAAGCCTGGAAGTCATTTTCATCCAACTCAATTTGCCAGGTCAGTGGATCTGAGAAAACCACATCACCAATGGTGGTAGAAACTGAAATACCACCTTGATGAACATCTGTGAAAATGAAACTACTGACAGATCCCGGGCGGGTATTTTGAATAGTGACATATCTTTTCAATTGCCCCCCCTGACTACCTTCCAAAAAGGTATTGGCAATATTCGTGATTAACAAAAGAGCTGTTTCTACTTGGTAAGGCAAGGTTTGAACCGTTTCATTGCAGTTGGAAGAACTAAGGGTAATGGTATTTTTAAATAATTCGGCATCGTCAATGCATTCCTTTACAGAACAAGGAGCAAAGGCTTCCAGACATAAGGTTTGGGATTCACCGACTCCCAGATCAGAGATTGTAAAAACAGGTTTGCTTAAATTTGAAATATCTACTTCTGTCCCTCCATTTAGGGTGCCTGCGACATACTCCATTCCGCATGGAATACCTGATTCAGTTGTAAATTCTATGGAAACCTGAATATCCTGCATTGACGTGTTCCCCGTATTGGTCACGATTATTTCGAAGGGAGCCGATTGGCATACATAAAAAGTGTCTGGGGTGGTATAACCCAGACATTGAGATTGAATAACATTGGAAATAAAAACCAGAAGAAGGGGAGCAAATATCCGGTGCAGGAAAGCGTGGAGCATGGTGTCACGGGTTTTGGTGAATTAATTTATTTGGTTGTTTGAATAGTGAACCGGAAACCTAAAATGTGATGGGCAAATATAACAATTTTGCTAAAGTGAAATGACTGATTATATCTTTCAGGAAGATTTTAGAATACTTTAAAATCTTCCTGAAAAATGTCAATGTTTACTCCACCAAATGATCAAGAATATCATCCTCCTCCGCTGTCGTTTCTTCCAACTTCATCGTACCTGCAAAAGCAGCGTAGACTGAGCAAGAAATGAATGGGGATATAAGAAGCATTGCAACACCACCAAAAAAGATCATAATAAATCCTAGAACGGGAATCACTGCCATTAAAGCCAATACCAAACCAGCACCAATAAACATTAGAAAAATCAAGGCGTACATTCCAAATACAGAAAACCATTGCCTTGTAATAACTCTACGACTTGATTCAACGGCGTCCCAAAAATCAAGATCGTAAAATACGATGAACATATACGCGAACGAGTACGCAACTGCCAGGTAGATAACCGGAATTAGATTTAATGCAAAAATCCATACATCGGTACTCGTAAACATTCCCTCCAAGTCTTCCAAAGGTGGTGTCTCAAATGGATTTTGGAGAACTTCCATATACCATTCGACAACTCCAGAAGAATAAACCGAATAAATCGTTGGGGATAGTGCAATTAAAATAATGACAGACATGGTGAGCGCTGCCAAAGCAAGTGGTCCTACTTTATTGAAGCCCTTAAAGAAATCGCCAAAGTCTTCAAATCGGTTGACCCTGATTTTATTCGCTACTATATAATATCCAACGCCTAAAACAGGTCCAAAAATCAAAGAATTGGCAATTGTTCCAACTAAAGGAATAAGAGAAACAACAATTGTAATCAAGAAGGCAATAATCAAAAATCCAATAAATGAGAAAGGCTGCTGCTTATAAATATCCCAACCCTGGCTGAGGTAGGAAGCAGCTGGAAAGTCATACCCTTCTGTGCTAAGTTCTTCGATTCTGTTTTTTACATTATCAAGCATGTCTTACGTTTTGTAGTGATAAAAAATTTGCGAGTAAAATAATGCATGAATTTGTACAAACCAAAATTCTGAACCAATACCCACCAAAAAGAATATTCTCCACATCTTAATTTCCGAAAGCTTTCCACAAGAGGTATCGATGAATAATGGGCGGACATCACAAAGCGATGAGAGAAAATTGCCACCCAGAGGAGGCAATACTGTTTCTTAGAGAGCCGTTTTTTGATTATTTTCCTTCTGAAATTAATAAAAAAACGGCTCTCTTTAAGAATTTTGGCGGCTTCCCCCGATGTCCCCCTCAATAAATGACTTAGAATTACCCAAATATCAATTTTACAGGTTCTCCATTTTTTTCATTAAGGCAATTGACTTTGGCTTAGGTGAAATTCAATTGCCTCTATAAAGCCGTTTAGCTATGAAAAGATTAGATATTTCAAAACTTCAAAAAAATAGAAGTCGTCATTTCAAATTGGGCTTAGTAATCGCGCTATCTATGGTCATCTATGCTTTTAATTGGACTTCGAAACCTCCCGTCTTTCAGGAATTTGACCTGGAACCGGAAGCATTTATTGATACGGAAGTGATTCGAACAAAACATGAAAAAAAACCAATTCCCATTCCTCCTAAGATGAAAGCCGTTGAGCAGATCATTCAAGAGAAGCAGCCAGATTTTATTGAAGAGCCCATTGAGGACAAGAAGCCAACTAAAACAGATGCTAAACCTTCCGAAAAAATTTTCAAATCTGAGAAAGACAGAGGACCTGCTCTAAAAATTGAATTGCCGGAACCAGAAATTGAAGCGCCACCTTTTTTCAAGTTTGTAGAAGAAATGCCCCGTTTTTCTGGATGCGAGGAGGACGGCCTATCAAAAGAAGAAAAAAAGCAATGTGCAGAACAAATGCTTTATGCTTTCATGAGCAAAAATTTGAATTACCCTGCGATGGCAAGGGAAAACGGTATTGAAGGAATGGCTTTCATCCGTTTCATTGTAGAAAAAGACGGGAGTATTTCGAACGCAGAAATTGTAAGAGATCCTGGTGCAGGTTGTGGAAAAGAAGCCCTGCGAGTTGTAAAATCCATGCCCAATTGGCTGCCTGGAAAACAACGAGGAAAACCTGTACGGGTACAATTCAACTTACCTGTAAGGTTTAAATTGCATTAGAGCTTGTTTAAAATTTTACTTCTGTGCCACAGGCATCCCTTGTCCAGGGGACTCCCTTTGGGATGGGAAAAACCAATTTCTTACGAACCTGGCTTTGAATTAATTCAATTGTTTATCCCGATAAACTCATTCATTAATTCTTCGCCAGAACCCTAAGCTATTGATTCTCAGTTTGAAAAGAATTTTAAACAGGCTTAAACTGCGAGCAGCACAGGCAAATGATTTGCCTGTTTTTGCATCATACAATCTGCTCGCTATAATAGGTAGTTTTTCGACGACTTTTGTAGCCTTGGCTGGAGCCAAGGCTATTTTTATATCTTTGATTCATGTTCAAAAATAATATCAACCTCGCTACTTTCTTTGGATTGGGTGCATTGTGCCTGGGATTTTTAATAGCGGGTGTTTATTTCCAACTAATTGACGACGCTCGCTTTGATAGCCGAACCGAAGAAGATAAAACCTGGCTTTTTATAACAGGTGTTCTCTTATTACTCTATTTTATTAATGCAATAGCATTTTTACTCCAAAAAAAGTGGGCAAGAATAGGGATGATAATTCTATTAATAATTGGCTTGGTAGGGTTTTCAGTATTGATGTTTTCACTTTTGCATGAGATCAATAATGCTCCCTATGTGACCATCGGCATGGGTGTTTTCGGCTATGGCGTATTATTTCTAGGTCTGGTTTATTTGTCAAACCACTATATTTTGGATCATTTCAATAATAATTTCCATTCCAGGGAGGAAATTCCAGATATTCTGGATAGCGATTTTTAGTTTGTGTACCTTTGCGGCAAATTTCAAAAATGGCAATCAATCAATCTCCATATTTACTTTTTTCTGATGGCGCAGGAAACATCTATGAAGATACAAGTCTTTATGCCTGTGGACGGAGTGGTTTTTATGCATATCCTGTTCCAAATGAAGACTGGATAGAACTCCCTGAAGGTGGAAACCTCTATGAGTTACCCGGGAGAAGAGGAATCGGCATCGATGTTCGAACAGGCGAAATGCGCATTTGCCAAAAGGGTTGGGCAGTAGCGAGTTTTGTGCCTCCAGCACATACAGGTTTATTTCTCGCTTCCTATATGAACGAGCCAGATGCACCTGTTTTACCGCTCTTTTGCTATACTGCTGCAGGATGGCTGGATGACAAGTTTTATGTAGCTGCCATTAGAGTAGAAGACGATATTCGACAAGAATCTGAAGGTTTTGATGCCAACATTGTACAAAGTGGAATTGCCACTTTAAGAGAACGGTTTCCACAAAATCGAGTCGTTGAACATTTGGCGAATAATTGTGCACTCACTTATCATTGTCCAGCTGCAAGAAATTATTTTATGGGGCGTTGGGAGTGTCCCATTCCAAGTTCTCCTGCTTGCAACTCAAACTGTGTTGGTTGCATTTCTCTCCAACCTGACGAAGAGCAAATAGTCTCCAGCCATGACCGCCTTACATTCAAGCCTACTGCTGAAGAAATCATGGAATACACGGTTGCACATCTGGAAACAGCCGATTTTCCGATAGCCAGCTTTGGACAAGGTTGTGAAGGAGATCCGATCTTGATGTGGGAAACGATCCGGGAAGCGATTATTCAAATCAGAAGATTTACCCAAAAGGGAAGTATCAACATTAATACCAATGGGAGCAAACCAGATGCCATAGAAAAATTGTGTAAGGTAGGCCTGAATAGCATTCGGGTGAGCACCAATTCTGCCCAAAAATGGTTGTACACCAACTATTATCGTCCAAATAATTACGAATTCGAAGACATTGTTGAAAGCATTCGAATTGTCAATAAACACGGCGGCTGGACAAGCATCAACTATTTCGTTTTCCCAGGCATGACCGATAGTGAAGACGAATACCAATCCCTGCGAAAGCTCATTAAAGAGACTGGTTTGAAAATGATACAATGGCGAAACTTCAATATTGACCCCGATTGGTATTTGAAAAAAGTAGGTGTGACCGAAACAGAGGATACCATGGGCGTTAGGGAATTGATGCGCAGACTTAAAGACGAATTTCCGGAAATAAAATATGGATACTACAATCCTCCAATGGAACGAATCCAGGGAAATTTTGAGGTTGACTTTGCTCATTAATAGGATGTTCAAAAATAGTTTAATGGTGGTTCAAAATTGTATTGTTCCATCAGTGAACAATTTTGAACAACATCTTGATTTATTGAGTAATTGATGAATAGAATTATATGCAAACCATAGCGCTTACCGACTATACCATTTTTATCGGCGATTTTTGGCAAAACTTTAATGATTTTCTGAGACAGAAGAAATATTCAAAAATTGCTGTCTTGGTAGATGAAAACACAAAACGAGATTGCCTTCCCATCCTAAGACAAAAAACTAATTTTCAAGACTTTACAATTATATCAATCCCCTCTGGAGAAGCCTATAAGACAATTCAGACTTGCCAGGATATCTGGAACAACATGATGGCTACAGATTTAGAAAGAAGCTCTCTGACCATTAATTTGGGAGGGGGGGTCATTGGAGACATGGGTGGTTTTTGTGCCAGCACTTTTAAACGGGGGATGGATTTTATTCAGATGCCGACGACCTTGCTTTCTCAGGTTGATGCTTCCATTGGAGGCAAACTGGGTATTGATTTTTCAGATGTCAAAAACAGCATCGGTATATTTAAAAATCCACTTGGCGTATACATTGACCCTACATTTTTGAAAACCTTGCCAAGGAGAGAAATCAGAAGTGGATTTGCAGAAATAATTAAACATAGTCTCATAGCAAACCATGAACAGTGGGTGACTTTGAGTCAAATTGATAGTCTTGATGATGTTCGATGGGAAGATTATTTGAAACCATCTTTATTGATCAAAAAAAGAATTGTGGAAAGGGATCCTTTCGAGAAAGGATTGCGAAAAGCATTGAACTTTGGACATACAATAGGTCATGCTGTTGAAAGCTGGGCTTTGAAAAGTACAAATCCTTTGCTACACGGAGAGGCGATTGCGATTGGAATGATTTGCGAAACCTGGTTATCTCACAAAATTATAGGATTGCCATTTGAAAAAGTGGAAGAAATTGCTTCCTGCTTACTTCGATTGTATGATGCTTATGAATTAAATGAATCTGCTTTCCATGAGATGATAAGATTGATGCAGAAAGATAAAAAGAATGAAAATCAGCAAATTAATTTTTCATTAATCAATCCGATTGGAGCGGTAACTATCAATCAAACTTGCGATAAAGAAATGATTTTGGAAAGTATGGCTTTTTATAACAACTTAGTTCAAAGTGGCTTAAAGGTGGTTTAAAATTGTTAAACATCGTTTGTGCCAATTTCGAACAATATTGAAGCAGTTTTCAAAAACTTGAAACAATATTAATTCATCCTTTTTTTCACAAATACTCCCTCTCTCACCCCGAATAATCATTTGAATAATTGTTTTGAGGGACTTCTTTTTATCTTTGTTGGCAAAATAGGTTTCCCTGGATTAATTTGGCAGATTAATCCTTTATTCAGACAGCGTGTATTACATTTTTTACCAAAACTCAACCCCATAAAGCCTGCCCGGCAAATTGGGTGAGTGCAGTACTCAAACATACATTGAGATAAAAATTTTGATTTATGTCAGAAGACAATATCAAGTCAAACCAAGAAGGTGAGGAGCATCCTATTCAGGATTCAGAAAATATAGCTTCGAAAGAAACTTCAAGCTCAAAACTATCTAGACAAGAGCCGGAATCTTCTGAAGAAGATATTGATATAGATGCAGTTTTAGATTCATCTCCTGTTGTGGAAATTGAGGAAGAAATCGAGGAGGAGGTAGTAGATGAAAGCATTGATGAAGCAGCTGCTCAAGATCATTTCGTCTATAGAAAAGAAGAATTGAATGAAGCTCTGGAAGAAAAAGAAAATGTACCAAGCATCAATGAAATGTATGCAAATGGTGTATCGCAAGTAACTCAGCCTTCAAAAGAAATAAAAAGTGACCCACCTGTAAAAAAAGAAATAGCGGAAACTATTCCTGAAAAACCAATTGTATCCAAAAAACCTGATATTAATATTCAAAAAAGCACAGCACCAAAAGAAGAACCAAAACCAGAAACAAATCCTCAGCCCAGAATACCCATGTTGCCACCACTTCCACCAAAGGATCAATGGGGACCAATCAAGCAAAACCATGAGTTTATTGTTAAAGGAATGTGGTATCTACTGGCAGCTAGCTTTGTAGGTATTGTCTTGCTTTTCATAGGGCTTTCCTTTACAGACTTACCAGACACCAAAGCGTTGGAAAATCCACAAAATGAATTGGCTTCACAGGTATATGCCTCTAATGGAGAAGTTTTGGGCAGGTACTTTGTAGAAAACCGCGTTCCTGTAAACTTTGGAGCACTTTCCGATAATATTCACAATGCATTGGTATCTACAGAAGATGAGCGATTCTACAATCATTGTGGTATCGATTTCAGAGCATTGGGGCGTACTGGATTTAAAACAATTTTATTGCAAAAGAAAAGTGCTGGTGGTGCCAGTACCATCACCCAACAATTGGCCAGATTGTTATTTACCGGCAAAAAAGCTGCTGGTTTTCAGCGGGTTGTGCAAAAGTTAAAAGAATGGATCATTGCAGTAAGGTTGGAAAGTAAATACACGAAGCAGGAAATCATGACGATGTATTTGAACAAGTTTGATTTTCTGTACGATAGTTATGGCATTGTGGCTGCTGCTGAGACATACTTTGGCAAACCACAAGATTCTTTGAACGTAGAAGAAGCAGCCATGCTCGTGGGTATGCTGAAAAATCCTTCTCTATTCAATCCAAGAAGAAGACCCGATACCGTCCGACATCGTCGAGAGGTAGTCTTGAAACAAATGTTGAAGAATGATTATCTGGATAGAACAATTTACGACTCCCTAAGGGCATTGCCTTTGGATATTTCCAATTTTACCAGAAAAACACATACACAAGGTTTGGCTCAATATTTCAGAATGGAATTGGGCAAACATTTGAAAAACATTTTGAAAGGAGAACATTCCAAGAAAAAATCAAATGGCGAACCTTATGATATCTATAGAGATGGCTTGAAAATTTTTACCACCATCGATCCAATCTATCAAAAACATGCAGAGGAAGCCATGTGGGAACATATGTCCTCTTTGCAACGAAAATTTAATCGCTACTGGACCAGTCGAAGCAAAAACCCCTGGAGGTATAGAGATGAAGAAACTACTCAGGGAGAATTGCGAGCCCGAGAGTGGAAATTGAAACAAATGATCCAAAATTCCGACAGGTACTTAGCTATGCGCAATAATTATTTGTCAGAAGATTTATTGAAGCGTTTAACTGCTAAAGTTGAGGGGCTACGATTAAGGGATATTGACATTGAGCGAATGTTGGAGGCGGAGAAAAGCAAAACTTATTTGAGGAGATTGAAAAGTCAAAATCTGATCGATGACGACATGGTCAAACAATATCGGGCAGCTATCAAAAGGAAAGAGTGGGAGATCATCAAATCGAATTGGGAAAAGCTGGAAGAAGCTGTAGAAATAGCCTTCGACGAAGAAGTCAAGATGAGGGTTTTTGCCTATAATGATAAAATGGAAACTGATACCGTGATGACCCCATTGGATTCAATTAAATACCACCACAATTTCCTCCAAATAGGTTCCATTGCTATCGATCCTCGCACGGGATTTGTAAAAGCCTGGATTGGCGGAATTAATCAGAAATATTTTGCATTTGACCATACCAGTACCAACCGACAAGTGGGTTCCACATTTAAATCCTTTGTTTATGCCAAAGCAATTCAGGAACTAGGTATTTCTCCTTGCGAGCCTATAGATGATTTGCCAAGAACGATCTTTCCCGGAGAGAAAAGTTTCCAATTGTTGGAGCCCTGGACGCCTGCTAACTCTTCAGGTGAATACACTGGTGAGCGTATGACTTTAAAGCATGCCCTTCGTAAATCTGTCAATACAGTTTCAGTAGAGCTGATGAAACGCCTGGGAGGTACAAAAGAAGTTCGCGATTTGGCGAGAGAGCTGGGAATTGATGTCGACAAAAAATATCCGAATGGGCAATTACGTGTACCTGATGTCCCCTCCATATGCCTGGGTTCTTGTGACTTAACCGTCATGGAAATGGCTGGAGCCTATTCTGCTTTTGCGAATAATGGCACCTATCTTGAACCCGTTTTTATCTCTAAAATTCAAGACAAAACGGGAAGAGAAATATACCCTAATACCTATCAGCAAAAAGAAAATGTGGGCTTGGAATCTGATAAAAATTATGTAATGGTACAAATGCTTCAATATGCCTCAGGTGGTTTAGGTTTGAAAAGTCCAGTAGGCGGAAAAACGGGAACGACGAATGATTATGTGGATGGCTGGTTTGTTGGCATCACTCCAAATCTGGTAACTGCTACATGGGTAGGCGGTGAGGATCGCTGGATTCGTTTTCTCGACCTTGGCAATGGTCAAGGCTCCAGAATGGCACGTCCATTCTTTATTAAATTCATGAAAGCATTGGAGGCAGATTCTACTGCCAATTATAACTATAAAGCTCAATTCCCGATTCCTGATATTCCCGTCAATATTGAACTGGATTGCGACCTCTACGAAAACGCCTCCATCTTTGGAGAGGACGAGTTTGATTCCAAGGAAGATGGATTGTTTGAAGATCCCTTTGGAGATGAATTAGAGTTTGAAGAGGCAGACACCATTGGTAATTTTGATCTTCAAAGAAATCTGAATTGATCTTAACTGCTAATCCTATTACTGTAAGATGTAGATAGGAGGCATTTTGAAAATGCTTCCTATCTTAAAGTGCCGCTCATTCCCACAGAACTTTGTGGTACCCATGCAGTTCCACAATCTACAGTTTTGATAATTTTTCCATTCATAATAGAGATGCTTTAGATAAGAACTCCAAATCTAAAAAAGCTACTTTAACATTTCTAATTCCCTGTTATCTTTGGCAAAATTTTCAAGCAAACAAACATCGCAGATGAACCGATCACTTTTCTGGTTGCTTTTATTTGGCATCCTTATATTCCATCAATGTATCCCACCCACTGAAGAAGTGTTGACTGATATTGATCTGAATTTTAAAAATAAAACCCTCCAAAAAATTTACGACTTTCAGGATAGGCAAAACCTGGACAGTCTGTACCACTACTTCCGGCACAAAGACCCTACTTACAGATATGCAGCTACAATGGCTTTCGCATCGATAAAAAAACCAGAGGCTTTGGATAGCTTATATGTTATGTTACTTGACCCCATAGAAGACGTAAAAGTGGCTGCCGCATATGCTATTGGTCAGGTGGGTGAATCAGCCAATGAAAATAGATTGATCGCTGCTTTTGATGCATATGATACGCTTGGCCAATCTTATGCAAATGCTGCTATATTGGAAGCCATCGGGAAATGTGGAGACGAAGAAATGTTAGACAACCTGGCCACTATCAGTACCTACAAATCGACTGATACCGTTTTATTGGAAGGACAAGCCTGGGGAATTTACCGCTTTGCACTAAGAGAAAAAATCAGCCGAAAGGGTACTGCCAAAATGTTGGAATTGACCACCAACAGGGCAAATCCTGATCGTGTGCGTATGATCGCTGCCAATTACCTTTATAGAGCTGAAAAAATCAGGTTTCCAGATGATGCCGATAAGGAAATTGCAGATGCCATTCAAAAAGAAGATGATCCGAGAATCAGAATGGCATTGGCTATTGGATTAGGAAAAACCAAAACTGAGGCTGCCCTAAATGCACTGATTTATCAATTGAATGTAGAGCAGGACTATCGCGTCAAATGCAACATCATTAGGGCATTATCCAATTTTGAATACGATCAAGTACAACCCACTGTATTTGTAGCACTGAAAGACAAATCGCTTCCTGTAGCACTTACTTCTGCCAATTTTTTCATTTCCAATGGCACCGCTCGTGAAGCTACCCAATATTGGCGATTGTCAAAAGATTCAGCGCATTGGCAGGTTCAATTGGCACTCTATACTGCAGCCTTAAGACATTTGCCAACCTATTTTACCACCTCAATACAATCTATCAACTGGGAGCTCAAACAGCGCTATCTCAACTCGACCAATGATTATGAAAAGGCGGGGGTTATTAAGGCATTGAGTGAATATGGTTGGAATTACAACTACATCAAGCAAGTCGCTTTTCCCTCAGACATTCCTGTTATTCGAACAGCCAGCATTGAAGCCATTGACAATATTTGCAATAAAGACGGAGATGATTTTAGAAAGTTCTTTGGTGCAGGTTATCGGAATGTCCGGAAGGAGCTAGGCGGTTATTTAGTGGAAGCCATTCAGAGCGGTGATGCCGGGATGATGTATGCTGCTGCAAGTACAATTGCCAAACCGCGTTATTTTTTCAAAGGCGCCATTGATAGTATAGGTTTTCTGGAAAAAGCACTTGAAAAGTTGAGTTTGCCCCAAGAAATAGAGACCTATAATGAAGTCAAAAAAGCATTGGATTATTTTAGAGGAAACGATGAAAGTGCACCAATGACTCCAGCATTCAATCATCCGATTGAATGGAGACACTTAAATGATTTTGATGAGTCAACAAGAGTCGTGATCAAAACTGCTAAAGGAGAAATTGAACTGGAAATGCTTCCCGACGTTGCGCCCGGCACAGTCGCCAATTTTCTGCAATTGGTAAAAACAGATTTTTATGAAGGCAAAAACTTCCATCGGGTCGTCCCCAATTTCGTGATTCAGGGAGGCTGCCCCAGAGGAGATGGCTTTGGTAGCCTGGATTATTCCATCCGTTCAGAATTACCCTATTTGCATTACGATGCAGCAGGATATGTAGGGATGGCTTCGGCAGGGAACCATACAGAATGTACCCAGTTTTTCATTACGCATTCTCCAACGCCTCACCTCGATGGCAACTACACTATTTTTGCAAGGGTGTCGGAGGGTATGGAAGTGGTGCACCAAATTGAAATAGGGGATATTATTGAAAGTATAGCAATTCAAAAGTCAGATTGAGCCTGGTTTGGTAAGAGCAAGTTTACTTTTGAAAATTTCATCTTTTGACAGAATAAGATTTCCTTTGTTCTCCCTAATCCATATTCGTAAATCCTTCCAAGGGGATCCCTTGGTAAAATTTGTAAATGAACAATATGAAAACCACACCCTTAACTGAAAAGCACATTGCACTTGGTGCCAAAATGGCGGAATTTGCAGGCTATAACATGCCCATTTCCTATGCTGGCATAAAAGAAGAACACGCTTGTGTAAGAAACAATGTAGGCGTTTTTGATGTATCGCACATGGGCGAGTTTATAGTCAAAGGCAAGGAGGCACTTGATTTGATTCAAAAAGTTACTACCAATAATGCATCCAAATTAGAAATAGGGGATGCTCAATATTCCTGCCTCCCCAATCACGTTGGAGGTGTTGTTGATGATTTATTGGTGTATCGCCTTCCAGAAGATAATTGCGCAGAAGGAGAGCAGGCTTTTATGTTGGTAGTCAATGCCTCAAATATCGAAAAAGATTTCAACTGGATTTCTCAGCACAATACTTTTGATACTAAACTCATCAATATTTCTGAGGAAGCTGGCTTACTTGCTGTTCAGGGTCCAAAAGCAGCTGAAGCCTTACAATCCCTAACAGATACAGATTTGAGTGCCATCAAGTATTACACTTTCGTGAAAGGGAAATTTGCAGGGATCGATAATGTGATTATTTCTGCCACAGGTTATACTGGGTCCGGAGGGTTTGAATTGTATGTCAATTCCAATGAGCTCGCTCAACTGTGGGATGCCGTTTTCGAAGCCGGAAAAGATTATGGAATAATGCCCGTAGGCTTGGGAGCAAGAGATACACTCCGTCTGGAAATGGGTTATGCGCTTTATGGCAACGATATTGATGATACGACTTCTCCGATTGAAGCAGGCTTAGGTTGGATTACAAAAACAAAAAAAGGAGAATTTAACTCAGTTGAAATTTTCCGAAAACAAAGAGCTGAAGGCATCACCCGTAAGCTGGTTGGATTAGAAGTGCTAGACCGAAGAGTGCCGCGCCACGGATATCCTTTAGAAGATATGGATGGTAATGAAATTGGGAAAGTGACTTCTGGTACCATGTCTCCTTCATTGGAGAAACCAATAGGAATGGGTTATGTAAAGAAAGAATTTGCAGCTGAGGGAACTGATATACAGATAGCGGTAAGAAATAAGCGACTGGCAGCAAAAGTGGTGAAAGTACCTTTTTATAAAGTTTAATTGAGGAAAATCTTAAAGAGGGGCGTTTTTGTTTTTTTTGA
>JBGTQJ010000008.1:73352-249040 GCA_041941305.1 Saprospiraceae bacterium
CAAAAACGCCCCTCTGAAGGTGTTATGAGATATGAAAATCAGTATTCTCTTACCTGTTTTCAACACCTCCAAATACTTGCCTGCTTGCATAGATTCCATTCTTAAACAAACTGAAAACAATTGGGAGCTCCTTGCCGTCAATGATGTCTCTACAGATAATAGCCTTGAGATATTGAATCAATTTGCTAAAAAAGATCCTCGAATCCGAGTTTTCCAAAACCAGCAAAAAGGCATTATTCCAGCTTTGAAACTGGCTTTTGAAAAAAGTACTGGCGAATTGATCACTCGGATGGATTCAGATGATTTGATGGCCGCTCAAAAATTGGAAGTCTTAAAATCACTTCTTCTAAAAAATGGGAAAGGTCACATTGCAACCGCTTGTGTCCAATATTTCTCTGAAACTGGTGTGAAAGAAGGGTATCAGAAATACGAGCAGTGGCTGAATGCATTAACCATTAAGGGCAATAATTTTGATGAAATATATAAGGAATGTGTCATCCCCTCACCTTGCTGGATGACCTGGAGAGAAGAATTGATTCGCTGCCAGGCTTTTGAAAGCATCACCTATCCGGAAGATTACGATTTGTGTTTTCGATTTTATCAAAAAGGGTTAAAAATTGTTAGTAGTCCCGAAATAATACATTACTGGCGCGACTGGGCAACAAGAACATCTCGCACTTCTGAGACCTATTCCAATAATCAATATTTTGATTTAAAGCTGCCTTGGTTCCTTAAACTGGATTATAACCCCAAACGACCATTAATTATCTGGGGGGCAGGACGAAAAGGTAAGAAACTAGCCAGATTACTTTCAGAAAATGGAGTAAACTTTCAATGGGTCTGCAACAATCCCAAAAAATGGGGCATTGAATTATTTGGTGTTCAAATGCAAAATTTTGAAATCATAAAAGACCTTCAAAGTCCTCAAATTATCGTAGGGGTCGCTTCTCCCTCAGGAGTTGTTGAAATCAAAACCTTTTTTGAAAATCACAATCTCCAGCTCAAAAAGCACTATTTCTTTTTTTAACCCCAACTTCAATTCGTATTTTCAGCTTTCCATCATCTGAGAATTCAACCAAAAACACCTCTTTATGATTCGAAGAACCGCATTTATTCTTTTACTTCTTTTTTGTCTCACCAATTTTGGATGCTTTGTCCATTCTACCAAGGTACGAGAGTTGCCAAAAGATTTCCTAACCTATGAATATCAGACTAATGAAGGCGTCAAAGCCCATTTGTATGATGGTTCTTTGATTATTTTTCCAACTGGTTTTCGAGTTACTGTAAATGAAGAAGGAAAAATGCTGTATGCCAAAAGTCAGGCGGTGATGTATGATCTTCTTCGATCTGAAAATACCATACCCGTTTCAGGTGTAGAATTATCCAAAGTCGCTGCTTTGGAAATTTATCCAGACCATATAGACCCTGACGTATTATTGGCTTCAATTCCGGTTGGGATTGTTGGAACTACAGTTTTGGGGGTGATTATTTTTGGTTCCTGTCCCACCTATTATACCCTTGCTGAAGAGGGACATCAACTTCAAGGTGAGGGATTTAGTTACAGCGTGTCTCAACTCTCAGAAAAGGAAGATGTTGACAAGGTAATCGATCCAGAGATTGGAGAAAACGGTAGTTTTCAATTAATTCTGAGGAATGAAGCGATGGAAACCCATTACATTAACAAACTCTCTATTTGGCAGGTCAATCATGCCGATAATATGCTTGCTTTTCCAATAATAAAAAAAGGGCTTGCTCCCAAGGAAAAGCAGGAAATCATGTTGATGGGCAAAGAAAATTTAATTGAACAGGTTAAGAACAGTGCTGGAGAAGAAATATTCTCTTTGCTTGAGCATGAAGGCAATGGCTGGTATCAAAGTCCACTGTCTATGACCGAATCTATTTTGGAAAACCCTAAAGCCAAAGATTTCATCGAATTTTCGATTCCAAATCCTGAAAATCATTCTAACCTTTTTCTGGGTTTGAAAATGCGCAATACTTTGCTCAATTCTGTTTTTTTTTATGATGTCATTTTAGATCAACAAGATTTTGAAGCCATCAATTGGCTAACAGAAGAAAGTGATAAGGTCCTCCCTATGCTGAAGTTTCGAAATTTCTATAAAAAGTATTTCGGCATGACCATCGAGATTTATGAAAAAGGGGACTGGAAGGAGATTCAATATCTTCCAGATCAAGGTCCCATTGCCTGGAGCTACAGAGGTTTTGTGATTCCAACCAAAAATAACAAGGAAGTAAAAGTCCGCTTGAAATTCATTCCAGATAATTGGATGTTGGACTGGCTAAGTGCCAGTTTTGAAGGGCAAAAAGCTGTATCTGTAAATGAAATTAAAGCTCAAAATATCCTTCCCAAAAAAGAATACCCCAATACCTCCAGAATTGAAAATCTGAATGCTTCTGACAAGCAGTATTTCATCACCTATCCAGCACAAGAATTTGAATTAAACTTTCAAACTCAAAAGTCAAAAGCCGGAGCAGAAACGACTCTTTTCATTTATTCAGAAGGCTATTACATTGAATGGTTGCGCAATTCGTGGTTGGAAAGTGAAGATGTTTCCCAAAATGACGAAAAATTTGAACTCGATAATGACTTAATAATGAATCTCTATGAACAGTGGCTAGTGAAAAAGGAGCAATTTGAAACAGACTTTTTTAACTCTAAAATCAATCCAGATAATTAGAGGAGAGAAGCGAGACCTTGCTATCTCTGCTCTCTCGTCTCGCCTCTCTCATCTAATTAAAAAAGCACGCAAATCATGAAAACCACAAACATAATTTTTCTACTCTTGATTGCTTTTTCGTGTTTTTCTTGCAAGACGACTTATCAATTGAAAGCCAAAGGTGACAGGGCTCGTTTGGATTTAACGGATGAATCCGACATGCAAGTCGAACTGCTTTCCTTTCAAGATGAAATACTATACTTCCAAGTAGGTCAACAACTTTACAAAACTTCCTTGAATGAGGTTAAATTGATAAAAATCATTGAGCCATATCGTGCAGAAGGAAAGACCCCAATGATGTTTTTTCTTGGAGCTTCCAATGCAGCATTAGGTATTTCTATGGAAGTTCAAGAATGGGGAAATGGAGCGACAAAAATTGCAGTATGGGGAATGGCAGTTGTTGCATTTGCCAATATTGTCAATCCAGATTACAAATTTCGTCCTCCTCTAAATCAGATTAAAAAAGATCAGCTAAAACTATTTTGTCGATATCAACATGGATTGACCGAAGAACAAATGAATATTCTTTTACAACATCATGGACAAAAGGAATTTTCACTTTTGAACCCCCGTCATTAATATGGTCAGGATATTTTCTTCCAAATCTTCGTAAGAGATGCTTCTGCCTTCATGATACCAATAATGCAGCCAGCGCACAGATGTAAGTATAGAGAACAGCACAATTGTCACATTTAAATCTTTGAACTCTTCATTGTCCACTCCTTTCTGAATAATGGCACTGAATCTATGCTCGTAATCTTTCCGCATTTTCAAGAATTCAGACAACTTTGGTTCACTTAGAAACTTCCATTCATCATTGAAAACAGTAATAGAGGTAACATCTTCTGTTGCAATTTTTATATGTAGTTTTATGAGTGCTTTTATTTGATCCGTTGCTGTAACGGGCAGTTGTTCAATTTCAGATATACCTGTTATGAAATGACTCGCATTGTCAAAACAAATCTTTTGTAATATTTCCTCTTTACTCCCAATGTGGCTGTAAAGACTGGATACCTTCAAACCAACCCGAGTAGCTAATTCACGCATGGAAGCTGCTGGATAACCCTTTTCCTGAAAGAGTTTGGCAGCAGTTTCAAAAATGATCTGTTTCTTGGTCTTGGCAGGCATTATTTGATGCTATGATACTATGGTTATTAGATGAATTATTCACTGATATTACGCACATCGGGATTTTTTGAAAACGGCGGCCAAAGCTGCCGAATAATATTTTTGGAGCGAGACATCAGTTATTCATCAAAACTAACTACAACTTCTTTCGTTTTTGGATGGGCCTGGCAAGTAAGGACATAACCCGCTTCTACTTCTTCGGGCACTAATCCATAATTTACCTCCATTTCTACTTTCCCTTCCAATACTTTGGCTTTGCAGGTACAACAAACGCCTCCTTTACAAGCAAAAGGAAGATCAGCACCTGACTTAGAGGCGGCATCAAGAATAGTGTCTTTGGTACTATTGAGACTGACTTCAAATGTATCGTTATCAAGTGTGACGGTGATTTTTGAAAGGACTGATTTGGAAGTACTTTTTCGGGATTTTGAGCTTCCCAGTTTTCCAACAGGGGAAGTAAAGAGCTCAAAATGAACTTTCTTTTTGTCCACTTTCAGCGAATCTAAAGTTTCCCGAACGGAATGAATCATAGACTCCGGTCCACAAATAAAAAATTCATCCACTTCTGCCGGATCAATTAAATATTTGCAAAAAGCCCGGCATTTTTCATCGTCAATTCTACCGTAGAACAATTCTGAACCAATATGCTCCTGACTTAAAATATGGTGCACACTCAGGCGACCAAGATGAACATTCTTTAAGGCTTCAATTTGCTCTTTGAAAATAATGGAGTCACTGAAACGATTGCCATAAAACAAAGTAAAATGACTTTTTTGTTCTTTCTCCAAAGTAGTTTTTAGGATGGAAATAATCGGAGTGATGCCACTGCCGGCAGCAAATGCAACGTAATGCTTTTCATTGTCACCTGAAAGTTCAGTATAAAAATTCCCCATAGGAGTCATTACGTCGAGCGCATCATCTTCTGAAAGCTGATCATTGGCAAAAGTAGAAAATCGCCCACCTTCCAGTTTTTTGATGGCTACACGCAAATCATTTTCCAGAGGGCTTGTACAGATTGAATAGGAGCGACGAACCTCCTCCCCATTGAGTTGGGTTTTTAAGGTCAAATGCTGCCCTTGTATAAATTCATATTCTGAATTCAATTCTTTGGGCACTTTAAAGGAAACAGATACACAATCATCTGTTTCCTGTCGAATTTCTCGTACACGCAGGGAATGAAACTTGGGCATGATTGGTTAAAGGCTGATTTGTGGTGGTGGATAAAAAAGCGAACACTTGTTCGGGTGCAAATTTAGGAATTTTTTTGAAAGGAAATATTATCATTCCAACTAAAAAAGGAGGAAGCAATTTTTGAATCGTTTAAACAATTTTAAATATACCCTTTTTACAAATAGAGAAGTACACACCAAAGAATCAAAGTCCTTGCATCTCAGTTCTTGCGAGAAGTCTTGAGTTTTTTAATTTCACTCAAAAGGACTAACTTCGATCAACAAACTTTTCAAAATCATTATCATGGCAATATTGAAATTCTTTAAAGTACCCAGGCACCAACGATTTGGCTATATACCCAGGTATTGGGATCCCGATAAGGAGGAATTGCAGGAAAGAGTAAGGAGAGCAGAGCAGGCAGGCACGGGAGACACGGAGGCAGTTAAAGCCCGTTTGTCTACAGGATTCAGAAACAGAGCTGGCTATACACCAAGAGGTAGAGCCCGTTCCCAGCAAACTTTTCGATCCAATATGATACTATTAATCGTAATTGCTGGTCTGATAGTCGTTTCATACGTAGTGATTCAAGTATATTTGCCAAAAATTATTCAGTACTTAGAGTAATAAACTATTGTCATGATTTCATTGTTGTTTATCAACCTACACACTGGAACCATGAACGAATAAAGCAATGAAACAAACAAATTATGGCTGATATCATTCAGCTCTTACCAGATTCAATAGCCAATCAGATAGCTGCGGGGGAGGTTATCCAACGTCCTGCATCTGTAGTAAAAGAATTGATGGAAAATGCCATTGATGCTGGAGCAACTTCTGTAAAATTGATCATAAAGGAAGCTGGTAAAACACTTATCCAGGTCATTGACAATGGCTGTGGCATGTCAGATACAGATGCCAGAATGTGTTTTGAGCGACATGCAACTTCAAAAATACGTGCTGCAAAGGATTTATTTGAAATTCGAACCATGGGCTTTAGAGGAGAAGCAATGGCGTCCATTGCCGCTGTAGCACATGTAGAAATGCGTACAAAGTTACATGCTCAGGATTTGGGCACGCGATTGATCATCGAAGGTTCTGAAGTAAAAACTCAAGAAGCTTGTCAATGTGCCGGCGGAACCAGTATTTCGGTAAAAAATTTATTCTTCAACGTTCCTGCAAGGCGCAATTTCTTGAAATCGAATACGGTAGAAATGCGCCATATTTTGGATGAATTTCAAAGAATTGCAATCGCTCACCCAGATATTTTCTTTTCCCTACATCACAATAATACCGAGGTATTTCACTTGCCTGCTGGAAAATTGAGACAACGAATTGTGGGTGTTTTCGGAAGTAATTCCAATAAAAAACTCGTTCCCGTACAAGAGGAAACTGATGCACTCAGATTGTATGGCTTCATCGGGAAACCGGAGTTTGCAAAGAAAACCAGAGGAGAACAGTTGTTTTTTGTCAATCAGCGATTCATAAAAAGTGGTTATCTGAACCATGCCATAGTCAATGCCTATGAAGACTTATTGCCAAAAGATACCTATCCACTCTATGTGATTTTTTTAGAAATAGATCCTTCCAGGATTGACATCAATGTACATCCAACCAAGCAAGAGATAAAATTTGACGATGAACGACTAGTGTACAATTACCTAAAAGTTGCCACACGACATGCACTTGGGCAATATTCCATTACTCCAACTTTAGATTTTGAACAGGAAATCAGTTTTTCCCAAACTCAAAATTTTGGTTTGCCCAGGAATACGACACAACCTGAATCAATGATTATAGAGAGCAAGGCAACTGCTGGGAACAATTCGGGATCTTCCATTGGCGGAAATTACAATCCACCAACATCAGAAAGGCAAAAAGCCAATCTTCAAAATTGGAAAAAACTATATGAAGGATTGGATAAGTTTGACAATGAAGCCAATCAGACTCCTGAAAATGAGGAAGACACCATCACAATAGGAAGCTCGTGGACAGAAGAGAATGAATTGGACGACGCCTCAAAAACTTTTTCAAAAGAGCAAAAAGATCCTTATCAGGTACACTCAACATATATCGTCAGTCAAATAAAATCTGGTTTTTTGTTGATTGATCAGCAAGCTGCTCACGAGCGCGTTTTATATGAACATTTTCTGGAAATTTTGGAAAAACAGGAAGTTTATACTCAAAAGGAATTGTTTGCCAAAAATATCACCCTGGCTCCAGCGGATGCAGCTATTTTGAAAGAAATATTACCTGAGATCAACCTCCTGGGTTTTGAAATTAAAGAATTTGGTAAAGATACGTTTGTAATTCACGGCGTACCTGCAAACCTGAAAGGAGGAAAAGATGAACAAAAACTTATCGAAGGATTGCTGGAACAATACAAACTGAACACAGAGCTGAAACTCGGAGCCAAAGAAAATATCGCGCGCTCCATGGCGAGAAGTGCTGCTATTAAAAGAGGGCAATCTCTTACAATTATCGAAATGAAAGAATTAATTGACCAATTGTTTGGTTGCGAAGTCCCTTTTAAGAGTCCAACAGGGAGGAGCTGCTTTTTGACATACGATTTGGAGGAATTGGAGAAAAAGTTTAAAAATTGAAATGAAAATGAAAATGAAAATGAAAATGAAAATGAAAACTTAGTATAAACTATTTTCATTTGTGTATATTCTTGCATTTTCTTCAGCCTTTCATCGAAAAAATACCCTGCCCAAAAACCTTCCTTCGATATTCGTCTTATGATTTGAAATTGATTTAAAACCCATTTTATGTTTAGAGTTACTGGTGTAGTAAAGCATTTGCTCATTATCAATATTCTTATGTATTTCGGAACCATACTCCTCATGGGAGAAGGTTCTTATGGACAAACCGAAGTGTACGATTGGGGACGGTATAAATTAGCGTTATTTTTCCCAAACTCGCCATTCTTTCAACCTTATCAGATTGTGACGCACATGTTCATGCATGCTGGCATGATGCATTTGTTCTTCAATATGTTCGCATTATTTATGTTTGGTCCTTCTTTGGAAGCATCCTGGGGACCAAAGAAGTTTTTGCAGTACTATTTTATCACTGGATTGGGGGCAATGATCCTCCATATCCTTGTAAGGTATTTAGAGTTAGAGGGAATGCCTCCATCTATTTATGAGAGAATGTTGGGTGCATCAGGCTCTGTATTTGGCTTACTCGCTGGATATGGAATGTTGTTTCCCAATAATCGCTTAATGCTGCTTATTCCTCCTATTCCCATAAAAGCCAAATATTTCGTTTTAATCTATGCAGCCCTTGAACTTTATTTAGGATTGAGTCCATTTTCTACGGGAATTGCTCACTTTGCTCATCTAGGCGGTGCCTTGTTTGGTGTCCTTTTGATTCTATATTGGCGAAAAACCTAGAAAATAACCGATATTATCAAAAAACTAATAAACAAATCTTTTGAAAAACGATTAATAAGATTATAATTTTGAGTGTGAATACTGGCTTTGTTGTTTGTTAGCTTTAAGATTGTATAACCTACAATAGCGCCATAAAAAAATGAAGTCCTATAGCAATGTTCGAATCTATTTGGGAAGATGTAAAACAGCAATTTAAAATGGGCAATATGGTCACTCGCCTGGTCATTTTGAACGTAGCTGTTTTTATGATTGTGAACCTGATTCGATTGATCATAATCATTGCTAATGGATGGGATACCGACTCAACTACTTTTACAGATTTTATCCATTTCTTTTGCCTTTCTTCCGATTTATTCTACAACCTGACACATCCCTGGGTCATTTTCACCCACATGTTTTTGCATGTTGATTTTTTACATATCCTTTTCAACATGCTCTATCTCTACTGGTTTGGCAGAATAGCCGGAGACTTTATTGGCGATAGAAAAATTCTGCCCTTGTATTTATTAGGTGGTTTAGTTGGAGCTTTGGTTTATTTGATATCCTACAAATTTTTACCCTTTGCCGAAGGGGCAACAGGTTATGCCTTAGGTGCATCAGCTGGCGTTATGGCGGTGGTGGTGGCTTCGGGAACCATTGCTCCAAATTACATCATGCGGCTAATTTTGCTAGGAGACATCAAATTAAAATACATTGTTGCAGCTTTGGTCTTTTTGGATTTGGTAGGGATAGGGGGCAATTACAACACCGGTGGACACTTTGCTCATTTGGGCGGAGCTTTCTTTGGTTGGCTTTTTGTAGGACAACTAAAATCGGGAAACGATTTGTCCATACCTGTAAACAATATTCTGGATAAAGTTTTTGGATTTTTTCAGGAACTATTTGGTGGTCGATCCTCAAAACGTCCAAAAGTCATCTACAAAAACCCCAATATTAAGAAGCAACAGTCCTCGCAAAAAAGAAGTCAAAATCGTTTTGAGTCAAAAAGTAAAGATGGAATGTCACATCAGGAAAGAGTTGATAGTATTTTGGATAAGATAAAGCAATCAGGCTATGAAAGTCTTACCGAAGAAGAAAAAGAGTTTTTATTTAACGCAAGTAAAAAATGAGCCGTCGAACTCATTCAAACGGTAAAAAGTAGAAAGTTTAGGTACATTATTTGAATATTGACCCGAATTGGACTTTAACCCGCTCATCCCACGAGCTAAATCAAATGTTAAAACGTATTTTGAGGTGGACAAATCTGGTGCTAATTTTCCTCACCCTGCTTGCATATATTTCTCCATTTGTAAGTCCTGAGTCCTTTTGGCTGCTTTCCGTTCTGGGGCTTGCTTTTCCGTGGTTATTAATTGCTCATTTCCTGTTTATTTTATTTTGGCTGGTTAAAAAAGATAGGTATGTTTTCTATTCTTTGATTTGCTTAATTATAGGTTGGAGCAATGTGAGCAATTTCATTGGTTTTGGGTATGGATATGTAGAGATTCCTGACAAAGCAATAAAAGTGATGAGTTACAACGCACATGACCTGAAGCCATTGTTCAATATGCATGTGGGTGAAGAAGCAAGAGCCAACAAAAAGGAATTTTCTCGATTCCTTCAAAGCTTAGGAGCAATTCACCTTATTATTGTTCAGGAAGGCACCCAATATACATTGGAATTTTTCCGTGATTCTTTTCAAATGTCCCATTATTTTAACTCTTCTGTTAATTCAAGAAAAACCTACATTTTTTCAAAATTTCCGATTCTTAAAAAAGGAAATATCCAATTTGAAAGCACTTCGAATTCCTGCATTTGGGCAGATATTAATATAAGGGGCAAAACGGTCAGGGTTTACAACCTACATTTACAATCCAATAAAATAAGCGATACTGCAAACAAAATATCAGCAAAAGGGAATATCCAGGAAAAAGAAACCTGGGAAGACATTGGTGGCATGTTTGGAAGATATAAGGAGGCTTCAAAAAAAAGAGCAAAACAAGCTGAAAAAGTAGCTGCACATATCGCTCAATGTCCTCACCCCATCATTCTGGGGGGTGACTTTAATGATACGCCAATTTCCTATCCTTATCATATTCTTTCTAAAGGATTTCAAGACTCTTTTAAGGAATGTGGCCGTGGGATTGGTACTACTTATGCTGGCAAACTTCCTGGTTTAAGGATCGATTATGTGTTGGCAGACAAACGTTTTGAGATGATCAATCACCAAGTCTATAGAGAGAACTTTTCAGATCATTATCCTGTTGTGGGAACATTGCTATTTAAAGAGTAGATAGTTTGAATCAAATCCCCGTTGGATTGTAGCCTACCTTTTTTCCCGGCTGCCTTACATATAATCGCAAAGCGACCTAGTAATAAAATAGGCTGACATCTAAAAAAAACCAATTCGAATTTTAATTTTGCGGCATGAAAAATAAGCTACAACTTCATAATAGTCTTACCAGACAAAAAGAAATATTTGAACCCATTCATGAAGGGCGTGTAGGCATGTATGTTTGCGGACCTACTGTTTACAGCGATGTACATTTGGGCAATTGCCGCACTTTTGTGAGTTTCGATGTCATTTATCGCTATTTATTACAGTCAGGTTTTAAAGTTCGATACGTCAGAAACATCACAGATGTAGGACACTTAGAAGGGGATGCAGACATCGGTGCAGAAGATAAGATTTCCAAAAAAGCAAGGCTGGAGCAATTGGAACCCATGCAAGTGGTTCAAAAATACATGAATGGCTTCCATGATATGATGCGCATATTTAACATCATTGAACCAGACATCGAGCCACGCGCTACAGGGCATATTCCTGAACAAATCGAAATGGTACAGGAGATTTTGAATAATGGATATGCCTATGAAAAAAATGGTTCAGTATATTTTGATACACCCAAGTTTGCAAATGACCACGGTGTTTATGGAACGCTTTCAGGCAGAAAAATTGAAGACTTAATAGCGGAGTCCAGAGACGATTTGAAAAATCAGGGTGAAAAAAAACATCCTTCTGATTTTGCGATATGGATTAAAGCAGATCCCAGTCACCTGATGCGTTGGAACGCTCCCTGGTCAGTTGGATTCCCTGGCTGGCATTTGGAATGTTCCGTAATGAGTACGAAATATTTAGGTGAAAAATTTGACATCCACGGCGGTGGAAACGACCTCAAATTTCCACATCATGAAAATGAAGTCGCTCAAAACTATGGAGCTTGTGGCAAGGCCCCGGCAAAATATTGGTTGCATGGCAATATGCTTTTAATGAATGGTCGCAAAATGTCAAAAAGCGATGGAAACACCATCACACCAGAGCAATTGTTCTCAGGTAACAGTCCCCATATTTCCAAGGCATATAGCCCCATGGTGATTCGCTTTTTCATGCTGCAATCTCACTACCGAAGCACCCTTGATTTGACAGATGATGCCCTACTTGCTGGAGAAAAGGGTTACCGAAGATTAATGGAAGGCAATCAAACACTGCAAAATCTAACACATCCTGGAAATGGTAGCGAAGGAGCATTGGACAAGGAGATCAATAACTTGATAGCCCAGGCTTATCAAGAGATGGATGATGATTTCAACACACCCAAAGCATTGGCTCGTCTGTTTGAATTGGTTCCTAAAATAAATGGCTTGAAAGGTGGTCAGTTATCTTTCAACGATTTGACTTCCACCACTTTGGATAAATTGAAAGAAACTTTTCAAACCTTTATTTACGAAATTTTTGGATTAAAAGACGAAACCCAAACTTCTGACTCAGAAGGAAATAGCATCGCTGATGGTTTGATGGAATTGATTTTGGATATTCGTCAGCAAGCACGCGCAAATAAAGATTGGGGCACTTCTGATAAGATTAGAGATGCACTGAAAGAGTTGGATATTCAGGTAAAAGATAGCAAAGAAGGCTCTACCTGGAGTGTAGGTTAGCGCATACCTGAATGAACTAAACAAAAAAAGCAAAGGGTTGCCGGATAAATATCTACGGCAACCCTTTCTAATTTGGCGATTTAAGTTTCAAGAGTTTGAACTCAAACCACTTTTTGTATCAGTAAGTTGATCAAAAAGAAAACGTAGTGGAATTAATTTATCAAAACACGTTTTTGTAAAAACTTTCCGTCAGATTCCAGTTTAATAATATACATACCTCGGGACATTTTTTTTCCATCAAATGTTCTCAAATGCTTGCCACCATTAGCGTTCAGGGCTTCCGAGAAAACGATTTGTCCCAGAATGTCATAAATGTTCAATTTTACATTCGGAACTTCCCCTTCTAAAATCATAAAAAATTGTCCATTGGTTGGATTTGGAAATACTTCAAATCGCTCAATCCCTGGAATATCAGAACTTGAACTCGTTTCCAGAACTACCGTTTGCGAAAAGGTCTCTGTCCCGCAATCATTGGTAACCGTAAGCACTACTGAATACTGGTCATCTCCAGGATAAGTATGCGAAGGATTTTCTTCAGTACTCGTTGTTCCATCACCAAATTGCCATTCATAAGAAGTGGCATTCATAGAGGTATTGGAGAAAATTACAGTCAAACCTCCATTTTGAACCTCAAAATCAAACCCTGCTTCTGGCAAAGGTTCTACGACGATAAGTCCAGTGCTGGAGGAACTGTGTTCTCCGAAATCATTGCTGGCAGTAAGACTTACATCATAGGTACCTGCTGTTGAGTAGATTATTGTTGGATTTTGTAAGGTAGAACTGGATGGGTTTCCGCCTGGGAAGGACCATAACCAGGCATTAGGATTTCCTTCGGAACTATCGTTAAATGTAACCGTTAAGGGTTCACATCCTTGTGTTTGATCCGCTTCAAAAGCAGCAACAGGAGGTAAGTTCAAATGATTTCCTTCCTTGATAAATATAGGCGCACCAGAGAGCATCAAATTATGTGGGGAAACAACTTCAGCATGTCCCGTTTCTCTAAAATCCCAATTCCAAATGGTCACTTCATCAAATCCAAAACCTCCTGGAAATGAATAGGTTCCACTGGCCTCCTCGCTCATGTCCTGAGTCGTTTTTGCCCAAAGCACAAAAACATGGCTGCCATCACTGTCTAAAAATGCAGCGCCATTGTTTCCTGGAGGAATATTCATCTGAGCAGTTTTGTTGGCATCATATGTTTTGCCTTGAAGTAGTGTTGTCATAGTGTGAAAGGCAACCCCGGCATTTGTGAGTTCATACTCATGCGCGGTAAATTCTGAAAGGTTTTTAAATAAGCCCATTAATAAATATTCGTTCCAGGCATCTTCTTCTGTAGATAGTTCACTAATCGTAAATAAATCTACCTGAATAATGTCGGTCTTTTGAGCCTCTACAAAAGACTTTATCAAGTAATTAACCTGCGCTTCGTCTGAGCCAATGTAGCCGCTAAATTCTTTTCTGGGAAGCATCGTTTCCGTAACTATCCACAATTTTTCAGGATAGGTTGCACCATTGTAACCATAATTATTCATGACCATCTGCATGTCATTGTATTTTCCAATAAACCCGTCAACGCCTCTATCTGAATGGCGGTGAAATTCTATCCCTCCGGTAGGCGGTAAATCCCACATACTTGCGTCTATATGTGGATAAGAATGAAAACTGACGACATCAAAATAGGCACCTCCTTTTAATGGATAGTCGTTATTAATCCAACCCCCATTTGGATTATCCGAGTTCCGAAGAACTGCATCCAGAAAAGAAGGGCTACCGATGCCGCCAATACAGATGTAATTTTTGTCATCTACATATTTTAAGACTTCATAGCTGATTCTCAATAATCGCACATAGTGATAAATAGGCGCGTGAATATCCACATCGCAGGGACTCGGGTCCGTTTGCCACCAACTATTTGGATCGCTTGGAGGCAACCAGGAGGCGTCAGCAGACGATAAATCCGGCTCATTCCAGATTTCCCAAAAAGTTACAAACTGAGCATACTCGGTAGCGATTTTGTACACGTAAAGGGCATAGTAATTATCATCGTTTACCGGCGTTCCATTTGCACCACCATCCCAGATGGGGTCATACATATTGGCAAATAAACGGGATTGTTCTGTGCCGCAATAAGTTTGCGGATCGCGATGTGCTTCAGATGGATAACCGATGAACGCCACATTGTCCCTTATATCCAAATCATACCAATGTTGAAAATCGGGCTGGCGAATGTCATAACCCCAGGCTTCCAAAAATTCCTCCTGAAGCGCTGGGCGAAAAGACTGAACTCCAATGCCCTCTATGCCCAGGGTCGGGTTACCCGCAGAAATATCTGCCAATTCTTCATTCGACCAGGGTGGATAATTACCGAGATTGCTGCCATAGCGGAATTTTCCGTCATACGGCGGCACCACATCATTGGCCGAGAAATTGATTTGTGAAATGCCATTAGCCCCCAAAAAAAGGCATAACAACATCAGGAAGTGTTTAATCATAGAAATTTGTTTTGTAAATGCTTCTCTAAAAAATATGAGGTTGAGTTTTGTCTTTTATGGCTTTTTTAAGCACAAATTTCTGACAACCAATGGTTTCGAATGGGTACTATACACCTTAGTAGTGATTAAAAAATAATTTCACAATTTTATTCAGACCCGAAGATGATTGATTGCTTCAAAAAACAATCACCTTGTCAATAAACAATCTTGACAATTCGTTTTTTGTAAATGCTTTCGGTAAGACTTTTTTAAAAAGGCAGGATTTGAGTGTAGTTTTCTATGTTGCTCAAATCTCTTTACAGTTTCAGGGCTTTAAAAAATAACTTCGTCATCTTGCGATGTTTATTAATTTCCAAACCCCTTATTAAAAACCTTCGACCTTGACTATTTTTTTGAATATTTGTCTCTGGTCAAGGGCTAATTTCAAAAAATATATACCACTGACCAAATTTTTCACCTGAAAATCGAAAAGATAAATTCCTTCTGTCGTTTCGGAAGGAGCTTTTAATTGCTGAATCAAAATTCCACGAGCGTCATAAATGTCAATACTTAAATTGCCTTTCCCCTTTACAATAGCTTCTACAATTAAGGTTTCAGAAAAGGGATTGGGAAAGCAATCTCCCAATAGGCTATACCTAATGTCTGCCCCCTCTCCTATTGCTGAAAAAAAAACTGGCGACCCTGTTAATTGAATATTTTTTGCAGCAATCAGTCCATTTCTTTCCGATGAAGCTGCATTCCAGATTCGCGTTTCTAAATGGGAAATTCCCAGGTGTTCTGGAAAGGAATACATCGCAGATACATTTTCAGAATTATCTCCCGTCGTTTCTGCCCAAAGTACGTAAGTAAAATGTCCCCCGCTATCACGGAATGCTCCACCTTTTACATTTTGGGGCAAATTCAGATTGGTCGTTTGCTCCAAATCAAATGTTTTCCCATACAACATTTCAGAAGCTGTTCGATAGGCCAATCCCGCTTCTGTTACCAATTGCTTTCCAAATGCGACATTGTTCAAGTCCTGGAAAAAGCCCATTGTTTCAAATTCATTTTTAGGATTTATATAGGCTCCTACATCTGCCAAACTGTAAGGATGCAATTGAAGAATGTCATTTTGCATACAAGCAACTACAGCTTTCATTAAAAAATTACGCTGTGCTTCTTTAGAACCTATATAATCCTGAAACCTCTTTCTGGGAATATTCGATTCAGTGACTATCCACAATTTTTCTGGATATATAAACCCATCATAACCATACTTTTTAGTAACTGACTGAAATTCATGCTTTAAATTTATCAATCCATCTACTGCTGCATCTGAATTTCTATTGTAAACAAAGCCGCCCTCCTCATTACTCCAGCGTCGCATGGTACCATCAATATGTGGATAAGAATGGAAACTCACTACATCAAAATAGGCGCCCCCAAAACTTGGAAAGTCAGGAGTCATTTTACCTCCATCTGGATTATCCGTATTTCTCAAAACAGCATCTAAATAACTGGGATATCCTAATCCACCAGTAGTGACATAGGCTTTTGGATCGATGCTCTTAATAACCTCATAAGCTATCCGGAGCATTCGAACATAGTGTGTTACAGGAGCTCTAAGCGCATGGTCACAAGGATCCGGGTTTTCATCCCACCAGCTTCCTTCTGTACCACTGGGGGTTACAGAATGAATATTGAAAGAAAAGTCTGGCTCATTCCAAATTTCCCAAAAACGGACATAGTTTTTATAAAGAGAAACAGTTTTGAAGAGGTATAAGGCAAAATAGTTTTCGTCATTGACTGGTGTACCATTTTCGCCATCGTCCCAAATGGGTTTGTAAAGATTGGCGAAAGTTTCTGAACGCACACCCAGACAGTGGGATTTTAATTCGCGATGTTCAGGAGAAGGATAACCAACAAATACCACATTGTCTTTCATTCCTAACTGATCGTAATGTCGAAATTCATTGATTCGAATATCGTAGCCCCAAAATTCTACAAAATGCCCGGGCAGGGTCGGGCGGAAAGCATTCACGCCGATTCCTTCAATTCCACTGCCTGCATTTCCGGCAGAAATATCGGCGAGTTGGTCATCAGTCCATCCACGATAGGCACCGGGATTCATACCAAAGCGGAACACATCATCGTAGGGTACGAGTGTGTCATTGGCAGTGTAGTTGATCTGTCCATATATTTGGAAAGTGTACAAAAGTGCTAAAAACGTCAGGAGTGTTTTGTTCATTGGGAGTGTTGGTGTAGTTTTGATTATGAAGTTCAAGACCAATACAGTGTAATCTAAATATCTCAAAGCTGGCTGCGAGTAGTCGGGTTTTGTAACCCGACATGCTGGAAGCTAAATTAAAACCGATCGTGGAATCATCAGTTGAAAAACGTTGGATTGCAAAATCCAACTGCCCTGTATCTAGTTTAATTAACTTAGATTACGCTGTATTCAATAATTGAGTGCTCCCCATTTCTTCAAAAAACAACTGCTAGGGGACTAAATATTGCTGTTCATAATACTTCAATAAGTCGATGATTTTGCTTGCCGAATTCAAATCGTTGTCTTGTTCCTTCAAATACCCTTTTACTTCCTTCAAATGTTCCTCCCCAATTGCCTGAAAGATACTTCTTTTATTTAGATCTATGGGCAAAAGTAATTCCTGTTCAATTGCCAGATAATAGCCAGTTTCACTATACAATAAGTCCTGAAATCGCGTTACATATCCTCCATTTTCTTCAAGAAAGTATTCCAGTGTTCTTCTTTCTTCTGAATCAACAGTTTGAGGTTTTATTTTTAAGATATCTTCCTCCGTTGGCTCTCCAAGTACCCGCAAGACTTGATTGTTTTTTATCCGAATTGGAAACAATAGTTTTCCTTTTGTCAAAAGATAATATTGCTCTTTAGTTACAAATCTCTTGATTTCATCGATCTTTCCCAAAGATGCCTGATCCTTAATGGTCAATTCAGAAGAAATTTCCTTCAATAACTTCATTTTTTCTCCATCATATAGTACCTGGGCAAATTTATTGAAGAATTTTTCATGAAAGCCCTGCCGAAAAGTCAAAGTGGATAAATCTTTAAACAGCTTTTTATCCTCATTATCTTTTTCTTCAATTACTATCCGCTCGTATTGGTTTTTATCTAAAATGGAAATAGCTCCGCTCTGATTGACTTCAAAGTTTTGGGTAAACCCATTGAAATTGATCAATACTCCCTCCTGTACGTTTCCATCTTTTTGAACAAGCTTTGCCTTTACCCATTTTTTAAAAAAGTAGGGAGTACCTTTAAATTCAAAATAACGTTCTTCGTCAATTACCTGCTTTGTGGTTTTTATTTCGGTAGGTTGGGCAAAGGAATGAAAAGAATACATTAAAATTAGAATCAGCGCTAAACTTGACTTCATGTGTTGACTTTCGATAAAATTTTGAAATTTGAACATATCCTTACGGGATCTCAAAATTATCTAAAGTTTCCAGTTTTTGTATGTCAAGGTCTTTCCATTCTTCCACTTTTTGTTCGCTTCCATCTTCCTGCTCTGATATTTTCAGGTAATGCATCTTTTGAGTCAGATAGTTATAACTGCTTCTTAAAAAAGGGGTTTGGAAAAAGGGAGATTTAAATGCGAATTTATTCGTTTTTATTTGATAAATTCATCATTCGTTTAAATACTTTTCAAGGCCAATTCCCACAAAACCTCATAAGGCACAATTTCAAGTTCTTTCACTTGTCTTGAGACATTGAGCGGATTGTCCAACAACATCTTGTAGTATTTCTTGGCTTTATATTCCACTACAGCTTTTCTAAAAGAGCCTCTTGGAAACTGCAATAACATCTTGATAAAAATATAGCTTCGCACAACATCCTTCCTGCGACTGAGGTGATTCCGATTGTATTCTTCCAATGACTTGGCCTGGTCTATAATTTTGTGCCTGCCTTTATCACCCAAAGTGAGCAAAAACAAAAATTCTACGATTTTGATAGCTACGTTGAAGCCGATTTTGTCTTTGCTGACTGAAGGAACACTATTCAAAAATTTAAACACATTAAAATTTGACTCGTCATCAGTCTTGATTAATCCGTGGATTACAAAATAATACACAAATGCTTTATATATTTTCCCCGCCTCAATTACACTTTTATCAGGCATTCGTTTTTGTTCATTTAACCTTTTTATTATTTCCCATGCTGCTTGATATTTTTTACTATGAAAGCACCAAATAACGTAGTATTGATGAAAAACGTACCAGTTATGATCATAAGGATGAACAAGAGATAAACCATACTCTAGTGTTTCTTTTGCTTCTTCAAATATCTTTAATTGAATTTGAGCAGGAACCTTCTTGAATAAAAAACTAATAATTGTTGCATTGGGAGTTTGTTGAGGTTTATTAAGAAAAAATTCTATACTTTGGTCACAAACCTTAATCAACCCTGTATTTTCATTCCCAAGTTCCTTATAATGTGCTAACAAATTGTAGTAAAAGAGTCTAAACCTAAATGTTTCGACCCACTTATATTGCTCTAATAACTTTATTTTTTCTTCAACTATTTCTTGCAATTCCTTATCGGATATTTTGCCATTAATCAAACAAATTAGAACTTCTGAAAGACATAAATCTGCTAAGTCTTCTGCAACTAATATTTCACGATATTGGTTTGTCAATTCAATGAAATAAGTAAATTTCTTTTGATTTCCAGAAATAGCAGCATGGTGATACCGCAAAAGCCTTGCAAACCAATAAGCAGCATCAATTAATTCAAATTTTATCGCAATCTGAATTGTATCTTCTGCAATTTTTGATGCCAGAGACCTTGCTCCTAAACCAAGTAAAATCTTTGAAATCGCGTAGTATAGAAAAACTTTTATATACGCTTTTCGAATCTCAGTATCAAGTTTAACAAAAAAAAGCATATAAAGAAGTCGCTCTTTTAATTGTCCTGAAAGTTTCCAATAATAAGGCTCTGTCAATTCCAAAGAATGGATTAATTGACTTTTGGTAGTTATCTTTTCATTTCTCAAAGCATGATAAAAAATTTTCAGATTTCCGGTTAACTGGCGAGGTAACTTTAATTTATTAGGAGTAATTAAAACAGCTAATTCTCTTATGAATTCAAAATTTTTCACAAACAGGTAAGAAATTTTACAAAAAAAAAATTCTAAATAATTGGTCATCAATTACTTATACTAAAAACAACATAAACACTTGTTAATTCTGATAGGCAAATTAATGCTTTTTTTTTGGAAAGAAAAAAAAGAGGGCCTGCTAGATTTGTAATTGCCAATATAGAACAGAAAGCAAACCCTCCAAATATGAGTTGTTTAAAATTTAAGTTTGAAAAACCTGAAAAAGGTTTTTTTTCAAAATTTCAAGGATTTAAACTTGACGATACTAAATCAATAAAAGGTGGTTCAATAATCCATTCTGATTTAGAGACAGTTTAATAGCGGAAGCACTCTATAAGCACTCCCGCCGAAAGTAAGTAGAGTCAAAACGACTCGCCTAAAGCAAATCTAAGCAAAAAAAAGCGAAGGCTTAACTTTGTTATGTCTTCGCTTTGTGCTTTTATTCAAAATCTTCCCGGCTTAATTTTCTTATAATTAAACTTGATTTCCTCACAAGCTGCATGCATTTTATCATAATTGGACTTTAACATTTATGCCTATTTTTTTTCTACTTTTTTCCTTTTACTTTTGTTGGGTCTTTGTTCAAGACATTTCCTTTCAATTAAGTTGAGTTAAAAATTGTACTCGCCTCAAAATGTCAGAAAGTATGCATCATACTTTTCACTCTACTTTTGTGTTTATCCATTAACAAAACCATATAAAAATAAAAAGCGAATTGCCGTTGGCACCGACAATTCGCGGTTTTAAACATTATTGCCTAACATTTAAAACAGTTCAAAAGTATGAAAAAGTTAAGCAACTTCTTTCTACTTGTCATCGCCATTATGGGCTTTGGCTTTTCAGACAATTCAACACGAGCTCTATCTGATGTTGAGAAAAACAAATTCAGGAATCAAGCTCATCCAAAATTTTGGAATTTTACAATTCGATTAAAGCATTATTTGATGTTCTTGCTTTTTATTTTCAGTTTCAATCTTATCGGACAATGTCCAATAATCAATGAACAAACTTCATTTTTGAATGCAGGGCAGCATAGATTTGTTGCGGGATGCTCAGTTTTGGAATATTGTCTAAGTGTTGTAAACTGGGAAGATGACCCCATTGATGAATTAACCATTACCTTTTTCCCTCACTTTCGACTCATTCCGGTAGATTTAGGTGATTTTGATAATAATTTCACTTTGATAGTGGAAGACTTTCCTGCAACTACAGAAATCACTTATTGCATCACATTCCAGGTAAATCCAGGTTGGAATATAAATACAGAAGGACCGCTCAGTATGGATGCACAGGTGGAATCAATTGGCTGTACAACAGATACGTATGATTTTAACAACTTCACTGCTGTAGGTTTCCCTGAAACCGTTGGCGTAGATGCACAATCGGTAACTTTGCTATCAGATGTTGCTACGAAAATCAACCCTTTTGACCCAGGGTTGTTTATCCCTGCATTGTCTCAGGCAAATGCTCAGGAGGTCTTGATCAATGGGACCCTGCACATTGATGTTCAAGACTATTATTTCCCGGATCCATCTGCTATATACATGGCTCCAGGTGCCAGAATTGTGGTCGATAATGGCAATCACAATCTTTCTGTACAAGGTTTAAACACTACTATCATTGGTTGTGATGAAATGTGGAGCGATATAACGGTAGAAGACGGCGCAAGTCTAACCATCAGTAGCACCCTTATTGAAGATGGCACCAATGCTATCATTGCAAAAGATGGCTCAACAGTAGTGGTTTTGGATGCCAAATTCAAAAACAACCTGTCAGGTGTTTCTACTCCTTCTTCAAATGATCCACAAAAAATCAATTTCAATGTCCATCTCAATAGTTTTGAAAGTGAGGGGTTGAAGCCGCCACTCGAAGGACAAATTGGAGAAGTGGGTATTGATATTGATAATGTTTGTGGGGTGACTTTTATCAAAAATCGTTTTAAAAATCTCGCGAATGGCATTCTTGCTAGCCGTAGCAGTATCATCGTGGATGAATGCAGTTTTGTGGATATGCTCACCTCAGGTCCTTATAGCATTGAAGGATATGGCATACGTGCTACAGGTTTCAATAATGCCCTGCACCAAACCGGACTGGGGACAAATGAAAATTTTCCCACTTTTGACAATTGCAGATTTGGTATCTATAGTAGCAAAGGGGGCTTAATTTCGAGCCAAAATGCTTTTGTAGATAACTGGATAGGCATTACTGCCCGACAAGGTGCTTTCAAGATAGACATTACAGAAAATAATCTCTTATGTGAACGTTTTGGCTTAAATCTGCTCCTAAATACCGCTAATAATGCAGTAGCTGATTTGAATACCATCAACATCAATGGAGACCAGAACCTGGGCACAGGCATAAGAGTTGCCGAATTTCCCTTTATTCCCTCTTTTGGTTGGGAAATAAAGCAGAATGACATCGAACTGGAAGAAGCCAGATATGGCATCCGTATGATTAGCGGACACCATAGCTTTGTTGAACAAAACACGATTAGCATGAGCCAGGCTTTGAGTTACGAAGGCATTCTACTCGATGGGGCTTTTGAAAACCATCTTTACTGCAATAGTATTTCCGGCTCCAGTACCAATCTCAACCAATGGGGAATTGGAGGAACCCTCACCTCCAATAATGATTTGGCCTGCAATGCCGTAGCAGACACCCGCTGGGGTATTAACTTCGTAGGCATGAACATACCCACTTTTTTGGATGGCAATGCTTACTACAATCACCAGTTCGCCTTTCAGGTTGGTGCAGATTTGCCAGGAACTGATTTGGGTGGGATTATTGGCGTGCAGGAGCATGGTGGAAATGAATGGTTGCAGACTTATACCGGTGGGGCGTTTGGAGCGGTGCATTATGGGGATAATAATGAAGTAGAACTTTCAAAGGTTATTTATGATTCTAAAGATGGCAATGATTTAACAACAAATGAAGATACTCCAAATGCATCTGTTACCATTTTTGATGATCAGGATGGGAATACTTTTTCATGTCCAACCAATTGCCCACCAGAACCCTCAGAAGGAGGCGGACTTACAGAAGTAGACTATAAAATCATTAACGGTACTCTGGCTCCGGGAAATTTCCCGGACGCTCAACTCTGGACAGCTAAACGATACCTTTATCGTCGTTTACAAGAAGATCCCAGTCTGATTACTCCTGGAACTGTCGTGGATACTTTCTTCAATAATGAAACCAATACCACTGTGGGTCAGCTGGAAGCCATTCAAAAAGAGATTGCAGAATTGTATGTATTGGATGCGCAAACCGAAGCACAGTTGACAAATTATCAGGACAGTTTGAATCTGAAACTAACTGAATTGAGAACAATTGACAGCTTATTGGCAAATAACCCTACTACCCAGGATAGCACCAACCTAATGGCTCAAAAGGTGGTAGTTTTGGATCAAATAGATTCTATTGCTACCTCAAAATCCACTTTGGTAGCGACTATTCTCACTAGCCGTATCAGTGATGCCAATCAAATAAAAACAGACAATGATGCTTTGACATTGACTGAAGAATATGAACTCAATCAACAAACGGTCAATAGGGTAATGCTGGAAACAATCATTAATGATCAGGAAGAGCTGAACAGTACTCAATCCAACCTGATTTCACCTATCGCGAATGATTGCCCTTTGTCTGGTGGAGAAGCGGTTTTTCATGCAAGAGCTTTGCTCAATGATGATGCAGCCTATGATAATGTAGCATTATGTGAGGCGGCGCAGAACCGTGCTTCTGAAAAAGATGATTTAACTGAATCTCAAAATTCTTGGTTTAAATTTTATCCAAACCCTGCCGAGAATCTGATTCATTTGGAATTTGACAAGCCCGTTGAAACATTTGGCGAAATTATATTACAAGACTTAATGGGAAGAACTCTGCTAAATCAAAAACTAAGTAACGGTGACCATTCAAGTATTGTAAATCTTCTTCAAATACCAACAGGAACTTATTATCTGTTTGTAGAAATTGACGGAAATAAAGCTAAAACTGAACTTTTAGTGAAAGTCAAATAATTATTGAGCTAAGCCGGAGAGTATTTCACTCTTCGGCTTTTCATTTTAAATAAACTGGCATGAAAGCTTTAATAACTTTAAATACTTTAAGCACCAAGTCATATTTATGCATAAATATGACTTGGTGCTTATTTTTTGCAATAAGTATTTCGGCACAAATAAAACACGACTATGTATGGATTTTCGGGCATCCGGCTGGCAATCCTCCTGTAGAAAGGTTTGGGATAAATTTTATGGACTTTAATGGTGATGAAGAAAGAATTTATAAAGATAATGAAATCGAAAATGATTTTTGGCTTTCTAATACTAGTATGTCTGATGAAGATGGGAATTTACTTTTCTATTCTAATGGTTGTTATATTGTCGATGTTTCCCATGAAATTATGGAGAATGGAGATGGTCTAAATCCAGGAAATATTCATGAGTCTATGTGCCCAACTGGTGGTTATTCAACAACTAGAGGTTTACTTTCGATACCATTGCCTAATCATAATGGCAAATACTCTATCTTTCATGAAGCTGAAACATTGAGCCAAACCCCACCATTTGTATTTGCAAATCTTCTATATTATTCGGTAATTGATATTGAACTCAATGGTGGCTTGGGCAGTGTGGTAGAGAAGAACCAAATTATTTTAGAGGATCATTTTCAAGGTGGTAATCTTCACGCCGTTAAGCATTCAAATAATGACGATTGGTGGGTGATTCACACTCGAAATGGGGATAATAAGTTCTTTAAGATATTGTTCACGGAAAATGGTATTGAATTTATAATGGAACAAAATATTGGAATGCCATTTGATTCAGCCTCGCCTTCTTCCGGGCAAGCGGTTTTCTCCCCAGACGGCAGCAAGCTAGCTACATTTAATAAAATAGACCAGGTTTATCTTTACGACTTTGAGCGAAGCACTGGTGAATTAAGCAATTTCCAACACTATATGCCTACAGACTCCATTATAGGACTAGGAGGTGTTGCCTTTTCCCCCAACAATCGCTTTTTATATGTCTCTGCCCAATTCAATATCTATCAATACGATCTTTGGGCACCTGATATTGAAGCCTCCAAAGTGGAAGTTGGAACATATGATTATTTTTTTGAAGATGACATTATACCAACCACCTTTTATTTAATGCAACTGGCACCAGATTGTAGAATTTACATCATTGTACCTAATACCTCTCGATATATGCATATCATTCACAATCCAAATGAAAAAGGATTGGCTTGCAATTTTGAGCAAAGAGCCATCAAACTGCCTGGAAAGAATCCTATTTCACAACCTAACTTTCCAAACTATCGCCTCGGAACAGGTTATCCTGTTTGTGATAGTAGCATTGTACTCACTGCCTCACCTGTAATTTTCGAAGCAGCTGAAGTGGTCAAGCTCTACCCAAACCCGGTACAAAATGATTTATATTTGGAATTGTTTGAGCCGTTCCGAAAATCAGGCGAGCTGGTATTGTTCAATCAAATGGGGCAGGCGGTATCAAAGTTTGAGATAATCATAGGACAGACCGATATGAACTTTTCGGTAGTTAACTTAGAATCCGGAATATATTTTTTTCGCCTTACAGAAGAAGGAATTTTTAGAAAAGCTGGAATGGTGATTATTCAAAAATAATATGCAAGTCAGTTTAATATGAGTTTTTCTTCTTCGATTTCCCGCCTCCCGGAGTCACCAAAAGATGGGACATCGCAGTAGGTAGTGCTTTGCAATTCAGATTTGATGATGGTTCTTCCGCTCAGGCACCACCAATAGCGATGGCTGTCAGTGAATCCGGGCTGGATGTGATTGGAAACCGCTTTAGTTTTGGAGAAAATGAGGAAATTCTGACAGGCGGCTGCACCGGCTCTCCCAGTGGCGACAATGGGTATTTCCTCGCCTTTGGGGGACGCTCTTTGGGCAATGGTTTTATTTTCAATAATGGCATTGGCGGAGCGATTGTACAAGCAGATGCGACTGGAAATTTTACCATTGCGACCAAACAAGCCGGAGAACTTACCTGGAACAATAGCGATTATGCAGATAATGTAAAACTGACGGTGGGTGGCAATGGAAATGTGGGCATTGGGACGCAGCATCCACTGAAGCAGTTGACGATTTCGGATGATGCTCCCTCTACGATAAGATTGGAAAACTCCGAAGTTGGTGGATTGGATATGGAGTTCACTCTGGCAAATGGAAATTTGAGTTTTTGGGGTGGACAGGATGGTACAGCTCCAGGGCTGGATTTTTTGATGTCTTTAAACCCAGAAGGGAAATTGTCTTTAGGGGCATCTGGGCTTCTACCGACCGAACTGGCAGGGGTGGATATTAGCAATTATAGACTTTTTGTTTTGGGTGGCATACTCACAGAAGAATGCAGGCTTCGCCTAGAAGAAAATTGGGGAGATTTTGTATTTGAAGAAGATTATGATTTGATGCCTCTGGAAAATGTTGAAAATTATATACAGAAAAATGGTCATTTGCCTAACACCCCAAGTGCTGAGCATATAGCCGAGAATGGATTGGAATTAGGTGAAATTACTGCCGACCAGCAAATCAAAATCGAAGAATTGTTTTTGCACATTATCGAATTGAACAAAAAAGTTCAAATATTGGAAAAGCAAATTGAGGAATTGTCAAAAGAATAATTTTTCATTAGAAGCGGCTTCCATATAAAAAAATGGAAGCTGCTTCTTTTTCCCAAACCTGATGCTATGCATAATTCAAAAATAACTATAATCCTTTTCCTTTTTTGCCTTCTATTTACTTCCTGTGAAAAGTGCAAAGAAGACATGGATTGCTTATGCAAGGAGAAGACTCCTGTCTCTGCTAACTTTACAATAACGGAAAAACATTTTTTCCCAGTAGGCAAAGTCTTGGATTTATTTGAGCCTTATGATACGGATACAGTTTATAGCCAAAATGTTTTATTCACTGCCTTAGAACCAGAAGCAAATTATACCTGGCTGATAGGCATTGAAGAATTGCACGATTCTATTGTACAACGATCCAATTTTCCTTTCAATGTAGAAATTCCCATTACCCTCATTGTGGAAAAAGAGCCAGATAATTTCTGCTTTCCAAATGATGATGGTAGAGATACCTTGACCAGGATGCTTTACAGATCCAATAATTGTGAGCATATCCGGGTAGAAGGAGAATATCTCGTCTATCCGGAAGGTTCGCCGCAAGATACTTTTACAGTGGTAGTTGATAATTGTCCGCCTTATCCAATTGATGTACCCCAACTTGGCCCATATTTTTTAAATATTCCAAATGGATGTGAATATAGGGTGACGAGTTGGCTAAGAAGCAGAAGACTTATAACATTTATTTTAGGAGATTCAGGTTTCTGTAATGGTCAACATCCTTATGGTCAAATCATTTTGGATGAAAATCTTATGGATATAAGCATCCGATATGGCTTTTTATCAGGGATTAATGAGGGTAATGAATTTATTTTGAAAGGAAAAAGGGAATAATCAAAAAAGGTAAAGTAGGAATTTTCAATTCTGTAATTCTGGCAAATGCTTAGTACTCTGTAAACTAAATATCTTATTCTTTTGAAGGCTTCTTTTTTGCAATTGCTTCGTTGAAAATACTCGCTAGAGCTAAGGCTATAGCTGTGTTTTTCGCCTCGCACTTGCAAAAAATAACCTTCCTCAAAAAGATAAGCTACTTAATTTACAGAGTACTTAGTGATTACATTGTAATTTATTTACCAAAATTTATTAATTATGAAAAATATACTTCTAATTCTTGTTCTTTTTATATGCTATTTTGGAGATGGAATAGCACAGGGTTTATGTCCAACTGATAATAATAACATCAGTACTAACCCCAATGCCCCTGTCAATGATCACAACTCCAATATGGCCAATTCTTTTTTTGACTGGACACAAATGGATTTGGAACCTTATTTTAATCCAAATTATAAGGCGGTCATTGAACCTACCTGGAGCCATATCAATCCCTATTGGTCAAATCAAGACTATCTGGTTCATGTTAGTGGCTATGACCCCAATCATCCGAATGAAAGCGAAGCAGATTTTTATCCAAATGAAGGCTGGGAAGTCATCCATCGCGGTTTAGGATTAACCATTGATGGAGAAATATCGGAAGAAAATGGCTTTTTCCCTTATTTTATGCTTTACAATAAATTCACTGGAATCCTGAGATTTTGGTTTGGTATTCCCTCAAGTATTGTGGGTGCTCAATTTCAAAGTTTTGAAGTAGAATTGTCCTTTGGGGGTATTGAGGGAAATTATTTCATTACCGGATTATTTGGTCATAATGGTTTGGTTTCCCAATCTTTAGACCAGGAAACTTCGGTTCTCAAGCTCTCTGGAATTGCCAATCACGTAGAAGCAGGCTGGATGTATGCAGATTTTGCAATGGCTTACGATCCTTGCACCTGTATTGCCACCTCCCAATTGATGATAGAGGTAACAGCTATTTCGTTTGCCGATGCAAAAATGACGGGACTTTTAGTTGGGACTTCTACTTCAATTCCCCTTTTTAATGAGTTAAATGGCGGTGGCTTTGAGTTTGTTGATGAAGACAGATTGATGAGCGTCATTAAAAGTAATGAAATTAACCCCGAAATTGGAGTCGAATCCTATAAAAGAATCAATGAATTTATTCAAGCGGCTTCAGAAGTCAGTCCCGACCTTCAAAATCATTTGCATGCATTGGGAGAAATTCTTGCAACTTCTTCCGGTATTTTTGGCTTTGTGTCAAAAGGTTTGAAGAACAATAAGACTATTAAAGACGCATTGGATGGAGTTGGAAAAATTTTTAAATTTCTTGGAACATCCTTCACTGATAAAAGTCAACCTAATATAATAGAAGCAGAAATTGCTTTGACTGGAAAAATTGAAACTGAAAACAATCTGGAGCGAACCAATATTCACATTCACAACCCAGGCACTTCACCAGCAACGAATAATGTAGAATATGGCAATAGCCTTTTCCCTGCTTATCCCTTTTTTAATAAAACAATGGGAACCTTTGCTCTTTTGGAAACGCCTGATATGAAAGAAGCTTTATTGGAATCAGTTACAACTTCAGATGAACTTTTTGATTTTACCACAAATACTTATCAAGTCCAACTAAATGAATCCACAATAGAATATGTATTTAATCCGAATATGGGTTTAAACCTTGACAAATCTAGAATACTTGCGGCTCTGGCAGTGGAAGGATACATTCTTGAGGAAGATGGGTCAGTATTACCGGGAATTGGTATGGATTACGATTATATTATCGAGAATCCGGAAGAAGGTGTAAACCAAAAACATGTTTTTTCAACTCCACTCATGCCTTTGGAGTGTATAGGTGATTTTGTCGGTCATTATGAGCAAATCATTAATAATGAATCTGGCGGAGCCCCATTGCCACCCCCTGTTTTTTATCTTCGCCTTGCCTTTGATTATGAATTTTACGAGTTGAATCGAAATGGCGACTCCAATAAGACCATGCAAATCATTACCTATCCAGTTAATTTATTACCCGTCCCACTTACTGAAATAACCAATAATTTAGAAGGCGTAGAAGATGAAATTACTTTAACAGGGGGAGTTTTGTCAGAAGATGTCATGGCATTTAGTTCTATCACCATAGCAGGCGATATTTCGGCTACGCCTTGAAATATTATATCCATCATTGCTCCTGAAATTAATGTGCTTTCAGACGCAGATGTTGGTCATAATATCAATCTTATTCTGGATAATCCCTATGGCTGCGGAGAAGCTATTCCAGTTTCTGGTATGGATTTGAATAATTATTGTACTGCCGGCAATTATAAAGGAAATGTGATCTCTACACTTGCATTAGGGAATTTTGATGAAGAAAAGTCGGTCAAAATTGAAGAAGCTGATATAGTATCTGAATTTAAGCTAAAAGTTTTTCCAAATCCTTTTTTGGATAGGATTGAAATTGAATACCAATTGGAAGAACCAGGTAATTTTAAGATTAAACTGGAAAATACAATGGGTACGCTTTTTCAGGAGGAACATTATGAAAATTTGGAGCCTGGAACAATATATTTTGACACGGAAGGGCATGACCTCCCGCCAGGCATGTATCTGCTGACCATCTCTACCCAACAAAGAAGCGAAAGCCATAAATTGATAAAACAGTAACAATCTTATGATTTTTTGATGCTGCGATACTGTGATGTTATAATTTCTCAATAGAGACATTACAACATCACAGTATCGCAATATTACAACATAAACAAACTCATACTTTCAAGTGCTATGATTTTTCAATTTCTGCAATTTGTTTTTCTGAATTAAAAATACAATAACCAGCAGTACTGTTAGAATCGGACAAGAAAAACAGAATATTAAAGCATTGACTTCGTAGTAGGATAAATTGAAGCTATTAGCCAGATTGATAATAAAATCTGTGCAATAGGCATAGATAAAATTTATGAGCTTATACAATGCCTCCATTATTGGTTCTTTATTTTTTTAATTTCCATTCGCATAGCTAATGATTTGATCAGCAAAAAGTACATCAGCATCGGCCATAAAATGACAAGGAACAAAATATTCATCATTCGATAATTGCCTGCCGATTGTAATGATTTTATTATTCCGAAATATATCGGATCAATGATTTCAAAAAAGGGCTTTGCAAATTTCACATGATGTTGCTTACAAAAGTTGGTATCATTATGACAAAACCAAGAGCATTTTTCTTCAAATGGGGTTGAAGGATTTATTGAGGTGACAAAGGTAACGGGGTGATGGTTTTCTAGCTTTTGAGATCTTGTCGTCTCATTTACTGTAATGATTACTAAAAAAGGAAATATCAAAATGATAAGCGCTGTTTTCATAATGTTTTTAACGAATTGGATTACAAAATCTTACACAAATACCAGCTTTCCTATCTTTGCCTCAAATTTCCAAAATGCACCACCACATTCACCGTACGCGCGCACAGGAATCTCGCGCAGCTATTCAACGATTGTACATCGCCATGCGGCACTTATTCATTCGAGGCACCTATAAACCACTAGGTGTTTCGGGAGAGGCGATGATAGATGCCATGAAAGATTTGCAACCCGAAATTTACGGCAATTTGACAGACAATGAACGAGTTGATTTAGACGGACTGCTGTATGTCATGCAACGCCTTCCAGAAGGGATTGAAGAGTGTCGCTATATTCGATTGATTTCAAGAGAGGGCTTGGAGAATGGAGCCTTTGAAGCCATTGTACCTGCCAAAAGAAGACGAAACTGTTATCGCATAGATGAAGAGCAAATGTTCATCGAAATGACGAGAGGGCACAGCGATATTTATGATATTTTAACGCACCTTACTTTTTTGTATATCGAGGCTGAGAAAATTCGTGGAAATAGCCTGGATTCCAAAGGGCGAAAAAAACGCGATTGGCTCAAACTGGAAGAAATTGTAACCATGGAATCTTCCGGCAAGTCCTTTAATAAGGAGGTTGCCTATACTTATTTAAGTACGATTTTGGGGCGAACTTATGACGAAACCATAGCGGTTTGCAAACAATTTGAAGCCGCTGATAAGGTAAATTCTGTTTTTCATTTGACTTATTGGTTAGGCAAAATGAGTATTGAGGAAGAATTGGACCAAAATGATCGGGTCATTAGTTTTTCTTCTGCTTTGCGCGAAAAAATTGGGCATCACATCTATGGCGAATTGTGGGCATACAAAATCAAAAGTTTCCTGGCAGAAAAAAAATTAATCAGCCGCCCCACTCACATTATCAGTGCCAATATGCACAGTGTGATGAATTCAATTTTTGCTTTGGCTGCTTTAAAAGGCAAACACAAATTGACAAGTCTCGAAGATTTAGCAAAGGAAGTAAGCTTGACAAATCGAGAAGCATGGCGAGATAAGATTGAAAAATATGCGCTAAAAAATGGGATGTATCAAATTGATGATACGAGTGGGACAAATATTTCAGTTCAGGTTTTTGATTTTGAGAAGATAAACCTGGAATTATTACCAGCTGAAATTCAAATAGATAGTAAAAATTTCAGCAATAAGAAGCCAGTCATTGTAGTAATGGATTACGCTTTTGGCGAGCAGGCTTATGAAACGATGGACGAGCTGTTAAAACCTTACGAACCCCAAAAAGGGCGAAAGATTCCATTACAAATTGAATCTATTTCCATAATGGGAAAAGCCGGGATTTTGACAGGAGTGAAAGGGGACATTATGATCCCAAATGCACATATTTTTGAAGGTTTAGCCGATAACTATCCTTTTGAAAATGCACTAAGGGCTGAAGACCTGAAAAATAGAGGAATCGAAATTTATGAAGGACCTATGATCACTGTTTTGGGAACTTCTCTTCAAAACAAAGATATTTTACATTATTTCAAGAATTCTTCCTGGAAAGCAGCAGGGCTTGAAATGGAAGGTGCCCATTATCAAAAAGCAATTCAGGCCGCTTCCAAGATTCGCAATAGCATTAACCCAAATGTCACTTTAAGGTATGCCTATTATGCTTCTGATAATCCCCTGGAGACGGGAGCTACTTTAGCATCAGGAAGTTTAGGGGTTGATGGGGTAAAGCCCACTTACATGATTACTATCGAGATTTTAAAAGGGATTTTACATTAAAAGAAACCATTTGACAGGAGACCACCGCCGAAAACAGGCAACTCTCTTCTTTCATTTGAATCCTCTGATTACCATTTATGAAATTAGTCAATAAGTCATTCCCAATTATATGTTTTCTGTTTTTTTCAGTTTCAGCGATTGGTCAAAAAGCATATACCGTTGAAACTGTCCCAAATCCCAAAAACAGCGGAACTGGTTATGTCAGTGATCCAGATAAATTTCTTACAAATCAGGATGTTGCTAACCTAAATACTATTTTGACCCAATTGGAAGATTCTGCAACTGCACAGGTCGCTATCGTGATGCTAGGTTCCATTGGAGAACAAAATCCAAAGGAATTTGCGACTGCTTTATTCAATCATTGGGGAATCGGACAAGCGGATAACGATAATGGTTTATTGATAATTTCCGTAATGGATCAAAGAAGGACTGAATTTGAAACAGGCTATGGCATGGAAGCCGTTTTGCCAGATGCTATTTGTTATAGAATAGGGATGCAGGAATTGGTACCTCATTACAAGGTTGGGAATTATGGTACGGGGCTTTTGGCAGCTGTGACCAGAATAAAAAACAGATTGGAGAGTCCTCAAAACATTGAAGAAATAAGAAGTGAAGGAAGACCTCAGCCTAATAGTCCAATTCCAGGAATGCCATTGGGCTTGTTTTGGTATTTATTAGCTGCCTTCATTTTTGGCTTGTGTATTTGCATCTGGGTGATTATTACGCTTTGGAACAAAGAAGACCTTTATGACAAATATCGCTCTATCTTTAAAGTATATGGATGGTGGTATGGCATCGCCTTTCCAATACCCTATTTTTTGATAATGATTGTATTGCGACAACAATTGAGAAAATTGAGAAATCAACCTCGTTTTAGCAAACTCAATGGCAAAGTGATGCACAAAATGTCAGAAGAGGAAGAAGATCGTTTTTTGAAAGCCGGACAAGTGAAGGAAGAAGAAATCGGTTCTGTAGATTATGACGTTTGGGTTACAGAGGAGGAAGATGATGTTTTGATATTGCGTTATGCCCGTCGTTTTTCAAAATACAAAAAATGCAAACAATGCAATTTTAAAACCTTTCATCTGGAATACTCAAAAACCATCAGCCATGCAACTGAATATTCTACTGGCAAGAAGTTGCATCGTTACGAATGTAAAAATTGCAGCTATGCAGATGAAGTAATTACCACCATTCCAAAAATCTCAAGCTCAAGTGGTGGCGGTGGAGGAGGCTGGTCTGGTGGTGGCGGTGGAAGTAGTTCCTGGGGTGGTGGCTCTTCTGGGGGTGGAGGTGCAGGTGTCAGTTGGTAATTTGCCTCAATAAATGACTATTCTTTAATGTTTGACAAGTTTGGTGGTTATGACTTGAATTTCATTAATCAATGATAAACAATAAAATCCTTGGGGCATATTTTGAACATTCAATGAAATCACTCCTTTTCCATTAAATTCTTTTTTGAGTACTTGTCTTCCCTGCCCATCTGTCAAAATTATTTTTACGGGATTTTGATTCTCAGGCTGAACATGCAACCAATTATTAAAAGGATTGGGATAGACCAATAAAGTTTTTTCAGAATTCAATTGAGTTGTTGAAACAACATCATTCACTTCTTCATCAATCGTTTTTAAAAGAGAGAAGTCATCAAATGCATCCTGGGTCAAATGCCAAATCATGATGCCTGATACGGCTTCCTTTGCCAATGCTGTTTTGGCTTTTATGGTCGGTCTTCCATTGTAATATATTGCTCCTACTTGATCTTTTTCAGCATTAGCGGGATCCAGCTCAATCATTTCACGATAGGTTACAGAGTGAATATCATCAAGGTCTGTAAAATCCCAGCCATAAAATGGCACACCTAAGGTAAGTCGCTCACTATCAACTCCCTGCGACAACCAGTAGGCAATAGCATTTTCAGCAAAATAAAAAGGTGAATGTGGTCCAACATCGTTTGGATTCCAGGGACCAGTGAGGTCATAAGCCATCATGTTTATCCAATCATAAGCTGCCAGCGCTTCATCTGAAATTTGAGGATAGCGGTAGGTTCCTGGTAGGGCGGCTGTTAATAACAGTTCGTATTTATCAATTGAATCTCGCAATTCCAAAACAAATCCACTGTAATCATCATTGACATGACTCCATTCCAAATCTACATCTATGCCCTGAAGATTGTTGTCATGCATGTATTGGATCAATTTATGAATGAAAGCAGCACGATTTTGTTCCTGAATGAGGTGTTTCCAGGCTTCCCACCATTCCGGCAACAAGGCACCACCTGCCACTGAAATACAAACTGCGACTCCTTCCTGATGTGCTTTTTGAACAATAGGAGCCAACTCTTGATTGGTCAAATTCAAATTGCCCTCCATATCTGGATTGGCAAAGGCAATATTCAGATGGGTCAATTTTTCAAAATCTACCTGATCCGCCTGATCAAAATAATAGTGCGTCAAATAACCGATCACCTTAAAATCCTGTGAAAAAACCAGGGAAGGAAGGAGCAAAAATGAAAGTCCCCAAAAAGCCTTTTTCCAATAAAAGTAGTTTCTCGAGCCCATGTTCAGGTGTTGGTTAAGTGTTTTGTTTTGTGTGTTAAAAAAGCAGTGTTTTATATGAATAACTGAAAAAGTGAATTAATATCAGCAAAGTGGTCTGACAACATCCCTATTTCATCGCAATCTCCTTTACCTTCTCGAAAAGCACATCCTCATCTCCACTTCTGTATTTTCTTTTGTGATAAACGATTTTACCTTCTTTATCCAAAATAAATGTCTGTGGCAAGCCATTTAGTTGCCCTGGCATGACCTGGCGGAATTCGCGATTCCAGTCATTAAAAGACTGCCAGGGCCATTCATTTTCCTCGACTCGTTTGACAAAGGATTCATAATTTTTCTGAAAATCAGTTGAGATAGCAAAGAGATTAAAATCCGCCTCCTCTTCCCAACTGGCATATTTCTCGGAAATGGCCTTCATTTCATAGCGACAGGGTATGCAGGTCGTTAGCCAGAAAAGCAAAATAGTTGGTTTGCCATTTGGCTTTAAAACATCTGCTGAGTTGACCATTGAGCCATCTGCTAGTTTTAGCTCAATATCATGTGGATAGTTTTGCTCTATTTCTTTTGCAGGGCGAGATGTCTCTACGATATAATTGACATTGGATTTTCGAGTATAGGTAACTTTATTCTCGGAAAGAGATTTTTTGCTTTCCTGTTGAATGGTATTTTGATGTTCAACTGACTTTTGTTGTTCCTCCTGGCTAGAGACACAGGAAACGGAGAAAAACAAAATGGCAATTACAAAAATTTTATTCATGGTAGTTAATTGTTTCTTTTTTCAAAAGTACAAATTTTCATTCGCGATTTTCGTGCCGTAAGCGCTTCCTCAAGCATCGCCTCTCCTTTTTCTAAACTTCTTATACATTTTCGCCGCAAAAAATAAGATGAATCCAAAAGCTAAAATTCCCAAAAATGCCCATAGAAAATTCAAGGAATTCTTTAAAACAGCCAATAAAACGATGCTAAAAAGAAACAAGGTTGGCAATTCATTTAATAATCGAAATTGAAAAGAAGTATAGGTGGCTTCTCCTTTTTCAAGCTTTTTGATGATTTGTTTACAATAATGATGATAGCCGGTCAACAAAATCAACAAGGTTAATTTGATATGCATCCATGGATTTGCTCCCAACCATTCCACCCCATGAATGATGAGCATCACTACTCCACATATCCAGGTGATGACCATTGCCGGATTGCAAATGATTTTGTACACCCTCCATTGCATTAAATTCAATTGCGCAGTTAAAATTCTACGTTCTGGTTCTTCTTTATCCATGGCCTCCCGATAATACACAAACATCCGTATGAGATAAAACAAGCCCGCAAACCAGGCTACAAATCCGACAATGTGAAAGGCTTTAAAATATAGCAACATAATGAAAGTAATCGTTAAAAATTGTTCAAAAAAGGATACCGAATTTCGGTTAAAAAAAGCCCCTGAGGAGGTACACTCAAGCTTTTTTTCAATCTAGTCTGATTGTCCAGGGCAGCTTTTACCTCTTCAAAAGTTATTTTCCCTAAACCTACATTCAAACACATGCCAACTATGAGCCGTACCATTCCCCTTAAAAAGCGATTGGCAGAAATGTGGAAGACCAATTTTTGCGCTTTTTCATCCAAAATCCACTCTGCACGTTTCATTTCACAATTCATGGTCTTTACATCTGACTTGGTTTTGCAAAAAGGAAAAAATGCATCATACATTAAAAGCAAATCAGCTGCCTCCTGCATCTTTTGAACATTCAAATCTTTTGCAAGTGGAAAATAGTAGGCTGTATCGACCTCAAAGGGATTCTTATTAAAACCTAAGTGGTATTCATAGCTCCTGTAAAAAGCATCATAACGAGCATGTGCATCCTCCTCAACTTCAAATATCCGGCGAATGGCAATGTCTTTTGGTAAATATTTATTAATTCGATTTTGGAATGCTACAGGAATATCTCCATCAAAATCAAAATGTACAAAATATTGACTGGCATGAACGCCTGTATCTGTTCGACCGCAGCCAGTAATATCTATTGGAATTCTCAGAATTGTAGAAAATGCTGCTTCCAGCGTTGCTTGCACACTGACCTGCTCAGGTTGTTTTTGCCAACCGAAGTAATTTGTCCCATTGTATGCCAATTCACAAAAATAGCGCACAAGAAAAAATTGTATAAAAGTAGTTCCGGTTGCCGACCGGAGAAGGAAAAGAGCATTCGTTTTCTCCGGTCGGCAACCGGAGCTACCTTGGCGCAAGTTAGAAGGTTCTCATAAATTTCTGGTTGCTTGTATGGTTTTTAAAAACAAAAAAGCACCTGCAAAAAATTTTGCAGGTGCTTTTTGTTGAAAGGAAAATGAGATTTTCCTTAGCTAGCCAATAACGGCATTGTCTTTTGCCATGTTGCCCGCATACATCCAGGCAGCTCCGGCAAGTGCAAGGTCTTTTAAGCCCATTGTCATATCTCCTCCCATCATCGCTTCTCTATGAACCAAAAGAACCATCAAAATGCAAAATACGCCTAATAATGTGGTTGCAAGTTTGTCCATTTTTCCAATAATCATGCTCACAGAAGCAGCAATTAGACAAATTCCTGTGATGTAAACCAATATGGAACTTCCGAAAGCCATCCCTTTCATCATGTCAGCATTCATCAAATGGAAAATGCCAAAAAGACCAAAAGGAATTGCATACAAATACTTACCTGCGTTTAAAATTGCATTCATAATAAAATTTTAAGTTGGTTAAAAAATCTTGTTTTGAATTTGATGTATTGACATCAATACAGGCTTGAAGATAATTTATAATTCTTATACTGTGAAAATTATCAAACGTTTTTTGGTTTTGCCCATCCAATTCAGAATTATATTTTGATATTCAAAAGTCTGATAATGCGTTGATGGGAAACTACCAAGAGAAAGGATTAGGTAATAATAATCCTTGACTACTTTCCAAAAACCAAAAGCGTCCTGTCAATAACGAATCGACAGGACGCTTTTCCAAATGGGGTATAAGCTTATCAATCAATTAGGCCAGAGCAATGAAAATTACTATTTACCTGCTCTTATCGTATGGGCACCTCAAATCTCCGAAATAGTACATAATTCCAACTCCGACCAACACATAGGTATCATTGTTATTGCTATTTCCTCTTTGCCGCCCTCTTTCCCCAATGGGTGCTTCGATATTATTTTGAGTAAAAAATTCAGGGTTTTGTTGAAACAACTCTAAAGAACGATCGGACAAACGAACCGCTAGTTCTCCCCTCAGTTCCTCCAAATCATCCAGATCAGGATAGACCGTACTCACATCATCCAAATAATCTGAAAATAATTTCCTGGCACTAAATTCAACATTAATGCTCCATTCATAGCTCAAATCAACTTTGAATCCCGCACCGTAAACCAAACTTCCTGAAACTGTAAAGTACTCTTCGCTTTTGAATTGTCCTTCAGTGCCCAGGGGGCGCAATTCAACCCATTCGTTGTCAATCTCGGCTTCCGGATTGAAGTAAGTCACCGCATAACCTCCAAAAAGGTAGGGCGTCCAGCCAAATTCGCTATCTCCATGGATATAGGGTAAAAAGTTAAATTCCAATTGCGCCGCCGCATCTGCAATTCTGGATCGAAAGTGCAAATTCCGGGCTCTTTCGTAAATATTATCTGAGTCCGCATCATTGGCTGCCACACTTCCCATATTGGCTCCAAATTTAAGACAAAGCCGCTCATTGAAATTGTATCGTACCGCAAGTCCTCCAGCCAATTTTGGGTCACGCCAATTGAAATCTGTATTCAGATCTCCAAAGTATTGGGAAATACCTAACCAACCTCCTGCTTCAAATCCACGCTGGGCGTCTATGTCGATACATAGAAAACTAAAAAAGAATAAGATTAAATAATTTTTCACTTTAGCTGTTTTTAGGATATGTTTCAAAAAGTTTGCAAAGTTACAATTAGTCATGATATAAAATAACCAATAGATCGGGCGTGATGATTTAGGTTTACTTAACGGGAATTTAAGAAAGTATGGTATAGCTGTTCATTTAAATTTCTGATCCCTTCCCAACAATTCATCTATTTAAAGCTGAAGAGTTTTACGTTTTAATTTTCTAAAAAGCAATTCAAAACCAATACTTTTTCATTTTTGACTTAAGGCAAATATCAATCCGAGGTTTGATCGCCATGAAAATTTTAGTAATTTTCCAACCCAACATGTAAAAATCAATCTCATGTCGCCCAATATTATTATTTCCATCAGGGTGTCAGCTTCACTATTTTTGCTTCTAAGTTCTATCCTTCTTTATTCCCAAAACTATGCATTGCATTTTCAAGAAAGCAAGAAAGGATACCTGGAAGTCCCTCATAGCACTGATTTAAATATTAGCAATGCGATAAGTATAGAATGTTGGGTAAAACCGTCCAGTCGGGCATATTCACCAGATCTTGGTATACTTTGCAAAATGAGCAAAGGTGTTGGAGGATGGGGACTGATCTATTATGAAACTACTGGGCAATTTACTTTCCACCTTTCGGATGGGAAAATTATTCACCAACTCCATAGTCCTTCAGGATTTTCTTCAGACAGATACCATCACCTGGCAGTCAGTTACAACAAAGCAAAAGGAATTTTGAAGTTTTGGGTAAATGGCATTAGAACTGAAAAAAGAGATTTTAAAACAGGCGTTCTTGCAACAACAGGTAACTTATATATTGGTACGTACAGAGATGAATCGACAACAAAGTATTTTCACGGCTCGATAGATGAAATCCGTATTTGGAATTTTGACAAGACCGAAGAAGCTATCAACCAAAGTGCTTTCTCAGAATTGAGTGGAAAAGAACCTGGTTTAGTGGCTTATTTCAATTTTAACCAAATTGAGGACTGTGGTCAAAAAGTCTACGGCGAAGCACTCCTGGATGCCTCCTCACAAGGAAACAACGGCTATTTTAAAAACTTCGAGCCCAAAGCTTTTCCCAAAGATGGATCCTTGAATTTTGATGGTATAGACGATCATATCTCTATTCCAATAGGAACCCAAGTTTTTTTAAGAAATACGATTACCGTAGAGTGTAGGATAAAACCCCATAGTTCTTCTTCCAAAAACCGGCAAGCCATTCTTGGAAAATCCTATTCTTCCAATGTAGGCGGATGGGGTTTGCTTTATGAGGATGGAAGGTTTGTATTTGAACTTGCAGATGGCGAAAATCGTCATCGCATCACAAGTACACCAATTCATAATCCGGGTAGCTGGTATCACCTTGCTGCAACATATGACCGAGAAGCAGGCATAATGCGTCTATTTGTAAATGGGCAAATGTTTGACCGAACGGATTTGTATACAGGTTTGATCTATGCCCCTCCTTTCCCGCTTGAAATAGGACAATACCCAATTCAGGCAATTCCATTTAAGGGCGCTATAAAAGAGATCCGTCTATGGAATATTGCAAGAAGCCCACAACAACTTAGTATTGAAAATTCCAATGACCTTCGGAGCAATGAACCTGGATTGGTAGCTCACTACAATTTGAGTCAAGCTGATTCTTATGGTCAAAGAACCATTGGCCTGATAACCGATGCTTCAGAATTCCATCATACCAGCATTCTAAAAGATTTTAACCTGGATAGATTTGGAAAGAACCCATGTGATTCTATTTGGACAACTAATGTACCTATAGGAATAAATGATTTGTTGCAGGATGAATTCGGGCGTCTTTGGTTGGCTACGCCAGCTGGTTTGCTCAAATATGACGGCATTGGTTATCAATCCTTTTCCCCAGATGATTCGATTGAAACCGACATGGAGGTAAAAAAGTTGATTCCCTACAAAAACGAGCGATTTTTTGTAGAGACCAATGCTGGATTGTACGCTTTTGACTTAAAAAAAGAAACTTTTGCTTTGGTGAAAAAAAAGCAGCATAGGCAAGCCTGGTCAGCTATTTCTACTGACCATTCCGGGAATATATGGCTGGCAGACATCTCATATTTAGAAAGAATATTACCAAAAAACAATACCAAAAGTATTCAAAGAAAGGAATTCAACAGATTAGGAAGGATTCATGATATTCATAAAAGCCAAAATGGAGATTTGTGGTTGGGCACCGATTCTGGTCTTATCCTATTGAAGATTTCCGCAAGTGAATTCGAAGATGGCGATCTTCAGATGAAGTCATATAACTCTCTTTCCGAAAACCCAAATACCATGAAATGTGCAAGTGTTTATCAGCTTTTTAAAAGCAAAAATGGGTTTTGGTTGAAAGGAAAAACCAAAGCTGGGTTTTGGATGATTGAACATTTTAATCTAAAAACAGAGGTATTTACACCTTTAGAATTTGATTTTGCGAACCTCTCTACTTCAGGAAAAACCAGTGATGGTAAAAACATCCCGATTCGCAACTTAATGGAAGAGCGATATGGCAGAGTGCTAGAAAATGGCACAAAGAATTTATTTATGTATTGGCCCGCTTTAAAAAATGAAAAACATGCTGCTGCTATTCAACAAGATTCCATCTACGCTAACACTCGAGCATTAATTGAAGATAATTTTGGGACTTTGTGGTTGGCAACTGAATCTACCCTATTACAAATAGCTTGTCCCTTGATAAAAAAAAACCAGCAAATTTGGGTACACCCTATTTCAGGCATCAATCACTTATTAGAAGATTCCTTTGATATGATTTGGGTTGGAACCACTCATGGTTTGACCAAACTTCATCCTACAGTCAACAGATTTAACTTTTTCCCCCTTCCACGTAGAACTTATTGGCCAGATTTGTTAGGGAGTGCATTACTCGAAGACCAGGCTGGCAAAATTTGGATAGCTACCACAAACCATGACCTTTTTGTTTATGACCCTAAAATACCCCTTATTACCTATCATGAATATGATTGGATAAATGATCGCATTTCTAGTCCAACTATCCCTTTTCAAAGCTTGAACAGTCTATTGGAAGACCGACAGGGAAAAGTCTGGGTAATTTCCGATTGGGGGCTTTCTTATTTTGACCCAATAAGTGACCGATTTTTTCGCTTTGATCGACAAAGTTATAATGGAAAAAATCCTGGCGGCGTCCAATTTTATCGAGCTATAGAGGATAAAGAGGGTATCATTTGGTTGACTCATCAAACGGGCTTAGACAGATATGATCCAGTACTGGATACCTTCTATTATTTTTTTACAGACCCTAGAGTGATAACGGATGAGGGTATCATAAAACCGATTAGTGGCTATTCACACGCCCATACCATGGAGACCATTTATGAAGACAATAAGGGAACATTGTGGACCACCTTTGGAAATGAATATATACTGCATAAAATCAATACCGCTTTTGACAAAAATGGAAACCTAAAGATCCAGTTGGAAGAAAAACTGCCCATTGAATCCAGCCTTCAACCAGAAAGCATTCGGGATATTTATCAGGATAGCAAGGATAGGTATTGGTTGGCGACGACAAGCATAAAAAATCCAGGACTTTTCATGTTTGACCCTAACACCAAAAATAGCCGGCAATATTCGACTAATGATGGTCTTCTGGACAACTTCATCCTCTCCATTGAAGAAGACGAACATGGCAATATCTGGCTGCTCACCATTTCAGGCCTGTCTAAATTAGACCCGGAAAGTGAACGTTTTACCAACTTTGACGAACAAAGCGGACTTTACATTCCAACTGGCAATCGCAACACAAGTACTATTTCAAAAACCAAAGCAGGTGCTTTCCTAGTTAGTGGTATCAATGGTTTTTATTGGTTTCATCCAGACAGCATTACAACAAAATACCAAGCGCCCAAAATATTATTAAAAGATTTACAAATTGGAGGGGTAACCCTAACTGTTCGCGATACCTCTATTCTTCAACAAGAGCTTGCTTTTACAGAAAACATCACTTTACAGCCAAATACACGGGAAATTTCAATTAGCTATGTTGGCCTTGACTTCGTCAATCCGGAAAACATTCGCTACCAATATCGAATGACAGGCTTGCATGACGATTGGATAGATGCTGGTAATAAGAGAATAGCCCAGTACAGTTTTCTGCCATTTGGTAAATATACTTTTGAAGTAAAAGCGATGAATGGCAATGGATCTTGGAGTAAAACCACCGCCTCACTCAATATTCAAGTGCTACCCCCCTGGTATCATACTACTGTTGCTTATATGGTCTATCTACTGTTTTTGGGCTTAGTGCTTTACTTTTTATGGCGCTACGAAATGAAACGGATCCACCTTCGACAAGCTTTTGAAATGAAACAATTTGAGGCTGAACAACTCCAGAAAGTCGATCAAATGAAGTCGCACTTCTACACCAACCTTTCCCATGAATTTCGTACTCCAATGACTGTTATTCTTGGCATGGCAGACCAAATCACCAATCAGCCAAAGAAAAAATTATCGCATATCGCACGAATGATAAAGCGAAATGGTAGAAACGTGCTACACTTGATCAATCAAATGCTCGACCTGTCCAAATTGGAAAGCAATACCATGACCTTCAATTTTGTACAAGGAGACATTCTTCAATACCTCCGGTACTTAACAGAATCTTTTCATTCTTTAGCTGCTTCAAAGGGAATTCATCTCGATTTTTATTCAGAATTGGATTCGGTTTTTATGGACTACGACCCGGATAAAATATTGAGCATTGTGTCCAATCTTTTATCAAATGCAATAAAGTTTACACCTCCTGGTGGTGCAGTTGTTTTTGAAGTCGCACAGTATAAGCATGTTGGCCAGACAGATTTCGATGCAAGTGTTAATGGCGCTAAACTACAACTTAAAGTCTCTGATACTGGCATCGGCATTGAAAAACCGGACTTACCCCTCATTTTCGATCGCTTTTATCAAGCAAACAATACTACTATTGATTCTGGTGAAGGCACAGGGATTGGACTCTCCCTTACTAAGGAATTGGTGGAAAAATTTGAAGGCACTATTGATGTAGAAAGTACTCCAGGTGAGGGTACAGAATTCACCATTTTGTTGCCAGTTAAACAAACAGCTCCAAGAATTACGGGTTTGACAGAATTGGCTCTGGGGGATGAAAAAATTGGTTCTTTTTTGCAAGCAGGTGCCTTACAGGTTCAACGAAGCCTTGCAAATTCAATCCGTCAACAACAGGATATTTCGGAAAATGGTGGTATACCGAAGGGTGAACAACCTTTATTACTAGTTATTGAAGATAGTCCCGATGTAATCCAATATCTTCGTTTATGTCTCGAAGTGGATTATACGATTATAACAGCAGTCAATGGGAAAGAAGGCATTGAAAAGGCTATTGAAACGATCCCAGATATTATCATCAGCGATGTGATGATGCCGGAGAAGGATGGCTTTGAAGTATGTGAAACCTTAAAACAAGATGAAAGAACCAGTCATATCCCAATCATTTTATTAACTGCCAAAGCCACAGTTGATGATCGTTTAAAAGGCTTAACAAGAGGTGCAGATGCCTATCTTTCGAAACCCTTTGATAAAAAAGAATTGTTCATCCGGCTTCGAAAGTTAATTCAATTGCGCCAAACTTTGCAAAAACGATATCAATCAGGTGAAATTCCTCTACCGTCCAAAGACATTGCTCATAAAATTGAAGATATTTTTATAACAAAATTGAACGCTTTGGTCAACGAAAATATAGACAATGACAACCTGGGACCCGAGTTTCTCTGTAAAAAAATGGGAATGAGCCGCTCCCAACTTCATCGAAAAGTAAATGCACTTACCGGCAAATCAATTTCCATTTACATTCGTAGCCTTCGCCTCCACAAATCCAAATCCCTATTGCTTTTCACTGATCTGAATATTTCGGAAATTGCCTATGAAGTTGGTTTTCACAATCCGAGTCGATTGTCTGAATATTTCAAAGAGCAATTTGGTATTAGTCCTTCAGAATGGAGAATTCAGGAATCTAAGTAACGCTAGTTGCTGGTTTCCTGGGTTTTGCTGATACCATTGTGTCGTGATGGGCGGACTGCCCAATGGTGTTAGCAATAGCGTTAAAACCCAGACTAACTAAGAACCAGTTAACTAGCAACTATAATCAAATACGCTTTAATGCTCTTATTATCGCCATTTCTTATTTCATGACACAATAACGAAAGCATTTGACACAATAACGAAAGAGATCCTAACAACTACGACTCATCTTTGTATAAATTAAATCACCTGTTCATCAATTTATCTCGGTGGAGAAACAACTAAAAACAACGCTGTTTTTCCATATCCTCAGACAATCCTTGTCGAAATGAAATGAATAACAGGTGAAGTGCCGGGCATTCATTTTTTCACCCTTTTTAATTCAGAGCTATTCAGGCTGCATAGCATCCTTTACTATGCCTATGCATAGCTTTCATTAAAATCAAATACTATGAAAATTTTTAAATTCAAATCCACTTACCTAAATAGTACAATGCTTTTTCTTAGTATGATTGTTTTTTTCCCTTCAGCTTTTTCCCAAATCACCTCAATTCCTGACCCCAATTTCGAGCAAAAACTAATTGATCTGGGGATCGACTCTGATGGAGTGATCAATGCTCAGATTTTAACTTCGGATGCCGCTGCACGATATGGATCTTTAGACGTATTCTCTTCATCTATTTCTGATTTGACTGGGATAGAAGCCTTTGTAAACATTACTGTATTGCGGTGTTACGATAACAACTTAACTTCTTTGGATCTTACCAGCAATACCAATTTGGGTGAAATCATATGTAGTGATAACAACCTTCAAAGTTTGGATGTAAGTACGATTACTAATTTGTTCCTGCTTTACTGTGCCAACAACCCTTTATTGGGCAGTTTGGATCTAAGCAATAACACTGGCTTGTCTATTTTAATAGCAGGTAATATAGGCTTGTCAACTTTGGATGTGAGTGATAATACCTCCTTAACTAATTTAAGTTGTACCTCAAACTCCTTAAGTACTTTGGATTTAAGTAAGAATGCTGCATTAAAAGAATTAGCTATTAGTGGGAATTCAATAGCAAGTATAGATCTTAGTAAAAATATAGCTTTAGAGCGATTAATTTGCGCAGGTAATGGCATGACTAGTTTAGATGTGAGTAAAAATACTGCTTTATGGGATTTACAACTACACTTTAATTCTGTAAGCAGTCTTGATCTGAGCACAAATTCAGCATTAACAAATTTGAATTGCCACGACAACTTGTTAACCAGTTTGGATGTCAGTTTAAATACTACATTGACGCATTTATCCTGCCATCACAATCCACAAATGACCTGCCTGGATGTAGCGAACGGGAATAATGCGTCCTTTATCTATTTTAATTCCCATGCATGTCCTAATCTATTTTGCATTAATGTGGATGATGCAACTGATGCCAACGGTTCTTCCTTTTGGCTAAATGGCAAAGACCCTTGGGCTACATTTTCTGAATCCTGTGGCTGTAGCAATCAACCTCCCGATTGTAGTATGGCAGCAATCGCCGACCAAAATGCGGATGCCAATTGTGAAGCTACTATTTCTTCCTCAGACGTCACAGGTCTTACTGATCCGGAAGGAGACCAATTAATGGTAACCGTAAATCCTGCTAATCTATACTTAGGTGCAAACACAGTAAATGTCACAGCAGACGATGGAAATGGTGGTAATTGTTCAATTAATATCAATGTCAACGTAGTAGATAACGATACAGATAATGATGGGGTCGTAGATTGTTTGGACAATTGTAAGAACACTCATAATCCTGGACAAGAAGATGGTGATTGTGATGGGTTTGGAGATGTCTGTGATATGTGTGAGGGTAGCGACGATAGTGTAGACAATAATAATGATGGATTATCCGATTGCATTAATCCTCCGGAATATGAGGATATTATTGATGATTGGAAATGTGGTAACAACAAGGTTTACATGACTGTAAATCCAAACAACCCTCATACGATTTGTGTCAATAAAAATTCTATTACCTCCCATATTGCCAATGGTGGTTATTTGGGTGAATTTGGCAGTGCTTCCTGTCCCTCTATACCCTTCATTTCTCTAGAAGGAAATAATGAATTTGAAATTAAATCCCTTTTCAATGAAGGTGAAAAATTCGAGGTGACCTTTCATACTCTATGGGAAAAAGAAATAACTGCAAGGGTATTTGACTTAACGGGCAAACTTTTATCAATCAATTCTATCCATCCTACTAAAGGTATAAACACAATTTATCTGGATACTGGCAAAATAAGCAGTGGACTGTATATTGTCCATTTAAACGATGGACAAAGGCAGGTTGCGGAGAAATTTGTAATGCCTTAAGTGGTATTTAAAACTTGTTTAATAGCTAAGGGCTTGGCAAAAAATATTGCCAAGCCCTTAATATTTGGATTCATACATTGACAATGTACTAATTTATTCCTCCTCTTCCCCTCTCCAGTCTCGTTCTTCCCTCCTTGCTTCGTCAGCTGCTCTTTCATAAGCTCTGATAATTTCCTTTACCAGGCGATGCCGAACCACATCATCTGCATTCAAGTAAACTGTCTCTATCCCTTCTAGTCCGCCCAACAACTCAGAAGCACGCCGCAAACCAGATTTGACTCTCCCTGGTAAATCTACTTGTGATAAATCTCCAGTAAGGATACACTTCGCTGTGGGTCCAAGGCGTGTCAAGAACATCTTGATCTGCATGGTAGTCGCATTTTGGGCTTCATCCAAAATGATGAATGCATTGTCCAGGGTGCGTCCTCTCATGAATGCCAATGGTGCAATTTCGATGATTCGATTTTGCATAAAATAATTTAGCTTATCTGCTGGAAACATGTCATCCAAAGCGTCGTAAAGCGGACGGAGATAAGGGTCTATTTTTTCTTTCAAATCTCCAGGCAAAAAACCGAGGCTTTCGCCTGCTTCTACCGCTGGGCGAGTGAGAATGATTTTTTTGACCAATTTATTTTTCAAGGCTCGAACTGCCAATGCAACGGCTGTATAGGTTTTCCCCGTTCCTGCAGGGCCAATGGCAAATACCACGTCGTTGCTTTCAGACGCTTCAATCAACCGTTTTTGATTATGAGTTTTGGCTTTAATGACTTTTCCACCACGCCCATGCACCAATGCCTTATTGCCATTGCCGTTTTTGCTCAACCGCGTCTCATATGGGTTGCCGCCATTTAGCAAATCCTGAACAGTTTGAACCGTCAGTTCTTCATGCTCTTTGAGCAATCGAACCATCATTTCAAATTTACTCTTCGCCTTTTGTGTGTGTTTTTTTTCGCCGGAAAGTTTGAGGTTGTGACCTCTGGCGGTAATGGATATATCTGGGAAAGCGTTTCGTAAAAGATTGAGTTTCACATTGTTTTGCCCATATAATTCTACAGGGTCAACGCCTTCAACTGTCAAAATAATTTCGCTCAATATACCTCCTGAAAGTTTGTATTTTGCTAGTTCTAAAACGCAACACAATTTTCTTATTTGTAATTTTTACGGATTAGGAAAGCCGTGCTACGATTCAAAACTGTAAAAGAAAAAGTATTTTTGTTTGTAAAATTAAGTTTTTAAGTGTATAAATGAAATGATGAAGGATGAATGATGAGATCTGAACTCAGAATATCAAAAGATTTTATTCTATAAAGATCTGGCAGTAAACCACTTATCAAAATTGTCTTTTTTAAAATTCATCATCTATCATTCAATATTTATCATTTTTTATAAGCAGAAACCTTATTTGGGTAAACCTAACCACACAACCAAATTCATAGTTCCCCGATGCCGAAAACTACGCCAATTCCTATTATAACTTTACTAACAGATTATGGGCAAGGTGACCATGCTGTGGCCGTTTTAAAAGGAGCTTTGCTCCAACAGCATTCATCACTCCATATCATCGATATCTCTCATCAAATTCAACCGCACGATATTGTTCAGGCTGCTTATATTTTTAAAAACGCTTTCCGTAGTTTTCCAAAAGGAACCATTCATATATTGAGTATCAACAATTATTCCGCTAATCAGTTGCGTTTTATTGGAATTCGACATGCTGGGCATATTTTTCTTGGACCAGACAATGGCATATTCTCTCTTATTTTTGAAAATACACCCAAAGAAATTGTGGAACTAGGAGTCCTGGAAGATGTACTTTTTTCTCAGGAAGCTATTTTCTCTCATGCGGTTGGACATCTGGTTGCTGGAAAGCCATTTATGGAATTAGGTTTGCCTGTTACAGAAATAACTGAGCGTTTAAGCTTACAACCGGTCATCAGTACAGTTTTGATGAGAGGTTCTGTTATTTTTATTGATAAATTCGAAAATGTCGTGATAAACATTAAAAAGGATTTATTTGAAAAGGTGAGCAACAATCGAAATTTTGCGCTTTATTTTAAAAGAAACGACCCCATTACAAGCTTAAGTGAATATTATTACGATGTGCCTGTAGGAGAAACCCTATGTTTTTTTAATGCTTCTGATTATTTAGAGATCGCCATCAATATGGGCAAAGCAGCAAGTATGTTGGGTTTGAATTTGGAGGATACGGTAGAAGTTAGATTTATGTAGCTCCGTTTGCCAAACGGAGAGGCAGTAAGCTATAGAATGATATAATTTTTTAATTTATTTTATTCCTCCGTTCGGCAAACGGAGCTACTTTCTAAAAAATGATAAAACGAATTGTTAAGCTAACTTTTCGAGAAGAAGAAATTGCTACTTTTTTAAAGATTTTTGATGAAAGCAAGCAATTGATTAAAAGCTTTGAGGGTTGTAAACATTTAGAGCTTTTACAAAGTATTCAGCAACCAAATGTCTTTTTCACCTACAGCTTTTGGGAAAGCGAAGCTGCTTTGAATACCTACCGACATTCAGAATTGTTTCAAAAGACCTGGAGTCGAACCAAGGTTTTGTTTAAAGAAAAACCAGAAGCCTGGAGTGTAAATAGCATTTACGATTCTGCAACCTCTTCTCCTTCATAAGAAATTGCCCATAAACCGAAAAAGGTTACCAGACCATTCAAAGCAATTATCAGGAATCCAAATTCGAATCCATTGAACCAGACCTTTGAGTTGTAATTAATCAGGTAACTCAAAACAGGTGCTGCAAGACAAACAGGAATAACGAGATTATCTCGAAGCTTACGTTTGGTAAACATGCCAAAAACAAACAAGCCAAGAATAGGTCCATAAGTATAGCCTGCCACTTTAAACAACTCATTAATCACTGCATCACTATTCAAAGCATGAAAAAGAAGTATCGTCCCTAATAAGACTATGGAAAAACCTAGGTGGACCATCCACCTGGTTTTCTGCTTTTCATTTTCCGATTTATCACTTTTGCCAAAATCGAGAAAGTCAATGCAAAAAGAAGTAGTCAAGGCTGTTAGAGCGGAGTCTGCACTTGAATAAGCTGCCGCCACCAGACCTAAAATAAAAACCACAGCGGCTACAGCACCTAAATTGCCCAATCCGATCGTAGGATAGACCAAATCACTATCCAGTTTCAACTCTCCATTCACCAATTTGGTAGGCAATTCCAAACCAACTTCGTTGGCATATAAATAAAGAAGGGCTCCCAGGGTGAGGAAAAGAATATTTGCAAAAACAAGAATACCACTGAAAGTATACATATTTTTTTGAGCATCTTTCAATGACTTACAGCTCAGGTTCTTCTGCATCATATCTTGATCCAAACCAGTCATCACAATGGTAATCAAGGCTCCGGCAAAGAATTGTTTAAAGAAGTTATTTGGATCTTCCCATCCTCCCTCAAAAAAGAAAACTTGCGAATACTTACTGTTTTGAACCATTGAAATCAATTCTCCCAAATCTTCATCCAAGGCATTGCCAATAGCAAATATGGTTAGCACAACAGCGGTCAGCATACAAATTGTCTGAAGCGTGTCTGTCCAAACAATGGTTTTGATTCCACCTTTAAAGGTATAAACCCAAATTAATAAAATGGTAATGACTACTGTACTCCAGAATGGCATTCCAAAAGGCTCCATTACAAATTTTTGCAAAACAATCGCCACCAAAAATAAACGGAAAGAGGCACCAATAATTCTGGAAAGCAAAAAGTAAGCAGCTCCGGTTTTATAAGAAAAAACGCCAAACCGTTGTTCTAAATATTCGTAAATCGAAGTCAAATTCAGGCGATAATATAAAGGCAGTAAGACTTGAGCAATAACCACATAACCCAACAAATAACCAAAAACCACCTGCATGTAGGAAAACGCCTGATTCAAGCCACCAGCTCCAACCTTGCCTGGAATAGAAATAAAGGTCACTCCTGAAAGAGAAGCACCAATCATCCCAATAGCTACTAACAACCAGGGAGATTTGCGTCCAGCTATGAAAAAATCAGCATTGTCCGCCTGTTTTCCTGTAAACCAGGAAACCACCATCAACACAATAAAATAAGCAACAACAATGCTTAAAATTAATTCGGGACTGAGATTCATAATTGCTTTATTCAAATTTTGGAACGCGGGCCGAAGGTATAAAATTTTGGGAAGTGAGAAAGCTGGTTTTAAGAATGCTCCTCCAGGCTTTCATTTCTCACCTCTCCTTTCAGTCTTCTCAAAAAAAAAGCCCGTCAAAATTGACGAGCTTTCGAAGGTGGTACCTCCCAGAATCGAACTGGGGACACCAGGATTTTCAGTCCTGTGCTCTACCAACTGAGCTAAGGTACCGATGCTTCACGATTTGCGATTTCTGATTTAGAAAAGAAATTCTTGCTTTTAAGAATCTATTTTTTTCGTATTTCAAAATGCGCTTTTTCGTTAGCGGACGCAAAAATAGATGGATTTTTCATATTCCACAATATGCAAAGAAAAATTTGATGAAAAATGTTCCAAAAAAAATTAAAAATCAATTTCAAAAGGAGGATCCATGCTCCTTACATTTTCGTTTCTTTGCCGAATTATTAAGTAATCTAAGTTGCGAACAACTAATGTTCGCAACTTGCGTTAAGTATAGTTGGCTTTAGCTATTGATTCTAAAAAAGGATTTGTCAAAACAGATAAAACCCAATAGTTCATGCCATTAGCCAATACTCAATTACATGGCATATCAAAGCAGAAAAAGAGGCTACAAAAGCAGAAGGGAACGTTACGAACGCACATCGCGCAATCTCAAAATTTTCTTCATTTTCGCCTTTATAGGTCTTTCCGTCTATTTATTTAAAGTGAGGTATGAGTTTTGGGCCTGGCTAAAAACTTACTTTTATTGAGTTGGAAGCACTTGATTCCCAGCAAAAAATCTTCTTAAGATTACACGATCACCATCTACCGTCTACCGAACTAAAGTCAAATCACCCCAAATGGTTTCCATCCGTCCATCAGGAAATTGAACCGTAACTTTCCAAACCAAAACCTGCGCATTCATCATTTTCCCTCCAAATTTTCCGTCCCAACCAAAATCGGGATCGTTCGGGCGAAAATCTTTGGCTTCATGAACCAGGTTTCCCCATCGGTCAAATATTTGAAAGAGCGGAATATTTTCAATAGAAGGACTTCCATAAACAATGAAATGATCATTTTCTCCATTTCCATCCGGACTAAAGGCATTGGGAATGTATAGGGGAATTTCTTCATTCACCAAAACGGTAATACTTGAACTTGCCTGACAGAAATTAGTATCCACCACTGTGACCTGATAGGTAGTCGTTTCATCGGGGCTTACCATTTGCTCCAAACATCCCGGGCAATTGGGATTTGGTAGTGGATTCCACAATACCGTATCTATTTCTTCGGGTAACAGATTTACCTGAGCTTTTAGAATCATAGAATCTCCCAGGCTTAATTCAATATCAGTTCCCAGATCAACAACAATTCCTCCGGGCATTTCCAGAACTACCAAAGTATCCCAACGACAACCATTGCCATCTTCAATTTCGATCTGATAAGCATCAGGATCGAGAAAACTGAACTGTGGGTAGGTCGTCATGAAATCATCATTTAGAAAATATAGGAAGTCAGGTGTTCCACCATATACCGTATCAATAAAAATATATCCATCTGGATCACGGCAATCCGGATGGTCCAGAACAATCAATGCACTATCTATGGCTATCGAACTTGCAATTACCTCCACTGAATCAATAGCCTGGCAACCGTTCAACTCATTGATAACTGCGAGGTAGTACCACCCTGGAATGTTCGTAGAAGTATTTAAAGAAGTTGGGTTTTGAATGACACCACCACTAGTCGTAGTCCATAAATAAGATACATTACCTTGAGTGGAGCCAAAACCTGATAGATTGACCTGATTTTGCATACAATCTATGGAACCATCAACGGAAGCAACAGCATCCGGAGGGATTCTATTTTCTTCAACAAATACAAAATTGGTTTCTGTGCAGCCATTATTGATATCGGTGACGGTCACGTTGTAAAGCGTAGCTTCGCTTACCCAGGGGCTGGCAGTCTGGCAAAGTGAATCACAATCTCCGCCACTCCATTCATATTCATAATTGGGATTATTCGGTACCGCACTTAATTGCACACTCAATATGTCGCAAGTCAGTTGCTCAGGCTCCAACGTATTTACAATTGGTGGCAGGGTATCTATTTGTACTTCAATGGCATCCGAATCTGTACATCCGGTTCTTTCATGGCAAATCGTCACGCTATAATTTCCAGGTTGGGATACATTTATTTCCGGTGTAGACTGTCCACCTTGCCATTTAAAGATTAAACTGTCTGTGGATCCTGAAAGTGAAGCGTCTAAAGAAACTGCTACAGAATCACATGTCAATGTTGGCGTAATGCTTTTGTCGATTTGAGCATTTGGCGCAAGGGTATCTAAATTCACAATTACAGAATCAATGATTTCGCAGTCGTTATTGATATTTTGGACCAATAAATAGTAGAGCCCTGGCGCATCAATCAGGGGTGCATCCGTAGTATCTGTACCTACAATATTGCCATCGGAAGTTTGCCAGACATGAACTATTTCAGCTGCAGTTGTAGAACCCGTGCTACTTAAATATAATTCGGTACGAACACAAGTAAGCGTTGTATCTGCACCAGCTTCTGCCTCAGGAATTTGATCATCGCGAGTCACAGTCACCATGGTAGTATCTCTACAATCATTTGAAATATCTGTTATTATCAAAGTATAGTCTCCTTCCTCATCCGTCAAAAAATTATTACTCTGATTGACGAGCGAATTATTCAAATACCATTCAAATTCCAAATCTGCTGCTGGCTGCGAACCTGAAGCATCCAACAAAATTTCAAGGTTTTGACAATCGATTTCTTGTGGAGGTTCAATAAAGGCAGTAGGTGGAGTTCGGTCATCCTCAATGGTAATGGTAGAAGTACAAAGGCATTCATTTGTAACATCATTAACTGTTAATGTATATGTGCCCGGTGCATCTATAGTTGGACTAAGTGTATTTGGATTCAGAATGTTTCCTGGCCCCGTCCATTCGTATTCCAAAACTGCACCGCCATCTGCACTTCCTTGTAATTGTATGGTTGAAATGGTACATGTAATTGAAGGGGCTGCTCCAGCATTGCATGTCGGAACATTCATGTCAGAATTAATCATTACACAAACACTGTCAACACAACCTGAACTCAATTCTTTTACTTCCAGACAATACTTTCCTGCCGCATTCAATTGAACAACACTACTTGTTGGGGGATCCGTCAAAATATTACCTCCCTGAGTTGTCCAAAGTAAAGTACCTGGTGAACTTCCACTCGAAGTTAGCGTAATCGCACTTCCACTGCAATCAATAACCGGGAGCATAGTTGGGCTAATGTTCGCAGTAGGGGTGGCAAGGTTTTCAGAAACGACAACAGATGTAGAATTCGCACAGCCGTTTTGGGTATTGGTAATAGTTAAACTATAAGTTCCTGTCTGATTCACCTCTGGATTTGGAGTATCTCCACCATTTTTAATATTTCCATCAACGGTTTCCCAGAAGTATAAAAAGTCAGTCCCTATGGTATTGGCCTTCAAAGTGACGCATGTATCTTCACAGGTCAACGGAAGAGGGTCATCTATTAATATATCTGGGGGTAAGGTGTCCGCTGTTACTTGAACCTCATCTGTACAAGTAAATTCAGAACCGTTTTCCTTTCTGGTTACTCGAATTTGATAAAAACCAGGTTGGTCAACTGTAGGATTTAAGGTTTCAGAACCAGCAGCAATATTTCCGGTTAGTGCTACCCATTCAATACAAATATTAGGTCCCATAGGCATCGCAGATCCTTCCAGCTCAACGGTGCCAATATCACAGGTAAGGCTCATATCCGACCCTGCATCACATTCCGGGAAACAATTGGGGGCTGCAAAGACTACTGTTGCACTGGTATCGCTACAAAAATTTTCTGGGTTTGTAATTACTAAATAAAAAGTATCCTGAGGGTTGTTAATGCTAATTGTTGGAGAACAAATGTTTGTAGCACTTTCAAAATTTCCAGTATTTGAGAACCATTGGAGTACATCATTTCCTGTAAAAATAGAATTGGAACAATCTAGCATAGCTGTTGAATCTCCACATTCCAATTCCTGATTAATGCCCGCATCAGATTCTGGAATTATTCCTCCAATTTCTACATTAATTGCTGCTGTCCCCGAACATCCATTCGCTTTGTTGGTAACTGTCAGAAGATAAATGCCTTCTCCACGAATTTCAGCAGGTCGTTCAGTTGGGTCTGTACAAATTTCTCCGCCAAAGGTTTCCCAATTATAGCATAAATCAGGTCCAAAAGGCACATCCAGTACATTGATGGGCACACATGCTCCAATTTGAAAACAGTTTAATTCCATCAAAGTATCCAGCACCACAATGGGCGCTTCTGTATCAAGATCAATCGTTATGGTGTCAGATGCAGATAATTGTAGTTCTTTGTTGGTAACGGTAAATACAAAGGTTCCATTTTGCAAATTGGGAAAGAAGGGATCATCCTGCGATTCTATGACTCCATCTATTGCCGTCCATTCATAACAAAAAGCAGAACCAACCGGACCATTTGCTGCAATGACCAGGGAGTTATCATTTGTGTAACAATTTATTAAAGAATCTTCTCCTGCAAAAGCAAAAGGCATACACAACAGGCTGTCTATTATTGCAAATGTCGTATCGTGGGAAGTGCAATTACTAATTTGGTCCGTTACTTCCAGTATATACATTCCAACTGAATCAACTACTGGATTAAGCGTATTACTTCCATTCACAATATTTCCGTTGGGAGTTGACCAAATAAAATTGTGATTTGCATTTTGATTGGTAATAATTCCAGAAAGGGTAGCTTCTCCGGTATTGCAATCCAGAAAGACATCTGATCCAGCATCAATTTGAGGTGGAAAAATATCTTGAGTAATGACCACTGTATCGGTGTCCGTGCATTGGGAGGTGAAGTGGGTTACATGTACAATAAAGGTATCTGGAAAATTCGCGGATACAATGGCATATTCAGGATGAAAATCTGGATTAAAAATAGCCTCCCACTCAAATGTAAAAAGAATGGTATCGCTAAATTGTGAATTGAGTAAAAATGTATTGGAAGCATCCAATATATACTCGGTATCGATGCAATCAATCACTCCATACGGACCTGCATCTGCTACGGGTTGGGCAAAATCCTCTAAAATGGAAACCGAGTCTTGGGTGAAGCAGCCATTAAGCATGTTGGTAACTGTCAATACATAAGTCCCGGCAGAATCTACAGTAGGATGCAATTGCATCGGATCATCAACAAAATGCCCATCCAAAGTTGTCCAAACATAGGTTTGATCAGGTAATTCAACTCCAGTCCCTCCCAAAACATAAGTAGGTTGCCCACAGTCCAGTTCAGCTGGTGGTCCTGCATTTGCAACAGGTTGCAGGGAATCCTGTTCAATCAATACAGCCGTAGAATCCAGGCAACCATTTGTACCATTCTGAATAATTAAGGTGTATTCACCAGGTTGATTGGCAAATACAATAGGTAAGTTATTTTGGGGCTGTACATTCCCAATCCATTGATAGACAAGATTTTGACCAAGTGAATTGCTTCCATTCAAAGTCACTTCCGGGTCTAAACAGGTCAACATGTTTCCATCAGGTAGGGTGATGATTGGACTTGGTAAGATGGTATCAATCCCAACATTTATTAACGCTGTGTCTTTACAAAAATTTTGTGTATTGGTGACGATTATCTGGTAGGTTGCATTGAGATCAACTAAAGGATTTGGAGTATTAGCCCCAGATTTGATATTTCCACCAGACCATTCAAAATCCAGTAAATTAAATGGTATTGAAGCATTGGCACTGAGTGTTAGGCAGGTATCTATACAGGTCAAGGTAGTGTCATTTCCAGCATTTGCAATAGGGTCCTCAATGTCTTGAATGATTTCGACAAAAGCAGAATCTGCACAGCTATTGTCTTCATTCATCAATGACAATTTCAAAATGTCTGGATTGTAAACAGTAGGAGTAGGCGTATTGCTATTATCTATACTAAATCCTCCCTGACTTTCCCAAAAGAAAGTCAGGTTACTCCCTCCAGAAGAATTGGAAGCATCCAGGGTAACATTGACATTTAAGCAATTAAGTGTATCTGGAGGTGCTATAGAAATTTGAGGTAGGTCCAGGTTTTCGTGCACCAAAACCGAATCAGTTTCAGAGCAACCGCTTTGTGTAACTGTAAAATAATACCAACCTGATGTATCAACTTCCACGGTTATTCCATCTGCGGCACCAATAATATTTCCATCAGTTGTCGTCCAGGAATAGGTTATGCCTGGCTCATTTGAAGAACCTGAAGCATCCAGCATAACAGTTAATGCTGTACAAGTAATGGTGTCAGGAATCGCAAGGAAAACGCTCAAATCAATCACTGTCAAGTCCAGATGTACAATACTATCACAACCGTTACTACTGAGCAAAGTATCTGTATAGTTACCAGTTTCGAAATATTGGCTGAAGCCCACCTGAATGGTATCTCCAATACAAATCGTTTCGACCAAATTGGTCACAATGGAATCCAAGACTGTCAAATTTACCATCACTAAACTATCACAACCATTGGCGGAAACAAACGGCGTTGGAAAAATTCCGCTTTGGGTATAGGTACTATCTCCAATCATGTAATTTCCTCCAAAACAGACGGTTTCAAAAATCGAAGTTGTGTCGTTATCCAAGACAGTCAAAGTCAGATTGACTACACTGTCACATCCGGCAAAAGACTCAATAGTCATGGAATACATACCTGGATCTGCCAGGCAAGTGTCTCCCAACACAAAACAACTTCCTACACAAATGGTATCCAGAATACTGACAGGTGGAGGTGGAGCAGCAATATTGATCACAAAACAATTGTTTGAAATATCTCCACAAAATAGAGGTGTCAAACCTTGCAAATTGGCATCCAAATCAGTCAAAGTCCAACCACTATTAGCGGCAGGAATATTGCCTTCTTCAGAAAGCAAAAAGGACAAACCACAGATCTGATAAATGCCTACCGGAAAAGTTGTCAAATCAACACTATCCTGATAATCAACAATTGTGTCATTTCTGGAAATGATGTATGTGTATCCATACTCCAAAGTATCCGGAATAATAATGCCATAATCCGGCTCTATGTCAAAAACCAAACTCGTATCTCCTTCACAAATTGCATCATCTGGATTGAGCAAGTTTCCAGCATCTGCTTCACAACAATCTATACCAGTTGGATCACAAAAGATCACTTCAAAATCAAAAATATCACCCCCATTGTTGGAAGGGTCATTGTCAATATTCAAACACCATTGTCCATTTACCGAACCTGTATTGAAATCTTCCAGGCATCCCTGATAAGGATGATAAGTTGCAGAATAGAAAGCATTTCCCCAGCCACAACAAGCATCAAAGGGACATTCATCTGCACAGTTATTAATGTCCACTGGTTCACAATTTTCAGCACATGGAACGAACAAAATATCCCAAACTGCAATTGGGGTAAAATCTATACAGGAAAAATCCGAACCAACCAATTGAACGGTCGTCCCATCCGGAGCTTGCAAACTCATATTTAATCTTCCAATACTTCCATGTTTGAAGTTAACATATACTCCACAAACACCTTGGGCGGGATCTGCCAGGTTATTATTTACTGCTGCATCAATAGTATAACAAACCTGAGAATTAGAATTAGAAGCAATTTCAAAAGGACAATTGCCTTCATCTTCGCAACCGCAATTTTGGGTAAAAGCGAGCTGAGGGAGCAAAAAGCAAGTTAATATGTAGAATGGGATTACGTAACTCCGCATGTCAGCGTTTTTGGGTGAATCGGTTTTTGTTTCGCATGGAATGCTCAAAAGCGGTGTTAAAATAACGAGTCAAATTTTTTGTCAGCGTTTTTTTTGTCTGTTTTTTGATTTTTTGAGGCTCCTAGCAGCGCTAAGAGTCGAAAAAAATCGGAAGACAGACGGAAAAAGGCGCGGCAAAAAAACGGCTGGATGTTTTAATACCGCTTTTCAAAATGTGTAGGTTGGAATCGGGGAATTGGTTCAAAGTTTCGCTACAAAATTAAGGCAAATGTGTCAAAGCTCGTTTTTTTATTAAAGTTATTTTTATATGTGACAAGCTTTTGGCATTTTAGAACCTACTATTTGTGCTTATTGTGCCCTATGTGCTGTATTGCTAGCACCACTTTCCTGCACGTCCAGGGCTTGGCTCAATGGTGTCAGCAATTTCCAATACCCAACCATTTTCAATTATGAGTTCGTCTAAATAATAAAAACGTTGCTTATGAAGCATTCATTCTATTTTGTCCTATCTCTTTTTGTTATTTTTTCTTCAGGTTGTTTTGACAAAGACGGAGACACTATTGATGGCGTCCTGGGAGATGGATATGAGGTTAATTGTGCATTTGAAAATTGCCTGGAAGAATTGACAGAAGTAAACGGAACCCTCCAATACCTCAATTGCTTTGGATATTATGGAATTATGATTCCTGAAGAAAGTCCAGCCGGGTATCCAACTTATAAAGTGGGGATTATGGAAGATCTGGATGAGGAACTTCAGCAAGATTTACCTAAAGCAGTCACTTTTACAGGATTGATGGTGGAGAAGGATTATCCGATTATATTTCCTGACCCGGATTTGAGCATCACTAGTTCCAATCGATTGTATATCAAAGAATTGAAGATTGATTGAGTTTATCAATGGCTGACTTTCAACAAATTCTTATAAATAATGTCGGCCACAAGCTCCCAGCTAAACTTATCTTTCTGTTTTTTTCCATTATCAATTAATTCATTGCAAAGTTGTTGATTCTCCCAAAGTTGCTGCATTGCTCCTGCTATCGCTGGTACTTCATATGGATTGACCAAAAAACCCGCATTTCCTGCCACTTCTGGCATAGAAGAAATATTGGAAGTAATTACTGGAACTTCACAATGCATAGCTTCCAATATCGGAATACCAAATCCTTCAAAAAGGGAAACATATACAAAAGCAAATGCAGAGGCCATCACTTTCGCCAATTCCTCTTCTGCTATGTACCCTAAAAACTTTATGTCCTCCTTAAATCTCGTATTGTCATAAGCAGTTTTCACCGCTCCTGTTTTCCAGGCAAAACGTCCACCTAATAGGAGTTGGGCTGGAGACTTGGTTGCTTGTTTAAATACATCGAAGGCTTCAATTAACCGATGTACATTTTTTCGCGGCTGAATTGCCCCTACATAAAAAAAGTAAGACTTCCCATTTGAGTATTGCGCACGAATTTGCTTTTTTACCTTTTCAGACAATGGTTTAAAAATATTCCGACAACCATTACAGGCAACTGCTATTTTATCTCCTTCAATGTGGTAATGTTTCTCTATATCCCACTTTGTGTAATTGGAAACTGTGACAATTCGATCCGCTTTACGATGGAACTTCGGAATAAAGTATCGATAATACTTTTGGTCAAAAAACTTTACTTGCTCAGGAAAGTGAAGGTGCGCAATATCATGTGTGACCAAAACAGTAGGAACTTTCGTCCTGAGTGTTAAATAATTATCTGGTGAGAGGAAAACATCTGCTTTGTATTGCTTCAAGGCATTGGCAACTGACCATTCAAACCACCACATGTACAAAATCGGATGGCGGGCAGGGGGGAACAAAACCACTGGCGTCACATTTTCAGCAAAGACAAAAGCCTTATCATAGGGTCGGTCAAAGAAAAAAATGAACTCATCTTCTGGATGACTTTCTACTATTCTTTTCAATACCTCATATGTAAACCAACCTATTCCTTCCAATTTGTTTTTAAGCAACAGACGCGTATTGACAGCTATTCGCATGAATGAGATTTAGTACAGTGTGTAAAAAGTTCTTTAGAGTCGCACTCAGCGCGACGAGCTATGCATTAAAAAACTTTTTACACAATGTATTTTGTGTTCGCAAATGTAAGGAATGACGGAACAAGAAAACAATGCCAGATATGCACATGGAGGTGTAACTACAGTTTGGAATTTTGAATAAGATTCTTTAAAAATTGGTAACGCAATCTGCCTCCATTAGAAGAGCGCGTCCTGGGCTGCATTACAACTGATTATCTGGGAAAACAGGGGTTTATTGAAACTTCAATTTTGCAAGAAGCTGTTTCTCAAAGGCTTATCCAAAATACTTTGTCAAGGCTTTTAAAAAGCTTGCTTTTTTACCAGAAGAAACGATTACATTTTCTCCATTTTCCATAACCAAATGTCCTCCTTTTCCCCTGACATATTTTTTGATGTGATTCAGGTTAACTGTAAAAGAGCGGTGCACCCGGATGAATTGAAATTGATTTTCAATTAAAGCTTCCATTCCCTGCAGAGTTTTGCATACCAGCACTTTATGCCCATCCTTAAAATGTAGCATGGTATAATTTCCGCTGGCTTCCATCCAAAGAATGTCTTGTACTTTTTCGAAATTGATGCCCTCGATAGTAGGCAATGCAATTTTTCGTTGTGGGTGATGTAACCGAATATGCTTGTCTTCCCTGGGCGCTGGATACAGCAAAGACAATTTCTCAATACCCGGTTCAGGTATATTGACAACTTTCATAATGCAGTGATTTTAGCGTGTTTATGGAGGATGGACTATTGAAGTTAAGAACAGCAGCATAAATGCTCGTTTAAAATTGTTCCAAGGTTGGTCAAAAGTTGTTTAATCTTTATTGCTGAACTGCCTTGGATCATCTTTAAACATTTGAACCCTCCATAGTCTTTTTAATTTTTAACTTTCAGAACAAAGTTATTTGGTACACCAGATTACTTCCATCCAATCTTAAATAATATGTCAGGTTTCAGGATTTGATTTTTTGGTCTTAATTTGGCAGCGATTTGTCGTTTTAATTCGCTTTTACTGATATCGGTTGTCAGTTGTCGGTTGTCAGTTTCTCAATATCCGGCAACTGACAACCGACAACTGACAACCCAAAGAAATGCCTAAAACACCTTCAGGAAAGCTTTTCAGTTTGGTAAAATCACTCTCAGGAAGTGAGAAGCGCTATTTTAAAATTTTCGCCAACACAAAAGGGAGTAAGGATAATAAATACATTCAACTATTCGATGCAGTAGATAAGCAGGAAGCTTTTGATGAGGAAAAATTGAAACATGCAATTTATGGCAATGACCCAATAGAGAGTAGAAAATATTCTGAGCTGAAAGCTTATTTGTACGAATTGATTTTAAAAAGTTTGCACGCTTTTGATGAAAAATCTTCTGTCGATTTTCGCTTGAAAGGCATGTTGCAGAGTGTGCGGGCACTATTTAAAAGATCCCATTTTTCGGATTGTAAAGAGATCCTTCAAAAAGCAAAAAAACTAGGACATAAATATGAAGAATTCAATTCTGTTTTGGAGGTGTTGAATTGGGAAAAAACCATAGCCTATGCCGAGATGGATATTGCCTTTTTGGATAAGGAGATGAGCAGAATTAATGAGGAGGAAGAATGGTGCCTGCAAAGGCTTCAAAACATTTCTGAATATCGAAACATCCTGTTCAATATGCTGATTTGCATCCGCAAGGATGTATCGAGACGAAAGGAGCAGTTAGAGGAGTTGAAGTCCTTGATGCAAACCCCTCTTTTGCAGGATTTCAACCACGCAAAATCTCATACAGCCCAAATTCTTTTCCATCGTATTTATTCAATTTATTACTTCTCTCTTGCGGATTCAGAGCGATTTTATGAACTAAATGCAAAACTCATAACGCTTTTAGAATCAAAACCTTATCTTTTAAAAGAGGATGTTTCTGAATACATTTCTGTTTTGAACAATCACGTGATGGCATGTGGTAAGATGGGAAAGGTAGATGAGATCAGACAAACCCTGGACAAGTATTCAAAGATAAAACCAAATACAATTGATGACGAGTTAAAAATATTACAACAATACTATCTCGGGAAGTTTAGATTGTGCATCAATTCGGGCGAATTTGAAGAAGGTTATCAGGAGCTGGTAGAGCATAAAAAACAAATCAAAAAATTTGATCAAAGCTTTTTCGACAGCCATACATTTTACCTTCAATATTTCACGATTTATTTTGGTGTGGGCAATTATGAAGCAGCCCTGGATTGTTTGAATGAGTGGTTGGGATCTTCCAAGAAAATTGAGCGAAAAGATTTACAGGCACTTGCCAGAATTTTGAATTTAATTATTCACTATGAACTGGAAAATACGATGCTTTTGGATTCACTTTTAAGATCAACCTATCGCTTTTTAAGTAAAGAAAATCGCTTGTTTGATTTTGAAAGGAAGTTTCTGGGTTTTATTAGAGATTCTATGAAACCCCACTCTAAAAAGGAGATAAAGAAAACCCTCGAAAACCTGAAACAAGATTTCGAGGATTTGGCAGGTCCTTATCCTGCCGGAATATTTGGAATGTTTGACATTATCGCCTGGTTGGAAAGCAAAATATCGGGGAAGACTTTTGCAGAAACAGTGAAAAGCAGATTCCAAAAACTATTAGAATCTGAACGTTTTTCTTCTTAGTGCAGGTCTGATCTCAAAACCAAAAATCACCTTGTAATCCTCATCTCTGATATCAATATCATCCCAATTGATAAAACCAGTTGAACCTGTACCTCCAATAGATAGCTTGTATCCACCCTTTACGCCTTGTGATTCATCAGCAGACATCTCCCTGCTCTCAAATTTTTTCAAGTTTATTTTTTTAGTAGCCATAACAATAATTTTTCAAATTTATTCAATTTTGACTGTTAAACTCCAAATATAAAAGCTGTATCCCAAGCACCAGAACCAAAAAAAGATAAAAGTCAGAATGCTGAGTAGCAATTACACCTAATTACCGGGAGCGATGTCGTCATCATAGTTTAAGGATGCAATTGGTTTTAACTTTTACACAAAAAAGCTAAAATTTGTGCTCGAATATTTATAAAGAACTACTTAATTGACGTGAAAGTACTTCTATTCGCTGCCGAATTCTTTGAGAACTTTGTCAGGACGATTGCAAGAGGCTCAATCTTCGAGATTTAATCTTTTTAAAGTATCCCAAACCAACTTGCTTTCATAGCCTCTTCTAATTGCCTGGTCTGCCAATTTCCTACGCTTTTTGAAAAGATCGACTTCATTTATAAATCGACTTTTCCTCAGTAAAAATTCTTCCAAAGATTTTTCGTAATCAAACTCCTCCAATTCCTCCATTGCCTTTTTGATACAATATTCTGAAATATCCCGCATTTTCAGTTCTCGTCTGATTCGAACCCTACCCCAACTCTTAAATCTGAATTTTCCACGGGCAAAAGCTCTCGCAAATCGCTCTTCGTTCAAAAAGTTTTCTGCGATCAATTCCACAATTATTTCTTCCAGGTCATCACCATAGATGCCTAAATTCAATAATTTGTTGCGTACTTCCTGATGACAACGCTCCTGATAAGCACAATATCTGGCCAATTTTTTCAGGGCATCAGCTTTGCTAAGGTATTTTTTGGATGTGTCTTTCAAACTTCTTTTTTTTCCTCGGATAATTTGAGTGGTCAAACAAAACTGAAAACCAAGGCTTCCTTCTGGCGCTTTTGTTTTTCAGTTTTGTTTGACTTTAATCACTCAAATTATCCAAGAATCTTCTATTATTGCGGTCAAAATCAAAACTGCTCAAAGTTATTATCCTTTTTTACTCCATCAAAAACGTGGTAATCCCATAACAAGTTTTTCTCCTATTATAAGTAATTGATTGTCAATATATTTTAATTTTCTTCATCAAAAGGCAAATAAACAATTTACTAACTAAAAACTATTACTACTATGTTTGATTTCGATTATATCGTTTCTCAGGTAGAAGGCTATGCACCAAAATTAGTGGGTGCTATTCTCACGCTTATTGTTGGTTTTTGGGTCATAGGGAAAATTACTTCTGTGATTTCAAAAGGATTGGAAAAACAGAATCTGGATGTTTCACTTCGTTCCTTTTTAAAGTCTTTATTTAGTGTAGGTTTAAAAGTTTTGTTGCTACTCGCAGTCGCAGGAATGTTTGGGATAGAAACGACTTCCTTTGTTGCCATATTTGGTGCCTTGACCCTGGCTATTGGAATGGCACTTCAGGGCAGCATCGGTCATTTTGCAAGCGGTTTTTTGATTTTGACTTTTAAACCTTACAAAGTAGGAGATTTAGTAGATATTGGAGGAGGATTTGTAGGAACAGTAAAAGAGATCCAGATTTTTAATACTGTTCTAGTTACTTTAGATAACAAAAACATCATAGTTCCCAATGGCGTTGTCACCAGTAATGTGATTACCAATATCACAGGGCAAGGCATCATTGGCGTCGAATTAACTTTTGGAATTGATTATAGCGACAGCATCGATAAAGCACGAGAAGTCATTCTGAGGGTAGGCAAAGAATGCCCCTATGTTTTGGACGATCCTGCTCAAGGAGTCGTTGTAGGGGAATTGGGTGATAATTCTGTTAATTTAAATACCCGGCCATTTTGCAAAAGCGAACACTATTGGGATACTTTATTCTATATGCAGGAACATGTGAAGAAAGCATTCGATAAAGAAGGTTTGAGCTTCCCATTCCCACAAATGGATGTGCATTTGGATAAGGTGAACTAGACATTGAACTCATTTAAAACTTATTATAATAATTTAAATGAGTTCATAATCATGGAGTTTTCTAAATTTGTTTATTTAGAAAACTCCCAATCATTCATTTATGCTGGTCGCCCAAAAAGACAACTTCCTCATTGACACCGACCCATCCAAACTTAATGTTGAATTTATTCATAATTACCTCAGCCATTCGTATTGGGCAAAGGATAGAACGAAAGAAACTGTTCAAAAAAGCATCAATGGCTCTTTGAATTTTGGTTTGTACCACAATGAGCAACAAATAGGCTTCGCCCGTGTCATTACTGACGGCATCATTATGGCTTACATTATGGATGTGTTTGTGTCACCAGAATTTCAAGGACAAGGCACAGGTACCTGGTTCATGTCCAGCTTATTGAAATTCGAGGCATTTCGAGATGTGCGAAAATGGATTTTAGTAACTAAAGACGCAGAGGAATTCTACCGCCGTTTCGGTTTTAATGAATTCAATCCTGTTAATAGAAACTGGATGGAAATGGAAACTTAAATCGGTTTTTGAACAGAAAAATTCTGTACAAAAAATTTTGGAATCTTACCCTTGCTGTGCTGTTCGCTCAGCGATAAATTCCATTAAGGCGATACTTCCTCCACCTAAAATAAATGCTCCCAAAGCAAAATACAGTACTAACATAACTTAAATCGTTTTTGAGTGATTGATACGTGTGTTAGCGGATTATAAATGTTGAGAGGGAGAAATCTCGAAGCTAAAATATTGTCGAAGGATTTTTCCCCATGCATGTAGAGTGGTCAGTTCATACTGTAAAATTCATTGCATATGTTGCATGGGATGTTTGAAAGGATATGTTCTTATAATTTCAGTTTGAGTAAAACAACTTCCTTGCCAAAAAATTAAATATGTTTTTTACAAATGTGTTTAAACGGACTTTTTAACAAAACTTTCAAATCTTTCTACTTTTACCCCTCTTTTTTTGTCTAAGTAAGTACCTGGACAAAATTATCTTTAATTTTTATCAGGTTCTCGTAGCAATTCAATAATTTCAAAATTCAATTTGAATGTCCTCAACTAAAATAGAAGCAAAATCAGCCCCAAAACCAGTTGGACTTTATCCTCATGCGAGAAAAGTCGGCAACTTACTTTTTCTTTCCGGAATTGGTCCACGAGATCCTGAGACAGATGCTGTACCAGGCTTGAAACAAAGCAAAACAGGAAATTTTCAGGAATTCGATTTCGAAGCTCAATGCCATTCCGTTTTCAATAATGTCCGCCGGGTTTTGGAAGACAGTGGCGCCAAATGGGAAAATTTGGTAGATGTAACCGTTTTCCTGACCGACATGCAAAGGGATTTTCATACTTATAATCGCATCTATGCCAATTATTTTAAGGACAATCAACCTTGCCGGACTACAGTTGGCATTGATGCTTTGCCCACTCCTATTGCTATTGAACTGAAGTGTATTGCAGCACTTGATGAATAGAAAATTCCGTTCAAATTCCCATCATTTTAAATTACTTTTGAACAAAATTTATATTTCCCAAACCGTCTAACGTTGGCCGATTACTGTCCACCGAAAACGGAATAATCACTCGAATCCTATGTATTCAACTGAGCAACAACGCGCCCTTTATGACCTTTCCAAGCAATTATTAAAGGAGTCTGGGGAACTTCCAAGAGACAAGGCTGTAGAACAAATAGAAGAACTGAGCAGCACCATCGTCTATCACGAATGGCGATATTATGTACTGAATGACCCGGTCGTAAGTGACTTTGAATATGACTCATTATTCAAGAGACTGGAAGCTTTGGAAGCACAATACCCAGATTTAAAAAAACCAGACTCTCCTACTCAAAGGGTTTCCAACGATTTGACAGAAGAATTCAATACCGTTGAGCATTTGGTGCCCATGCTTTCCCTCGCAAATTCTTACAACGCTGAAGATCTAAAGGATTTTGATACGCAAATCAAAAAATTTGCGATGCTCACAGAGGAAGATGATGTTGAATATGTAGTAGAACCCAAATACGATGGCGGCAGTATTGCATTGGTTTATGAAAACGATTTGATGGTACGGGCTGCTACACGCGGAAATGGAGAACGTGGTGAAGAAATGACCAATAATGCCCGAACTATGAAGTCTGTACCACTAAGGGCGGATTTTTCAAAATACGACATCCAAAAAGTAGAATTGAGGGGAGAAGCGGTGATCCGTAAAGATCGCTTTAAACAGATGAATATTGAGCGTGAAAAAGAAGGACTATCCCTTTTTGCGAATCCTAGAAATACCGCTGCTGGTGGTTTGAGAACAAAAGATCCAAATGAAACTTCAAAAAGGCAGATTGAAGCTTTTGTCTATCAATTGGGTTATGCTTCCAATGCAGCTGGTGATAATGCATTGAATCAATTTGAAACCCACAATGAGGGCATTGAGATGCTTGGAAATTTGGGTTTTAAAATTCCAAAAGAAGAGCGGAAAGTGTGTAAAAACATCCAGGAAGTAATCGATTTTTGTCAAGCCTGGGAAGCAAAACGAGAGGGTTTTCCTTATGAAATTGATGGAATGGTCGTAAAGGTTAATTCACTTGAAATTCAGGAGCGATGTGGCTTTACGAGTCATCATCCCCGTTGGGCGATTGCTTTTAAATTCAAAGCAAAACAAGCAACTACCAAATTATTGAATGTTGAATATCAAGTGGGCAAAATTGGCTCTATCACCCCTGTCGCAAAGGTAGAGCCTGTGCAATTGGCAGGAGTAACCGTTTCTTCAATTTCTCTGCACAATGAAGATTTTATTGTGGGAAAGGACCTTCGAATAGGCGACACTGTTCTGATTGAGCGGGCCGGCGATGTGATTCCATACATCGTAAAATCTATGGACGAACTACGGAATGGAACTGAGCAGGTCATTGAATTTCCAAAGGAATGTCCAGCTTGCTCTACAAAATTGGAACGTGAAGCAGGCGAAGCAGCCTGGCGATGTCCCAACTATGATTGTGAGGAACAAGTAAGACAGCGCATTATTTTTCACGTTTCCAAGCCTGCTATGAATATTGATGGTTTGGGTGGTTCGATCATTGAGCGATTTTATGAATTGGGTTGGATCAAGAACATTCCCGATCTCTATCGGCTCGATTATGAACAAATTGCACAATTGGAAGGATTTGGTGAAAAATCGGCTGCCAATTTGAAAGCAGCTATCGACAAAGTCAAACAAAATCCGATTCATCGCCTGTTACACAGTCTGAGCATTCATCATTTGGGTAAAAAAGTCTCCCAATTATTGTCCGCAGAAATTGAATACGTACTCGAATTACAAAACTGGACAGAGGAAAACTATACCAACATCAAGGACGTAGGTCCGATCGTCGCACAAAATGTGATGGCGTATTTCCAAAACGAGAAAAATATCGCCATGCTTCAAGAGATGGAAAGTCTTGGCGTGAATATGCGTCAAACAGAAGCAGATAGACCTAAAATCATCGCCGCCGATGCACCACTCATTGGAAAAACGATTTTATTTACCGGCTCTCTTCAAACAATGACCCGAAAAGAAGCTCAGGAAAAAGCAGCCGCCGCTGGTGCCAAAAACATCAGTGCTGTAAGTTCTAATTTGAATATTTTGGTAGCTGGAGAAAAGGCTGGATCCAAGTTGAAAAAAGCAAATGCTTTGGGGACTGTAGAGGTTTTGACGGAAGAGGCGTTTTTGGAGTTGATAGGGTCTTAAAGTCAAGCTGCGGTAAATATTTTAATTTTTCACCGCACAATATGCGGTAAATAATCAACTTCGAACAATCCTTTTTCTATAATCCTTGGGCGATTGAGCTTTAAGTTTTTTAAAAGTTCTATTAAAATGTGGAATACTCTCAAAGCCCGTCTGATAAGCTATTTCAGAAATCAGCCAATTGGTCTGCAATAAATAATGACAAGCCCTTTCAATTCTCAGCCTGTTCAGGTAAGTTACAAATGTCAAACCAGTTGATTGTTTAAACCAACGGCAAAAGGAGTTGGTTGTCATACCTGAAAATTGAGCAACCTGTTCCAGTTTGATATTTTTAGAAAAGTTTTCGAAAATATAGCTCGTTACTTCTGAGACCCGATTTTGATATTTATTGGCTAAGGGGTTTTCCTTAAATGAAACAGAAGAGAGATTTCTTTGGGCAACATGATCACAGAGGGCTAGTAAAATTTCCAAAAAGGAAATCAGGCCTTGCAAGGGGGTTAAATCTTCGTATGCTTCAATTTTTTTCAGGAGCTGCTCCGGCGGATTTTCAAACTTTATTCCTTTTCTGGCGGAGCTAAAAAGTTTATATAAAACAGCACACTCGGGAAAGCTGTCAAAAAGATGCTGCGAAAACTGAAAAACATAGGCTATACTATTTGAAGGAATCTCCATCGGAGTAGAAACATAATTATGCGGCAAATTGGCGCCTAGCAAAACCAGATCATTTTCTTCATAATTTTCAATCTGATCCCCTACCGTACGCATACCCAACCCTTTTTTGATTAATGTCAACTCCAACTCTGGGTGATAATGCCAATAAGGTTCAAAAAAAGCCACATCTCTTTTGAAAAAATGAATCGAGGCAGAATTGTTTTCTAAAGGTATGGTTTCTAGCTGAGGCTTCATTTTAAAATTATTTTACCCTGAAAAAGTATTACTAATGAACAATAATGGTAAAATATGCAAATAATATGATAAAATCCGAAACTAAAAAACCAATCCCCTCGGATAATTTTGTTGTTCCAAAAACAATCATCATGGATGCTTTTCAAATTTTGGATAAACCTTTTGCTTTGTCTACCGAACAAATTTCCTTTTACCAAAAGAACAAGTTTATCAAGATTAAACAGGTTTTGGATGAGCCTGCTGTTGCGCATTTCAACCATATCATTACTCAAAAAGTAAGGGAATTAAATACCGTCGAAACACCCCTGGAAAAGCGAAACACTTATGGTAAAGCTTTCCTGCAACTCATGAATTTATGGTTGGAAGATGAGCACATCAAACGGTTGATTTTCAGCAAACGGATTGCCCAAATTGCAGCAGATTTGATGGAAGTAGATGGCGTAAGATTGTATCATGATCAAGCGCTATATAAAGAAGCAGGAGGTGGAATCACACCCTGGCATGCCGATCAATATTATTGGCCACTTACAACAGATAAAACCATTACTGCATGGATTCCGCTTCAAGCAACGCCATTGGAAATGGGACCATTGGAATTTAGTGCAGGTAGTCAGGAAATTTTGGAGGGACGCGATTTGGAGATCAGCGATGAGAGCGAAAAAAAGATTCAACAACGATTAAAAGTGACTGACTTCCCCCATATTATTGAACCATTTGATGTGGGTGAAATAAGCTTTCATTCTGGCTGGGTTTTTCATCGTGCAGGTGCCAATTTGACTAAAGAAATGCGAAAAGTCATCACCATCATATATATGGATAAGGAGATGCGATTGAAAAAACCCGAAAACTCTGGGCAGCAAAACGATTGGGAAACCTGGTGTCCGGGAGTAAAAATTGGTGAAGTGGTGGATTCGCCTATTAATCCAGTGTTGTATCCCTAAACTTTTGGAAAAGTTCAAATTCAAATTTAAGTTTTTGGGCTTGAACGCATATCCCAATATACAGGAACTAAATTTTAAGTATGATTCAAGCAAAAGCAGCCATTACTAATGGCAATGGAAGCTATAAAATTGAAAGCATTCAGGTAGGTAACCCCAACGATAACGAGGTATTGGTCAAAATACGAGCCGCAGGAATTTGTCATACAGACTGGGATTCCTTGAATTGGGGCAAACACATGATTTTAGGTCATGAAGGCGCAGGGATTGTAGAAGCAATAGGTAAGAACGTAGTGCACGTGAAAGTTGGTGATGTGGTCTTAATGAATTGGGCAGTTCCCTGCAAAAAATGTTTTCAGTGTTTACGGGGAAATTATTCCATTTGTGAATCCGATAAACACCCAAGCCCTGATGCAGCGCTTTTGAATGGAAAGCCCATTGAGCGTTCGTTCAACATTGGCACTATATCCACTTATGCAGTTGTGAAAAAGGAAGCAGTTGTGAAAATTGAGGTTCCTGTTAGTTTTCCTTCTGCGGCGATTGTAGGCTGTGGAGTCATGACAGGCTATGGCTCAGCTGTCAAAGCTGCCAAAGTAGAACCTGGTTCTTCAGTAGTTGTAATTGGTTGTGGTGGAGTAGGATTGAATGTCATTCAGGGTGCCAGAATTGCAGAAGCAGATCGAATCATTGCGATAGATTTGAAGCCTTCAAGACTTGAAATGGCTATGCAGTTTGGAGCTTCTCATGTTTTACAACCTTCAAAAAATGATAAAGATCTGCTCAAAACACATGAGGAGGTCAAGAAACTGACAGATGGCCGGGGTGCAGATTATGCTTTTGAATGTACTGGCGTTCCAGCTTTAGGCGCAGCTCCTTTGCGCATGGTCCGCAATGCTGGCATTGCTATTCAGGTTAGTGGAATTGAAGAAGATTTAACCATCGACATGAATTTGTTTGAATGGGATAAGATTTATATGAATCCACTGTATGGAAAATGCAACCCATCCGTAGATTTTCCAAAATTGTTCAATTTGTACAAAAAAGGAGATTTGCTGTTAGATGAATTAGTGACTCAGACCTATGCTTTGGAAGATTTGGAACGAGCTTTTTCAGACATGTTGGAAGGGAAAAATGCGAAGGGAGTAATTGTTTTTTAAGTACAAGTTTAAGTGTCAAGATCAAGTTCAATTTTGATCTTGACACCTGAACTTGTACTTTTATAATATTGGCTCTCAGATGTCAGGATAAAATAAGTGGGCAATTTTCCGGGAAGTTATCTGGCTGTATTAATTCAATTTATTACATCATTTACATGAAAACCAACTTAATCTCGCTGCTTGCCTTAACAATTATTTCTCTTCATGCTTGCCAGGCTCCAGTCACTGACAATATTGATTCAAGGAATGGCAACTTTGTTGAAATCCTCTATCATGTTTGCCAAAGAAGTTTTTATGATAGCAACGGGGATAAGCATGGTGACCTAAATGGTTTGATTCAAAAACTGGATTATTTACAGGAATTGGGAATTACTTCCATCCTGTTGCTCCCCCTTTACGAATCTGTCTTTTACCACAATTACTTTCCGATAGATTTCAAAAAGATTGATCCTGAATTTGGTACAGAGGAAGAATTCTTCAATCTCGTTAAAGAAGTACATAAGAGAGGGATGCGCATCTATATGGACATGGAAATTCATTACATTACTGAAGACCATCTTTGGTTCAAAGAATCTTACAAAAATCCGGAATCTGAGTATAGTCGATACATTATTTATACCGATTCTTTGAATGAAGAACCCGAGTCTATTGTTTGGGATCTGAAGGAATTGACAGGTTATGACGGAACGACTAGAAAGGTAATGACTTTAAATTTGTATGATGAAAAATGCAAAGCCTACATCTATGATCTATTCAAATATTGGCTAGATCCCAATCAGGATGGGAATTTTGAAGATGGGGTAGATGGCTACCGAATTGATCACATGATGGATGATTTGGATTGGAAAAACGGATTGATTCCCAACATGTTTACCCAATATTGGCGTCCACTTTTTGAGGAATTAAAAGCGCTCAATCCTAAAGTCAGGATTATGGGTGAGCAGGCAGAGTGGGATGATTATGGAGAAGATTATTTCCTAAAAGCAGGTTTGGATTGGGTCTTTGCTTTTGGCGCAAAATCGGGGATTAACAATTTTGATAAAGAAGAAATCTTATCAAGATATGATTCAGCTTTTGCCATCACACCAAAGGAGAAAAACCAAGTCATTTTTATCGAAAACCACGATGTTACCCGATTTGCGACAAAAGTGGACAATCATCTGCAAAAGATGAAAGTGGGTGCTGCCTTCAACCTTCTTTTAAAAGGTATTCCGAGTATTTATTACGGTCAGGAAATAGGAATGAAAGGCTTGAACAACCAATACCCAAATATTGATGGCAACCACATCCCACTAAGAGAAGCCTTTGAATGGTATGAACAAAAGGATGGACCAGGCATGTCCTTTTGGTATAAAGATACTGGTCCCTGGTGGACCAATTCAACGGTTAAAGATGCAGATGGTATTTCATATGAAGAACAACAGAAGGATCTCAATTCCCTGTGGCATTTTTATAAAAAGTTGATAGCTTTGAGAAAAGCCCATCTTGCTTTGTCACAGGGAGCGTTACAGTTTATTGAAAATCAAAATGACAGGGTGGTCACTTTTATTCGATCTTATCAGCAGGAGCATGCCCTGGTTCACATCAATCTTTCAAATGAGGCACAAACAGCCAGAATAGCTGTCTCTTTTATTCCAAATGAAGATCTTTTGGGAGAAACTAGATATACAGTAAAAGATGGAATCTCTACTTTTCAGCTAAATCCCTTTGAGGCTCTGGTTTTGGATATCATACAACCCTAATTAAATACTCTGTAGCTTATAAAAAATGAAAATTTAAATGAAAATGGAATTTGGTTAAGCCTGATCCATACAGACCCTAATGGAAACCTTCTATGGACCAAATATTATGGATCCTCGTTCAGAATTTTCCATTAGCCTGAGGCATTTACCTCCTGGAATGTATATTCTAAAAGTTCAAACAGACAAAAGCATTTTTACACAAAAAGTAGAAAAACATTGAAGTGATATTCAGAACCATTGAAATTTCCAACCCAAAATATGAATCAGATGGCTTGCGGTATTTGACAGTCAAAAGTCCAGCTTTGAAAGGGCGAGCTGATGTGTCGGTTTTTATTCCTAAAGCAGCCAAAGGCAAAAATGGGATTCCTGTAATTGTGCTTTTGCACGGCGTTTATGGTAGCCATTGGGGCTGGACACATAAAGCTGGAGCACATCGGACCTTACAGGAAATGATAAATAAACAGGGAATGACTCCCTTCATATTGGCGATGCCTTCTGACGGACTTTGGGGTGACGGCAGTGGTTATGTGCCACACCAATTTCAAAACTTTGAAGCCTGGATAGGGAAAGAGCTTCCGGAATTGATTCGACAAACAATAGATGAAGTCAATGCAAATTCTAATTTTTATATTGCAGGATTGTCTATGGGTGGTTATGGTGCCTTTCGAATAGGAATCAAATATGCTTCAGAATTCAAAGGGATAAGTGGACATTCTTCTTTAACAGATATTCGAGATATTCAATCTATTGTCGAAGAAGACTGGACTTTTTGGAATACATCCAATCGCGATAACTCAATTGTTGAATTAATTTTAAAAAATCCAGAAAAAGCACCACCCTTTAGGTTCGATTGTGGCTTGGAAGATACCCTACTTTTAAAAAATCGATCCTTGCATCAGCAACTGCTGAATAATAATATTTCACATCTTTATGAAGAATATGCTGGCGGACATGATTGGGGGTATTGGAGCAAAAATGTTAAGCGAACCTTTATTTTTTTCCAATCACTTTTTGTGAACCACTAAATAAAGTTGAAGCTATAAGGAAAATCAGGAAAATAATGGTGTCGAAACCATCAATGATATCTTATCGAATGCTACATTTGAGAATCTTGGTGTAATTTTGACTTTTTTTGAAGCCCTACCATTATCAAATTTCTCTAAACAACGTTACATCCAGGACGATTGGGGTCTCTTTTAATCCCAACCTGTTCAAAAGCTGTCCTGGACGAGTTAAAACATAACTACGATCAAAAGTGCATTTTTGATTTGTAGGCTCATTATTTGGAGAAATTGAACCAGGATACATTGAAGCGAATCAATCGTCTTCCATGTTTTTAAAAATTAAATTGACTCACTAGAAAATTGATTAACTACCTTAAATAAAATGCAAAAAATTAAACCAGAACAAATCGAACAAACCTGGTGGAAGGAAACCGTCGTGTATCAAATCTATCCAAGAAGTTTTCAAGACAGTGACGGTGATGGAATAGGTGACCTGAGAGGCATCATCAATCGACTGGATTACATTGCCGATTTAGGTGTTGAAACCATTTGGCTCAATCCAATTTTTAAATCTCCCAATGATGACAACGGTTATGATGTCAGTGATTATCGGGATATCATGGACGACTTTGGCAATATGTCCGATTTTGAAGAATTATTGGCTGGCATGAAAGCTCGAAACCTTAGAGTCATTTTGGATCTAGTCCCCAATCACTCAAGCGATGAACATTTTTGGTTTCAGGAATCCAGAAAATCCAAAGACAACCCTTATCGGGATTATTATTTCTGGAAACCACCCAAAGAAGACGGAAGTGCACCCACTAACTGGGTTTCCTATTTTGCACCCAGCACCTGGGAATTGGACGAAACAACCGGAGAGTATTACCTACACCTTTTTTCTGTAAAACAACCAGATTTAAACTGGGAGAACCCTAAAGTTCGGCAGGAGATTTACGACATCATGCACTTCTGGATGAGAAAGGGAATTGACGGCTTCAGAATCGATGTATTGCCATTTATATCGAAAGATCTGAGTTTTCCTGATCAAACAGAAGAAAATTTTGACGGCAATATGGGGCGGTTTTATGCCAATGGTCCAAGATTACATGAATTTTTGCAGGAAATGAATCAGAATGTGATGTCCAAATACGATATGATGACGGTTGGAGAAGGACCAGGAATTACGCCTGAGCAAGCGCTTTTGTATGTAGGAAAGGATCGAAACGAACTGAATACCATTTATCATTTTGACCATATGGACATTGATAAAGACGAGTATCAGATTTTCAGACTAAAAAAGTACAGTGTTGTAGAATTTAAAGCAATTGTGTCCAACTGGGATCGACTCACCCACATGGGGGGCTGGAATACTGCTTTTTTGGGCAATCACGATTTTCCGAGAATTGTGTCCAGGTTTGGTAACGATACCCAATATCGAAAGGAAGCCGCTAAACTGTTGGGCATGTTTTTACTGACACAACGAGGCACACCCTACATCTACTTTGGAGAAGAAATCGGTATGACCAATGTTCCCTGGGAGCGCCTGGATAAATACCGCGATTTGCAAGTTTTTGATGGGCACCAAAAACATTTGGCTGCTGGGGGTGATGAGGAAGAATTCCTAAAGCACCTCAAGCATACTTCCCGCGACAATGCTCGGACTCCGATGCAATGGGATAACTCCGAAAATGCAGGTTTCACAGCTGGAAACCCTTGGATTGATTTAAATCCTAATTATCCAAAAATCAATGTAGCTAATGCAGAAAAAGATGCCAATTCGGTATTGAATTTTTACAAAAAAATGTTGCGATTCAGGAGGGGTAATAAAACCCTGGTGTACGGAGATTTTCAAGATTTGCTTCCCGATCATCCTGCTTTGTTTGTTTATACCCGCACAATGGGTGATGAGCAATTTATGATCATTTTGAATATGAGTGACAATGAACAAACTTTCGATTCCTGTAGTGTTGGTACATTGAAGGAATTGGTGATTTGCAATTATGAAACATGTGATTTTAAAACCAAGGATTTAGCCATTCGTCCCTGGGAAGCTTGTTTATTTAAGGTAACCTGCTAAAAACATTTGGTAGTAACTATAAATTTTAAAACATGAAATCTAACTTACTTTTACTAACATTAATTTCTCTTTTCTTCCAATCTAATGCACAATCTATAGAAAGGGTTGATCCCCCCAATTGGTGGACGGGTATGTATCACAGTCAAATCCAAGTTATGGTTTATGGTGAAAAGGTAGCAAATCTGAGACCTGCCATCAATTACCCAAATGTGACTTTGGAGAAAGCCATTTTGGTTCAAAGTCCGAATTATTTGTTTTTGGATGTACAAATTGGAGCAGATGCAAAACCTGGTGAAGTGAAAATTGAATTTTACAATGGAGACCAGGTCGCAGCCATTCATAACTTCCCAATTTATGAACGAAAAGCTGGGAGAGCTGAATTAAAAGGTTTTGATGCCTCGGATGCCATCTACCTCATCACTCCCGATCGTTTTGTAAATGGAGATGAATCAAATGATTCAATGGCCGACATGAAAGAGAAGGTCGATCGAAGCAATAAAGGAGGTCGCCACGGAGGAGATATTGCAGGGCTCCGCCAAAGTTTAGATTACATCAAAGATTTGGGATTCACTGCAGTCTGGCTTAACCCTGTGCTGGAAAACGATATGGAAACCTATTCTTATCACGGTTATTCCACAACTGATTTTTACAAAGTTGATCCCCGTTTTGGAAGTAATGAAGCTTACCAGGTAATGGCAGAAGAGGCAGATTCCAAAGGCTTGAAATTGATAATGGATATGATAGTCAATCACTGTGGATCTGAGCATTGGTGGATGAAGGACTTGCCCAGTAAAGATTGGATCAATCAGTGGCCAACATACACTGGTACTAACCACCGTAAAACCTTACTTCAAGACCCTTATGCTTCAGATTTGGACAAAAAGGTGTTCACAGACGGATGGTTTGTTGAGACCATGCCAGATTTGAATCAACGAAATCCCATGATGGCTCAATACCTCATCCAAAACAGCATTTGGTGGGTAGAATTTTTGGGTCTGGCGGGCATCAGAATGGATACTTATCCCTATCCCGATATGGATTTTATGGGAGACTGGACACGCGCAGTTATGAAAGAATATCCCAATTTGAATATCGTTGGGGAAGAGTGGTTTGAATCTCCAACCATTGTGTCTTATTGGCAAAAAGGAAAGCACAATCCCAATGGCTATACATCGGACCTGAAAAGTGTGATGGATTTCCCGCTACAGATAGCGGTTACCAGCGCTTTGAACAGTGAATCCTCCTGGAAGTCAGGATGGATAACGGTCTATGAAATGCTGGCACATGATTATTTGTATCCCGACCCAATGAATTTAGTCGTCTTCCCGGATAATCATGATATGGCCAGGATATATGCCCAATTGAATGGCGACTATGAGCTTTTCAAGCAGGCAATCGCATTTTATATAACCATTCGAGGGATTCCGCAATTGTATTATGGAACGGAAATTCTGGTAAGAGGACCCGCCAATGGCGATCATGGACTTTTGAGAAGTGATTTTCCCGGCGGCTGGAAAGGAGATAAAGTGAATGCTTTTACAGGAGACGGATTAACCAAGCTACAAAAAGAAGCTAAAAATTATGTTTCAAAATTGCTCCACTGGCGCCAAACAGCTACAGCCATTCACAATGGAAAGCTGAAACACTTTATTCCACAGGATGGAGTTTATGTCTATTTCCGGTACAATGAGGAGCAAAAAATCATGGTGGTTTTTAATAAAAATGAAAAAGAAACTGCTTTGGGATTAAAACGATTTGCAGAAATACTAGATGGTGAAACAGCGGGTACAGATGTAATTAGCACCAAAAAACATGAGTTGAATGGCACAATTCAGGTAGCAGCCAATTCTGTTACCATTTTGGAATTAAAATAGGATTTCCGAAGGCTGGTGTCGTCCATAAAATCTTTAGCTGCCAGCAAAAGGTGTCCCAAAGATACCCACTGCCAGTTCTGCCCAAATAAGGAGGAATATTACTACAATGGCGACAATGACAAGCATTCTATGCTCATTTTCTTTTACTTTCCTCCTTGCAAAATCAATCACCAGACCTGTGCCAAATAGGAGGATTCCCATGATAAGAAAGTCTAAGGGTGACCAATTTACTTGATTTGTGAACTGCATTGCGACAAGCAGTATGAGCAGTAAAAAACCTATTGAGATCAGAATAATTTGTAAACTTTTTTTTGCAACCATAGCTGAATTATTAAATAAACAGAATAAAAATAAAAGTACTTTGAACTACAAAGTTACTCTATAAAAGTACTTTTCCAAATTTTTGTCTGCATCATAAAAAACGAACATGAATAATACCGAACCAACTTTACAAAAAAACATTTCCAAGCCTTTTTACGCACTATTGAGTTTGCCTGCCACAGCGATGGGATTTGCCCTTTGTGTTCAAATTGCCACTCTCAGCTGGATCTTGAATTCCAAATATGGTTTTGACATTCATGAAGTAGGATTCGTTTGGATTGCTGGGCCGCTTGCAGGGATATTGGGGCAAGTAATTGTTGGCGTAATTAGCGATAATGTCTGGTTTTGGAATGGCAGACGGCGTCCCTTTATCATTATTGGTGGAACCATTGCAGCTTTGATGATTTTGGCTTTGCCCTATATTGATGTCATTAATGACACGCTGGGAGTAGATAGCCTAATCGGCGTTGCATTAACTGTCGCTCTTACCCTGGACTTAGCAATCAATGTCAGTTTCAACCCTGCCCGTTCTATCATTGCAGACGTCACTCCAGAGGGAGATGCCAGAACAAAAGGCTATACCTGGATGCAAACAATCTCCGGGTTCTTTGGTGTACTCGCTTATTTGATAGGGGCATTCATCAACAACTATTTTTTAATTTACTCAGGAGCAGTCTTCGTTTTCGTTTGTGCTGTTTTTCCACCTTTTTTCATAAAAGAACCTCGGCATTTAGATGTTGCTTCAAAACCAGACAGTGAAAACCAGGAAGAGTCATCTTCAAACAAGACCGATTGGATTGCCTTTTTGAAAATATGTTTTGCTCATGCCTTTACCTGGGTGGGTGTACAGGTCATGTTTATTTACACCTTTGCTTATATCAAAGAGATCATTATGGGCTATGAGACAACAGCTGAGTTGACAGAAGCTGAAAACAATCAAATCGGTTTTAGTATTGGAGTAGCTTTCGCCATTTTAAATACGGTGGGTTTTTTGCTTCCAGCGACCGTTTTGGAGCCTTTGTCTGAGAAAATAGGAAGAGTGAGAACCCATACTTTAGCAATTGGTACCATGGCTATCGGTTATGCCTGTTTGGTTTTCCTGGGAAGTTCCATGACTTCATTTTTCATATTTATGGCAATTATAGGAATAGGCTGGGGTGCAGTAGTTAGCTTGCCTTTTGCCATCATGTCAGAAGTAGTGGATCAAAGCAAAATGGGTTTGATGATGGGCTTATTTAATCTTTCGGTTGTATTCCCTCAAATCGCTGCTTCCTTATTAGGTGATTTCATTCAAGGACAATCCAATAAAAATGTAATTTTTGTCATAAGTGCTGTAACCTTAACGATCTCCACACTTTGCTGGTTATTCGTTAAGGAACAAAATCCCAAAACACCGGCTCCTGTTAGCATGGGGCATTGATTTTTAATTCTGGACATTATGAAAAACCACCTGTTTCAATTCATCGTCGCAATTATTCTTTTTACTTCATGTAATTCTCCTCAAAATCCATCAACAGAAGAACCTGCTATTGAAGACCTCCCCAATATTGTCCTCATTGTTGGAGATGATCAGGGTTATCCCTATTTTGGTTTCATGGGTGCAAATTATGTGCTGACACCAAATATGGATAGCCTTGCTGCCAGTGGTACGCTGTTTACAAATGGTTATGTCCCTCAAAATCACTGTCGCCCTTCACTTCAATCATTGATGACGGGTACACTTCCTATTGATTACAATAAGGAAGTAACAAACCTGAAGAAGGAAGCAATGAGTAAAATCAGGTTTGACTCAGAAGAAAGTCAGAAAGCCTGGGAACAAGAATTTAATCACCATGCCATGAAGCATTTTAAAACCTTACCAAGGCTTTTGGCAGATAAAGGTTATTTGAGTTTCCAGGGAGGAAAATGGTGGGAATACAATTATCAAAATGGCGGATTTACACATGGCATGACTACCGGCTGGACCGAGGAAGATCGGAAAAAAGGAGGAAAGTGGTTCAAACAATTTATGGGTGGTTCTGGCTTGCAACTAGCCAGAGCTACTATGCAACCTGTGTACGATTTTATAGATCAAAATGGTGACAATCCTTTCTTCATATGGTTCGCCCCTGAATTGCCTCATTACCCATTTGATGCGCCTGACAATTATTACAATTTGTACAAAGACAGTGATATGACTGAATCTGCCAAAAGGTATTATGCCAATTGTACCTGGTTTGATGATGGTGTAGGTGCTTTGATAAGCTATTTGAAGGAAAAAGGAGCATTTGAGAATACCTTATTTATTTATGTAAATGACAATGGTTGGGAGCAAAATCCCGATCAGGAATTCAGACATGATTCGCTTCGATGGCACAATGGTGGTGATAAAGGAAAATTATCCATGTATGACCAATCTTTCCGAAGCCCTATTATTTTTTCATGGAAAGGCAAAATTGAAGCTGGCGCCACAAAAACGGATTTGATGCATAGTGTAGATATCCCTGCTACCATTCTGGATTACCTGGACATAAACATCCCGGAAAGTTATTTTGGCATGTCTTACAAAAATGTTATTGAGGGGAAAAATTCAAATTTACGAAAAGAAATTGTTGGGACGATTCACAAAATGCGTTCTGAAGATGATATGATGGGCAGAGATGTAGAAGGATACTGGATAAGGGAAGGCAATTGGTTTTTTAACTGGAACATCACAGACAATACTAAAGCGCTGTATCAATTGGATAAAGATCCTTTTAGTAATGCAAATGTAGTGTCTCTTTTTCCAGATTTGGAGGAGAAATTTACCAATAGACTGATAATGTGGAAAAAAATAAAAAAAGAATCGTCATAAACTATTCCAAAGCCCTACACAGATTTGTACAAAAAACATAGAATTTTTAGTTTTGGTGACCCTTTCCGATAAAATAAAAAATAGATACTGAAAGTACCTTTGTGTCGCCTGAAACTTCTATTGGAAAGTGACAAAATTAAATTCATGAAAAGGCACTTTCCTTTCTTTTTGGTTTACTTCCTTTTCCCCATATTCTTTTATGGACAGCCTTTCCAATACTCGATTTTCTCCCTGGAAAATAAATTTTCGAAAGGATTAATCAAATCTATTGCCGTTGACAATCAGGGTTTTATATGGATGGCCTCTGATGAAGGCGTCACCCGTTATGATGGCGCCCAATCTCTTTTCTTTAAAAATGAATTGTCTGGTGGTTTTGCAAAAGCATTTTGCAAAAGAAAGAATGGTACCTTATTGGTTTTGCACGACTTTGGATTAACCGAAATCGTCAGTGAATCAGATACCACCTATTTTAAAAAGCTGCTCCCTGGAGAGAACCGGGATTCTCCCAATGCTCTTTTTTACCCAAAAACCATCTATGAAGATCGCCAGGGAATTATCTGGATTGGTGAGAATCAATCTATTGTTCGATATTCAAATGGTAAAATTGAAAAATTTCATTTCGGAAACAATTCCACTTATGGAATAATTCTGAACACTTATTCCTTTACCGAAGATGAAGATAATACCTTATGGGTCATCTCTCACAGAGGCAGTTTGTATTATTTTGATGCATTAAAAAATGATTTCGTTGAATGTGTGATGCCTACTGATATCACACTTGTCAACCATTTTCATTTTGTTGAAAAAAACAAATTTTACGCTGGGACTATTTCGGGATTATTTGAAATAGAAACCAACTCCTTCAAGGAAGTGATACGAACCAAAAAGCTACCTTCTCCAGATAATATTTCTTGTGGAATAATCACAGATCACGAAGAAATCTATCTTGGAACATGGGAAACTGGAGCCTATCGCGCAGATTTGAAAAAAAAGCCACTTGATTTTGAAAAAATCGAGCCATTGCCAAGCGATGAAATTATTGGGTTCTTTTTTGATAAAAACAATGGTGTCTGGGTAACGGGCAGCGAAAATGTAGCGTTGATTACGCCGGTTTTCTTTTCCGCTCTTAATCTGGGTGAATCTGAAATTGTAAAATCAATTCAGTTATTAGAAAGAGATCGGTTTTTAATTACTAAAGGTGATTATCTAATCATGCTTCAAAAAATCAATACTACCTGGAAGGAAGTTTTTTCTTTCCTTGGACCAGAACAATCTCCAACCGCTGCTTATGAAGATGAAGATGGAATTTGGTTTGGGGATTTATCAGGGCATGTATTTTTTTATAATTATGAAACCGAAAGCACGCGCAAAATAGAGGAAATAAAATTCAGCAGTGACCCGATTGAGCATATCATTAAGGATAGCGTAGGAAATATTTGGATAGCTGGAAATACGACTCATGGACTGATACGGATTGCAACTGACGGGAGCCACTATTACTACAATAATGGAGGATTGAATACAAGTAAAATAATATATGAGACAATTGAAGGTGATTTATTTGTAGGAGGTGGAAATTCAAAGAGTTATTTATTTAAATTCGATCCGAAAAAAGATGCTTTTGAAGACTTAAGTGTCAAGATCGATTTTGCCTATTCAAAAAACTTTAGCGTCGAGGATATTATTTTGACTCCTGAGGGCAATTTGTGGTTAGCTACTTTTGATGGAGTTTTGGAATTCAACTTGAGCGATAATATTTCTAATTCTGAAAAAATTAAACGAATAGACTTGCGGAAAGTGCCACTAGACGAGCCTGCAAAAGCATTGGCGCTTTCGGAAAATGAGACAATATGGGTTTCTACAACCAGTGGTTTGATCAGTTACAACAAACTGTTTTCACTACTTTTTAATAAAGCTGCTGGCCTTCCTGGAAATAATCTGTCTCCCAGAGGATTGTCGATCGACAAAGAAAAAAATTTATTGGTTGCCACAACAAGAGGGCTTGGCAGTGTACACCAACCGATTTTAAATAATCGGATGACCCCCATTCCTATTTTTAAGCAAATAAAGGTTAATGGCATAGCCAAGCTCTTCAAGCAACTTAACAGAAGCGCATTTCCATTCCACACTGCTTTTGAGATTGAGTTTTTATCGCCTTCTTATCCTACGGAAAGTATTAGCTATCAAACCAGGATTTTGGGATTGGACTCCATCTGGTCAGCTTCTATTTCCAACCCAAAAACTTTATTAACCGGTATTCCAGCAGGTGAATATACCTTTCAGGTAAGGGCTCAACAAGATGGCGGATTGCTATGGAGCCAACCAGCCTCTTTTCATTTTTCCATAACAATGCCTTGGTACCAACGAGGATGGGCTATCTTTTTGCTTTTAATCTTGGGAATTTTATTTGTCTATGGCGTTGCCAGGCTCTACAATCTGAACTTGTTGAGACAAAATGAAAGGTTGGAAAAAACAATCCAGGAAAGAACGACCGAAATTAACAAACAAAAAAATGAAATCATTGAGTATAAAAACAAACAGGTAACTACCTATACGCTCCAACTGATTCAAAAAAATGAAGCACTCAAGGAACTGAGAGGAAAAATATACAAGTCAATGCGGACTTCAGATAAAGCCACATACAATCAACTCAAAAGCTTTTTAGGTATTATTGACTTCAGTTTTCGAAACGATAAGGAATGGACAAAATTTAAATTGTTTTTTGAAGAAGTCCATGCTGGTTTTTTTGAAGCCTTAATGACTGAAAATCCCAATATCACTCCTCAGGATTTGAGACATTGTGCTTTAATCAGATTAAATTTATCTATCCAGGAAGTCGCCACTATTATGGGTATTTCAACAGAAAGTGTAAAAACTTCAAGATTCCGACTAAGGAAAAAAATGGACATTTCTTCCCAACAGGAATTAGTGGATTACATCATGAAAATTTGATTCGTCAAGGACCAATAACAATTGAACATAATTTTATATAACTCGCTATTAATCAATTACTTATTGACGATTGTCAACTTTTTGTCTTACCGAAAATTTTGTAAGCAATCAAACATGCATTAGATTTGGAGAACCTTTCCACAAAATCATGAAATTTTTTTTCAATATTTCTCTAAGCCTGAAATTATATTTCAACTCCAATTCCAATCCAAAGACAGAAATTGCTAAAATTGAAAATGTATGAAACTTAAAATCAACTTAAGATTTATCGTATTGGTTTTGATCCTTTGTCCAATGCTTTTGTTGGGGCAGAGAACAATCACCGGAACGATTACCGATTCCGAGACCGGCGAAACACTCATCGGCGCTAGTATTGCCGCACCAGGAACCGCTGTTGGGACAATAACAGACATTGATGGCACCTATTCTATTGTAGTGCCTGCCGAGGCAACTCAAATTGAGATCTCTTATACGGGTTATACTGCTCAAACCATTAATTTGTCAGAAACCCCATCTAATGTCATTGATATTCAACTCGTTGCTGGTTCCATGTTGGATGAAATAGTCGTGATTGGCTATGGTGAAGTAAAACGAGAAGATTTGACGGGCTCTGTCCAGACAGTAGGTTCAAAAGATTTTAACAAAGGCGCCATCACTTCCCCCCAAGAATTGTTAGCAGGTAAAATTGCTGGAGTACAAATTACCACCAACAGTGGCGCCCCAGGAGATGGTGCTGTTATTCGAATCAGGGGTGGCTCTTCACTAAGTGCTTCTAATGATCCACTTATTGTAGTAGATGGGGTACCTATAGACAACGGTGGCATTTCTGGTTCCAGAAATACTTTAAATGCTATCAATCCAAGCGATATAGAAAGTTATACCGTGCTTAAAGATGCCTCTGCCACAGCCATTTATGGCAGCCGGGCTTCAAACGGTGTAATTTTGATTACCACTAAAAAGGGAAGTTCTGGTAAAGTGAAAATCAATTACACTGCTAATTTTTCCTTTAGTGATGCCATTGAACAGTTGGATGTTTTGAGTGCAGATGATTTTAGAACTCTTATTAACCAGGAATTTACAGACGGGCATCCAGCCCCGGGTATTTTGGGAAGTGAAAACACGAACTGGCAAGATGAGATTTTTGAAACTGCACTTGGAACTGACCACAATTTGAGTTTTTCCGGAACAAGTAAAGACAATGTTCCCTATAGATTGTCTTTTGGCTATACCAACAGAAATGGAATCCTGAAAACAGACAAATTTGAAAGAAACACATTTGCGCTGAATCTTTCTCCAAACTTTATGGAGGATAGACTTCAGGTAAATATATATGCGAATGGCATGTTTTCCAAAAACCAATTCGCAGATCGTGGCGCTATTGGTAGTGCAGCGGCTTTTGACCCGACACAGCCAATTAGAGATGAGAACAGTCCTTTTGGAGGATATTTTACCTGGACAGACGTAAACGGAAACCCTAATGGATTGGCACCTACTAACCCATTGGCACTTTTGAACTTAAAAGATGATAATTCTGAAGTGACGCGGTTAATTGCCAATGCTTCAGCTGATTATCGCTTTGGATTTTTGCCAGAATTGAGAGCCAACCTTAAACTAGGTTATGATTATTCCAAAGGTGATGGCGCCGTATTCATTCCATCATTTGCTTCTTTTGCGACTGATGTAGCTACAGGAGGTGGTGTTAACAACCGATACCATCAAAACAAAGAAAACAAGCTTCTTGAATTCTATTTGAACTATGTCAAAGAATCTGGAATTCACAAAGTAGACTTAATGGGGGGATATTCCTGGCAACGCTTTTTCTTCGAAGATAGATTCAGGAATTCCAATTTAGCTGGTACTCCAGCAGAAACAACTTCAGGAGAAAATTCAGGGGAGTTATTTCTGCTTTCACTGTTTGGGCGATTGAATTATTCAATTGATGGAAAATATCTCTTCACGTTCACCTTGAGAAGAGATGGTTCTTCCCGTTTCGCTCCAGATAATCGCTGGGGTTTGTTCCCTGCGGCAGCATTTGCTATGAAAGTGTTGGACAACCAACCTGGGATCCTCAATAACCTAAAACTGAGATTAGGATATGGTGTGACCGGCCAGCAAGATATCGGAGGATTTTATGAGCACCTACCCAGATATAAAGCGGGTTTTGAAAATGCACAATATCAATTTGGGGATACTTTCGTAACGACATTAAGACCACAGGGTTATGATGCCAATATCAAATGGGAAGAAACTACTACTTATAATATTGGAATTGATTTCGGATTATTTGACCAACGTATACATGGGTCTTTTGAATATTATATCAGAGAGACTGAAGATTTGTTGAACTTCGTTCCTGTACCTGCTGGCACTAATTTGACCAACTTTATCAATACCAATGTCGGTAGCCTGGAAAATAAAGGCTATGAGATTACTTTGAATTTTGTACCTGTCAAAAATCAAGATATCACCTGGGATTTTGGTCTAAATGCGACAAGAAATGAAAACGAGATTACAAAACTGATTGCCAGTGACGATCCAAATTATCAGGGCGTATTTGTAGGTGGGATCGCTGGGGGTGTAGGAAATACCATTCAAATTCATCGTGTTGGCAATCCTGGCAATTCATTCTTTGTATTTGAACAAGTATATGATGAACAAGGCATTCCGGTGGAAGGATTGTATGTAGATAGGAATGGAGATGGAGTGGTAACTCCAGATGATCGCTACATCTTTGAGCAACCTGCACCTGATTATTTCTTTGGTTTCTTTTCTAATGTCTCTTATAGAAATTTTGAACTCTCCTTTGCAGGCCGAGCCAATGTAGGCAATTATGTCTACAATAATGTACAATCCGATCAAGCCTTTCTCGGTCGTTTGTATCATCCCACAAATTACCTGCTCAATATTCATGGCTCTTATGCCGAGACAGACTTTCAAGTACCTGAGTATTTGAGTGATCACTTTATCCAGGAAGCTTCATTTTTGAGAATTGATCACATTACACTAAGCTATTACCTGGAAAATGCTTTTAGAAAATCTGGTTCTTTGACATTTACTGCAACCCTGCAAAATCCTTTATTGATAACTGATTATACAGGTGTCGACCCTGAAATCTTCAGGGGAATTGATGGGAATATTTATCCACGTACACGAACCTTTGTTTTTGGTGTAAATGCTAATTTCTAGAATGAAATCGTGTTCCTGTGTTTATGTGTTCATGTCTGTATTTGATTTAAACACATCACACAAAAATTTAAACACTCAACATAAATATCATGAATTTTAAATCATATAAAATCCTGTTGCTGACGCTCCTCGGAATTTCCATGGTTGGTACATCTTGTTTTAAAGATTTGGATACCGTTCCCCTCGATCCTGATGAAGTGACAGCTGAAACTGTTTATGACGACCCAGAAGCCTACCGTCAGGTTTTGGCGAAGGTTTACGCAGGCTTATCCGTTACTGGGCAACAAGGACCCGCCGGAGATGCCGATATTGCCGGAATTGATGAAGGCTTTGGACAATATTTAAGAGGCTTGTGGTACCATCAGGAATTTTCAACTGATGAAGCAGTTGTTGGTTGGAATGACCAAACTATCAAAGATTTTCATGAACAAGATTGGGACGCCAATGACGTGTTCATTTCTGCTTTTTATAGCCGGATTTTTTATCAAATCTCGCTCTGTAATGAGTTTTTAAGAGAGACCACAGATGATAAATTAAATAGTAGAGGTGTAGATGCAACCTTGAAAGCAGAAATTCAAACTTACCGCGCTGAAACCCGATTCATGAGAGCATTGAGTTACTGGCATGCCCTGGATCACTTCCGAAATGTGCCTTTTGTTACAGAAGCAGATGCAGTAGGTGCATTCTTTCCGGAACAAATTGCTCCTGCAGATTTATATACTTTCATAGAGTCAGAACTAAGAGATGTTGAAAATACATTACTGGCTCCCAGAAGCAATGAATATGGTAGAGCTGATCAAGCTGCTGCATGGATGCTTTTGGCAAAATTATATCTGAATGCAGAAGTTTATACAGGAAAAAGTGCTTATTCGGAATGCTTAACTTATTGCAATAAGATCATTGATGCAGGCTATGAGTTAGATGAAAAATATGCCTATGTATTCCTGGCGGATAATAACCTCTCCAAAGAAGTTATTTTCCCTGTAACCTATGACGGATCCCGCACCCGTACCTGGGGTGGCACCACTTTTATTATCCATGCAACTGTAGGAGGAAATATGAACCCTACAGATTATGGAATTGATACGGGTTGGGGAGGAACAAGAGTGACAAGTGCATTGGTAAACAAATTTCCAGCAGTTGCAAGTGATGATGGAGGTGGGTTTTTAGTTTCTCCAGTGTCAGGGGAGACTTATCCCGAAATTTATGTGCCAGGTAATTTTGTTGGCTGGAATCCAAATAATGCACCAGCATTAACGTCTCCTCTCGATGATGGCCTTTATGAAGGTTATCTATATTTTGAAGATGCCAATACCCAGATAAAGTTTACCCCTGAGAGAAGTTTCAGCGGAAATTATGGTGATGATGGTGGTGATGGAACCCTGGATCCCAATGGAGATAATATTATTGTCGCTGAACCTGGATTTTATAGGCTAAATGTTGATTTGAATGCCATGACCTATACCATTGAAAAAACAGAATGGGGAATCATTGGTTCTGCCACACCAAATGGATGGGATTCGGATATTGATATGACCTATGATCCAGTTGATACTTCATGGGTAGTAGAAACATTCCTGGACGCGGGTGAATTAAAATTTAGAGCGAATGACGATTGGGCTATTAATTTTGGAGATGATGGGGCAGATGCAATATTAGAAGCCGATGGTGGCAATATCGTTATTTCAAACAAGAGCAATTATAGAATACGGCTGTATCTGGACAAACCAGATTATACCTATTCTATAGAAATTACGAGTTCTGACTCTAGAGCTATGTTCTACACAGATGGTCAAAATCTGGAAATTTTAGATATATCTCAGTTTACAGATGGATATGCAGTGACTAAATTCAAAAACTTGGATCGAAGTGGAGCAAATGGTTCGGATTTGACTTTCCCCGATACCGACTTCCCAATGTTTCGTTTAGCGGATACTTATCTGATGTATGCAGAATGTGTGCTGAGAGGTGGAGGGGGTGATATGGCTACCGCTGTTCAATACATTAATGAAATCAGAACTCGTGCCTACGGAGATACCGCTGGAAATGTTGAGGAATCAGAAGTAACGCTCGATTTTATTTTGGATGAGCGTGCAAGAGAATTATTCTGGGAGGCACAGCGCCGAACAGATTTAATTCGCTTTGGACAGTTTTCTGATGGGAATTACGTTTGGCCATGGAAAGGTGGCGTTCCTGAAGGAACAGCTGTACAAGCTCACTTTGACGTTTACCCGATTCCAGCTGCTGACTTAGGAGCAAATCCGAATTTGACTCAAAATCAAGGTTATTAACAAATGATGAATGATAAGTGATGAATGATGAGTTTTTTCAACTCAACCATTCATCACTTATCATTCATCACTTATCATTCAAAAAAGATGTTTAAAAAATATATACTCTTCAGTTTGCTCGCAGCTACCGCATTTTTTTCTTGTGATGACAGAGTAAACGACCCCTTACTGAATTTTGGAGATGTGCCAGTATTGACAAGTCCTTCTGCTGGTTCTGCGTTTGTATTAGAAGAAGCTGCTGCGGATGACAATCTCACTAATTTCGAATGGACGGCAGCTGATTTCGGCTTTCAAGCTGGAATTGATTACATCTTACAGCTAGATGCTGTAGGAAATAATTTTGCCGAGGCCATTACAATAGGAGTTGTGAACGGTTTGTCATTTTCTGACTTAAGTGTAGGCAAGCTCAATAATATCATGTTAGCCAAAGGATTACCCTTTGGTTTTGATAACGAGATGGAAATTCGCGTTTGTGCCAGTGTCAGTGATGAAGTGGAGCAACTTTGTTCTTCTGCAGTCGGCGTTACTATCAATCCATTCCAGGCTGAAGTGGTTTATCCGTTCTTAACAGTACCTGGAGATTATCAAGACTGGAATCCTGCAGATGAGAACTACAAGGTTTTCTCCAGAAAAAGCGATGATATTTATGAAGGCTATATTTACTTCGAAGTAGATATGGCAGTTTATAAGTTTGCCCAAGATTTGGGTTGGGACACAAACTGGGGCGATATTGAACCAGATGGAGTACTTGATCCAGGTGGTATCGATAATAATATCCCAATCAATGATGGAATGGGCATGTACTTGTTACATTGCGATTTAAATACTTTGACTCATTTCAACCTGAAAACGGATTGGGGCGTAATTGGAGATGCCACTCCCGGGGGATGGGATACGGATACCGATTTGGAATGGGATGGTGAAAAATTAACCATCACTATGGATTTAAGTGTTGGAGAAATTAAGTTCCGTGCAAATGATGTGTGGGATGTCAACTATGGTGATGATTTCACCAACGGTACATTAGAAGCTGATGGAGCCAATATTCCGATTGCTGAAGCTGGTAATTATACCATTGACTTGATATTGAATGTTGCAGATTACACCTATACACTAACGAAAAACTGATGATTTAAAAGTTCAAGCTTAAGTGTAAGTTCAAGCTTAAATTTTAACTTGATCTAATACTTGAACTTGAACTTATTACACTTTCATGAACAACCCAATCCTCATACTAGGCTCAATACTCTTCCTATTGTTTTCTTCTGGAGCTTGTGACCAGCAAGAAAACCCTACGGACACTTTTGTTTTCGCAAAATTTAGAGTTGAGGGAGATGGTTGTGTAGCACCTTGCCAGGTTCAATTCTTCAATGAATCCACCAATGCTACTTCTTTTGAGTGGGATTTTGGAAATGGCACCAACAGTACAATAGAAAATCCCTTAATTACTTTTTTAGAGCATGGAGAATTTATGGTTTCCCTGACAGCTTCCAATTCAAATGGAAATGCAAAGACTGCCACACAACTCATAACTATAGATAACGATGTCACAGACCTGGATTTTATTACAGGAATGGATTTGTCTTACCAACCATTTTTAGACAATTACCAAACTCAGTTTCGGGACGAAAACGGACAGCTCATTAATGACTTTTGGGGGTACGTAAAAGAAAATGGAGTGAACCTGGTTCGCTTGCGCTTATTTCATACTCCAGACAACAGCGATGAAGTGGTTAATAGTAGCAGACTTCAAGACATATTGACACTCTGTGAAAAAGTAAAGGCTACGGGAAATAATATTCTACTTGATTTTCATTACTCTGATACCTGGGCAGATCCTGGAAAGCAATTTGTACCGGCAGCCTGGGAGGGGAAATCGTTTGAAGAAATTAGAGATAGTGTGTATGCTTATACAAAATTTGTTTTGGGACAACTACATGCGCAAAACACCCTTCCGGAAATCGTTCAAATTGGCAATGAAATCAATTCAGGCATGCTATGGAATTATGGCAAAGTATGGGGGCAATTTGACCATAACTGGGGCAATCTGGTTAGTTTGATCGATGCTGCCAAACAAGCCATCACAGAAATAGAAAGTACTTCCGGCAAAAACATACAGAAAATGATTCACATAGCTGGGATCAACGACGCAACCTACTTTTTTGACAAATTAGTTGATCAGGGGGCTACATTCGATTTGATTGGGCTTTCATTTTACCCTTGGTGGCATGGACAAGATTTGACAGAAATCGAAAACAGTCTGAACACCATTTCTGAAAAATACAACAAGCCCATCCTTATTGCAGAAACAAGCTACCCTTTTACTTTAGAATGGAATGATTGGACAAATAATGTGCTTGGTTCGGAAGAAAACCTGGTTGATGGCTATCCCGCCAGCCCAGAAGGACAAAAAGCTTTTTATGAGCACTTGGCCAACATGCTTAAAAACCTGCCAAACAATAGCGGTAAAGGTTTTATATGGTGGGCACCTGATTATGTAGCCTTTAACGGGAATCAATCTTCAGAAGGTTCGGCATTTGAGAATTTATGCACTTTTGATTTTGCTCACAAAGCACTTCCAGTAATGGAGGTTTTTAGAAATAACTAATAATTATTTGATGTTCTGATGCTGCGATGCTATGATGATTTGATCTTAGAATAATAGCATCGCAACACCAAACAATCAAAACATCAATAAAATCACTTTTTAAATTAATTAACTATGCTTAAAAAATTACTCTTTGGATTTACCTTTTTATTTGTAGCGAATTTAATCATCGCTCAATCAATCGGTATCATTGGATCTGCGACGCCTGATGGTTGGGATTCCGACACAGACATGACACAGGATGCAGTTGACCCAAACATTTGGACTATCAACATTGATTTAACCACTGGCGAAGCAAAATTCCGTCAAGATGATGACTGGGCTGTCAACTGGGGAGCTAGTGATTTCCCAACTGGCATTGGAGAACAAGATGGATCAAATATCCCTGTCCCTGGAGGAAACTACGATGTTACTTTTAATTCTTCTACAGGAGAATACTCTTTTGTTTACACGGGTACCTCTTTTCCAACAATTGGAATTATTGGATCTTCAACTCCAGGTGGGTGGACGGATGATACAGATATGATGCAAGATCCGGTAAGTCCACAAGTATGGACGATAGAAATTACCCTAATTGATGGCGAGGCAAAATTTAGAGCAAACGATGCCTGGGATGATAATTGGGGTGCGACTGATTTCCCGACAGGTATGGGATTACCAGGAGGCGACAACATTCCGGTTCCAGCAGGTGATTACCTGGTTACCTTTAATTCAGCTACTGGTTATTACAACTTTGAATCCTTGATAACGGTATACGGCACTGTAGGAGTAATCGGGGATGCTACTCCAGGTGGTTGGGGTGATGATACGGACTTGGAGCAAAATCCATCTGACCCAAGTAAATGGTCTGCCAATATCACTTTTACAGATGGTGAAGCAAAATTCAGAGCAGAAGACGATTGGGCTGTCAACTGGGGAGCAGCAGATTTTCCATCTGGCATTGCCGTACAAGACGGTCCCAATATTCCGGTTGTAGCCGGAGAATACAACGTACAGTTCAATTCAGCTACGGGTGAATACAACTTCGCACCTCCTATCTCTATTTTTGGTACAGTAGGTATTATTGGTAGTGGTACTGCAAATGGTTGGGATGTTGACACCGATATGTTTGTTGATCCAGCACAACCGGATTGTTGGACTATTCAAATTACTTTAATGGATGGAGAATTGAAATTTAGAGCCGAGGATGATTGGGCAGTCAATTGGGGAGATGATGGATTTCCAACTGGTACTGGTGTTCAGGATGGACCAAATATTCCTGTCTTCGCAGGCACCTGGGAGATTAAATTTAATGCAACGACTGGTGAATATAGCTTTACTCCTGTATCCATTGGAATTATTGGAACTGGCTTGACTGGTTGGGATACAGACGAAGATATGGATTGCAGTTCTACTGAAGGAAACGTTTGGACGACTACCAAAACTTTATTGGATGGTGATGTAAAATTCAGAAAGGATGATGATTGGGCAGTTAATTGGGGCGCAGAGGATTTCCCTTCTGGCATTGGAACACAAGATGGACCAAACATTCCAGTTGTAGCAGGTACCTATGGTATTTCTATCAATACGTCTACAGGGGAATACAACTTTACTCCTGTAGATAATACGACTGAAGTATTGGATGCCAGTGCAGTTACTGTATTTCCAAACCCAGCTTCCAATACGCTCAACGTTAGAATTGAGAATGAAGCACTTCAAAACGACCTGACAGTCAATATTTTGGATGCAACAGGAAGATTATTGCAGACGCATCAATATGACAATATGATTAACCTTACTTTAGATTTGTCAACTTTCAACAATGGTGTCTATGTAGTACAACTTTCCAATGAAAAATATCTTGTAGGAAAGAGAGTAGTTGTAGCTAAATAAGCTGAAATCGTTTTAAAATTAAAAAGCCTAACAGTTCTTAATGTGCTGTTAGGTTTTTTTGATCTACCGGGTCAGGTATTGTTTCTCCCTTCCCTCAAATTTGCCTTCTTTTCTATTTTCGCTGAAACACCTGGAAATTTGGAAATGACTCTATCATAAGCCCTTCTCGAGTACCCTGATCCAGGATACCCAAAAAGGATTTTTATTTTTGGGTGGCTATTTAAAAAAATTACGGATATGAGGTTTACAATCATTACTGCACTTCTTTTTATTTTTTCTTGTCAAAATGAAGCCACGGATAATTCCGAAACTAACAACAACACTGCTGAAGTTGAGGTTTCTTCCAAACCTGTTTCTAAAATATCCAATACTCAAGAAGCTTCTAAAGTAGATTCCTCCTACGCTAATTTTTGGTGCTCAATAGAAACATTGAAAAAAATAGAGCCTGGGGTAAAAGAAGGAGATCTTGTTGCCATTGCAAGATTATTGGCTACTATTCATGAATCCTGTGACACAAATGTAGAATTTTCTCAATGGTCTAACGAATTGCTTTTCAATGCCTTAGCAACTGAAACCGATGGATTTTTGGGCGTTTTGCACAAAAACAATTCTCTACAAAAGGAGTCCATTTTAAAGGAATTAAAGAATCCCATTCATGACGAATTTGATATAGAAAAATTAAAAAACAAAGTCAAAAATTCCAGTACACCAAACGAAATTAAAGAAGCTGTTGTTAAAGCATTATCCCAAGATTAAAACACGAAGTCTTGAATCAATGATAGACCTACTTGAAAACTCCATAGAATATTTAAAAGGCGTAGGACCCACAAGGGCAGATTTATTAAAAAAAGAATTGAGCATTTTTACTTTTCGGGATCTGTTAATGCATTTCCCTTTTCGGTATGTGGACAAGACCAAATTTCACAAAATACGAGATTTGAGAGAAGACAGCGGAGAAGTGCAGTTGCGCGGTATTTTGAGGCGATTGACCATGCACGGAGAAGGACGAAAAAAAAGATTGGTCGGACGATTTCGGGATGAAACCGGAGTGATTGAGTTGGTATGGTTCAGAGGAGCCAATTACATGGAAAATTCATTAAAAGTAGGGGCTGAGTACATCATTTATGGAAGAATCAACAGTTTCGCAAATAAATTAAATATTGCTCATCCAGAGATAGAAGAAATCACTCCTGAAAACACTGCTGCTGCTCAAACCTTTGCCCCTGTTTATCCCAGTACTGAAAAATTGAAAATGAAAAAGCTGGGAATGGAGGCAAGAAGGCGTTTGGTAAAAAACCTATTTGAGCAATTGCCTCCGAGATATCCCAGCGAAAACCTGCCGGAATACATCATCAAGAAATTTCATTTTCCTAGCCATCATCAAGCACTTGAAAACATTCATTTCCCAAAAACTCAAAAGGAATTAGATGCCGCCAGAAGCCGCTTGAAATTTGAGGAATTGTTCTTTTTGCAGCTTCGATTGCTACAAATTAAACGACGCCGGAAGGGAGCAATAAAAGGCCACGTTTTTCAAAAAGTAGGCGATTACTTCAATCGTTTTTTTAATGAAAAGTTACCTTTTGAACTGACAGGAGCTCAAAAGCGAGTTATTAAAGAAGTTCGAAGAGACCTGGGAACTGGAGTCCAAATGAATCGGTTATTGCAGGGAGATGTTGGCTCTGGAAAAACGATGGTTGGGCTTATGTGTATGCTCCTTGCTCTAGACAATGGTTTTCAGGCTTGTATGATGGCACCTACTGAAATTCTGGCCCAGCAACATTTCCAATCTGTTTCTGAATATGTGGAGGGATTAAACATTCATGTTGATTTTCTTTCTGGTAGTGTAAAGGGCAAAAAACGACGTGGAGCAATTTTGGAAAAACTAAAATCCGGAGAAACCCATATTATCATAGGCACACATGCACTCCTGGAAGATCCCGTAGAATTCAAAAACCTGGGTTTAGCCATTACAGATGAGCAACATCGTTTCGGAGTCGCCCAGCGAGCCAGACTTTGGAAAAAAAGCAAACCCAATCCCCCACACATTTTAGTAATGACGGCTACCCCAATTCCGCGAACTTTAGCAATGACCTTATATGGAGATTTAGATGTTTCAATCATTGATGAATTACCTCCTGGAAGAAAACCCGTTACAACAGAACATAAAACCGAAAATCATCGCATGCGGGTTTTTGGTTTCATTCGAGACGAAATTGCAAAAGGGCGACAAATATATATTGTATATCCCTTGATAGAAGAATCGGAAAAACTGGATTTGAAAAACCTGGAAGAAGGTTATGAAGCAATATCCAGGGAATTTCCACCGCCAGAATACCAAATCAGCATCGTTCATGGCAAAATGAAGCCTAAAGACAAAGATTTTGAAATGCAGCGTTTCGTGAATGCTGAAACTCAAATCATGGTAGCTACAACAGTAATAGAAGTAGGGGTAAATGTTCCAAATGCTTCCGTAATGATTATTGAAAATACAGAACGATTTGGCTTATCTCAATTACACCAATTGCGCGGTCGGGTGGGGCGGGGTGCAGAGCAGTCCTATTGCATTTTGATGTCAAGCTTCAAATTAAGCGCTGAAGGGAGAGAACGCATTCAGACCATGGTCAAGACAAATGATGGATTCGAAATTGCCGAAGCAGATTTGCGCCTGCGTGGACCAGGAAATATAGAAGGAACTCAGCAAAGTGGTATTTTGAATCTGAAAATTGCAGATTTGTCCAGAGATGGAAAGATCTTACAAACCGCAAGAGAACTAGCCACGAGAATTTTAGATAAAGACCCAAAACTGGAACACCCATTAAATCAGCCTTTGAAAACCTATTTAGAAAAGCATGGAAAAAAATTAAGGGGTTGGAGTAGAATCAGTTAAAATAAAAAGGGGTAGCCGAGATGACTACACCCTTTATTCAGCGAAATGATATATAAAACATTATTTTCCAACTCCTTGAACAAGGAGTGAAACTTCATTATTTAATACTTCAATAAATCCTTTCTGGATGGAAAAAGTATACGTTTTTCCAGGATCTTTTGCGACTTTTATGGTGCTACTTTCCTCATCGTAATATTGATGCTCACCGGCAGCAGTCACAATCTTAATTTCACCTTGAGACAAAGAGGATACAATTGGTGCATGATTTTTCAAAACCTGAAATTGCCCCATAGTACCTGGTACTTTTACAGAAATGATATTTCCTTTAAAAACCTCCTTGTCCGGTGTCAAAACCGTAATATTCATTTTTTCGATTTTTTGATATTATGATACTACGATGTTCTAATGTTACGATATTTTGATGTTGCAATAATCTGTCGTTTTGAAAACCCCATTGATTCAGGAAACCGTAACATCACAGAATCATAGAATCAAAAAATTAATTCTGCGCTTCCGCCATCATTTTCTTCCCTTTCTCGATAGCATCATCAATCGTACCAACAAGGTGGAAAGCAGCCTCCGGATAGTCATCTACTTCACCATCCAAAATCATATTAAATCCACGAATTGTTTCCTCAATAGAGACCAATACACCTTTCAACCCTGTAAAGGCTTCAGCAACAAAGAATGGCTGAGACAAGAAGCGCTGTACACGACGTGCTCTGTGTACTACTTGCTTATCTTCGTCACTCAACTCTTCCATACCAAGAATGGCGATGATATCTTGAAGCTCATTGTATCTCTGTAGAATGTTTTTTACTCTCTGAGCGCAAGTATAGTGCTCTTCACCAATGATATTTGGATCAAGAATTCTTGAAGTTGAATCAAGTGGATCAACCGCTGGATAAATTCCTTGTGCAGCCAATTTACGATTCAATACCGTTGTTGCATCCAAGTGAGCAAAAGTCGTAGCAGGAGCAGGGTCAGTCAAATCATCCGCAGGTACATATACTGCTTGCACAGAAGTAATAGAACCTCTTTTTGTAGAAGTAATCCGCTCTTGCATCAATCCCATCTCTGTTGCCAAAGTTGGTTGATAACCTACTGCTGAAGGCATACGACCAAGCAATGCAGATACTTCAGAACCAGCTTGAGTAAATCGGAAGATGTTATCGATAAAAAACAAGATATCACGTCCACCAGTTGGATCATTCAAATCACCGTCTCTGTAATATTCAGCAACAGTCAACCCGGAAAGTGCTACTCTTGCACGTGCTCCAGGAGGTTCGTTCATTTGTCCAAATACCAAGGTTGCTTGAGATGTTTCCAAGGCTTCTTTGTCCACTTTGCTCAAATCCCAACCGCCTTCTTCCATATCGTGTTTAAAGGCTTCTCCGTAGCGAATTACGTTTGATTCGATCATCTCACGAAGCAAATCATTTCCTTCACGTGTTCTTTCTCCTACACCTGCGAATACAGAGATACCTTCGTAACTTTTTGCAATATTGTTAATCAACTCCATAATGATTACCGTCTTACCTACACCAGCACCACCAAATAATCCAATCTTTCCTCCTTTTTGGTAAGGCTCAATCAAGTCGATTACCTTGATTCCTGTATAAAGCACTTCTTTTTCAGTAGCCAATTCCTCATAAGTAGGTGGCTTTCTGTGAATAGGATAAGCATCTTCTCCTTTTGGTACCTCTCCAATACCATCAATCGCTTCCCCAACTACATTAAACAAGCGACCTTTAATAGCATCTCCAACAGGCATTGCAATTGGCTTCCCAGTATCTAATACCTCCACTCCACGAGTTAGTCCATCAGTTGAGTCCATCGCAATTGCTCGAACGCTGTCCTCACCCAAGTGCTGTTGTACTTCCAGAACAAGCGTTTCGCTATTTTCACGCTTTACTTCCAAAGCATTTAAGATCTCAGGCAGTTTGGAATCTTCGCCATAAAAGCTAACATCCACAACCGCACCGATAATTTGTTTTATACGACCAATATTCGCCATTTGTATTTACAGTTTTTAAATTACGTTTTATGATTCACCCAAGTGATTGACAATCAATTTTTTACGAATCAAAACAATTGCAATTCATTGAGTATTTTTTGTCAAATTTCAAAAGGGTCTCGAAAAACGCCGCAAAGATACACCTTTTGGTATTTTAAACAATTTGGAAGAAAATTATTTTTCAGCTTTAGACAATGTTATGCAAAAGCTATATGAATTATCTGCCCATCAATACAAATGGAGCCCACAAATTGGGAGAAGCTGTAGCTCTATTTTGGATCAAATTCAATTTGGCTACTCTTAAAGCTGTAGCATAATCTTCTGTTTCAATCATGAAGTTTGAATAAAAGTCAATCATCATTTCACTGCTCACCTTATCATTCACTTTCCATAGAGAGTATAATACGTTGGCCGCACCTGCTTCAATGAAGCTTTTATGAATGCCTTGCATTTTATTGTTCTTATCAATTTTCCCAACTCCACTTTCACAGCTACTCAAAACAACCAAATCTGATTCTATTTTCATTTTTGAAATTTCATTGACTCTAAGCACTCCATCTTCTTGTCCATCTTTAGAACAAAGAATACCTGATAATTGTGGATTATCCAGATTGGAAAAACTATGACTTGCCAAGTGTAGAATTTCATGTTTTTGCTTAAGCTGTTCTTTGAGCCAGGATTCAGTCGCTTCTTTTTCTAAAGCCGAATGGCTAATTCTTGTATTGAATAGTTCCAGTAACCTGAGTAGCTCCTTTTTTGAGTAGGGTAAGGATCGTACAGTTTCACTTCTTAAGGAATTAACTTCTGGCGATAAGATTGAGGAGGCAATAGCTCGTGAACCAAATACAGGAGCAAAACCTAAAAAAGAGTCTGTTCTTCTTGAGTATCTTCTTGACCTTAAAAATTCATTTTCAGACAAGTGGTAAGAAATAGCATGATCTTTAATCAAATAACTCAAATCCGAATAATTGCTGCCTCGATCAGATTTTATCAAAACTTCAAAGGGCAATAATTGTAAGACGCCCTTAGCTACAATGATTAATCTTCTGCCGGATATATAGTTTCTAATTGGGTGGACGAGGGCAAGGTAAAGTTCATGGCTTTGGTCGACAAATTGTGCTCTCTTACTTTTTTGTGGAAGGGAGAATTGTTGAATGAGTTGATGAAAACCTTTGATTTTTTCTTCAAATCCATTGGGTAAAGCTAATGGAACCCTTTTCGTTTCGCTATGGTCTATTACCGAAACTTCCAATTGCTTTCCATTATCCCGAAATCGATAATTCAGCAATACTTCTTTTCGATTCAATGATTGTTGAATATCCTGGGTGAGCCTACCAAAGCTTTGCAATTGGTCATTAGATGGCACTTCTCCATGAATAGGTTTTTCAATGCAGGATACGAATAGAAACCCTACTACTACACAGAAGTAGATAAAAATTAGGCGAGTCATAGTTTTTGAATTTTAACAAAACATCACAAGTCCCAAAAAGGTGAATTCATACACTTTTTTGGCGATCCGAAATTTATTGTTTCACCCTACTTTTTAGATAAACGCGAATAAACAAAGGGATAAGCTACAAAAACTAAAGGGAAGAAAGGTAAGGAAGTGGATTGTTATGAATCTTTATCCATGAAAAAACGTAGAAAAAGAGCAATTTATAGCGTGGTTCATATGGATAAAGAGAGAAAATAGGGGAATTAAAGTTTTGTGAATTTATTCATCAACTCAGATTTACGGCTCCTTGAAACACTCAACTTTTCTCCATTCTTCATCAAAACATAATTCATATTACTATTGACATATCGCAAGCAATGAGCAAGGTTAATAATATGAGAATGATGAATACGGACAAAAGCTTCGTCTTTGAGTAATTCCCCTACTTCTTTCAGTTTTTTTGAAACGGTAACGATAGCACCATCCTTTAGATGAAGGTGAGTATGTCCGCCTTCTGATAAGCAATACAAGATGACCTCACTGTGAATGAATGAAAGACCATCTCCATCATTAATTGCAATTTTTGGATAAGTACTTGCGCCCATTTTTGTACGGTTTTATTTCCTAGTTTAATAGGAAGTTAAAATTCAATTTTCAATGAGTGTTCCCAAAATGAGTGTTTTTTGGGATTAAATACATCAATTTGTCAATGTTTATGCAAGTTATGATGAATTGAATTTCTATTTTTGGACAAAAAACAGAAAAAAACTTTGCTTTTTTCTTACTTAACAAAATGAACAACCACTTAAATATTTGATTATCAAATATTTAAGAACTGACATTTTTTATTCATTTCCTGAAAAAAACCTTATATGCACGCAAGTCGTCTACTCAAGCTCTTTGGCATTTTGTCAAAAAAAGAGTTTAGGCAATTCAAAAAATACATTCATTCCCCTTTTTTCAATACCAATGCTCAGTTAATTCAGCTTTTTGAGTATATCAATCAGTATTATCCAAACTTAAAGTCTCGTATGCTTTCAAAAGAGCATGCTTTTCGCCATCTTTTCCCAGAAATCAAGGGGTTTCAAGCAAAAAAAATTACCAATTTGATGTCCGAACTCTCTCTAATGGTTGAGGATTTCCTCGTTCAAATAGAGTTTACAAACAACAGAATAGAGCAAAAGAAAATCAGGGCTGAAGCATTAGGCAAAAGAAACCTCACCTCTTCTCTTCAAAAAACCTTTCATCTGTTGGATAAGGATCTCAATAATGCTTCTACAAAAGACTTACCCTATTATTTATCCCAATTTCAAAAAAACCATAAACTGTGTTTCGATAAAGCCACTCAAAATCAATGGTCTATCCCTGAGAAAGAGGCACTTACCAATGCCATGAATGACCTCGATGCTTTCTATTTTCTTGCCAAATTGCAATTAAGCATTGAGATGAAATCGAGGGAAAGACACCTGGGTGAAGAATATTCCATCAAGTTTTTAGATGAAATAATTACCCTTTCTTCTACCTCATTATCGGAATTCAGTCCTTTATTAAAGATTTATTATCACCTTAACCAGCTTACTTCATCAGGCAAAGAATTACACTTCTTCGAGGCTAAGGATATCTACACTAATCATTGGTCTTCAATAGGAATAAATGACCAATGGTATATTTTACTTTGTCTTTTTAATTACTCCATTCCACTAGCAAATCAAGGAAACTTATTATTTATTACAGAACTGTTCAGTCTTTATAAGTTCGGATTAGAAAATGAAATTTTACTCCTGAATGGAGAGTTACCAGCCACTTCTTTTTACAATATCGTTTTATATGGCATTAAATTAAATGAGTATGATTGGCTTGAAAACTTCATTGCCAAGTATTCCAATTTTCTAGATTTTGAAATCAGAGAACAAATAAAAGTCCTGTGTTTAGCAATCATTCATTACAGCAAAGAAGAATATACAAAAACAAGACATATACTAATCAGTCATTCCTTTCCAAAATCGCGATATAAAATCAGGGCCAAATCTCTATTGCTAAGAGCCATTTATGAGGAACTGGCAAATGATGAAAGCCAATTCAGTCTATTCGTTTCCCAATCTCAAAGTTTTGAGCGATTTCTCAGAAGGAAGAAACAATTAACTGAAAAATATAAGTACATTAATTTTGTTCAAATCCTAAGACAGCTCGCCAAAAACAGATATAATAATTCCGTATCCCATAAGTTGATTTCAAAAATGAAAAATCGAATATCCAATAGCCCAAGCCTAGCTAATAAACCATGGATATTGGAAAAAATTGAAGAGCTTTAAATTTCGCCTAAATCTTCAATTACAATACCCCCTTTTACTTGATTCTGCTTTGCCTTTTTAATTTCAAAGTTTTGGAATTTATTCAATTTAGAAGTATGGATAGTTGTATTTTTCATTGTATTATTTTTAAATGAATTAACAAGATGATTTCATTTCGGAAATAAGAGTCGAACAGCCCTCTTCCTTAGAGGTGACTCGCCAAAGTTGCCGTCCAACTCACTATTCCAAAATTTTTTGCGCGCTGAATAATCAGCTAGAGAAAAGAGCTAATAATCTGTGTTTGAAGCTTCAAATGACTATCAACCTTATTATTTTTTAATAAGAATAAATTCTAAACCAAATGTTTTGGGCATTTTAAATGTAGCGTAAACTGTGTTATTTCACCTTACATTTTTTTGCCGAAAATATTTGACTGCCGAATTCAAAACACTTATGAATTGGAAATGGCGGGATGTGACATCAAAGAGGATTTTTTTTTGCTTTTTTTAAAGAAGGTTTCATAAGTAGTTGATAATCAAAAAACTGGAAGCAAAAAAAAAATGAAAAATTTGAAATTAATTTTTTAACTCCTATTTCAATGCTATTTTTGCAATATATAGACGTAAAAAAAACCAAGCTTAGGCGCTAGATTTTCCCAATAAGTTTCGGCTTAAGTCTCATAAGCTCTTTTCTTAATTTCATAACAAATTAGCTTTTTACTGCTCTTCATAAAAAAGATTTTAGCAATCTTAAATACCTCCATTTATGCTTTTACTGGAAAAAATTCGCGCCTATTGTCACATTTAGGTGATATCAATTCATAAGATGTATGGGCACCCAAATAAAACCCAGTTTTAACTATGACCCGGAGAAAGAATTTTCAAGATTTTTAACCCAGCTTCGGGCCAATAGTCAGCCGGAATGGCTTTGGCTATTAGATATGTTTCGAAACCGTGTAGTTCCTTGGCTTTATAAAAAAGACGGCAATTTGCCTAAAGAAGCTATTGTATCTACTGACGAATTTGTGGAGGAGGTTTTTGCAAATAGTTTATTTCAATTTTATGAACTATTTCCAAAAGGTGAATTTAAAAGCCTAGCTGACCTTAGGGGTTTGATTTTTCGCATTGGAGAATTAAAACTTAAAGAAGGGTATCACGGCATCAAAAGAGATGGCTTGATCTATTTTACAGACGATGTTAGTAGAGAACATATTTCTGAATATCAGAACAAGCAAACCGTCAATAGCTTCAATGAAGTTGAAGTGATTGGGGAACTGCGAGAATATATTCGGCAGCTGGGAAAAGAAGACCAGGAAATCCTGCTTAGGTACTCAAGAGGAGAAGAACTGGGAAGTATAGCTGGAAATATGGGCATTTCTGCAGCAGCATGCCGAAAACGAAAACAACGTGCTCTGGAAAAACTTAAAGAATTGGTCTCCAAAGGACAAGAACAATAAGAGCTTGTCTAAATTTTCGTGAATTGGTTACAAGCTCTAAATCAAGATACAATGAAAAAAAATTCAGCACTAATCGAACGCTATCTCCGGCAAGAAATGAGTCCGGAAGAATTAAGCCATTTTACACTTCAAATGGTCATGGACAAAAACCTGCGAAAGGAAGTGGAGCAAATGCGGACGATTTTCAAAACTATAAGAAGTGAAGATCGCAGGGTGCACCAGGGTGGCATTAATCAGTGGATTTATGTCGTAGCTGCTTTGGGTTTATTAATTTTGGGAAGTCTTTATGTTTTGAATAAAAATGATGGTTCCTCTACTGAGATTGAGCAAATTGAAGCGCCTGCCAAAAAAGGTCCAATAGCAGCTTATGAAAAAGAGTCTTATTTGGAAAATATTACTTCTGGAACCAGGAATCTGGGTTTAGCATTTTCTATAGCTGGTTCCTTTCCAAAGGGAGAACACTATTTGAATGCCCATAACCTGATTTCCTTTAAAGTAAATGCAGAATTGACAGGTTCAATTATTCCTGAAATCCTGGAATTAACGATTTGGAATAACAATTATGAAGATTTTGAAAATGCAAATTTTGAATATAAAGAAACATTAAAGGTAACAGAGAACAGCAACCTTGATTTTCAGTCTCAACTAAACCTTCAACCCGGTCTTTACTACTATTTAATCTCATTAAAGAGGTCTGGTGATTTGGTAAAAGGCGGCAGTTTTTCAGTTCATCCAAAATAGATTTCAAAAATCAAACATATCCATTTACAAAACATGAGTCATCCCCCCAAAGGTAGGGGTGATTGGTTCTAAAAATATACTCTGTGATTTTTTTTAAGTTTAAGTTCAAGACCAAGTTCAAGTTCAATTCTTGGACTTGAACTTGAACTTGGTCTTGAACTTGAACTTTCAGGGGGTTAGAAGAAAAAAACCTAGGATAATCCTTTAGCACATTATGAAAATAATAGAACCAATCACCCCTGCCCCAAAGGGGCAAGCTGAATTTTTCGATAGCACCATAAATCATTGAATTTCAACTCGCATCCCGCAACAAATTGAATATCAAAAGATTAAGTAAAGAAAATATACGAAAGGAATTTTATTTCTATAATTCGGGGTGATACCTGTTTCACAAATCACCTAACTGTGGTCGAATAATCAATTCTTCTATAACTGCATTTGGGCTCAACCTCCAGGCATCCAAAATCACTTTTCCCACATCTTTAGGATCCAACAATCTATCCCTTGGTGCTTCAAAACCCGTCCAGGCATCTGACCAGGTAATCCCAGGCAAAACAGCCGTCACTCTAACGCCCTTCTCCTTCAATTCTTCTCTCAAGACTTTGGATAAACCCAAAAGCGCAAACTTGGTAATAGAATACGAACCAGCATTGGGGTAAGCATAAAAACTGGCTATAGAACATATATTGAAAATATGCCCTTGTTTTTTATCAATCATCATTGGAAGGATTGTCCGACTGAGATGATAGGCGCTATATAAATTGGTTTCAATTAATTTTTCTAAAATTCCGTCTGCCTCATTGTGAGTATCTCCCTCAAGGTAAAGCCCCGCATTATTAACTAAAATGTCTACTTCTGCCCACTGAGATTTCACAAAATCGCCAAATGCAATCACCTCTTCTTTTTTCCTCAAATCCGTAGATTTCATCAGTATTTGACAGTCCGGGTATTTTGCTTCAAAATTTTCTTTCAGCGCTTCCAGGTCTGATAAAGTTCTGGCACAAATGGCAATTCCAAATCCTTCAGCAGCAAAAACTTCTGCAATTGCTCTTCCAATTCCTTTGGTCGCACCAGTGATGATGATTTTTTTCATATAGGTATGTAGTTCAAATTAGCATAAAAGGGTTTTCTCCATTTTCCGGCTGACAGTCAGTCATTTAATTTTCAAGGGTTTGAATTTGAACGTATATAAACAAGGTTCAAACTACTTTTAAACAATTGCACAAATGAATTTTGTGAGGCAAAATAGTAGAATTATAAATGCTAATGAAATTCTCCTATTTTTGGCGGCGTTTTAGGAAGTCCTCTATATTTGTAAAGAGGATAATTGCAAAAACCAAAATTTCCAAAAGTGCTTTCCAATATATTTATTAGAATTTGAGAAAGCTACCTGAATCTATGAATATCAATTTCTTTTACCACTTTGGTCGTTACGTGATGATGATGCGCTCTGTATTTTCCCGCCCGGAAAAATTTTCCATGTACTGGAAGGAAATACTCAGGCAGATGGACGACATTGGAATTGGTTCGCTGGTAGTTGTGGGTTTGATTTCCATATTTATTGGAGCTGTAACTGCTATTCAGTTTGCTTACCAATTAGACGGAACACTTGTACCTCGTTACTACATTGGATACATCGTTAGAGATTTAGCGATTATCGAGTCGGCACCAACCATCACCTGCCTGGTTTTAGCGGGAAAAGTTGGCTCCAATATGGCAGCTGAATTAGGAGGGATGCGTCAAAAGGAACATATTGACGCTATGGAAATTATGGGTGTAAACACTGCTGCCTATTTGATTTTCCCAAGATTGATAGCTGCACTTGTTGTCATTCCTCTTTTAGTGACTTTGGCAGCATATATTGCAATTATTGGAGGTTATGTAGCAACTGTTCCAGTAGGAGATTTGACAAGTGAAGAATATAGTAGAGGTCTAAGAGCCTTTTTTGTGCCTTACAATATTACAATGATGTATGTAAAAGCTGCCGTTTTTGCCTTTATTCTAACTACTGTTTCTTGCTTTCAGGGTTATTATGTGGAGGGAGGAAGCATTGAGTTGGGTAAAGCAAGTACCAACGCTGTGGTTTTTAGTGACATATTAATCCTCTTAGCGGATTATCTGATTGCTGTAATTTTGACAGGGTAATTTTTCGTCCAATTTGATCTAAATGATTAGAGCTGAAAACATATTAAAGTCTTTTGATGATAATGAAGTGCTCAAAGGAATTTCAATGATCTTCGAGCAGGGGAAGAATAATCTCATTATTGGCAGAAGTGGAGCCGGCAAGACTGTTTTACTAAAAATTCTGGTAGGTTTATTTGAGCCATCTGGAGGTAAAGTTTGGTATGACGATATTGACTTTTTTTCACTGGATAGAAAATCAAAGCGGGCTATCAGAATGCAGGTGGGTATGCTTTTTCAGGGCTCAGCACTTTTTGACTCCCTGACGGTAGAAGAAAACGTCATGTTTCCACTCAATATGTTTACCAACTGGACCCCGAAGGAAAAACAAGATCGCGTCAATTTGTGCCTGGAGCGGGTGGAATTAGTAGGTGCAAATGACAAATACCCTTCAGAAATCAGTGGCGGAATGCAAAAAAGGGTCGGCATCGCAAGGGCAATTGTGCTAAAACCGAAATACCTTTTTTGTGATGAACCCAATTCTGGCCTGGATCCAAAGACTGCATTGCTAATTGACGAATTAATCCAAAGCATTACTTACGAAAACAACATCACCACTGTAATTAATACCCACGATATGAACTCTGTAATGGAAATTGGTGATAACATCGCGCTTCTTTATAAAGGAAATCTCGCCTGGACAGGCAATAAATCCGAGGTTTTGGAAAGTACCAATGAAACTTTACAGGATTTTATTTTTGCCTCCCCTTTCTTGCAACGGTTGAGGAATGCAGCCTTATCAAAATAGCCCGTCCATTTTTATTTCTTCCCTTCCCTGTTTTCCATAAAGTTTTCTTCGGCGGGTTTAGCCGCCGATTCAAAGAATCCCTTTGGGAATGCCTCTTGATACAGCCCCTATACTAAGTGTATTTTTTTTTTACTCGTACCTCAAGGCTTTTATCGGATTCGCCAAAGCAGCTTTAAAAGATTGAAATCCTGCAGTAATCCATGCCATTAACAAAGCCAATAAACCTGCCAACACAAATGGTATCCAACCAATATCGATTCTATAGGTAAAATCCTGCAACCAATCTTCCATCAATAACCAGGCTATTGGAGCCGCTATTACAAAACCAATCAAAACCAATCGAGTGAATTCTTTGGAAAGCAGCATCACAATATTTCCGGAAGAAGCGCCAAATACCTTGCGAACGCCAATTTCCTTGGTTCGCTGCTCTGCCATGAAGGCGGATAATCCAAAAATGCCTAATCCAGCAATAAAAATGGCGAGTATGGTGAAGAAGGTGAAAATATTAAAAAATCGCTCTTCGGTTTGGTAAAGTTGGGCGATTTGGTCATCCATAAATTGATAGGAATAAAGCTCCTCGGAAGCGAACTGCACCCACTTCTCCTTAATATCTGCAAGCGTCTCAGAGACATTCTGCCCATTGATGCGAATGGTCATCCAATTGAGCCAGGTTTTGGAAACGTAATAGCACACTGGTTTTACATCTTCGTAAAGTGATTCGTGATTATAGTCTTTGATGACACCAATCACATTTCCTTTTCGTTCTACCCAGGTACCTGCATTGAACTCACTAGTCTGGAACCATTTGCCAATCGGCTCTTCCCAGCCGATCATTTTTACTGCTGCCTGATTGAGCACAAAAGCGGAAGTATCATCACTGCCAAATTCTCTGGAAAAGTTACGCCCTTCATCAAACTCGACTTCCAGGGTCCTCAAAAAGTCATGATCAGTGGTCACGATTTTGATACTTGAGCGGGTGTTGGGATCCGGTTCGTATTGTTCAGCCGTGAATCCCAAATTACTGCTCAATCTTCCAGTCAACCTTTTATTAGAAGCCGAAACATTCAGAATGTTCGGATTGGCTTCCAATTGAGTCTTAAGTGCTTGATATTGACTCAAAGCAGGAATCGGGACAATGACCAAATTCTCGCGGTTCAACCCGATTTCTTTATTCTGTAAATAGTTCCATTGATTGTAAACTACAAGCGTTGCTAAAATCAATACGATAGAAATGCCAAATTGAAAAACCACCAAAAATTTGCGCAACATGCCACTTGCACCCTGTGAAAAATTCTCCCTAAAGACCTTGATAGCTTGAAAAGAAGACAAATAAAATGCGGGATAACTTCCTGCAATCAAACCCACCAGGATTGTAACTCCTAAAAATATGCCCAATACATCGAGGTTGGCTAAGGAACTAATCACAAGTGATTTACCCATAAATGCATTAAAAGCTGGCAGTGCAAGTTGCGCCAGGACGAAAGCCAGAACCAAAGCTAAAGAGGCAACCAGGACAGATTCACTTAAAAACTGTCGAATCAGGGATGCTTTTGGTGCTCCAAGCGTTTTGCGAACGCCAATTTCCATAGCTCGCTTGACTGAGCGCGCCGTCGCCAGGTTCATGTAATTTATGCAGGCAATGAGAATAATAAACAGCGCAATTGCCGAAGAAATGTAGATATACCGAATATCACTATTCGCCTGAATTTCACCTCGTAGATTAGAATGCAAATGGATATCTGTCATTTTTTGCAAGGCAATACCAACACGTTCAGAAGCCCCTTCTCCAACATTTTTCTCAATAAATTCTGGAATTCGTTCCGCTATCTCCTCCGGCGTTTTGCCTTCTGGCAATAATAGATAAGTATAAGAACTACCTTCACCCCAATTATTTAAGACCAATTGATTGAAAACGGATTTACCAGTTTCCATTGAAATCAAAGCGTCTGTATTGAAGTGGGTATTCTCTGGCATATCCTTAAAAACCCCTGTGACTTTTGCATCATTTTGATTATTGACCTTGAGGATTTTGTCAATAGGGTTTTCTTCGCCGAAGTATTTTTTTGCAGATGTTTCAGATAAGATTACCGTAAAGGGTTCCGACAAAGCAGTTTCCTTGTCTCCCATTACCAATTCATAATCAAAGACATTGAATATTTCGGGATCCGCAAAAAACCAATTATTCTCCTGATACTCCACTTCTTCATAACTCACCAAAGCACCATAGGCAGGTACTAAGCGAATAATTTCCTCCAACTCAGGGAAATCAATCTTTAAGGCCGGCTGCAAGCGGTAGGGATTGATAGGTGATTTAGTCCCTCCATCCTGATTGAGTCCCCACACCATCAGCGTTCTGTATATTCGGTCTGCTTTGGAATGGTGTTTATCATAGCTCAACTCGTCTTTGATAAATAACAAAATGAGCAGGCAAATTGCCAGACCTATGGCAAGCCCCATAATATTGATAAAAGAATAAAATTTTTGTCGGATAATATTGCGAAAGGCAATAGTCAGGTGATTGAGTAGCATAGTGGTTTTAGAATTTGTGAAAGAAGTTTTATTTAAAAAGAGAAGAATTTGAAAAAAATGTTGCTTTAAAAACAGATTCTAAAGCTAATCAAATAAAATAACTTGCTTTCTCTACTTCCACTAAATTGCCGTCTGAATCCATCTTGATGATGTAAATATCTGCCTTTCCAGAGCTTATCAACTCAAAATCACCTATTTGTATTTTACCAGTAAAAAATCCCGTCATAATGATTTGATTCTCCGTATTGATGGAAATAGAACTGCCTGCATCCGTGTTTTCAGATTCGCTGTTCCCTCCAAATGCTCTGGCCCAAATGAATTTGCCTTGCGGGTCAAATTTGGCAATGAATGCATCCTCCTTCCCATTGCTGCGGAGTTTTGTTTGACCAAAAGCAATGGAGTTCGTGAACTCTCCTACCACATATATATTGTTTGAGTCGTCTACGGCTATTTCACTTCCATGGTCATTTTCACTGCTCCCAAACTTTTGAGCCCAAAGCATTTCACCATTAACTCCAAATTTTGCAATAAAAACATCTCTGCCTCCTGCACTCCTCATGGTTTGGTTTCCAAATTGACCCTTGCCTTCAAACCAGCCGGTAACTACACAATTACCGAAATCATCTACCGCAATACCTGTCCCATAATCCCTTCCATTCAAATTTTTGGACCCTGCTTGCTTTGCCCATAATAATTGTCCTGTAGGATCATATTTTACCACAAAAATGTCTCGTCCTCCATAGCTGATAAGAGTGGTATCTCCAAAGGTGACGGTTCCACTCAAATTGTGGTGACCAAAAAAGCCAGTAAGTAAAATATTACCATTTCGGTCGGTAGTCATTCCATTTGCGAAAACCATGTATTGTCCAGTCACTGGTTGTACCCATTTGATAATGCCATTGGAGGAATATTTTGCGATATACATATCCTGATTGGGTCCACCAACTGGTAATTTCGTATCTCCAAATTTAGGACTACCAATGTACATTCCTGAAACGATTACATTATCTTCCCCATCTACTGTAACTGTTTTTCCAAAATTGGGTCCTGTTTGTAAATCAGGTATTTGATTGCCTCCTCCATGATCTATCCACAACAATTTACCTTCCGGACTGTATTTGGCAATAAAATAGTCTTGAAAATAAGTATCCATTTTGCCTTTGGCGGTGACACTTGTATCTCCAAAATCAGCCGTATTGGCAAAGCCGCCACTCATATAGATATTCCCTTGACTATCCAGATCAATGTCTGAGGAAATATCCCGATCCATTTCGCCTCCCATATTTTGTACCCAAAAACAATCAGTACCACCCAGACAGTTGGCAAGAAAGATATCCTTGCCTCCATTACTCAATAAGGATTTGTCTCCAAACTCCAAAAGCCCTTTGAAGACCCCTGTAATGATCATTTCTCCATTTTGGGTCCAACAAATAGCAGTACCCTGTGCATAATCCAAATCTCTGGAGCTACCCCCAATTTTTTCGATGCTTCCCTCAGGTGGGCTTTGCAGATTCTCCACTCTTTCAAGATTTCCATTTTCCAGTTTTTTGGATTTTTTTCCGGAAAAGACTTGGTACCAAACCAATGCTGATACTATCAACAGCATGCTAATGATTGCCCAATTCAACCATTTTCGCTTTTTGTCCGCTTTTTGATGCTCAAATTCTTCCAGCCCAGTCAACATCAATTTGGCAAAATTGACCTCTCGCTGCCATTCAGGGTTTTCTGAAAGCAATCGCTCAAAAGCTGCCTTTTCTTCTGAAGACATTTTGCCTTTTACATAGGCACGAATTTGATCTGAATCAGGCTTTTTCAAACTGTTTTAATTTAAAAATTCAAATCCTCAAAATCTTCTCCTAAAATATCGCGTAAATGTTGCTTGCATCTTTGGTGTCTTTTTTTGATTGCACTAAAAGACAAGCCCATCTCCTGACCTATTTCTTTTAATGGACGTTCTTCCAGCCAATATTCAATTAAAATCTGCTGACAGGGTTTATTTAGTTTGGCTATGGCAGCAGCCAGTTTTTTTCGAACTTCTTCTGACATTAAATATGAATCCTCTATTTCTATATTATCTATTTGTTGGGTTAGCTTGTCTTCATTTTGAATTTCCTTTCTTCGTTGGCGGTAGCGTGCCAAATTGAGCAATTTGTGTTTTGCAATGGCATAGAAATAAGTGCTCAGGCTGCTTCTACCAGGTTGGTACTTGCCTACTTGTACATTCTGAACTAAATCAGTAGTGGCATCATGTAAAATGGGTTCTATATCAGGCAAGGCACAATCTTTCTGATTTTTGACCAGATCCCGAACCAAGCCTCTAAACTGATCCAGCAGATATTTCACACCTGCTTCTACTTCCCGGTGATTGGTAGAAGTCAATTGGCGAATTATTTCCTGATCTGAATAATGATGGGTCATACCCGCTATTATAATGATTCAATCAGATTGTGAAAAGGTGACACATTTTGAAGAAAAAATATTTTAGGTAAAAAAACACAGAAAATGTCACCTTTTAAAAAACCTGGGTAACCATTTTTTAAAGGTATACCAAATTCTATTGAACAGATCTCAACCACGTTCAAGCGTTTGTTTCCAAATTATTCATCAAATCTATCAAAACATGAAGACCAAATTATTGACCCAAATCTCAACGCTATCCCTAATTTTATTAGTTATCTGTGCTTGCTCAAAGAACGATGAGGAACCACCACCTCCAGCACCATTTGCAAGCTTTACCGTCGAAAATAACAACTGTATTGCACCCTGTGAAATGACTTTCACCAATCAATCTCAAAATGCCACTTCCTATCAATGGGACTTAGGTAATGGTGAAACAGCCATAACTGCGGATGCTTCAGCAACTTATGAAACACCTGGCGATTATGTTGTAAAATTGACCGCCTCCTCAGTCACAGAAGAGGATGATTTTTCCATAACGGTTACTGCAATTGAAGATCCCAATCCACATTTAGGAAAATGGAATTTGGTTCAAGGCACCTACAATGGAAGCGTCGTAGATGACTATACCGCTAGTCTGACATTTACTTCTACCGAAGATTACAAAGCCAGTTTTGTGAAAGGAGACTGTGACGGACGAGTCATTAAAGGAAAATATGAAATCGCCAATGACGAAATCAGTTCCAACCTTCCCGGGCAATTGTTATTGAATGGAATTAGCGGCGGCGGCACTTGGTCAACGAGTATCAGTTGTTCTCAAAGTTCATTTACCAAATATGGAGTAGTGCCATTGATATGGACACCCTCCAATAACATTCAATTTGAGATGGATGGCAATTCACTAACGCTGACTTCTTCAGATGGGAAGGCAGTATTGGTTTATGAGAAAGAGTAATTGTATAACTTGAAACATAACTATCTATTAAGAGTATGTTTAAATTTTTTATAAACTATTTATTCTCATTTTGTAAAAATTTTAAACACCCTCTAAAAACTAAATTATGAGCTTCTACTTAAACATCAACTATAAACAATATTTCTATTACCAGGCTATACTACTATTTGCAATAGCCCTATTACCTGCAAATGTATTTTCTCAAGCGATTACCTACTTTCCTCAATTGACCTATCTTGAGGTTGACGAAGAAAAAGAAACTCAATGGCGTGCAGAAAATCAATATACGAGGTGCAATGTGTATCAAATCTTGTATAAAGGAGGGATTGAGAACTTCGGTGAATTTGAAGTCCGGTTATTTGATAAAGAAGGAAAAATCACCAATATTGACAGAAAAAAAATTCCAATGAGTACGGTGTATTACCCAGCTCAAACAGAATTTGTATATGATGAATCAGGTATTCTGACTGAGGAAAAATTGCTTAACAAAAAAGGCAAGCATCAGGGTTCGATTACTCACAGTAAAAACCCTGAAGAACGAAGCACCAGTGCCCTTACTGCCAATGAAAAGGGCAACCAGACAAAAAAAGAGGAAATAATACTGGATAGCATAGGGCGAGTTATCCAAAGAATAGATTGTCTTAAATTGTATTCCAACTCTTTTGAAGCAATCGCACATTCAAAGGAGTTTCGGAAGAAAGACTGCACAAGCACCTATTATACCTATGATGAGAAAGGCAGAATTGAACAAACGACCGAATTTGGAGGTGCTACCTTTGTTCCTTTTTTTGGAACGGTCGCCAAGCAAGATATTCGAAGCACCACTTACCATATCTACGACGACAATGACCATTTGATTGAAACCAGAACAGTACCCAGCCACGGAGGTTCACTTACCAAAAAGGAATTGTTTGAATACTACCCTAGCGGAAAATTGAAATCCAAACAGCTTTACAATCATTTGGGCTTGCAGTTCACTTATAATTATGAGTATAACGACATAGGCATGATGAATAAACTGGAAATCATTAAGGGCGCAAAGAAAGTATTTCGAGTATATAAATATGAATATTACGATGCTGGCATTCTAAAATCATTGATGGAATATCGGAAAAAGGATAAGCTCTTTGCCAAATTCAATTTCGAATATGTGAAGGGATAATGCGGGGTGTATTTATTGTTATTTCTTGTGGGGCGTGACTCGAAGTTACTCCTGATAAAATGCTGTTAATCATGATTCTTAAAAAATTGCGATTCCATTGAGCGCAAGGTTTTGAACCCTGCAATTGCCTGCCTAAGGGATTATGTGAAAAGTACTTTTTGGGAACAGGTTTACTAAAATCAATTCATTATGAATGAAAAAATAACTAAATTATTTTAAGGCTTGACCTTTTACACAACCCCACTCGTGAATTAACAGCTTGACTCATGCTAATGCGACAATTTAAAACGCACCCGATAAGATTCCTAATCAAAAGCAATGTTCATTCAAACAATTCCATCATGAAATTTTTCCAAATCGTTCTTTTACCAGCTCTATTTTTAGGATCCCAGTTTTCTCCGATTTTCGGGCAATCTGCTTCTTATAAATTTCCGGAAAAGGTAATATTCAAACAAGGTAGGATATTCCAAACGGGAAAGGCTCAATTAAAAGTGAAGAATCTTGAAATCTACCAGGACAAGCTCAGTTATATCGATCTCAATTTTAATCAACATAAGACCACCCAACTCACCAATGACATTTACCTTATCCAGGTCAGGAAAGGCAATCAGGCACTAAAGTTTGGCTTATTGAGTGGTTTAGGGGCAGGGCTTGCAGGTGCATGGTGGGTATCCAATTATAACAGTGACCCTTTTCGGGAAGAAATCAAGGGTGGACTCATCATTGCTACTTCTTTTTTGGGAGGGGCTACCCTGGGCGCATTGTTCGGATTAGGCGCTACCAAATGGAGCACTATTTACGAAAACGGAAAAGTAAAACTGAGCTGGCAACCTGGATCTCGAGAAAATGCAGGACTTGCGATGCTTCAACTTCAATTTTAGTTAAGGACTTTGGCAAAAAATAACCTACCACAACTGACTTGTTCTTTTTGCGCCTGCAAAAATTACGGCGCCATTAATGGTAGGTTATTTATTTCCAAACCCCTAAATTTGATTTTTAGAATTTTAAAATCTCACTTTTATGAAACTTATCAACTACTCTGCGACGCTCCTTTTTTGCGTCTTTCAACTTTTTCTGTCCGCTCAAAATGTGATTCATGTTCCGGGGGATTGGCCAAATATTCAAACTGCAATCCTTTTTTCTAATGATGGGGATACCGTTTTAGTGGCAAGTGGTACTTATACCGGCAATGGCAATGTGGATATTGAATTATTAGGAAAGGCTATTGTAGTCACTTCACAAGAAGGTTTTGAGCATACAATTATTGATTGTGAGGATAATGGTAAAGGGTTTTTCTTTAAATCTGGAGAAGATAACTCTACCATTATAGACGGTTTTACCATAAGGAATTCTGGAGGATGGGCACAAGGTGCAATTCATTGTCAATTTTCAACTTCCCCATTAATTAGAAATTGCATTATTGAAAATTGTAGCTGGGGAGTTGTTTGCGATAATAATACCTACCCTACCCTAGAAAATTGTATTATTCAGAATAGTGACAATAGAGGTCTTTATTATTCAAACAATACCAATACAGCTATCATCCGAAATTGCATAATTAGAGACAATACAACATTAGGCATTTGGCATAATGGCTCTTCGTCAGGTAATTTAATACTTGAAAACACGCTTATATATAACAATGGGTCTAATGGCATCTATGGAGATTTTCGTGGCAATATCTTCATTAAGAATAGTGTTATCTATGGCAATTCCTCTAATCAGGGTGGAGGAGTTTTTGCAGAAGATGATGTCGTCTTATCCGTAACAAATTCCATCCTTTGGAACAATTCAGCTTCTTCTTTCCCAAACTTTTACAGCCTAAATGCCGAAGTTATACACTCTAACATAGGCGGAGGCTGGCCTGGCACTGGAAATATCAATGAAGACCCTTTATTTGTCGATCCCAATAATGGTGATTTTCGGCTTCTTGACACTTCTCCTTGTTTAGATGCTGGCGATAACAGCGTTATAGACTTCCCAACAGATTTCGATGGCAATATCCGAATTTGGGACGGAGATGGAGATGCCACGCCTGTGGTAGATATGGGTGCCTATGAATTTGGAGCGCCGATTTATCAGCAATTGGGAATAAGTATGCAGCCTGTGAGTGTCTCGGTTTGCGAAGGAGAAGAGGCCACTTTTTCAGTTGCTGCTACTGGCATTTTGCCTACCTATCAATGGTATAACGACGGAGAAGAAATAGTTGGAGCAACCGATAGTACGCTAACCTTGAGTAATGTAAGCCCTGGCGATGAGGGAAATTACACCTGTGTAGTTTCAGATTTTAGTGGCATGAATATTATCAGCCAACCAGCCAGCCTTACGGTAGCTCCTGCGGTGACAGCCAGTGTTCAGATTAGCGCCAATGTCACGGTTTGTGAAGATGCACTCATCACATTCACCGCTACTCCAACTAATGGTGGAAACATGCCTTCCTTCCAATGGCAACTCAATGGAAATAATGTAGGAACAAATAGCAATGAATTTACCATTGACAATTTGAAAGAAGGAGATGAAATCACCTGTTTACTCACTTCTTCTGAAGATTGTGTCTCTAACAACCCTGCAAGTTCAAACAGCTTATTTGCCCTGCCCAAACCAATCCCTGTATCAGACTCAAATAGCCCTGTATGCCTTGAAGCTACCCTGGAACTATATTCAGATGGCGGCTTTTCTTACAACTGGGCAGGACCAAATGGTTTTACCTCCAACGAACAAAATCCAAGCATTGCTTCTGTTGAAATGATGGCTGAAGGACTTTATGAAGTCACCGTAACTGGGGAAAATGGTTGCCAAGACACTTCCCAAACCAATGTAGACGTGCTTGATTTACCAAATGTGGACCTTAATTTGCCTTTTACAGAAGTGTGTCAGGACAATAGCCAAATAGCTTTATCAGGCGGAAGTCCTGCAGGTGGAGTTTATTCAGGAAATGGGGTGATTGGAAATGACATCATTGGATACTTCCTTATTCCCCAGTCTGTAGTTGTCGGCACACATGAGATATTTTATCATTATGCAGACCCAAATACAGGATGTGAAAACGGGACATCTTCCTCGATCAATGTGAATGCGCTACCAGATGTCACTTTACCTTTTTTAGGAGAACACTGTGAGAATATAGACACTGTCATCCTCCAAGGAGGCGCGCCAGCAGGGGGCACTTATTCCGGCAATTTTGTAACAAATGGATTTTTTCAGCCTTCTTTGGCAGGTGTTGGCAATCATTTCATTACCTATACTTATACTGATCCTGTTACCAATTGCAGCGCATCAAGCACAGCCACAATTCAGGTAGAAGAAGCTGTAGATCCTACTATTTCAATCGCCTCTTCTAACAATGAGATTTGCCCTGGAGAAAGTGTAACATTTGATGTGATGGCAACAAATGAGGGAAGTGATCCTTTGTACCAATGGTTTGTCGATGGGGTCTTAACTGCAACCACTTCAGGTTCCTGGACAATAGATGATTTGGAAAATGGACAAGAAGTGTTTTGCATCTTGATTACCTCTGAAATCTGCGTTCTCTCAAACATGGCAACCTCAAACACTATATCAGTCACCGTATTTGATCTTCCCGAACCAAATGCCAGCTCCAATAGCCCTCTTTGCGAAGGCGAAACTCTTCAATTACAATCTGGGAATGCCACCTCTTATCAATGGACAGGTCCCAATGGATTTAGCTCCACAGAAGCCAATCCTCAAATTCCCAATGTTACGACTGATGACAGCGGGGTTTACACGCTAACTGTCACAAGTGCTGAAGGTTGTTCCACAAGTGAATCTGTAGATGTTGATGTATATATGCTCCCAGATGTCACTTTAGATCTTTCTGACATCAATCCTGTAAACTGGAATGTAGATTCGATAGAACTTACAGGTGGGGCTCCTTCCGGTGGCACATATAGTGGAACAGGAGTGGTTGGAAATTGGTTTTATCCTTCTTCTGCCGGACTTGGCGAGCATGAAATTACCTATACTTATACCAATACAGATGGATGTTCAGATTCTGCTACCGCAATGTTGGAAGTATTCACGTCTACAAATGAATTCTTCTCGGAGGATGAATGGAAAATATTTCCAAATCCAACAAACGGTTTAGTGACTGTAATATATGAGGGAACTGAAGAAATTGAAACCCTAGAACTATATGACAATCTGGGTAAGAAAGTATGGTTCAAATCATTGAAAACAACAAACTTCCCACAGCATCTCAATTTCTTACAAATGCCAAAAGGACTTTATTTACTGAATTTGAGCAGTCAAAAAGGGACGCTCGTAAGAAAGTTGATAGTTTTTTAGAAGTAGAACTCTAAAAACTGAGGAGGGTTTGCGAAAGTGACCCTCCTTTTTTTATTTGATTGGTACTGTAATTTCCAAAATTAATTCTTTGAGTGTATCGCTCTCCTTCATTTCCCTATTTTTACCCATAAAACTTTTAATATGAAAGCCCAATCCTATCTATTTCTTTTCATTTGCCTCCTGTTTGCTCAAAAAAACATCTCCCAAAACCAATTGGAATTCCGCTCCGACCCAGTCAATTTCAACCCCCTTTGGGCGCCCTTCCTTCATGGGGTGGCTTCTGGAGACCCTTCAGAAAATTCTGTTATTCTTTGGACCCGCGTCACTCCAGATTCGACTGTAATGGGCAATTCCATTGATGTCGAATGGACCATCGCAGATGACCCAAACCTCGAAAATGTAATACAAAGTGGTATGGCAGAAGTGCTACTTGATAAGGATTTTACCTTAAAATTGACGGTGACAGGATTGGAGGCTGGCAGTACTTATTATTATGGCTTTGAAGCTTTGGGCAAACATTCCCTGACAGGAAAAACCAAAACAACTCCAACCAATCCCAATCATTTAAAATTTGGGGTAATCAATTGTGCAAATTTTCAAACGGGCTATTTCAATGCCTACCATCGCCTGGCAGATCACAATGATTTAGACGCCATAATCTTTCTTGGCGATTTCTTTTATGAATATGGAGATGGCGTAGTTGCCAATTCGGCAATTGTCGCAGATAGACCAATTGAGCCGGCACATGAAATTGTAACCTTGGATGATTATCGCTTGCGCTATTCGACTTATCATTTGGACACCAATTTAATCCGTTTATTGCAGCAATATCCGTTGATTGCTGTTTGGGATGATCACGAATTTGCCAATAATGCCTGGATAGGTGGCTCTACCAATCACAATCCAGCCACTGAAGGTCCATGGGTAGATCGGAAGGCTGCCGCACATCAGGCTTTCTTTGAATGGACCCCTGTAACTGATCATCCGGAAAATCACATTCAGCGCAGCATTCGGTATGGTGATTTGGCGGAAATCATCATGCTTGATACAAGAATAGTAGGTCGGGAAGAGCCTTTTGCAAGTATTTTGGATCCAGGTGTTAGTGACCCAGATAGGACAATCCTGGGAACGGACCAAAAAACATGGTTGAAAGAGCAAATATTGAATTCAGAAGCACAATGGAAGATTTTGGGCAATCAGGTCATATTTTCGAAATTCAGTATGGGCTGGCTAACCATGTTGGCACCCGTTCAATCCTTTTATCAATATGAAAGCCAGTTTCTGGATGGCTGGAAGGGTTTTCCTGCTGAGCAACAGGAAATATTAGATTTTTTGTCAGATAACAATATAAATAATACCGTTTTTCTTTCGGGAGACATCCACACAGCTTTTGCATTGGATGTACCCAATACTCCAAATACATTTGAGCTAATAGATACTTCTACACTTGCAATGGTTCCTATTTATACCCCTTCTCCTGGTTACGATCCGGAAACTGGTGAAGGTTCACTTGCTGTGGAAATGATTGTGCAAAGTACAACCAGTAGTAATTTTGATGAACAATTTGATCCATTCACTGCTAATTTTCTTCAAAGTTTTATTAGCTCTGACATTGTTTTTCAAGATACGATTCATCTGGGAAATCCAAATCCCCATTTAAAATATTCAAACTTGATAGACCATGGCTACTTTATTTTGGACATCAAGCCTGATAGTGTGCAGGGCAATTGGTATTATACCCCTATTTTGGAAATCACTGATGAGCAAACCTTTGGCGAAGCCTGGTATACCCTCGATGGAGAAAATCATTTGCAACAGGCTGCCAATGATAGTGCGCCTAAAGCAGTTCAAGACATTCCCGCTCCACCTAACCCTCCTGGTTTGACGAATGTAAAAGAAGCAACTGGAAAAAATAACCCCATTAATTTATTGGGCTTGTATCCCAACCCTTTTTCTGATTTTCAAACTTTACATTTTGCTGTAAATCAAAAATCATTTGTGAACATCACTTTAGTGAACGAGAAAGGACAAGTTGTGAACACCTTAGTGAAGAATAATTTACCTGCAGGAGTTTATGATTTGAAATTGAAAGGGGATGATTTGGTTCCCGGTATTTATTTTTATCGGATTCAGACTGAAGAAAGCGTTAAGGTTTTGAAGACAATAAAGAGCAATTATTAATATTTCTGGTTGGAATCTTCGCTAAGTGCGAAGATTCCAACCAGAAATATTATCAACGCAACTCATGTTCCACATTCTCAATCTTGGGCTCTCCCAGGAAAACAACCGCTCCTTTCTCTTTTTTAAATTCCTGAATCTCAACCCCCTGCCACAAATCACCACAATCATTATGCAGAGTACAATTATCTAAAATCAGTTTTCCTCCAGGTTTCACCGTAATTTTTGCTCCTTTGGGGAAAGACACACGACAACTTATTTGTAAACTACCTCCCGGCTCAATTGTCAAATGTCCTTCTAAATCTTTCATAGATTTCCAGTGTATAGAATCCGCAATAAAGATATGGCGGTCTTGGCGCAATTCGCACCAGGTACGTCGAAGATAATCCCGCCTTTTAAACCTTGGATTAGAAAAATTGTAATGCATCTTTCCAATCTGGCAAGGCGACCAGGCAGACTGATAGGCATTGTAGTCCATAAAATTATTGGAAGCCAATGAATCGCATTCCGGAGATGATTTGTCATTCCAACAATTCGGATGATTGGGGGTATCATCACAGCCATCTTTGTAAGTCCAGGTATGTGGTAAACCGTAAATATGTCCTACTTCGTGATTGAAATACTTTTGCGCCAAATTCGGTTTCATTTTTCCACCTTTAAAATCCCCCGCCACTTTTATGGCACGCCCTAGTGCAATTCCGGTACTATGATTTTTATAGGTTGGAGACAATACACTGTCTGGATGTAATGGCTGGATAAAGCAGTTCAAAACCGTATCCAATTGAATACCATATTTTTTAAAGACATCACGATTGTAATTATTTCGGTTTTTGCCCTTATTGACCATAAAATACAAGTCATCGTCATAGTGAAAATGAACCCCGTCATCGCCCGCTATCCATTTTCGCTTGGCAATCCAATAGCGGTAGCGAGGGGGAATCACTGGCGTCTCATTTCCTGGAGGTAAAAACATTTTTTGATTGTTCTTGATGCGATGTTCAGCAGCCCGTATTAAATCTTTTACAAACTTCACCCCTTCTGCTTCGTTTTTAAACAGCTGAGTACTATCCTCCGAATTCATCAAATGAAAATTCATATTGATGTATCGAATCGGCGTATGGTCGAGATAGGCTGTATCTGGTATATAATTTAATTTATCCTTACAACAATCTCTGCCTGTTCCAGCCCTGACAGGTCGTGCACCTGCAGCCACAATCACATCGTTGTCAACAAATTGCACGTCTTCGGTGCTTAGAAATCGTTTTTGAACAGTTGGATTGCAGGAGTTCACTAAAAACCAGGATAAGGCAATTAAAAATATTTTTTTCATAGCGATTTTTTGCCTGAAAGCATTTTTTAAAACTTAACTGAAAAAATAATTTGATGGTTCAAAATTGAATAAAGTTGTCCAAATAAACAATTGAACAATTTTGAACAACTTTAAACAAGCCTTAGCCTATATTTGCGGCAAAATTGAAAACCTAATTATGAACATACTTATCCTCGGCGGAGGCGGACGCGAACACACATTTGCCTGGAAAATTCAACAAAGTCCACATTGTTCCAAACTATTTATTGCTCCCGGAAATGCAGGAACTGCAACATGTGGAACCAATGTCGCCCTTGATCCAAACGATTTTGAAGCAGTAAAAGCTTATGTGCTCGACAATGAGATTGAAATGGTAGTAGTAGGACCTGAGGCTCCCTTGGTGAAAGGGATTTACGATTTTTTCAAAAATGATGAAGCGCTAAACGGAGTTTCTGTAATTGGACCCTCTCAAAAAGGGGCTATGTTGGAAGGAAGTAAAGCCTTTGCCAAAGAATTCATGGCAAAGCAAAATATTCCGACAGCAGCATACCGAGAATTCACTGCCAATACTTTAGAGGATGGACTGAATTACATTGCGACTCAAACGCCCCCTATTGTTTTAAAAGCAGATGGCCTGGCAGCGGGGAAAGGTGTTTTGATTTGTCAAAGTATCGCGGAAGCACAGGATGAATTGAAAGAAATGCTGGGTGGAAAGTTTGGAGACGCAAGCTCCAAGGTAGTCATTGAACAGTTTTTGGATGGAATCGAATTTTCTGTTTTTACGCTTACTGATGGCTATTCCTACAAAATTTTGCCCATTGCAAAAGATTACAAACGAATTGGTGAAGGCGATACCGGATTGAATACTGGAGGCATGGGTGCCGTTTCGCCTGTTTCCTTTGTAGATGAAGCTTTGATGCAAAAAGTAGAAAATCAAATCATTCGACCTACCATTGAAGGTATTCGCCAAAGCGATTTTGAATATGAGGGTTTTGTATTTTTTGGTTTGATCAATGTAGGCGGAGATCCCTTTGTCATTGAATACAATTGCCGAATGGGGGACCCGGAAACAGAAGTTGTACTTCCAAGATTACAGAATGATTTGGTGGAAATGTTCATTGCCCTTCGTGATGGAAAGCTACATCAGGTGGAAGTTGAAAAAGATACCCGTGCAGCGACTACGGTTATGCTGGTTTCAGGTGGTTACCCCGGCAAATATGAAAAAGGAAAGACCATGAGCGGTTTTGAAAACGTAGACAACAGTATTCTTTTTCATGCCGGCACAAAGGAATCTGAAAAAGGAATAGTAACGAATGGAGGTCGAGTCATCGCTGTCACTTCTTATGGCAATGATTTTCAAGAAGCCCTCAAAACGTCAAATCAAAACGCTGAACGGATCAATTTTGAAGGAAAATATTATCGAAAAGATATAGGGTTTGATCTTTAACAGTTCACAGTTCTGAGTTCTCAGTCAATGCAGAAACCGGGAACTCAGAACCGGGAACTCAGAACTGATTATCGTGGACAAAACGCAACTCGGTCATGTGACCTCAGACATAACTGATGGAATTTCAACAATTGAATTTTTCCATCCTTCTCACAATTCCCTTCCAGGGAAACTGTTAGCCGAATTAGCCAATTCAATTACGAAGGCAGGTGAAGACGATGCTGTCAAGGTCATCATTCTCAAAAGTGCTGGCGAACGAACCTTTTGTGCAGGAGCTAGCTTTGACGAATTGATCTCCATCGACAATTTTGAAACGGGCAAAAATTTCTTTCTGGGCTTTGCCAATGTCATCAATGCAATGAGAAAATGTCCCAAATTCATCATTGGTAGGGTGCAAGGCAAAGCTGTAGGTGGCGGAGTAGGGGTCGCGTCTGCTACGGATTATTGTTTGGCTACCAAATGGGCTTCTGTGAAATTAAGTGAATTGGCGATTGGTATCGGACCATTTGTAGTAGGACCAGCTGTTGAACGAAAAATTGGCAAATCTGCCATGACCCAATTGGCAATTGATGCCACTTCCTGGCAAACGGCGGCATGGGCAAAAGAAAAAGGTCTGTATGCAGAAGTTTATGAAAATGCAGAAGCAATGGATGAAGGAATTCAGGTTTTGGCAAAAAAGCTTGTCAACTCAAATCCAGAAGCAATGCAATTGTTAAAAAAAGTATTTTGGGAAGGAGCATCAAATTGGGATGACTTGTTGGGCCAACGGGCAGCTATGAGTGGGCAATTGGTTCTTTCTGATTTTACAAGACAGGCAATTGAAAAATTTAAACAGAAGTAATTTATGGTACGGACTCTTTTTGCATTTGCATTGTCCTTTGCATCTGACGCCTTTTTACTCCATTTATATACTTGAGAGAATAGTATAAAGTTGTTCAAGATCGTTTAAAACTGTTTAAAGGTTGTTTAAACGATTTTGAACAACTTTCGAACAATTTTGAACCACAACATAAATCAAATTTCCATGAGAATTACAATATTATTTTTTCTTTTAATATTTAGTTGGAATATAAAAACCCATGCTCAATCTCCCATTTCAGTTGAAGATATTTTTGCCAGTGCAAGATTCAGTGAAAATGCTGTACCTGGCTTCAATTTTTTGGCAGATGGTAAGCACTATTCTCAATTGGAAGGCAATAAAATTGTCAAATATGATCTGACAACTGGAAGATTGGTCGGTACCATATTCGATGCTGGACTAGTTCCTGAAAACACCAATTTCAATGGACAAATTGACGACTATTCCTTCAGCAAGGACGAAACCAAGATTTTAATCTCCTCTGAAACTGAACGCATTTATCGCCATTCTACACGCGCCCGATTTTTTGTTTGGGATATTTCTGGAAAGTCATTGCTGCCTGTTTTTACAGAGGCTAAAGTTAGATTGGCTACTTTCAATCCCGATGGGACGAAGGTCGCTTTCGTTGTTGCCAACAACCTTTATTACAAAGATTTTCGCACAGGGGAAACGACACTAATCACTTCGGATGGAAAATGGAATGAAATCATCAATGGTGCAACTGACTGGGTATATGAGGAAGAGTTTGGGTTCGACAAAGGTTTTGAATGGTCTCCTGATGGCAATAGAATAGCCTTCTATCGCTTTGATGAAAGTAGGGTCAAAGAATTCACCATGACCAATTATAGAGATGAAATGTATCCGGAGTATGTCACTTTCAAGTACCCAAAGGTTGGGGAAGAAAATTCAAAAGTGAGCATTCACATTTATGAACTGAAGTCGAAAAAAACGACCAAGGTAGTCATGGCAAATCCAATGGAATATGTGCCCAGAATCAAGTGGACTCAAGAAGACGATGAATTGTGTGTGTTCAATATGAATCGCCATCAAAACAAATTGGAATTGCTCCTGGCAGATGCCCGAAATGGGAATACCAAACGCTTATTGCAGGAAACCAGCAAATGGTATATCAGCATTCATGATAATTTGACTTTTCTGAAAGGAGGAAAGTTCTTTGTTTGGACGAGCGAGCAAGATGGATGGAAACATATCTATCTCTACAACATGAAAGGAGAAGTCGTGAATCAAATCACGAAAGGGAACTGGGAAGTCACAGATTTTTATGGCATAGATCAGGATAAAAGTATGGTTTATTTCCAGGCGGCAAAAGAATCTCCTTTACATAGGCATATTTATGCTGCTAACCTTAATGGGCAAAGGGATAAACAACTTTCAACTGATGATGGCTGGAACAGCGCTCAATTTAGCAGCACTTTCGATTATTATGTACTCAATCATTCTACCCATAATTCTGCTCCAGTGTACGCTGTGTATCAAAGAAATGGAAAATTGGTGCGCGTGATAGAAGACAATGCCCATATGGATAAAGTTCAGGAAGGAGCTGGTGTTCAGCCCGTAGAATTCTTTGAATTTGAGACTAGCGAAGGCATCACGCTAAATGGATATATGATCAAGCCTCCAAATTTTAATGAAAATCAACAATACCCTGTATTTATGTATCAATATGGCGGTCCTGGCAGCCAGCAAGTAGTCGATCGTTGGCAAGGCAGGCGTTATTACTGGTGGCTACAAATGTTGGCGCAACAAGGTTATTTGGTAGCTTGTGTAGACAATAGAGGTACAGGTGGCAGAGGAGAGGAATTCAAAAAAATGACCTACATGCAGTTAGGGCACTACGAGACCATTGACCAAACTGAAGCAGCCAAATATTTGGGCAACTTGCCTTATACTGACAAAAATCGTATTGGCATTTTTGGTTGGAGTTATGGTGGATATATGTCTTCTCTTTGCTTGTTAAAGGGCAATGATGTTTTCAAAGCAGCCATTGCTGTTGCTCCGGTTACGAGTTGGAAATGGTATGACACCATTTATACCGAGCGTTATATGAGAACACTAGAAGAAAATGAAAGTGGCTATCGCGAAAATTCTCCAATATATTTTGCGGACCGCTTAAAGGGAAACTATCTGTTGGTTCACGGCATGGGCGATGACAATGTTCATTTTCAACATACTGCTGAAATGGCAAATGCGCTGATAGCGGCGAATAAACATTTTGATACCTATTACTACCCAAATAGAAATCACGGCATTTACGGTGGAGTGACCAGACTACATTTGTTTACCAAAATGACAAATTTTCTGGAGGACAAGTTAATGAATGATAAAAGCCCAGTGGGAGAAACCAAACCGTGAGAAAAAAGTAGTGGAAGTCATCACCGCTGATAAAGATCGTTGGGTAGATGTGATGATGAAAGAAGAATTGGAAATGCTCAAAGAACAGAAGTCACCTTTAGCTATCGGAACAGTTACTTATCTCTCTTTTGTTTTGTTGGGTTTGATCCCCTTGGTCATATACGTTTGGGATTATCTTGTGGGTTATACGGGAGATCTTTTTTTCACAGCTTGCCTATTGACTTCCCTGGGATTTATTATCGTTGGTTTTTTGAAAACCTATGTGACACAAACCAATCGTTGGAAAGGCATTTTGGAAACCCTACTATTGGGAGGTGTTGCAGCAAGTGTCGCCTATTTTGTAGGAGATTGGCTGGAGAAACTGATTTCATAAAGTCATTTCTTCTTTTTCTTCTTGCCTTTTTTAAAATTTTCAAAATCTTCAACGACCTGTCTGATTTTATTAAGTCCACTGCCCTTTTCATCTGAGAAAAAAACAGTTTCTGAATAATCTTCCTTTGAAATTTCAAGCACTTCTATTTCTTTTCCCAAAAAAGATTGAATTTCAGTAAGTACTGCTCTTTCACCTTTGCTACAAAAACTAACTGCTTTTCCTCTTTGAGTACCTCGCCCTGTACGTCCTACTCTGTGTACATAATTTTCCGCCTTGTCGGGTAAATCGTAATTCACAACATAATCTACATTTGGAATATCAATACCACGTGCTGTGACATCTGTTGCAATCAAGGTTTTGACCTGTCCACTTTTAAATTGCTTCATCACTGCATTTCTTTCTTTCTGATCTTTGTCACTGTGAATGGTTAGACTTTCCAAATTGACCCGTCCCATTGCTTTTGCCACTCGTTCTACCCTGACTTTAGTGCGCACAAACACCAGAATTTTGCTTTCCGGATTTTCTTTAATCATGCGTTCCAGGAAAAAACGCTTATCATCCATTTCAATAAAAGCAACGGAATGTTCTACATTTTTGGAAACAGGATCTTTTGGAGAAATCTGAATTCGTATGGCATTTTGATGGATGAGTGAATAAGCCAGTTTTTTTATTCGCTCATTGATGGTCGCCGAAAAGAAAAGTGTTTGCCTTTTTTTAGGAAGCTTTCTGGATAAATCTCGAATATCTTTTATAAAACCCAAATCGAGCATATGATCGGCTTCATCCAATATCAAAATTTCTACTCGATTGACTTTCAAATGTCCTTGCGCAATGAGATCAAACATACGCCCCGGAGTTGCAATCAACACATCTACACGCTTTGCCAAAGCCGCAATTTGAGGGTCTTGCTCCACGCCTCCTATCAAGCCCAAAACCTTCACATTTGAATGCTTCCCAATTTTTTTAAAAACCCCGGTAATTTGCAAAGCCAATTCATGTGTAGGCACCATTACAATGCATTTCAATCCATCCGGTCGCCGCTCTTTTTTCTTTTTTTGATGTAGTAAATGGAGAATAGGGATAGCAAAAGCAGCAGTCTTTCCAGTTCCTGTCTGTGCCACGGCAAGTACATCTTCGCCTTTTAATATCGGAGGGATAGACTTGTATTGAATATCTGTCGGTCTTCTGAAACCAAGTTCATCAATACCTCTTGTGATTTCCCAGCCCAGGTGGTAGTCTTTGAATTTCATAAAGTAGCGCAACTCTCCAGAGTCGCAAATTATAATGTGACAAAAATATCAAGTCTAAATCTATCTGAAAAAGTGATGAACTAGATCCCGAACTGATAAAATCCTGCTAACTCATTCCTCAATCACCCTCATCTTTACTGTTCCTGAAACTTTCGAACATTCATTATTATACAATGCCATACATGAAGAACCAACAATCACTTCTTCCAGATTTTCCAGAGAGGACATCACTCCGGGAAAGCAATCAATTTGACAGCCAAAGATATTTAGTTTTTGAAGCCATAAAAAATTACCGATGCCCTCTGGGAATGCATACATGGAAATGGGGTTATTACTCAGGTTTAGATCAGTTATTCTGGGGAGGAAAAACAGTTCAGCAGGTAAATCTCGTAGGGCATTTTGACTCAGATTCAATTCTTGTAAAGCAGTCAGGTTCTTGATATTTTCCGGAATTGCTGAAATCAAATTTTCATCTAAGTGCAAAATTCTAAGGTTCTTGCACAGAAATAATTCATGAGGCAAGCTTTTGATTTGATTGCCGGAAAGGTACAATTCTTTGAGATTGGGAAATTGACTAATGCCCTCAGGAACACTTTTTAAATTTTGGAAAGTAAGCGCTAATATTTGAACACAATTGGGGTTTTCAATAGCCTCCTCCCAGGAAGTGTATTCATGAGCATTCAGGGTAGGAAATTCATTTTCCCATATAGCTAACTGATGGCTGAAAGCTTCCTGATGATTTTGAGGCTGGAAATTGGAAAGTGCTTTTTCTGAGTTTAAACCTCTTGCCACCAGGACATTTTGTGACTTCAATTCACCTGTAATGCCACAATCAAACTTAAAAACATCAGATTGCTGAATCTCCTTTGGAAAGGCTCTCAATATTTCTTTAGCTACAAAATTGACCAGGGGACTGTATGCTTCATCGTGAAAATTGTGCTTGACAAAAGCATTCCACTCTTTCTTATCTTTCAAAATCCATTTTCCATCGTGTTTCACTACAAAAACCGTGTCGTCACCCATAGGAATTTTATTCAACAATTGTTGCGCATTTCCCTTTAAAGCAAAAGCAAAAAAGAAAATCAAAAGTTGAACCCAGCCATATGATTGAACAACTTTTTTCACAGAACCTGGTTTAAGTAAGAGAGCAGAATTATCTATAATTTTTATCGGCTTCTTTTTCCACTATTTTTTCTTTTAAACTCCTTACGTAGCTTGGGCTATGTGCAGATTTTAAAAGAAAAACTATTGAAAAAATAATCTCCCTAAAATTTTAAACATAATTCTGCTCTCTTACTTATCGGTTTTTAAAGATACCCAAAAATACATTAGCAGTGATAAAAAATAACTTCGCTTTTTTGATTTCGGCAAATAAGCCCAATTTTGTTTTTTGTCAAAATGAAGAAATTATTTTTTAAAGGTTATACAAAAGCCTTTCCATTCTTTATTTTTGCAAACTTTCCCAAAACATACATGTAGCTCCGGCTGTTGGTCGGAGAAGTATCCATCTTGTAAATCTCGTAAAAACTTCTCCGGCCAACAGCCGGAGCTACTCTTTCAGCATGACAAAAAATAAAGAAAACGGTACGATCAGCAGCAACGGACACTTCCTCGAAGAAGAATTCATCGAAGTCATTGGCGCAAGAGAACACAACCTCAAAGACATCGATGTGCGCATCCCCCGAAATAAACTGGTCGTCATAACTGGCATCAGCGGTAGCGGCAAATCTTCCCTGGCGTTCGATACCATTTATGCAGAAGGCCAACGGCGCTACATGGAAACCTTCACAGCCTATGCGCGTCAATTTATTGGCGAAATGGAACGTCCCGATGTGGAGAAAATTACAGGACTGAGTCCGGTAATTTCCATTGAACAAAAAACCACAGGTCGCAACCCCCGCTCTACGGTTGGTACAATAACAGAAGTGTATGATTTCATGCGTTTGCTCTTCGCAAGAATAGGAGAGGCATACTCCTTTGCGACTGGAAAGAAAATGGTGCGCTACAATGAAGAGCAAATGATCCAGCAGATTTTAGAGGAGTATGATTCCAAGAAAGTCTTGCTGCTCGCTCCCCTTATCCGCGGTCGAAAGGGACATTATCGAGAATTGTTTGAGCAGATCAGAAAACAAGGGTATACAAAAGTTCGGGTAGATGGCGAAGTGAAGCAGATCGAGCAAGGCATGCAATTGGACAGATACAAAGTTCATGACATAGAAGTAGTGGTTGATCGCTTAAAAATTGATCCGGAGCGAAGAGAACGACTGGCCTCTTCTCTTCAGATTGCGCTAAAGATGGGCAATGGACTGATCATGATTTTAGAGCACCAAAGTCCGCTTGCGCAAGCCCCTAGCTCCATAAAAGTGGAAAACCCTGACTCCCAACAAGCGCTACCTGGAATCCGCTCCTTCTCCAAACACCTGATGGATGCCGAAACGGGATTATCCTACGAAGAACCCTCTCCAAATTCCTTTTCTTTCAATTCTCCATATGGTGCCTGCCCCCGTTGCAAAGGATTGGGGAAAATCACCAAAGTAGATATGGAAAAGGTGATTCCAGATGATTCAAAATCTATCAATGAAAAAGGGATTGCACCTTTTGGGGAAGTACGCGATAATTGGACTTTCAAGCAATTAAAATCGCTTGCAGATAAATTCAAATTCACTTTTGATACGCCCATCAAAAAGATATCAGAAGAAGCCCTGGAAATCATTTTAAATGGAGGAGACAAATCTTTCAAAGTACCCAACGTCAAACACGATTTTGTATATAATTTGGCATATGAAGGCATTTTGAAAATGCTCGAACGCTGGTATCGGGAAACCACCTCCGAAAAAATCCGCCAATGGGCAGAGGCTTACATGACCGTCGCAGAATGCCCCGATTGTGAAGGCATGCGCCTCAAGCAGGAATCTTTGCACTTTAAGATTCATGAAAAAAACATTGCAGAATTGGCAGAAATGGATTTGTCTGATTTAGGTGTCTGGTTTGACAATTTGGATCCTCATTTGACAGAACGGCAGCGGAAAATTGGCAAGGATGTATTGAAAGAAATCAAATTGCGATTGGGCTTTTTGCTACATGTGGGATTGGATTATTTGACGCTCAACCGCCCTGCAAGAACGCTTTCAGGGGGAGAGGCGCAACGAATTCGCCTGGCAACTCAGATAGGTTCACAGCTAACCGGCATCACCTATATTTTGGATGAGCCGAGTATTGGATTGCATCAAAGAGACAATCACCGTTTGATTGAAGCTTTGAAAGAATTGACCGAAATTGGGAATACGGTGCTTGTAGTAGAGCACGATAAAGACATCATGCTCGAATCTGATTATGTAATTGATCTGGGACCTGGAGCTGGAAAACACGGTGGTGAAGTGGTCGGAGAGGGTATTCCGAAAGTATTTGTCAAAAACAGCACGCTGACTTCGGAATATTTGAATGACAAAAAACGCATCGAGATCCCCAAAAAACGGCGAAAAGGCAATGGCGACTTTTTGGAATTGAACGGTGCTACTGGCAATAACCTAAAGAACATCAACATCAAAATTCCGTTGAGCACTTTTACCTGCGTTACAGGGGTGAGCGGTAGTGGAAAATCTTCTTTGATTAATGAAACCCTCTATCCCATATTACGGAAGCATTTCTACAAAAGTTTGAAAAAGCCCTTAGCCTATAAGGAAATCAAGGGTTTGGATCATGTTGATAAAGTCATCGAAATTGACCAATCACCAATAGGGCGTACGCCTCGCTCGAATCCAGCTACCTATACTGGCGTTTTCACAGAAATCCGAAAACTCTTCACGGGCTTGCCTGAAGCTAAGATTCGCGGATATAAACCTGGGCGATTCTCCTTTAATGTCAAAGGTGGTCGCTGTGAAACCTGCCAGGGTAGTGGCATGCGGGTTATCGAAATGAATTTTCTGCCAGACGTATACATTGAATGCGAAACCTGCCTCGGTCGCCGGTACAATCGCGAAACACTGGAAATCCTCTTCAAGGGTAAAAGCATCAGCGACGTGCTCGATATGACCGTCAATGAAGCCACCGAATTCTTTTCTGCTATCCCAAAAATTCATCGCAAAATGAAAACATTGCGCGATGTGGGATTGGGCTACATCACCCTTGGACAGCAAGCCACGACGCTCTCAGGCGGGGAAGCTCAGCGCGTCAAACTTTCTGAAGAATTGTCCAAACGAGACACAGGGAAAACCGTTTATATTCTCGATGAGCCCACTACAGGTTTACATTTTGAGGATATCCAACACTTGCTTGTTGTCCTCAATCGCCTGGTAGATAAAGGAAATACCATCATTGTCATTGAGCACAATCTGGATGTGGTAAAAGTGGCGGATTACATCATAGATATGGGATTAGAAGGTGGCAAAGGAGGTGGAGAAGTGATTGTGAAAGGCACTCCGGAAAAAGTGGCAAAGCATAAGACGAGTCACACTGGGCGATTTTTGAGAGGGGAGTTGAAATGATTTAAAGTATCTTATTTAAATCCCTGCAATTGAATAAGTCTTAATTTTAATCTTCTTTAAATTCTCCCTTGATAGTAATCTTTTTAAACTTCCCTTTGACCCTTTTTGCGCGACCTATCACATTAATCCATTTTGTCAAATGTAAACTTTCTGTATATTCTGATCCAGTCAAATCACTATCTCCTAATATCTCAATTTTTGGCTTATCCATTATATCAGGATCTATTTCATTTTGAATATGAGCAAATCCTCTACGGGAATCAGTGTTAAATTGGTAAATATGTATTTTGTATTCATTTTCTTCCTGGTCTACTTCAGTTTCATCAGTTTCATTTTCAAAAAACTCACAAGCATTGGATATTGAATTTGAAATTTCTCTATCAATAAATCCAATAAGAACCTCTTGGTTTTCTTTGGTTTCCTTTAAATTATTGGAAAATAGTTCTATTTCATTAAAGCCATTCCCAAGTTCATTTGAGAGAGACTCTATTAAAGGAAGGCTATCAAAAATATTCTGAATTAAAAGATCTCTAAATCCTGTATTATCTCCACCAATTACAGAATGAATTTCTGAAAGTTTTTTTTCCAGTTTATAATATTTACTTTCTTCAGAAATATCTTTTTTGACTAAAAATTCAACTTCTTTATGTAAATCATCTATGCAATAATTGATAAACTGTGTCATAAAATAACTTACCTCATCTGGATAATGGAAAAGAGTAATCCTAGGATATTTTACATTTAAATTTATTCGAAAACTTCCTTGAGTAGAAGGGATTAAGGTTGTTTCTGTATAAATTTTACTACCACCTATTGTTTTTTTCGAAACTTCTATAAGAGTTGAAAATGCTTCAGTAATGTTTCCAACTGCTATTCTATTGGCTTCATGGATATCAGCAAGAGCTCCAAGAAGAGCAATAGAAAACTTAAAGCCAAGTTTGAATTTTAAGTCTGGACAAAGTGAGGATTGATGAGGTAGATAATCTTCAGGAATTTCATCAAAATCTATGAAATAAATACCAAGAATCCTATCATTCAAATCCTTGTCTAAAACAAAAATCGAAGAGGACTTTTTAAGAACCTCCAAGTAGGAAATTTCCCGATTGATAAAGTTGGAAAAATTTTTATTTGAGGTTATACAATGAAAATATCGAATTCTGTCCTCATTCCCTTCATCTTCACAAACCAATGATCCAATAATTTTATTTCCGTAGTCATTTGTTCCAAAAAATAAAATAGGAAACTCATCGAAGTGAAGTACTTCATAATTTTGAGTAATAACAGGAAGTTTATTTACGACTCTTCTATTTGGATTGATTTGGAACATATCTGTTTAGTGGAATCATTTCTAATAATTCTACATTTTTCAGTTCAAATGTATCACATTTATAAAAATCGTAATGGAAAGGGTTTAACGTAGATTCTTCATTAATTGGAGTATGTTTCACAAATCCTGTATCATTTCCAAATCTAATTACAGCTAAATTATTCTTCCATTTGGGTGCAAATAGCAACCCTAAAGTATAATGATCTAGCCGAATATCTTTACTTTCTTCATTCCAAATATCAATGGAAATACTTCGGTAATTCCCGCATATTTTTTGACAATTATTTTCGGTTGGTGGTTCTTTTCCTTTTTCATGTTTTGTCCGAAAATCTCTATCTTTTAATTCCGAAGCTTTACTGACTCTTCTTACAAATAAGTTTTTAAAATCCGCAACTGAACCCTCTAAGCATCTACATTGATGCCCTGATTCAAGGTTTTGAAAGGTCATAATCAACAAAAATATTTTTGATTCTAATAAGCTCCCCTTCTTAATATAAATTAGATGAAATCGCTTGGGTTTTCTCAATTAAAAGCAAAAAATTATTTCCAAGGCTAGCTCAAAAATAAAACAATATTTTCTCAATACTTTGTAATTCATTAGTTTTTATTGAAAATTTATTGTTAGAGTTTTTCATCTGTTTATTTTTTATCATTACTATCTATCAATCAATTAAACTGTTTTAAAGAAAAAAAACCAATTGTCACAAAAAGGTATTTATATTTGTTTATTATATACATTTTGGAATGCACACAAACATTAGAAGAAGAGTATTTTAAAATCCCCAAACATATTTTTTATGTTCATTCACTATTTGGAGCTATACCTTCAAAGTAGGAAAGAAGTTTATTTTTCAAAATTTCTTCAATTTATTCACAATATTTACTATCACCAACTTCGGCTATTTGTTAAAAGCAAAGGCATTCAAGAATCTGAAGTGAATGATATTATTCACGAAGTTTTTCTGAAATTATACAGATACGCACACAACCTCCCAAAGGATGAAAAAGCATTTAAAGCATATTTATTTCGCATGGTCTGGAATGTTGTAAAAGACACTTATGATAAGAAAGTTCCAGATTATGATTTCTTCTTGGAAGAAAAACAATTGCCAAAAGAAGGATTTGACGAACAATATGTATTTGAACATACTCTAAAACACCTAAATCAAAAACAGAAGCAAGTTTTTGAGCTAATCCTTCAAGACCATACTTATAAAGAAATTGAAGACTTAACTGGATATTCAAATGCAGATATCCGGCAAACAATGAGCCGCAGTAGAAAAAAACTGCAAGCATTCTATCGTCTCGGCAAACTAAAATACTTAGATGACTAATTACAGCATACAAGAATTATTGGGTTTTCTGGATGAAAGCCTGCCAAAAGAAAAGCAGGAGGAGATGTTTGAACACTTTCTCGAATATCCCTTTTATTTTTCTATCCTTGAAGGCTTGCGTCTAGAGCGAAAGACTCTTGGTTCTAATTTAGCAGTCATTCAACAAGCAGTTATCCAAAAAGAGAAGGCAAAATCTCGCTTTTTCAAAACTCTTGAATCCCACATTTCAAAATAATTTTCTGAATACAAAATATTATGTGAAAAGATTGGTAAGCCCAAAATAAAATGGAGGCATTGCTAAGCTTGAAACGTTTGGGGGCTTCTAACCTATTTTTCTAGAAATACCCTGGCTTAGTAATATTTCTTCTTTGCTTCAAACTTACTAATCCTTACTCTTTTTAAAATATAAAGCTATGGAAATGAAATTCTTCAGCATGGTTATGCTATGCATTATATTAAGTCTATTTTCAAACCATAATCGATTACCCAAAGTGACAATTTGGATTTGGGAAGATTTCAAAATTGAATTAAAGGGTGTTTCCGAAAGGATAATTGTATTCCTAGTATTAATAGCTATAATTTCAAGAATGCATTAATTGATTAACAACCTTCTCCAAAGTCGTCACCGCCCGTTTTATCTCATCCAAATTCATAGAAGCAAAACCCATTCTCAATGAATTCTGATGCCGGTTTTTTGGTAGATACGATGTATAATCACAGAGATACAGTCCATCTTGAGCCGCCCGCTTTTTCAATTCATGTAAATTGATCGGATCGGGAAAAGTTGCCCAAATTGCCATACCCCCGTCCGGAATATCAAATTGAATCAAATCGCCAAGGCTTTCATTCAACAATTGGCAACAGTAATCTCTTCGCTCCCGATAATGCCTCCATGCTTTTTTGAGGTGCCTTCGAATGATGCCTTTTTCCAATAATTCTGCAATGGCATTTTCCAAAAAAACATCACCTTGTCGGTCGTACAATCTCCGAACTTTGATCAACTCCTGAATCAAATCCGGTCGCCCTATCAGATAGCCAATTCTAAATGCAGGGGCAATGGTCTTGGAAAAGGACCCTACATACAAAACCAAACCATGCTTGTCTGCGCTGGCCAAAGGCAAAACAGGGCTATTGCTGTAATGGAAATCATAATCATAGTCGTCTTCAATTATCGCAAATCGGTACTGCTCCGCCAAAGTCAATAATTGGATTCGGCGGTCTGGAGTTAATGTGACTGTTGTAGGATGGTGGTGGTGGGAAGTAACATAAACAGCTTTGATTTTTTCTTTTTTGCAAATCCTTTCAATGGCATCCACCTGAAGTCCTTTTTTGTCTACTGGTACAGTAAGGAGTTTTGCTTCCAGGTGGTTGAAGGTCAGATTTCCAGTAAAATAATTCGTTTCACCCACAATTACTTTATCTCCTCGGTTGAGCGTAGCGGTTGCTGCCAGAAAAACCCCCATCTGACTGCCCCTTGTAATCATGATATGATCTGCAGTGATACTCAAACCCCGTGTTTTGTTAAGCTCCCTGGCCAGCACTTTTCGCAATCTCGGACTTCCCTTTGCATCTCCATAATTCAACACCTGTTTGGTGCTTTGTCTAAGGTTTTTGGAATAAGCTCGTGCCAAATCTTCAATTGGCGCCAGGCGAGGGTCAGGGAATCCATCATCAAAAGAGAGGCTTTCCTTAACAAACATGGGTTCCTTTAGCTCTGGAAAACTTTTAAAAACCTCGTCGGATTTCCTTTGGCCGTTTTTCTTGAAAGCATGATTTTTTAAAGGAACAGGCTCTACTTTTGGCAGATGTTCCGCCACAAAAGCACCCCGGTTTGGATAAACTTCTATCCAGCCAAGGGCATCCAATTCTTCCACAGAACGAACCACCGTTTTTCGATGCACCTCAAATAACTCCGCCATAGAACGGGAACCAGGCAACTTATCTCCCGGCTTCAAAATGCCATTCTGAATTTGCTGAACCACTCCATTCACAATTTGCAAATACAAGGGTACATCACATTTTCTATCCAAATCAACTAATGTTTTTAATAGCATTCTAATGGGTTGTAATTAGTGAACCGCTGACTTGCTGCTAAACAGCCCGCCGCAGTATCTTGAAACAATATCATTAAACTACACAAAAATCCGGACTACTTTAAATGCAAAAACTGGCTGCCAAAGATAGTCCGGTTTTTAGATATTTTTGAGAAAAATTTCTGACATGACAGATTATCCAAAAACAGCACGCAACAAAGTCAAGCGCCTTCCCAAGAGAGGGCATTACGACAAAGAAACCATATACAAAATTCTGGATTCAGCTTTTATTGCACATGTAGGATTCATCGTAAATGGACAGCCATTCGTCATCCCTACTGCTTATGGCAGAGATGGAGATTGTATTTATCTTCATGGTGCAACTACCAGCCGTATGTTGGTAAATTTGAAATTGGGCATTCCTGCCTGTTTAACGGTGACCCATTTGGACGGTTTGGTTTTGGCTCGTTCCACTTTTCATCACTCTATGAATTATCGCTCAGCAGTTGTTTTTGGCAGAGCAAAAGAGGTGGAAGGAGAGGAAAAAATGAGGGCATTGGAAATTGTGACAGAAAACATCCTCAAAGGTCGTTGGGAAGAATCGCGTCTCCCAAATGCAAAGGAAATGAAAGCAACCTCCGTTCTCAGACTGGATATAGAAGGAGCTTCTGCGAAAATCCGAACGGGACCTCCTGGTGATGATGATGAAGATTACGAATTGCCTATATGGGCAGGTGTTGTGCCATTGCGCCATGTTTGGGGAGAACCCAAAGTAGATCCTTTATTAAAAGAAGGTATCGAGGTGTCTGGAAGTGTAAAAGAGTTATTGAAAAGCCAAAAGTAACACGGCTTTCCAAAGCCCTTAAAAAACTTGGCAAACCAATAGCGAAATCGATATCTGAGTTTTCCTGAATACCATAAAACTTAAATAAAAACGCTAAAAAAATGACCGGCCTTGGAAAGTCGGGCTACTTTTTGAAATAAAATATCTTCTCTGACAATTTAGGTGGTCAAACAAAAAGGGAAAGCAAAAGTGCCCGCAGGAAACGTTGATTTTCCTTTTTGTTTGACTCAAATCACCTAAATTTTCAGAGAATAATAAAATATTGTCATGACATTAAAACGACCAGAAGCACACGAAAGCAATGACTATTTCAAGCGCTATATCAACCAGGTAGAATCGGATGATGCCTTGAAAGTACTCCACGATTTAAAATCGGACACCCTTACCTTTCTCAAGAATTTGACTGCTGAAAAATGGAATTATCGCTATGCAGAAGGGAAATGGAGTATCAAGGAAGTTTTCCTACATCTGATAGATACAGAGCGGATATTTGCGTATAGGGCTCTGAGGGTTTCCAGAAATGATAAGACGCCCTTGCCTGGGTTTGAGCAAGACGACTATTTGCCTTATAACTATCCTGAACAACGGAGTCCAGAATCAATTATAGAAGAATACGCTGCAGTACGGGATGCCACCATCACTTTATTCAAAAGCCTCAATGACGAAGCCCTGGGTTTTCTGGGAACTGCCAGCAATGGTCCCATTTCTCCTCGGGCAATTCTTTTCATTACAGCTGGGCACGAGATACACCACATGAAAATAATTGAAGAACGCTACTTGTAATAAGGAACGAGGCACAACTAAAACGTACAAATAATACTTCTCCTTACCATGTTATCACCCATATTGAAAAGATTCAAACATTGGATTCATTTTGTTCCTGAAAAAATCAATGAATTTTCAGCAGAAGAAATGGAACGTAAACCTTTACCTCACAAATGGTCCAAAAAGGAGATTTTGGGGCATTTGATTGATTCAGCAGGCAACAATTGGCTGCGATTTACCAATGCTCAAGTAGCAGGAAAACATTTTGTGGTCAAACCCTATCCACAAGATGATTTGGTTCAATTGAATAATTATCAAATCAAACCCATTGGGCAAATATTGGATTTGTGGAAGGCAATGAACCTTCAAATTCTAAATGTTTGCGAAAGCATCTCTGAAGAATATTTAAGTCAAATAGTTGTTTTGCCTGATTCTTCCAAAAAGACACTGTTCTGGCTTATTGAAGATTATGTAGACCACCTAGAACATCACCTCGCCCAAATCTTTCCCATCAATGAGGGTTTGAAAAAGAAATTACCTGAAAATTGGCAAATTTCAATTGAACAGGCATTGAAACAGCTTTCTAAGGAACCCGATGGCAAAAAATTTACAAAGCTTTTGGAGCGGGGAAATATGTACGTGGAGATTTATGTTCCCGAAAAGATAGACTTGCAAACACCCCATGACCAGGACGAAATTTATGTTATCATTTCAGGCACTGGTACCTTCTTCAACAATGGAGAAAGACGCCCATTTGCTCCAGGAGATGTCCTCTTCGTACCAGCTGGGATTGAGCATCGATTTGAAGATTTTTCTGAGGATTTTAAAACGTGGGTGATATTTTATTAAACTTTAATAGTAAATAATTTTACTATTATCGTAATGATTGAGTGTTTGGATCGTAAAACCAAACACTCATGCCTATTAACAAATCACTTTCCAATATCCTCTATCATATCACTCAATGGGGGATGGCAATTATCTTCCTGATCGCTGGTTATTTTATCATAATGGCACTGTTAGCATTGGCAGGGAATTGGATTGTAAGCCAGGAGATATCTTAGATTTTGAAAACGATGAAGCTTCAGAATGAAGCTCCGTTATTCTGCTCTTTTCACTTTATGCTTTCCCAGAATGCTTTTTAGCATAAAATAAAAATATTCTCCCTTAATCAATTTTTCTGCTCCCATGTTGGTTCCTTCCATGCCGAATCTTTGAAAATGAAATGGGAACGCTTCAATTTTTAGTCCTGCTGTTCCAAAAGAAAGGTCAAAATAATTTTTTGATTTTGCCCATCTGAAGAAAGTTTTGGTCACCTCATGATCTGTAAAAGGAAATGCAAAAGATTGAACAGCCGCTTGCGATTTTTTTGAAGCAAATCGAACACTTTTTTTGGTTTGGGTCAATTGATCTTTGAAAGAAATTTCATTGTACATGGGATGATTTACGCTATGTCCGCCAAAAGTAAAACCATCTTTTGCTAAACGCTGAATTTGAGTCGAACTCAAGTATGGTTTTCTTTTCTCTAAAAAATCATCAAAATTCAAACCCACTTCTTTAGCAAATTGATCTAACAAAAAACGCAATTCAAAACTGATAAAGGACAAATCGGGTATTGCTCTTGAATCTTTAAATATCTCCTGCAACCTGGCTGGATTCTTTTTAAAAAAATCCATCAACAAGCTCATTTTGTATCTGTAAAAAAGTGCTTTATTATCTACAAATGCTGAGTTAAGAAAAATAGTAGCAGGAATTCCTTTTCTCTTCAAAATAGGCGCAGCGATATGATATACTTCACTCAATCCATCATCAAAGGACAAAAAGAAACTCGGTTTTTCAATAAGCTTACGACTTTCTACACTATGCCATAAGGCTTCCAATCCAATCGGCTGATAATGTTTTAATAAAAAATCCAGGTCTTTTTCAAATTGCTTTGCATTCCTGGGTTGGTATAAATGCCGTATATGAGGTAAATATTCCACTTCGCCAATGCTGTGATAAAAGGGTAGAAAGAGTTTTTGCTGAGTAAATCGAATCCACCACCTTAAAGGAATCAGCTGTGCCGGATAAGCAAGGAAAGATTTAAATGTGGTTTTGAAATTCAATTGGATTTTGAATTGAAATTATAATTTTCTTGCAATTAGTATTCCGTCTCGAATGGGTAAGATCATATTATTTACCCGGGTATCATTCAGCACTTTTTCATTGAAGGCATCTAACGTTTGGGTGTCTTTATCATTTTCTTTGCTGACCACTTTCCCACTCCAAAGAACATTATCTGCCAGAATGATTCCTCCCTTGTTTACCTTTTCAAAAACCAAATCGTAATAGAAGGCATAATCCAATTTCCCGGCATCAATAAAAACGATATCATAGGTATCTTTCAATTTAGTAATAATGGTTTTCGCATCCCCGATGTGTTGCTGAATTTTGTCCGACAATCCCGCTTTTTTAAAATATTTTTCGCTGATGTATTGTAATTCTTCGTTCGCCTCAATGGTGTGTAAAATTCCCCCCTCTTGCAATCCTTGTGCCAGGCAAATGGTCGAATAGCCTGTAAACGTACCAATTTCTAAAATGCTTTTAGGCTGCATTAAATGACTTAACAAGCTTAAAAACTGTCCTTGCAGATGTCCTGAAAGCATTTGTGGCGCCAGGGTTTTTAGATTGGTTTCCCTTTCAAGATCATACAATATTTCCGATTGGTCAGAAGTATGCGCTTCGCAATATTGGTTCAAATTTTTAAAAAAGGAGTTCATTGATTGGCCTTATCTCGTAATAAGTTGCAAGTTAAAAACAATCTAGTTTCATCTAAAAAAAATATGCTTCAATAGATTTTGAATCAAATTCCTACATTTAGGGCCTAATTTCCCGACCGCTTATAGCGTATGCGAGATTGAGAATTGGAGAGATTGAGAAAATTCACTTCAAATTCTCCAATTCTCAATCTCTCAACTTCTCAATTCTCTCAATTTATTAGTATGAGTATACTCAAACTTGAAGACGTCGTAAAGACTTATCAAAAGAATACAGCCGTTGATCGCGTGAGCTTTGAAGTGCCTGAAGGGGGAATGTTTGGCTTATTGGGTCCCAACGGAGCTGGCAAGACTTCCCTCATCCGAATTATCACAACCATTACTGGTGCAGACTCAGGAACGGTTTACCTCAATGGTGAAAAACTGAATAGCAGTCATCCGGGACAAATTGGTTATATGCCCGAAGAGCGCGGATTGTACAAAAAAATGAAAGTCGGTGAGCAAATCATGTACCTTGCTCAACTCAAAGGACTTCCACATAGTGCTGCTCGTGAGCAAATCAATTTTTGGTTTCAAAGATTTGATATCGAAGATTGGTGGGGTAAAAAAGTGGAGGAATTGTCCAAGGGAATGCAGCAAAAAGTCCAATTTATTGCCACGGTTGTCCATCAACCCAAATTACTGATTTTGGATGAGCCCTTCTCCGGTCTCGATCCCATCAATACCAACCTAATCAAAGACGAAATCCGCAGACTCAATTCAGAAGGAGTGAGCATCATTTTTTCCACCCACCGAATGGAGCAGGTAGAAGAGATCTGTGAGCATATCGTCTTGATCGACAAGGGTAAAAATATTCTTGAGGGAAACGTAAGTGATGTTAAGCAAGATTTTAAGGAAAACTTATTCCGAATTGAATATGAAGGAGATCTTCCAACAGACTTAAAAGCGGTAGACGATGCCAATGATGATTTTGATATCATTTCTGATGAAAATAATGTCTTGAAGGTAAAAGTAGCAAATGACAGCGTCTCCAACGAAGTATTAAGTCATCTCATGCGAAATGGGGTGTTCATACATGGTTTCAATGAAATTCTACCTTCCTTGAATGAAATTTTTATTAAGCGGGTAAGTGCAGAAGCATAGCTCTTTCCATAACCTTAAAAACTCTCAACAAAATGAATAAACTTTGGCTCATAATAAAGCGCGAATATTTGGTAAGGGTGAGAAAGAAAACCTTTATCCTGACAACCATTTTGATGCCTTTGCTGATAATTGGATTGTATACCCTACCTATTCTGTTTGTAAAAATGTCGGAAGACCAAAAGAAAATTGTCTTCAAAGACGATTCCGGCTACTTTGAAAATATTCCCTCTTCAAAACACGTCCATTTTAAGAAAGACAGTCGCTCCCTGGAGGAAATCAGAAAAAACTATAAAGAGAGTGGCTATGATGGTGTGCTTCATATTCCAGAATTCAAAAGTCTCAAGCACGATTTGCGGGTTCAATATTATTCGGATAGACAGATTTCAGTCTCCATGAGTGAGTCGATTGAGGGACGGTTGGAAAAGCGGATTAGAAATAAAAAAATGGAGGATGCGGGTTTGACACAAAAGCAGCTAGACGAATTAGACACCAATGTCATCGTAGAAGAAACAAAGGAATCTGTGGATGAAAAAGGTGATTTACAGAAAAAATCAGGAAAAGCCAATGCCGGAATTGCTACGATGATGGGTTTAATGATGGGCATGTTTATGTATATCATTTTACTAATTTATGGCTCTATGGTGATGCGTTCAGTTCAAGAAGAAAAGATCAATCGAATTGTGGAAGTCATCATTTCTTCAGTTAAACCATTCAAGTTGATGCTCGGAAAAGTAATTGGGGTTGGGGGAGTCGGTTTGACACAAATACTGATATGGACCTTTTTGATTTATGGACTTCAATTAATCCTTTTTCCATTATTGGGCTTTGGAGCAGGTGCTTCCATGCCAGATCCTGGCTCCACTGGTTTGGACGGCTTAGATCCTGAAGAAGTTAGAAGCAAGGCAGAAGAAGTCCTGGATACCATTTTTGCACTCAATTGGAAATTTATTGTTCCTGTAATCATCGTCTTTTTCCTCGGTGGTTTCTTTATCTATTCTTCCCTTTTTGCAGCCGTAGGTTCTGCGGTAGGAGATGATTTAGGTGAAAGTCAGAGTTTGATGTTTCCCATCATGCTGCCAATTATCATTTCCATTTTTATCGTGGTCTCGATTATGAATGACCCGAATAGTGGAATAGCAGTCTTTGGTTCCATATTTCCACTGTTTTCACCGGTGGTCATGCCAGCCCGACTTGCGTTTGATCCACCTCTTTGGGAAGTACTGTTATCCATGGTGGTTCTGATTGGCTCTGCGATATTCTTTATATGGTTATCTGGAAGAATTTACCGTGTAGGAATTTTCATGTATGGCAAAAAGGTAACTTTCAAGGAGATTTGGAAGTGGTTGTTTTATAAAGGATAGACTTTAGTAGGCAGTAAATTGAGGCTTTGGAATAAAAATTATTCCAAAGCCTTTTCTCTTTCCTGAAGTTTGTTTAGCTGCTGATGATTCCCCTGTGCTTTAAAATATTGTATAGCGTTATTGTAAAAATCTCTTAGTTCTTGATGGTAAATGTTTTCAGCGCTTTCAATAGCTTCATTTTCTGTAATAGTTGCTTCAAATTCGTCATTGTTTTTTTCACAAAATGTATCTCCAATAGGTGGTTGTTAATTCCAAAAATTCGTTTCAGATTGTCACAGTTCTTTGTTTCGTGATAATTTTTTCGCTCTCCATTGAAGGTATTTAACCTAAAAATCGAATCTAGTGGTTCCGGGTATCTCTTCCCCAAGCCAATTTATTCCTAATGGTATCTATAAAACCAACGTCCTGTAGCTGAACTAATTTTATGGTGAAATCACCTTTGCGAACTGCCAGTTGATCTTCAGCAGTCACTTTTTCAATTCGGGAATCCAAGGTACAAAGGAAATTATCTGCTCGTCCTTCTACTTCAAAAGATACTACGGAATCATCTGAAATGACTATAGGGCGAACGTTCAGATTGTGTGGTGCCACAGGTGTAATTACAAAGTTGCCGGAATTGGGGAAAATAATGGGTCCTCCACAACTTAAGGAATAGCCTGTCGAGCCAGTTGGGGTAGCTACAATGATACCATCCGCCCAATAAGTATTCATATAAGCCCCATTCACAAATGTGTGGATGGTAATCATGGAAGAAGTATCTCTTTTTAGAAGTGTAAAATCATTTAGCGCAAAGGGAATTTCTTCAAATAGAGGGTTTTTTGATTCCAAATAAAGGGTTTTTCTTTCTTCTATTGAATATTGTCCTTTTGTCAATAATTCGATAGATTCTCGAATGCGCCCTTTTTCAATGCTTGCCAAAAAACCCAGGCGACCAAGGTTGATACCCAATATAGGGACATCTAAATCCCGAACCAATGTCGTTGCAGTGAGAATACTTCCGTCACCGCCTAGTGAAATCAGGAAATCGAAATTCAATAATTTAAAATCCAGATAACCTTCAAAGACTCCGATATTGCTTTTAAAGCTAATCACGCCTTTCAAATCATTCAAATAGGGCTCATACACATAAATGGCCACCTTGAAGTCATGCAACACATCAAACAGATGTTGCACAACTTGAACATCTTTTTTTTTCAAAACCCTACTGAAAATGACAACTCTCATTATTTGACTTGATAAAGTAACCGTCTACCGTCTACCAGCAACCGTCTACCAAATTAAAAATTCAACTCCCAATGTAAGAAAAATCCATGTTCCGACAAGCCATTAAAACTGTATTCGAGCTGAAAAACTTTATCATTGTATATCACTAAATCTATCCCAACACCATAGCCCCACAACAATTCATTGCTCAATGTATTGTTTCCCTTATGGTGAGGATTATTCGTAAAGCCAAAATCATTGTTAATTGCCAAAAAAACCTTCAAGGGCATGACTTTAAATGGTTTTAAGGGCATCAGCTTCCCAAAAGCAAATTGTCTTGACAGCAATTCAAAATGGATACTGGTCTTTGTATAAATAAAATCCAAACCATCGATCACATACAATTCATAGCCTCGAATATAGTCTAACTCGTACCCCAAAGCAAAGCTTTGATAATAGGGCTGATTGTCCCGAATCAGTGCTGCGCGTCCTACCAGAACTTGCTCAAGACTCCACTTATCTGAAAAAGAAAAATATTTTTTGATGGTTCCAGTGACATAAAATGAATTCAATTCATCAAATATGCCCAAGCCATCCTTTTGAGCTTTTAAGGCAAAATAATATCCAGCAGTTGGATAAGGTCTGATATTTCTTTTATCAATTATCAACTCATACAATATGGTAAAGTATCGTTGTCGCAGGCTGTTCAAAAAGAAAACCGGGTTGAGTTCTATCGGTACACTTTCGTGAATTTGATTTCTTTTAAATTTGAACATAAAGCTCTGATAGATATCGATTTTTGGGCGATAAATCAACCCGACAGAAGCTCTAAAACGCTTCAGGAGAATATTGTCTGCATCTCTGTGGAATTGTAACTTATCATCAATAGTGTTATAGCCTATTTCGCGATTTCGGGTGTATAACAAGTTCGTGTGCAACCCTAAAGTTTGATTTTTATCAATGTATGGAAGCGTGTATTCAATTTCATATTTTTGAGTGAAGCCCCATTGTCCCACTGTTTTTAATAAATCCCTCCGTCCAGTAAGATTGATATGATAAAATCGCAGTCCAAAATTGACTCTCTTCAGCGATCGATTGTACTCTTCCCACCATACATTAAAATTTCTATCCGCCAATTCAAAAATAGGGAAGGGGTAGGCGTACCAATTTTCAGAAACTTCTACCAGTAATCCAATATGGTTATTGGTGCCATTCCAGCTTTTGTAAGTAATCTTTGCACCTGTAAAAAGTCCTGTGTTCATCAACAATTGCTGATTCCGTTCTATCCTTTGAGGCAAGTCGGAAAGTGAAATGGTGTCCCCAACAGAAAAATTCAACTCTCGTTCTATTATTTCAATTTTGGTTTTTTTAAACCCTTTGATCTCGATTTCATCTATAGTGGCGTAGCTAGGCTGAGAGAGCAAAATTGGACTCCAAAGAAGGAACAGCACTCCAAAAAAAGGGTTAATTCTCACATCTGATAATCGGAATACTGCTTTTCTTAGTCTTGTTCTCACGGTGAGCACTGCTAAAAAAAGCCGCACTACCTTAGTTGAAATTTCCATAGCCCGCGAAAATACATCTTTCAAAAAATAAAAAAGTGCAGTGTTGCGAGATTAACCAAATTGAGCACTTCTTATATGAAGGCAATTGATTTGTAGAAAAGGCTCCCATGGCTATCTTTTTGAAGGGGTGATTTCCCCACAAAATCGCTTACTTTTGCCAGCGTCATGATTCAAAGTACCCTTACGAAAATACTTTTGGCTCCATTTTCTTTCCTCTATGGTTTGGGGGTTAGCCTTAGAGATTTTTTTTATCGAACAGAATTGCTGAAAGGAGTAGAATTCAACATTCCCGTTATCTCCGTAGGAAACCTTTCAATTGGTGGCGCAGGCAAGACTCCCCATATTGAATATTTAGTAAGGCTCTTGAAAGATCATTTGAATGTAGCAACATTGAGTAGAGGCTATCGACGGAAAACAAAGGGGTTTAAAATTGTCCAGTCAAACCACACCGCAGAACAGGTAGGAGACGAACCGCTTCAGTTTAAGCGGAAATTCAAGGATATACTAGTCACCGTATGTGAAAGCAGAACTTTTGGTATTCCCGAAATCATGAAATTGAAGCCCGACACGCAAATTGTCTTGTTGGATGATGCTTTTCAACATCGGTCTGTCAAACCCGGGTTAAACGTTTTACTTACAGAATTTAGCCATCCTTTTACAAAGGATTTCCTGCTTCCTTCCGGCAGACTCCGAGAATGGCCTTCTGCATATAAGCGAGCCGATGTAATAATCGTTTCCAAATGTCCTGAGGATATTACTGAAGAAGAAAGAGCTGATTTGACAAAGGAAATCAATCCTTTTTCTTACCAACAAATTTTCTTTTCCAGCTACCACTATTTACAGCCATATTATATTTTAAATGCTGACTACGTCACCACCCTTCAGGAAGATTGGGACATTTTGCTGATTTGTGCGATTGCAAGAACAGAATATTTAGAAGACTATCTCGAATCAAGAGTAAATTCAGTAAAAACATTAGAATATACTGATCATCATTTTTTCACTGAATTTGATGTTGCCCATCTTAAACGCAATTTTGAGGCAATCAAATCTGAAAAAAAACTGATTGTTACCACCGAAAAAGATGCAATGCGACTGGAGATACATCGACAATTTTTAATGGAGCACCAATTGCCTGTTTTTGTAATTCCTGTTGAAGTCATTTTCCATTTTAACCAGGGAGCGCAATTTGATGAGGTAGTCCGAAAGTTTCTATTGGATTTTAAAGCTTGATTAGATTTCATGGTGGTTTGAAATTGTTTAAAGGTGGTTCAAAAGCATTTTTGCAATTTTAAACCAACTTGAACGACTTTGAACAATGTTTAATTAATTTCCATTTGAATTACATAGACCTGAGTCATATCATCGAAGATGGCACCATTACCTACAAAGGATTGCCTGCGCCAATTATTTGCGATTATTTAAGTCGGGAAGCATCCAGGGAAGTTTATGCGGAGGGAACCCAATTTCAAATTGGCAAAATTGAGATGGTCGCCAATACGGGTACCTATATCGATGCCCCATTTCACAGATATGAAGATGGAAAAGACTTGTCGGAACTGCCTTTGGAGAAATTAGCGCATTTGCCAGGGGTATTAATAGATGCAAGTGAAAATGAAGGAAGGGCTATTGATGTTTCCTTTTTTGAGGGAAAAATACTGAAGGGAAGGGCTGTTTTGGTAAGAACAGATTGGTCAAAACATTGGGAAACTGATCAATATTTTGAGGATGCCCCCTATTTGACTGCTCAGGCTGCTCAATTCTTAAAAGAAGCTGAAGTAAAATTGGTGGGTATCGATTCCTATAATATCGACAATGTAGCAGATGGAGCTCGCCCTGTGCATACCATTTTGTTGGGTGCTGAAATTCCAATTGTAGAACATATGTGCAATTTGCATCTGATTTCTGACTTACCATTTCAGTTTTCTGCAATTCCACCAAAAGTGAAGGGTTTTGGGACATTCCCTGTAAGAGCAATTGCTGTTTTTGAGTGATGTTTTCAAGCCGTTGCTATTATTGGCAAAATATTTTGTATTCCTTTCTTGTAACTTTTCTTCCTATTTCCGTCTCATATTTGCATTTTGGTTTGAATTGTACCCCAAAAGTTTAATTCACGAGTGCCAGGGTTTTGAACCCTGGAATTGAATTGTAAAAAGCAGGGTTCAAAACCCTGGCACTCGTAAAATCATTTTTGGATAAAAAATATCACCATGCTAAAACGAATCGCATTAGTTTTCTTGTGTTTTCAAATAATTGCTTGCGACCCAGCAGCATTACAGCAAATTTTGGAAGAGGTAACGGAATCACCTCTGACCAATGCAGAAATTGCCAATGGCTTGAAAGAAGCTTTGGAGATAGGAATTGGCAAAGGTTCTGATCAACTATCCGCTTTGGATGGATATTATAAAAGTAGTTACAAAATCTTGTTGCCCCCTGAAGCCAGAAAGATCACCGAAAAGCTGCAAAACATTCCTGGCTTTTCAAATCTTGAAGAAATTGTTTTAGAGAAAATAAATCGTGGTGCCGAAGATGCCGCTAAAAAAGCAAAGCCCATATTTGTCAATGCCATCAAGGGAATGACATTTACGGATGTAATGGATATTTTAATGGGCGCAGATAATGCTGCAACAAATTATTTGAATCGTACGACCCATTCAGCTTTGTACAGCGAATTCAATCCGGTGATTGTAGAATCATTGGATAAGTTCAATGCCAGGAAAATTTGGTCAGATGCTGTAAATGCATACAACAAAATTCCTTTTGTAGAAAAAGCCAATCCCAGTTTGGATGATTATGTAACGACACAAGCTTTGAACGGTTTATTTTCAATGGTGGAGAAAGAGGAGAAGAATATTAGGGAGAATGTTTCAGCAAGGACTACGGAGCTATTGAAAAAAGTTTTCAAGAAACAGGATAACCCTTAGCGGTTGGCAGTTAGCAGTTGGCAGATATTATTGGAATAGTTCTTTAAGGTTTGTTTCAAACCCTTTTAGGACATCTTCTCCTGAAAGCATTTCATCAAATGATTGCTCACTTTTTGGTTGACCTTTTCTGTAAATATGCACTTTCTCTTCGTAAGGATCGATTAACCAAGCCAATCTGCAACCACATTCCATATACTCGTCCATTTTTTCGAGTAAATCTTTCAAACGATCAGATTGGGATCGCAATTCCACGAGAAAGTCTGGGCAAAGAAGAAGAAACTTTTCTTTTTTAGAATCTGGCAAAGCATTCCATTTTTCATTAGGAATCCAAGCTACATCAGGAGAATACATAGCACCATTTGGCAAAGAAAATCCAGTAGAAGAATCAAAAACCTTCCCTAGTTTTTTTAACCGATTCCAGGTTCCAAACTCAGTGGTTAGTTCACTATTTCGATAACCTGAGTAGCCTCCCGTAGGCTCCATAATGATAATTTGTCCTTTTGAATTACGTTCAATTATGACATTGTCATTTGCTTCTGATAATGCCAGCAACTGGTCATCTGAAAGATCATAATTCGGTATATTTAGAACATAAGAATTCATCCTACATCAAATTTAAGCTTCTTTTGATACCTACAAAAATAACGGGTTTATTGATTGAAAGTTTTAAAATAAAAAATGCCCCGCTATATCTAGCGAGGCATTCGAATTATGATTTGCTTTCAAGTTTCTTTCTTATAACATAGGTGCAATTACCAAAGCAACCACAGACATCAATTTCAACAAGATATTCAAAGATGGTCCAGAGGTATCTTTGAATGGGTCACCAACGGTATCACCAACTACTGCTGCTTTGTGTTCTGCGGTACCTTTACGTCCTTCTTCTTCAATCATTTTCTTAGCATTATCCCAGGCACCACCAGCGTTTGATTGGAAAATAGCCATCAAAACACCACAAACGGTTACACCTGCCAATAATCCACCCAACATTTCAGCACCACCGGCAAAACCAACTACCGCTGGTGTTACAACAGCAATTAAGCCTGGCAATACCATTTCGCGAATAGAAGCTTTCGTTGAAATATCTACACATTTACTGTATTCAGCTTTTCCATCTGCAGCTTCGAATGTCTTTTGATCAGCCTCTGACCAATCAGCAAATTCTTTTCCTTCGTTTTTATTCATAACCGCCAATGCTTTGCTCAACTCAGGAATAGTTTTGAACTGACGACGAACCTCTTGAATCATATCCATTGCTGCACGTCCTACGGCATTCATTGAAAGCGCAGAGAACAAGAATGGCAACATACCACCTACTAACAAGCCTGCCATTACTTTTGGATCAGCGATGTTGATAGAATTGATTTTTGCAGTAGTCATGAAGGCTGCAAATAGAGCCAAGGCTGTCAAAGCTGCAGAACCAATTGCAAATCCTTTCCCGATTGCTGCAGTTGTGTTACCTACGGCATCTAATTTATCTGTTCTCTGGCGAACTTCTTTTGGCAACTCAGCCATCTCAGCGATGCCACCAGCATTATCAGAAATAGGTCCATATGCATCTACCGCCAATTGGATACCTGTATTTGACAACATACCAACAGCTGCGATAGCGATACCATATAATCCTGCAAATTCATAAGCTCCAATAATTGCCGTAGCTAAAATCAAGATTGGAATTGCGGTTGATTGCATCCCAACTCCCAGTCCAGCAATGATATTGGTCGCAGAACCAGTCTCAGATTGCTTCACAATGCTTTTAACTGGCTTTGTTCCTGTACCTGTATAGAATTCGGTAATCATACCAATACCCAAACCAGCAACCAAACCGAAAATAACTGCCCAGAAAACACCCATAGAAGAGTACTCAATGCCATTGAAAGTCCAAGCCTCAGGAAGCATAAATTTCACAATTCCGAAAGTGGCTGCCAACATCAATCCAGCAGAAAGAAATTCTCCTCTGTTCAAAGCTTTTTGTGGATCTCCACCTTCTTTAACGGTTACGAAGAAGGTACCGATGATAGAAGTAATGATACCAACTCCTGCCAAAGCCAATGGCAATAAAACTGCATTCAAACCACCGAAATCGTTTGATCCTTCAAAACCAGCCATTCCGATGAAAGCAGCACCCAATACCATTGTACCGATGATAGATCCTACATAAGATTCAAAAAGGTCAGCACCCATACCCGCTACATCGCCTACATTGTCACCGACGTTATCGGCAATTGTTGCAGGATTAAGCGGATGATCTTCAGGAATTCCAGCCTCTACTTTACCTACCAAATCAGCTCCTACATCAGCCGCTTTTGTATAGATACCTCCACCTACACGAGCAAAAAGCGCGATAGAAGAAGCACCGAATGAGAATCCAGTAACCACTGTGATTACTCGATTTACGTTATCCGCCGTCTCAACACCAAACATATTACTATAAAGTAAGAACAGAATACCTAAACCTAAAACACCTAAGCCAACAACACCTAAGCCCATTACAGCACCGCCTGCAAAAGCAATTTCCAATGCTTTTCCAAGACCACCTCTAGCCGCATTCGTTGTTCTTACATTAGCCTTAGTCGCGACTTTCATTCCAATGAAACCTGCCAATGCAGAGCATATCGCACCTAACACGAAAGAACCCGCTACCAGGGGCGAAGAGTTTGGAGTTACACTTCCGCTCCAGGCTAAAAGAACGGCAACAACAACTACGAAAATTGCCAATACTCTATATTCCGCTTTTAAGAAAGCCATCGCACCTTCGGAGATATTGTTGGCAATTCTGCCCATTCTATCTGTCCCGACTTCTTGTTTTCCAACCCAAGAAGATTTCCAAAAAGTGTAAAGCAAAGCAATTACACCAAATACGGGGATCAACATAGTTAAAGAACTTCCCATAATTTTTATGATTATTTAGTGAGTTAATTTTGAATTTTGAATGATAAATTTTGAATGATGTCAAAATTCACCGAAGCATTTTCAGAAAAAACTCTCTTACTTTAATTATTTGATTATCAACTACTTAAAAAATCAATTATCAAATAACTTTCAAAAGTTTGAGTTGTGATTTTAATTTTTAAATTCGAAACGATAATGGCTGATTTGAATACTGAGTGGCTGCTCTCTGGATTGCATTCAAAATTCAAAATTCGACATTCATAATTGAGCCCAAAAAGAAACGAGATTCAATGTTTAGGTAAGCACAGTCAAAGGACTGAGAATCTTTTATTTATAAACATTGAACCTCGTCTTTACGGGCTTTTCGTTTCGGCGCGCAAAAGTACAGCAATATTTTATTTTGACCAAAAAGGTGGGAGTTTCGTGAAAGAAAGGAAGAAAAATTCTGGAAGTTGGATTTTATGCTGATAACAAAACCATCCTATAGAAAGGTCAAAGCCGAACCAATTTTGAAGCTCCAAATAAAGGATCTTCTAAAAAGATAAGCTCATTCGGATATCGATTGGGAATTGGATTGGTATTCTTAAATATCCAATCTGTATAGATAGAACCTGCTCTGGATGTGTCATTTCCTCCCCAGGGGTTATCATGAAAAACAAAAAAACTATACACTTCTACTTCATAAAGTATTGAATCATTGGAAATGGTTTTGCTCAATATTTTTCGCTTCTCCACATCAGTATACCATTGTTTATTTGACCCATATCCATGTTTATGGACAAATACATCTCCTATTTCAAAGTCAAAAATGTCCCAAAAGTCAATAACTGCTCCCCCTAGGTCTCTTCCCTCAATGCCAACCAGGTCAAATGACTTCAGACTATCAATTTGGGGGAATTGCAAAAAGCCAAAATTTTTTGAAAGCAAAATGGAATCTCCATTTGAAAGTGAAATGGTCTTTACAGAATCTGTTTGTCCAAAAATAGAAGTTTCAGACAGAGAAGTGATTTGAGCAGAAATATTATTAAGTGTATCAAAATCCCAAATCTCTCCAATTGGTTGTATTTCTTTTCAACTTTATCCCATCTCAGAAACCACACTTTTCACCTCTGGTACCATCCGCTTCATCATGCCTTCAATTCCCGATTGTAAAGTTACCGTTGAAGAGGGGCAGCCACTACAAGCTCCTTGCATGATTACAGTCACGATCCCCTGGTTGTAAGATTTGAATTCAATGTTTCCTCCATCCATTTCAACTGCGGGTTTTACATATGTTTCAATCAATTCTTTTATCTTTTTCACAATTTCTGCATCTTCTTCAGAATAATCATAGCTCGCACCTCGTTCAGCTTCAATTTCTGCCATAGCTGCCTCAAAACCATCTTTGACAATTTCTTTGCCTTCTTCTACATATTCTTTTATGAATTCCTTGATTTTCAACATGATATCCTCCCAGGCGTAATTGAACTCCTTATTGATGGTCACAAAATTGTTGCAGATATACACACTTTTGACATACGGAAATTCAAATAAGGCAGTTGCCAAGGCAGACCATTCTTGTGCTAAACGCTCTTCTTTAAAATCTGCTGTACCGCGATAAAGCATTCGATTGGTTACAAATTTTAAAGATTCTGGATTGGGCGTTTGCTCCGTATAGAGCATCACAGGACTTTTCGTTATCGGATTCATCATTTATTTTTTAGCAGAGCGTTGAGTTTTATATAAAGCTCAACGCTCTTATTGTATTTAAAAAGGAAGTGAAAAAGTTCCATCTTCATTCGGTGGAAAATCATACACAGCAGTTACTGCATCTAAATTCAAATCACCGTATATATGCGGAAATAATTCTCCATCACTTTTTCTAGGTTCAAATTTCAAAGGTGCTTTTACCTTTTCTGTATCTATAACCAATAAAACCAAACCTTGTTTACCTCTAGCGTATCGAAATGCAGTATCCAAAACCTGAGCGGGTGTGGAAGTATGTATAAAACCATCTACATCAAAATCTTCTGCTACATAAATTCCTTCCTTAACTCCTTTTTCCCATTGGGTTTTTGGGGTAAACCGCATAATTGTTTTTGGATCATCCATACAATTCGTAGTGAATTTGTTTTTTGTCGTAACCCAATTTTACTATCAAATTAGCTACAGCATCATCAATCATATTACTCCAGCCGCAAATATAGAAATCCAAATTTGGGCGTACTACCTCATAGTCTTCCAAATAATATTGGTGGACGTAGCCCTTGCGAATTTCCGTACCATTTAAAGAGGGCATTTTTTCTTCTCTTGAAAGGGCTATAGAATATTTGAAACCAGGAATCTTTTTTTCCATCTCTTTAAATTCCTCTCTGTACAAAATCCCCTCTCCATATCGCGTCCCGAAAATCAAATGTATGTTTTGATGCGGCTTCTTTTGAAAATGTAAATCCCACAACATGCTGCGAAAGGGAGCAACGCCTGTCCCTGTGCAAATCAATACTAAATCATTCTCAATTTTTTCTGGCAAAACAAAGGTACCAGAAGGACCTTTAAACCGAATATTTGTTCCAATTTGAACTTCCTCAAACAGATATTTAGTAGCTGCCCCACCTTCCAGTTTCACAACACAAAATTCCAAAACATTGGTTTCATTCGGATGATTTGCGATAGAATAGCTACGCCATCTTTTTGTTCGTCGTTCATGGATAGGCAAATCCATCGTTACAAATTGCCCCGCTTTAAAATCCAACAACTCTTCACCATCTACTTTAACCCAAAAGCGTTTGGTAGTGGAGCTTTCATCTGCTATCCTAATGATTTTGCTATCGTACCATTTCCAAGGCATAATTCCATCTTTAAAATAGCTCCGCTTACTGGGCGGAGTTAATTGGTGCAAAATTAATTCTTATTTAGATGTATTCAAAATAAGCTCTTTGTATTTCAAAAACACATCAAAGCCTTTTTCGTTGAAGTATGATTTGGTTTCTTCAAAATTTCTGTCGCTAGTAACCAATACAAAATCGCCTCCCCATGCGCCAAGAGATTTGATTTCACCCCAAAAGTCTTGAAAGTAAAGAGTTTTGGCTCTGGAAAGGTTTAAGGATTGAGCAATGATGATTTCATGTTGGATGATTAACACTTCAAAATCATATAGGTTTTGGCAGGTAAAAATTTCGTTGCTTAAATTGGAAATTTCTTCAATTAAAGAAGTCTTTTTTGAGGCGAATGCGCTATATCTCGCTATTCCTTCCCTGCTGTTTTGTTTTTTTCCCAGATAAACAAAGAATATATTTTCATGAAAAGAAGGATCAAAATTGCAAGTTTCCCAGGATGGTACTCCCTCATTTTTTTGATAAAAAATTGGACCATCTGCTCCGGCACAGGCGATATCATAACCGGATCCTCCAAAAGTTTTTTCCAATAAATCAAAAGGATCAATATCTGCCCATTTTGCCAAACTATAAATTAAGGTAGAGCTTGTCCCCAATCCCCAATCTCTTGGAAATTCTAATTCTGTTTTAAAATCAATTCCTTTTTTTCTTTTGAATAATTTGGGCTTTAGAGCTTGAATTGCTTGTAGTATTTTTTGAAGGTTTTCTGCTATTTCAGCATCACTCGAATCCAATACTTTTCGAGTTTTAAAATCAAAGCCACCCCAAAACCACATTTTTCCTTGTTCATCATAGCTAGACCAGTGAAGCCAATTGATCATTCCATTATCTTCGATGGCTAAGGATTGTCCCAGTTTGGTAGGTAAGGCAAGTGATTTTGCCCCATCCAGTACGAAATATTCTCCGGTGAGGAGTAGTTTACCATTTGCGCTAAAAATATTCGTCATAAGCACTAAATCATAAATAATGGTATGAAAATTTCAAAGTTGTTTTTTTCTTATTCGAGACAAAAAACGTAGCTAGAGCCCTAGCTCTAACGAGGCTTTTAACGAAGAAGAAGGAAAAAAGAATTTGCAATAGCTTATTATTATTTGTGAGTTGGTGCTTAAAAATTTTTAATCACCTGAAGAAAATCATCAAAGCCCCCAGGGCGGTCAATATCAAAATCAAATTCCGATATGGCTTTTCCGGAATTATTTTAACCAGTTTTACCCCGATATATAAACCCAACAAAATTCCAGGTAAAAGTCTCAGATTAAGGGCAATCGTTTCAACGGACACCGTTTCCCATACAAAAATATGGAATGGCAATTTGAATAAGTTGATAAAGAAGTAAAGCCAGGCAGCTGTGCCTATAAAAGCGTTTTTGGGGAGTCTCATTGCCAAAAAGAAAATATTGGTAAAAGCTCCAGCCAAATTTCCGACCATTGTGGTAAATCCGGAAATCAGCCCCAAAATGCCACCAAACCACCAATTGTCAGGAACGTATTTGGACGGTCTTTTCTCCCACCAAAACATAATGATGACTGAAACGAAAATAATAATTGCCATACCCTGCTTGAAAACCGCTTCAGGTAAATCTTTTCCAAACCAAACGCCTATCAAAACCCCTACCGCCATCCAGGGCATCAGATGTCTCAAATACCTCCATTGTGTATGCCGATTGTAATACCAAATTGCGAATACATCCCCAACCATCAACATAGGCAAAAGCACACCAGTGGAGGCTTTCCCACCAAAAACCAAGGCAAGAACAGTAATAAATACAATTGCTATTCCTTTGATCCCCGATTTAGACAAGCCTACTCCAAAAGCTGCTAAAAAGGCAAAAGCCCAATCATACCAGGACATTTGGAAATCTGGTGATAATTCTAAAAAGTCAGGCATTCAGGAAAAGGGATTTAGAATTAATTGTACTAATTAATTCAAGTGGCGAAGTATTCGAGCCGCCCGGAAGGGCGGCGAGGCTGTTGTTCGCAACTTAGATTAATTACACTTTGTAATATTGTCATCATTTCTTCACAGAAAATTGTTCTGGCGGCAAAGAACGCAATATCTTTGGGGAGTTTTCAATTATTTGTTCAACATAAATTTTACTTATGCCTGTTTATCACAGACTTGGAAAACTTCCCCAGAAACGACATACACAATTTGAAAAGCCCGGAGGTGGATTGTACTACGAACAGCTTTTTGGGACGATTGGATTTGATGGCATGTCTTCCTTGTTATACCATGTACATCGCCCAACAATGGTAAGGGAAATTCGAGAAGCGAAAGATGTAAGTCCCAAAATTGCGGTAGCTAAAAATATGACTTCACGTAAGTTGATTGGCTATAATTCCGAACCGAAAAATGATTTTTTGGAAAGCCGCGAACCCCTTTTAGTCAATAATGACATTCATATCGGAGTAGCTGCACCCAAACAGTCAATGACCAGTTATTTTTATAAAAATGCAGACGCAGATGAGATGCTTTTTATCCATAAGGGATCTGGAACGTTGAGGACTTTAGTTGGCAATGTCGAATTTGAATATGGAGACTATCTGATTATTCCAAGAGGTATGATTTACCAAATTGAATTTGACTCTGAAGACAATCGCCTGCTTTATGCAGAATCGTTCCACCCAATTTATACTCCTAAAAGGTATCGAAACTATTTTGGACAATTACTCGAACATTCTCCTTTTTGCGAGCGCGATTACAAACTACCTCAAACTCTTGAGACTCATGATGAAAAGGGAGAATTTGTAATGAAAATCAAAAAACAAGGTTGCTTGCACGAATTGGTTTATGCTTCTCATCCTTTCGATGTCGTCGGCTGGGATGGCTACAATTTCCCCTATGGATTTTCTATTCACAATTTCGAACCCATTACGGGACGAGTGCACCAGCCACCACCAGTTCATCAAACTTTCGAGACTTCCGCTTTTGTGATTTGTTCTTTCTGCCCTCGCCTATACGATTACCATCCAAAAGCCATTCCCGCACCTTATAATCATTCCAATATTGATTCTGATGAAATGTTGTATTATGTAGATGGTGATTTTATGAGCAGAAATAATATTGGTCCAGGTTATATCACTTTACATCCCGGAGGTATTCCTCATGGACCACATCCTGGAGCTTATGAAAGAAGTATCGGACAAAGTGAGACAGAGGAATTAGCAGTTATGATTGACACTTTCAAACCTTTGATGATTACAGAAAATGCAATGAAACTGGATGACGGCGTTTATTATCAATCCTGGTTGGAACAATCAGATAAGGCTTTGAGTAATGGACACTGACAACAATGCCATCTAAGTTCTTAAATTATCTCGTTTTACAACATCAAAGAGCTGATTCAATTACTTAACCGAGGCATTCAATCATTCAGATTCCTTATTGAAACCCTCTGGGGCAGGTTTCGCTCATTCTGCCTTTTTAAAATGCTAGTAAAAGCGCAATTTTGAATCAATTCTTTTTATGTATGTTTCTCTATTTTAAAAAATGCCCAGTCTTCTTTGGACCTGGGCATTTTTCATTGTACGATAACTGCAAATAAAGTCAAAAACCATACACTAGCCGAAATCTTCCATCTACTATTTCATATTCCGCCTCCACTAAGTAGTTGTTTTAAGAAGCCTATTTATACCCCATATTTGCACTATGTAAATGCTTTTCTTTTTCAACCCCGATAAACCTCTCTCTTTACAGTCGTGAAAGCCCGGATACTCCATTTGGGCTTTTTCTTTTTTAGAGCGTAAAGAAATTTTATCTACCAGATTTTTTTAGCTCTCCCTTCCTCTACCCATTCACTCCATTGACGATTATAGACATGCACCTCCCTGGTGGGGGTGCCATTTTCATCTACAACTTCATTGCCTCTATTAACCCACTCGAAAATACTACCGTAGAGGTTGTGAACATTCGTAAAACCCATTTCCTGTAATCGTTCGCCAATTTTTTCACTTCGGTACCCAATAGAACAATAGACGACTACTTTAGCATCTTTTGGGACATGGGTTAATTTAGTCTTGTCAAAATCAGAATAGCCAATAAATTTTGCACCTGGTATATGACTTACGCTATATTCCTCTTTAGCTCTTGCATCAAATAAATGAACCTTATTTAAATCTTTTTTCAATGCTGTTACCCCAATGGTGGGAACTGTAAAATTAATCGTCCTTGCTACTTCAGCATCAAAATCTGGGTTTTTACAAGTAGCTCTATCTAACGGAATAGTTTTAGTTTGAGTACAACCTTGAAAAGATATACTAAGACCTATTAGAAAAATGAAAATTCTAATCATTTCACTTCCTTTTTAACAAATATCTATTAAAGGTATCTACAGCTTTTCTTTCATTCCAATAAAAAATCCCAATGGCAATAAAAGGAACAGAAGAAATAAACCACACTCCTATCTTCTCAAGTATCGACCATGCAAATACCCCTAAAAAAATGATAATTGTGGTGATTACAAATAGTAGAGCGTATCACAAAATGAATATTTAACTCAAGTTGCGAAGTATTCGCCTCGCCAGCTGCGCTGGCTCGTCGAAGGGGGTTCATAACTTGAATTATTTATAACTGCATTGGTCCTTCTCCAACCCAATCGGGAATATATTTATTGTCTTCACATAGTGGCACCAACTGTTCTTCAATAAAGGGTCTCACTTCGTGAACGACTGCTTCCGGATACAATACATGAAGATTAGGTCCTGCATCCAGGCTAAAGTAAACCGGATGTTTGGTTTCCTGTCTATAGTCTCTCAAAATTTCAATCATTTTCACGGTATTCGGACGCATCAAAATATAAGATGGATTAGAAGCCATCATCAATGCATGCAAGGTAAGTGCCTCATCTTCGGTTATTCTCCCAAATTCTTCCAGGTCTCCATTTTGCAATGCGGGAATTAATCGATGCAATCTTTGGCGAGCCTGTTGATAGCGAACTTCCGCAAAAGGGTTGTTTTCCATCAAGGCATGCCCTGCACGACTGGATACACTTTTCTCTTCGAAACTGGCAATTAAAATATCATCGTGAAATGATTTAAACACTTCATGGATGTTATCTTCAAAAGGCGTTGCAAATAAATCTGAAGAACCCTCAATTTCGCCACTTTCTCCCCAAGCTGCCATTCTGGGGTAAATAGATCTACAAGCGCTTCCAGAACCTAATCTCGCAATAAAAGACGCTTTTTTGTCAAATTCTTCATCATCATCTAAAGTTCCAAAAAATTCTTCCTCCAATGAACACAAGCAAAGAGCCAAGGCGCTCATACTCGAAGCGGATGAGGCAATTCCAGCAGAATGAGGAAATGAGTTGGCACTTCTTATCGTCAAGTCTAACTGACGTAGAAAGGGAAAAATGTCCAAAATACTTTCTAAAAAATTCTGAACTTTTGTTTTGAAAGCTTCATTCGGTTCATCGTTGAAATAAAAATCAAGTGCTACCCTATTATCTATGCTCGTTTTGGGTTTGTACTCAATAATGGTTTCCGTTCTTGCATTTTCCAGCGTAAGACTAATGGAAGGGTTTTGAGGTAACTGTCTTCCATGCTTTCCCCAATATTTGATGATAGCCAGGTTAGAGGGGCTACGCCACAATACATTGCCTGGTTCTATTTTTGAAGTTTCTAAAACCAGTTTCGAATTTTTGTAATCCATGTATTTTTCTTGATTCCTGAACAATTTGGGCGATTTGAATCAAACAAATTGTCTAAGAAGGTATTTTTAAAGGAAGCCAAAGTTAATTAAATCACACTTTTGACATATTGTTTAGAAACATCTCTACTTCTTTGCAAACTCTCTCTATCTTCGCAAGGAATAGATAAGAGTATGTAAATCCGCAAGCTAACTTTAGTACAGTGTGGAATATGAATTTGCTTAAACCATTATGAAGCTATACGACAACCACGGACGAGTTATTAATTATTTGAGATTGGCGGTAACGGATCGTTGCAATCTTCGTTGCTTTTATTGTATGCCGGAGCAGGGCATCGATTACGTGCCCAAGAAAGAATTAATGACTTACGAGGAAATGGAACGAATCGTAAACGTTCTTGCCAATTTAGGTATTGAAAAAGTCCGAATTACTGGCGGAGAGCCCTTTGTAAGGAAAAACATGATGGAATTCTTGACACAACTGAGGGGCATAGAAAAGTTGAAACAAATCAACATTACTACAAATGGGACTTTGACTGCGCCTCTAATTCCCGATTTAAAAAAGTTGGGAATTCGATCCATCAATTTGAGCCTGGACACCTTGGATTCGAAAAGGTTTTTTGAAATTACCAGACGAGATGAATACGATAAAGTGATGGTAACTTTTGAGGAATTGTTGAAGCACCAAATCCACACAAAAATCAACATGGTGGTAATGGAAGGAAGGAATGATATGGACATCATTGAAATGGCAAATTTGACCAAAGACCACCCTGTAGATGTTCGATATATTGAAGAAATGCCTTTCAATGGGGCTGGCGCCAATTATCCCAAATTAAAATGGAATCATAGAGTCATTCTTGATGAATTAAAAGACCATTTCCCTGATATTCAAAAATTACCAGATCCGCCTTTTTCTACTTCTTCAAAGTATCAGGTTCCAGGTCATAAAGGAAAAATTGGGATTATAGCTGCCTATAGCCGAACATTTTGTGGTAGCTGTAATCGAATTCGCCTGACACCACAAGGTATGCTAAAAACTTGTCTATATGACGATGGTGTTTTCAATATCAAAAACTTAATTCGCGCCGGAGCGACTGATGAACAAATGAAAGCTGCTTTTTTGGATGCATTAAGCAATCGGGCAAAAGATGGATTTGAGGCAGAGGCCAGGCGTCAAATTGGAGTAGTTTCAGAATCTATGTCTACGATAGGTGGTTGAAAATGTTGGAATTTATTTTTCCAAATTCAATTCATAGATTCAAACCATGGTACTTAAATATATTTTCCCATTCCTTTTTTTGCTTTTTTCATGCAAATCTTATGAATGGTATTATTATGATGAAGAGTACATGGAATTATTAGATGAAGAGAGCAAAAATCCTAACTCAATTCTGATTAGACCAAAGCTTTCGAATCCTTATTGGTCAATTAAAAAACGAATGGCATTTTATCAAAAGCCCCAGGTTTTCAAGTTCCATCAAACTCAATTTGAAAATAATGAAGCCATTTTTTCTCTTTCTAGCCCAAGTACTGCAAATGTTGGTATTTTGTACATGGTTTCTCAAAATGACACTTTGAAATTAGACTCTACCTGGACTCATTACGATGACTTTGTAAGGTTAAAATTGAATCCTGTTGAGAAAGGAACATATTGGATAAAAAGTTGGGGGTGTAGATATGGATTTGATTATAAAATTATCATTAAATAACTGAAAATTGATGCTTTCTGTTAAAGATGCCACCGATATTGTCTTAAAAAACACTATTGATTTTGGAATAGAATCCATTCCTTTCCATAAATCCGGAGGAAGAATTCTAAAAGAAGATTTGGCTGCTGACCGAGACTTCCCGCCTTTCACCAGAGTTTCCATGGATGGAATTGCAATTCAATTTCAAAATTTCGAAAAAGGGCAAAGGCATTTTGAGATTGAAGGATTACAAGCCGCTGGCGCTCCCCAAATGCGATTAAACAATTCGAAAAAATGTTTGGAAGTGATGACGGGAGCAGTTTTACCAGAAAATGCAGATACCGTAATTAGGTATGAAGATGTGGAAATAAAAAATGGTATTGCCACAATAACAATTGAAGACATTCGGGCAAGCCAAAATGCACATCAAAAAGGAACCGATCGGAAAGCAGGAGATGTAATTGTACCCTCTGGAAGTACGATTTCACCTGCCGAAATTGGAGTCGCAGCCAGCATTGGAAAAACGCACCTTAAGGTAGCTAAACTGCCAAAAGTGGTCATCATTTCTACTGGCGACGAGTTGGTTGAAGTTTCTGAAACTCCCTTACCACATCAAATCCGAAAATCCAATGTACACAATCTCTGGGCTGCTTTTTTCAAGCTGGGAATAGAGGCAGACAGACAACATCTAAATGATCAAAAGCAGGAAATCCGAAAGGGTTTGAAAGATTGCCTGGAGCATTACGATGCAATTGTCATGAGTGGCGGCGTTTCGAAAGGCAAGTTTGATTTCATTCCAGAAATTCTGGAAGAACTGGGGGTAGAAAAATTATTCCATCGCGTGCAACAAAGACCAGGAAAACCATTTTGGTTTGGGCGGTCTACAAATAATACTTTGGTTTTTGCTTTTCCCGGCAATCCCGTTTCTACCTTTATGTGTGCCAATCGTTACTTTAAACCTTGGCTAAGAGCAAGTTTGGGATTAGAGCCATTTGACTATCAATATGCTAAACTTGAAGAAAATTTCGAATTCAAACCTACTTTAACTTACTTTCTTCAAGTTAAAATTGATTATCAAAAAAATGGGACTATTTGCGCTCATCCCATTGCAGGTAGAGGTTCAGGAGATTTAGCTAATTTAGTAGATGCAGACGGTTTTTTAGAACTTCCATCGAATCAAACAGTTTTCAAAAAAGGGGATGTCTTTCCACTAATTATTTATCGATAATGGCTAACAGTTTTACACATTTAGATGCTTCTGGAAATCCTTCAATGGTAGATGTTGGGGCAAAAAAAATCTCCAAACGCACCGCAAAAGCCAGAAGCATAGTCCAGGTTGACGAAATCATTTTGGCACAATTTGAAGACGAAGATATCCAAACTAAAAAAGGACCCGTTTTTCAAACTGCTATTATTGCTGGAGTTATGGCCGCCAAAAAAACAGGAGACTTAATTCCTCTTTGCCATCCACTGGGTTTGGAGAATTGCCAAATCGATATAGTCTTAAATGAACAAAAAGAAATTGTCATTGATTGCACAACCAGCATTACTGCAAAAACTGGCGTTGAAATGGAGGCATTAACGGGTGCCACTGTTGCAGCCTTGACCATTTATGATATGTGCAAGGCTTTTTCACATGACATTAGAATCAAAGAAACCATGCTCATTGAAAAAACAGGAGGCAAAAAAGATTTCAAAAGAGAACTGTAAACATGAAAGCAAAAACAAAGCATCAAAAGCATGCAAAATTAACGCGTCCCAACTATGGAGAATTTGGGCGCAATGAATTTTCTATCATTGGCACTCCTTGTGGAGATATTCAAAGATTGGCTGCCGAACTGACTAAAGAACTGTCCAAAAATTGGAAAATAGCATATGTAGATGCTGACCATAAAAGTGCTGATGAAGAAGCTGCCCAAGAGCAAATTCCCAAAACTGCTTTTGAGCATGGTGCTTTTTTAGAATATACAGACAAAATCACTTACCATCGGTTTGATACCAAAACCAAACTCGATACCTATCAATACCGTACTTTTTTTAATGAAACCGATTTGGTATTGGTCAATGGTAATCATTTTAAAGCCAAAAAACAGATTGTCGTTATCGACCCCAGTAAAGCAGATTCTCTGAAAAGAAAATTGGATAGGCTCACAGATGTGCAATTGTTTCTTTTTGCTGAAGGGGTTTCAGAAATCTTTGATTTTTTGAAAAAACACATTCCAAATTATCGTGAAATTCCTGCCTTCCAATTCTCTGAATTTCAAAAAATGAGCTTCTTTCTAAAAAATCAAATCGGTGAATCCATTCCTCCCCTAATGGGGCTGGTGCTGGCGGGAGGAAAGAGCATCAGAATGGGCAAAGACAAAGGGGCTTTGAACTATCATGGAAAACCACAGAGAGATTATGTCCATGATCTAATAAATCAATATTGTGTAAGGACATTTCTTTCTTGTCGCCCAGAACAATCAAGTTCTTTTTCGGAAAGCTTTCGCATTTTAGAGGACATGTTTACTGGCTTGGGACCTTTTGGAGCTATTTTATCTGCATTCCAAAAATTCCCAAATCACGCCTGGTTGGTTGTTGCTTGTGATTTGCCCCTATTAAATGCTGAGACCATTAATTTTTTAACGCAAAATAGAAATCCTTCCTCCATAGCTACTGCTTTTAACAGTCCAGCCACTGGATTTCCAGAGCCACTTATCACCATTTGGGAACCCAAAAGTTATCCAGTTTTATTCCAGTTTTTAACGCAAGGATATTCTTGCCCAAGGAAAGTTTTAATCAATTCAGATGTGCACCTTCTGAATGCGCCAGAACCGAGTACTTTACAAAATGTAAACACTCCCGAGGAATACAAGGAAGTCATGTCTATGCTTAAATCCTGATTTTGCTCAACTTATTGATTTTTGAAGGGCAAGCCTTGCCGCTGCTAAATCCTCCAGAGCATGTCCAACTGATTTAAAATAGGTAATTTCATGGTCTGCTTGTCTGCCTAAACAATTTCCTCGGCAAAGGTCAAATAAATCGCCTTTGATGTCTTCCTTTTTCAAAGTCCCATTTTTCAATGGAATGACGATATCACCACATTCCCTTGTCGCTCCCTCAAAAACGTCTACATAAACATTGCTTCTTTTTACGACCTCATCATCGGCTTCCCGCATATCAGGCTTATAGGAGCCTACCAAATCGAGGTGTTGCCCAGGTTGAAGGTGTTCTCCAAAAATCAAAGGCTTATAACTCATGGTTGCACATGAAATAATGTCAACTTTCGGAAGGTATTCTTCTAAGTTTGAAACCGCCTGGATATCTACCTTTAAATGTTTCAATTTGGTAGCTAGCATTTTTGCCTTTTCCAAATTTCGCCCCCAAATAAAAACTTTTTGGATAGGTCGAATTGCTGCATGGGCTTGAATGAAATGTGGAGCCAATGAGCCAGTCCCAACCATCAATAATGTTTCACTTTTCTCTCTGGACAAAAAATCAGATGCCAAAGCCGAAGCGGCCGCTGTTCTCAAATTTGTCAAACTTTTAGCATCCATTTGTGCGATTGGCGTCCCTTTGTGTGCATCAATGAGCAAATACATTCCCTGTATTGTTGGCAAGTTGTATTTAGAATTATTTGGTGAGACCGCAACAATTTTAATCCCCAAATGCTCCCCTGCTTTCCACGCTGGCATCAGCAATAATGTCGACTCAATTCCCTCTTTTGGATTTTCAAAATTATGGTGATGTCGCATTGGAACGATATAGTCTTCCTGAAAAGCTTGTCTCAATGTTGCTACCAATTCTTTGTAACTCAATACCTTTTCAAGTACTTCTTTATCGAAATAAGGAATCATTCGTTTTCATTTTTTTTGACTACAATCATACAAAAAACAAAGCCCTCCCTGTGAAGTCTTTTCGAGAATTTTGGAACAGAAAGTTTCCATTTTTTCGGTATACAAACTATTGTCTATCTTACCATCCAGCCTTTTGAAATGGGTCATCAATACCCAAACCCTGGATTTACCTTTCAATTGTTCAAAATCCTCTTTCCATTCAGGAGCATTTGGATTTTTTCCAAGCATTACCTCCATATCCTTGAAATCATATTTTTCCTTGTAATAACCAAACTGTGGTTCAGCAGCAAAATAAACATAAAGCACATCCCTTTCTTTTTTTTGGTTTTCAATAAATCCCAAAAGCGTTTTTATGTCTTCTATTCGGGCAGGTTTGAACGTATTATGAATGGCACTATTTAAAAATGACTGTAACAATAACAAGGCAGCCAAGCAAAAAATAACTGGTTGAGCCAATCGAGATTGGTCTTTCAATTTTTCATAAATAAACTCAAGTCCTTTGACCAAAAAAATGACCAATGCAGGAGTAGCAAAAAGTATCAACCTTCCCAAAGTTGAATATTTTCCCAATGCAGAGGCACCAAAAGCTAGCAAAATTGGAAAAAGCAATAGCAGCCATTTCTCTTTTTCATTGACTAATCCCCAAAGGATTCCAACAAATGCTATTACCGCACCAATAGTTTTAAAATGAATATCTCCAGGATTTTTATAAATTCTTAGAAAACTCTCCATAAGCCAACTCCAACTGTCCACCTTCCAAAAAGTAGATGGCATAAAATAAGGCTCATGAAAATTTTGAAGCATGGAATTGGATATGTTGGGCTTGATGAGGAAAAAATAATAAAGCAGGAAAGCTGCTCCCCATAAAAATGAAGTGCCTATGAGTACCTGGAGTCCTTTATATTCTCTCGTTCGAAATAGGTAAATACCTGTTGCCAGCGTACATCCGGACAAAATGAAAATTAAGGGTTGAGAAAAAAAAATTAATAAACTACTGGACAAAGCAAGAATGGTAGCTTTCCAGATAAATGCATCAATATTCGTTTGCCTCAAATCAATCCTATTTTCTTCTTTTTGTCCAAAAAAAACTTTTAAAAAAGCAATTGAAATTATCAAGCCAATAAAAACATCAATTCCATATTGCTTAAATGAAATAGCATAAAAAATGTGGTAGCCATTGAAGACAAAAAATGCCAAAGCGAAGATCGAAAAAGGTGGCTTTAGGAAATGGCGAAGTAATTTATGAAAAAGAAAAATGCTTCCGATTCCAGCCAAAAGTGGAACCACCCTGAAAGCGAATTCATGATTTCCCAAAATGGAAACCACAATCTTGGTTAGCCAAAGCAAACCAACTGGTGCTGCCTGATGATATTCCAAAACCCCAGCTAATTCACTAAAGGTCAATTCATTGACATTCCTGGCAAGTAATGCTTCATCGTGATACAAAGAACGACCAACCAGGTATTGATAAACGCGAATAGCAATACCAGTAGCTATCAGAATTTTTACCCAAACCAAATAAGGGATTTTTTTCATGCGCCCCAAAATAGGGGAAAATAATGGATTGATAGATCGGATTATTTGAATGAAAGTCCGCTAGCCAGTCTACCACTAACTCTTTCTTTCAAATACAACTTTAATTAATTTCAACCGACTGCGTCGCTCACTAGGCACCAGTATTTCATTTGCTCCAATTTGTACTGCATCTCTGAACCTTAATCGCAATTGCTGGTTTTCTGTACTCATTACTGCATTTCGATCGTATGCACCATCGCCCTTGATTACATATTCACTAACCGTATTTTCATATTTGATTTCATCGTTGAAAATGAGTCGAAGAGCAGTTGGGGTTTTCATCAAAAAATAAGAAGAATAAATGGCATCATCGTCTTGAGAAAATTGCTTTTTATGCAACACATTTTTCCAGTGAATATCTCCCGTTGGGTGAAGAGAAATCACAAATAAGTCGTCATAATAATAATCCACAATATGTGGACTTCCCCCTCTGTTATAATTGCTGTTGCCAGGTCCAGCTCTTCTTTCAAATTTTTTGTTCAATTCACCTATGAGCAATATGCCCCCATCTCTTCTCAAAACAACTTCCTGAACATTAACTTCGGGAACACCTTTGTTTTTGTTTTTGGATTTTTCGAGAAGTGTGGCTACAAAATCATCAGAAAAAGGATGGAAGGTAAAGGTAGGCGAAAATGGTGCTGTCGGAGATACATTTAAGTAATAGAATCCTTCTGCTCGCCCTCGATTCTCAACAGAATAAAGCCCTCCCGCAACCAATCGTTCATTTAGATTATCAAAGGAAAAATAAACGTCATAGGTCAGATGCTCGGGCATATTGATGGTATAGTTTCTTACCCGATCATTTGAACCAAGTCCATATTCGAGTATCATGAAATGGTGTTCATCCAATTTAGGCTTTCGATTTTCCATTTCCTGAATGAGGTGCATGTTTCCCTCATTATCCACAAGCATTTGCCTGAAATCTCTTCCGTGAACTACATCTGCTGGTTCAAACCTTTTTTCCCATAGCAATTCCATTGTGATTACATCAAACACAATGACGTTATATTCATTTTGTTTATCAACATAGAAAATCAATAACTTACTTTTGTCCTCTGATCGAATCACTTTAAGACTGGGAGAATAAAAAAGATCACTATAATTTTTTACAGAAATTGAATCAATGAGGTTGGCTGCTGCATCGTATTTGTGAATTTTTAAAATCAAATCCCCTTTTCGTTTAAAAAGGTAAAGCACACTAAAATCATTCACAGTCGGTAAAACACCTACAATTTCTGGTCTTCTTTTATCCAATTCGATTTCCTTCTCCCACTTTAAGTGAAGGTCTTGATTGAAACATTGAACTTCAAATTCAGTGGTTTTATCTCTCAAAAGCAGCAAATTGCCTTTGATGTCACCCAAAATATCATACGCAGCATCATTCCGAATGGTCAGGGCTTCTGAGACTGTAACCATTTGAGAGAAAAGAGACAATGGAAGGAAAAAAAAGCAAATAGTATAATTTTTCATAGTCTGAATGTTGAGTAAGCGAGACAAGACCAAATTAATAGAAAAAATCATTTCCTACAATTTTTGGAACGCTCATATCGCATTGCTTCGTACAAAAGACACAATAAATTCAGCAATTGGTTGTCAGTTGTCGGTTCAAAATCATACGGGATAAAATAAAATATCGATCAACCTTTCTCTATAAAGACGTTATTTTCCCATTTTTTTTATTTCAAACTGACATCCGACAACTGAAAACTGAAAAAAATGGCTTTAATAAAATCTGTACGTGGTTTTACTCCAAAATGGGGAGAAAACTGCTTCTTTGCTGATAATGCGACCATCGTTGGGGATGTTATTCTTGGCGATGATTGTAGTGTCTGGTTTCAAACGGTTTTGAGGGGGGATGTCAATAGCATTCGAATTGGAAACAAGGTGAATATTCAAGATGGGGCGATCATACATGGCACCTACGAAAGAACAAAAACAATTATTGGTGACAATGTAAGTATCGGGCATAATGCAATTGTTCATGGCTGTAGATTACATGATAATGTTTTGGTTGGTATGGGTGCAATTGTGATGGACAATGCTGTAGTAGAAGAAAATGTCTTGGTTGCAGCCGGAGCAGTGGTCTTGGAAAATTCAAAATTAGAATCCGGGTACATTTACGCAGGAGTCCCTGCAAAAAAAGTGAAGCGATTATCCAATAATAGGTTTAAGGATTTAATAGAGCGAATAGCCAATAATTATTTGATGTACGCAGGTTGGTTTAAAAATTAGTTCATGGAAAATGCAGGCATGCGTTCTTGTGAAGTGTTGTAAAAAGTGAGCATACTCACCCGAACCTTCATAAATTTGGTCAAGGGCATATCTGCAATTAATTCCATTACATCCAATTCAGAATTGGCATTGAAGATTGCCCATAGCTTGGATTCTTCCAGTGAGAGGGCATAGTTGACCAATTTCCCTTCAGAAAAAAATTGATTGACGCGGGCGCGCTGGTAAGGAATCAAACTCATAAATTCTTCCGTCAATACTTCTGGCAGTGTAAAATCTACCATGTATTGATACTCATAGCTCATATGTCTGCTTTTCTTTTCCATAGTTATCATGTAAGCGTGCAAAGGTCGGTTATTATTCTTTAGGTTTCAACCCTTGTGGGAAATTTGCTAATAGGGGAGTGTTCAAAGTGCGCGATGAAATTAATAATTATTTTGATATGTTCGTTTTTCGTCTATGATAATTTTATCCACATGGTCTTGTGTAAGGCAGGAGGGGTATATAACCCGTACGACTCCAGATTCAAGATTTTTTGTATACATAAGGCGCGAAAACCGGAGTCATGCATTAGCATGATGAGGATTTTTGCAACGAAATGAAGGCAAAAAAGATGAATATTAGTTGTGCGGGTTATATATACCTCCTGCCTTAAATGTTTTGAATAAAATTTATTTCTTGTGGTATGAATCAAAAAAGACCAACTTTCCCTACCACATCCTGGCAATTTCATGTGGCTTTTTGGTTGCTTTATTGGGGTTTTCATATTCTTCAGGATGCCATTTTTCATCCTTATTTTAAAGAGAACTTCAATTTACCGATTGTTATTGGCTCTGTGGGTTTGGTTTATTTCAATTATTACTATTGGCTGCCCCGTCATTTGATTCAGAGAAAAAAATATTGGTTCTATACCCTCAGCATGGTGACCATGATAATTGTGAATGCCTTTTTGGTAAACTCCATCATGTGGCTTTTTACAAATGATGCTTACTATCTCTCTCCTCGTAGTGCCCTGTTTATGTCAATTGATACTTCGGTAATTGTAGCATTTACGACTGCGTTTAAGTTTATGCAACAATGGAATGAAAGAAATCAGTATGCCAAAGAGTTGGAAAAGAAAAACCTGGAAAGTGAATTGGAAATGCTGAAATCACAAATCAATCCTCATTTCATCTTCAACACTTTAAATATGATCTATTTTTTGATGGAACAAAAAGATGAAAAAGCTAAGGAGGTATTGCTGAAATTTTCGGATATTTTGAGTCATCAATTGTATGATTACAATAAGGAATTCATTGATTTGGATAAGGAAATCAGGTATTTGGAAAATTATATTGAATTGCAAAAATTAAGATACGATGAGGAAATTCTGGATTTAGCTTATCAATTACCTAAACAAACTGGAGGCCTAAAAATTGCTCCAATGCTTTTGATTCCATTTATCGAAAACGCTTTTAAACATGGCTCCAATTCCAGTCGTTTTAAAGTAGACGTAAAATTGAAATTGGACAATGGACAATTGGTCTTCTTAACCAAAAACAGTATCAACCTAAATAAAATAAAAACTAAAGGGATAGGGGGTATAGGCTTGAAAAATGTAAAAAGAAGATTAGAACTCACTTATGCTAACCGGTATGAATTGGACATTCAAAATGACGGAAAAGTTTATACCGCCAATCTGAAAATTCAACTCAAATGACTATCAATTGCCTCGTAGTAGATGATGAACCGGTCGCTCGTAAAGGCATTGCCAATTATGTCGAACAAACGCCCTTTCTGAACCTTGTAAGCACCTGTAAAAGTGCCCTTGAAGCCAACGATTTTTTAAGAGATTACCAGATAGATTTGATGTTTTTGGATATCCAAATGTCTGACCTTACTGGCATAGAATTTATCCGTTCTCTCAATGACCCTCCCGCTTTCATCTTTACGACTGCATTTAGAGATTATGCTACAGAAGGATTTGAGCTCAATGCCCTGGATTACCTGGTCAAGCCGATTTCCTTTCAAAGGTTCTTAAAAGCTGCCAATAAAGCGAGAACGCATTTTGAAACACAACAACAATTGCTTCAAAAACAGTCTCCTTCTGAAGCAGGACATTTTTTTATCAAAAGTGATGGACAATACATTAAAATCAATTTGGAGGATGTCCTGTACTTTGAATCTGAAAGAGATTACATTTTTATTCATACAGAACAAAAACGACATCTCACTTTGTTGTCTCTCAAGCAACTAGAGAAGGAATTGCCGTCAGAAAAATTTATACGCGTACATCGCTCCTACATTGTGGCTTTAGATAGGGTTGAATTAATGGATGGTAATCTTTTAAAAATTCAAGGCAAGAAAATTCCGGTAAGCCGTAGTATGCAGGATACGGTTTATAAAAAATTAATTGAAGGGAAGCTATGGAAAAGAGATATGTAAAAAATGCTTTGAAACAGGAATATTTGCTTCCCAGATGATATGATTTATGGCCGCAAATCCAGATTGGCAATTTTGAAGACTATTACTGAATCATTGCCATTTCGAAAGCTTTCCTTTATTTCTTTGGTCAAAGCCTCCATTATTTCATCGTAGTTGCCAAAAAGCTGAGTACTCATGGTGTTGGAGTGCATTTCAATGGAAGGATACCGCTTGAGTTTGTCAAGAAAAGTAAGGATTGCAGTGCCATAATTCTCCGTTAGTGGATACATGCTTATTTCTACAGAAGCTTTCATAAAAAACATGAATCATCCCCCCAAAGGCAGGGGTGATTGGTTCTAGTTTTAAATGTAAAAGTCAAAA